>NZ_CP178208.1:0-647500 GCF_047219225.1 Pontimicrobium sp. IMCC45349 | reverse complement strand
AGCGCTGAAAGCATATAAGCGCGAAACCCACCACAAGATGAGATTTCTTTAAAGGGTCGTAGGAGATGACTACGTTGATAGGCTACAGGTGTAAAGGCAGTAATGTCATAGCCGAGTAGTACTAATAACCCATAGGCTTATTGTACAGCCGTTCTTTTTAGAGTAAAATTTATTAAATCATGTCACTTTTTCAATATGTTAAAATATTAGAGCTGTTAAATCAGCCAAAGATTTAAGGTGGTTATAGCAATGGGGCTCACCTCTTACCATTCCGAACAGAGAAGTTAAGCCCATTAGCGCCGATGGTACTACTATCGTGGAAGAGTAGGTCGCCGCCTTTTTTGAAAACCCTTACTAATACTAGTAAGGGTTTTTTGTTTTTTATAATCTTTACTAATCTTCAAAGAATACACCAAATTATAATGCTAATGTATTAGCTGTACTCTCTATTCTATTGTTTAAATCATGTTTTATACAACATACTATGTTGAAGTTTTAGCTTATTTAAGCTATGTGATTTTTGTTAACAAGATATTTAGAATATATGTTTGCATTTTTAGCGAGAATATTTTTAATATATGAAGTTTATTAAAAGACCTAAGTAGAGAAGTTGCTATTAATTAATCGGTAAGTTATTGTATATGAGATTTGAGTTATAAGGAATAATATTACTAATAGTTTTAAAGTTCCAGATATAAAAAAAACCTGCTTAAAAAAACAGGTTTTAATATTTTAATGTTTAAAAAACTATTATCCTTTTATAACTCCTCTTGAAATAACAATTTTTTGAATTTCTGAAGTTCCTTCATAAATCTGAGTGATTTTAGCATCTCTCATTAAACGCTCTACGTGGTATTCTTTAACAAAACCATTTCCTCCATGGATTTGAACAGCTTCTACAGTTTGTTCCATTGCTACTTTACTTGCATATAGTTTTGCCATTGCACTAGACATATCATAATTATTTCCTTGGTCTTTATCCCAAGCAGATTTCATAACTAAATGACGAGCAGCTTCAATTTCAGTAGCCATATCAGCAAGTTTAAATGCAATAGCTTGATGATTACAAATTTCAGTACCAAATGCTTTTCTTTCTTTAGAGTATTTTAAAGCTAATTCGTAAGCTCCTGAAGCTATACCTAGTGCTTGAGATGCAATTCCAATTCTTCCTCCTGAAAGTGTTTTCATTGCAAATTTAAAACCAAATCCATCTTCTCCAATTCTATTTTCTTTAGGAACTTTTACATCATTAAATTGAAGTGTATGAGTATCACTACCTCTAATACCTAATTTATCTTCTTTTGGTCCAATATCAAACCCTTCCATTCCTTTTTCAACAATAAAAGCATTAATACCTCTATGACCTTTTTCTCTTTCAGTTTGAGCAATGACTAAGTAAACATCACTTCTGCCTCCATTAGTAATCCAGTTTTTTGTTCCATTTAATAAGTAATGGTCTCCTTTGTCAATAGCTGTAGTACTTTGAGATGTAGCATCACTACCAGCTTCAGGCTCACTTAAACAAAAAGCACCAAGGTATTCACCTGTAGCAAGTTTTGTTAAGTATTTTTGCTTTTGTTCCTCTGAACCATATTTTTCTAAACCATAACAAACTAAAGAATTGTTAACAGACACCATAACAGAAGCTGATGCATCAATTTTTGATAATTCTTCCATAATTAGTACATATGAAATGGTATCCATACCACTTCCTCCGTATTTAGGATCTACCATGATTCCCAAGAAACCAAGATCTCCCATTTTTTTTACTAATTCATCAGGAAATGATTGTTTGTCATCTCTTTCAATTACTCCTGGTAATAATTCAGTTTGTGCAAAATCACGAGCTGCATCACGTATCATTAGATGCTCTTCTGTAAGGCTAAAATCCATTTTTATTTGTAGTATTAAATAATTCGTAAAAAAACTTTTCAAAGATACTTTTTTAATGACATATTTTCAATAATCCTTGCTATTTTTACTAATATGAAAAAAGAAATATATAATGTTATAGGTGTAATGTCTGGAACATCTCTTGATGGAATCGATGTTTGCAATGTTATATTTAGTTATGATAAAGTTTGGAGTTATAATATCATTAAAACGGATACTGTTGAATATCCAAAATTTTGGAAGGAAAAATTAAAGAATGCTATTTATTGTAATAGTAGCGAATTAGAGGGTTTGGACAATGAATATACAGGTTATCAGGCTAATATTATCAAGGAGTTTATAAATAAACATTCAATTAGTAATTTAGATTTTATTTGTAATCATGGACATACTGTTTTTCATTTACCTGAGAAAGGTGTAACAAAGCAAATAGGAAACCAAGCAAATTTGGCGGCTATTTTAAATAAACTTGTTATATGTGATTTTAGAATACAAGATATTGAACTTGGAGGTCAAGGAGCTCCTTTAGTTCCTATTGGAGACCATTTGCTATTTGGTAACTATGAAAGTTGTTTAAATTTAGGTGGTTTTGCTAATATTTCTTTTATAGAAAATTCAAAAAGAATAGCTTTTGACATTTGTCCAGTTAATATAGTTTTAAATCATTATGTTTCTAAATTAGGTTTTGATTTTGATGATAATGGCGAGATAGCAAAAACCGGAAAGGTAAATATTGATTTACTTAATTACTTAAATGATTTAAAGTATTATGCTGAAGCTTACCCAAAGTCTTTAGGGTTAGAATGGGTTCTGAGTAGTGTTTTTCCTTTAATTGATTCCTTTGAAATAAGTGTAAAGGATATTCTTCGAACTTTTATAGAGCACGCAGCTTTTCAAGTTAGTTTAATTCTTAAAAATGTTAACTTAAAGTCAGTTTTAATCACTGGAGGAGGAGCTTATAATGGGTTTTTGATACAAAGAATAGAGAGTTTAAGTAATATTGAAGTTACAATACCTAAAAAAGAACTAATTGAGTATAAAGAAGCTCTAATTTTTGCTTTTTTAGGAGTGTTAAAGTATAGAAATGAAGTTAACTGTTTGAGTAGTGTTACAGGAGCTAAAAAAGATCATAGTAGTGGAGTAATTTTTCGTCCATAAAAAAAAGTATTTACTATATAAAGCACTTTTTGTTTTCTATATTTGTTGAACACAAAAACTAACTATAATTTAATGAAAGAACTACTTGAACGTTACGAAGGTAAAGAACCAGAAATAGTATTTAATTGGAAAGATTCTGAAACTGAAGCCGAAGGTTGGACAGTGATAAATTCTTTAAGAGGAGGAGCCGCTGGAGGAGGAACAAGAATGCGTAAGGGCTTAGATATGAATGAAGTTTTATCATTAGCCAAAACCATGGAAGTGAAATTTACAGTTTCTGGGCCAGCTATAGGTGGTGCGAAATCCGGAATTAATTTTGATCCAAAAGACCCAAGAAAAAAAGGTGTTTTAGAACGTTGGTATAAGGCAGTTTCGCCATTATTAAAAAGCTATTATGGAACTGGAGGCGATTTAAATGTGGATGAGATACATGAAGTAATTCCTATTACAGAAGAATCTGGTGTGTGGCATCCTCAAGAAGGTGTTTTTAATGGACACTTCAAACCAACTGAGGCTGATAAAATTAATAGAATTGGACAGTTACGTCAAGGAGTTATAAAAGTTATAGAAAACACTAAGTATTCACCAGATGTTTTAAGAAAATATACAGTAGCAGATATGATTACTGGTTTTGGTGTTGCTGAAGCGGTGAAACATTATTATGATATTTATGATGGCTCTATTGTTGGGAAAAAAGCTATAGTTCAAGGTTTTGGAAATGTTGGGTCGGCAGCTGCTTATTATTTAGCACAAATGGGAGCTAAAGTAGTTGGAATCATAGATATAACTGGTGGGGTAATTAATGAAGAAGGATTTTCTTTTGAAGAAGTAACAAATTTCTTTTTAACTAAAGATGGAAATACTTTAGCGACTCATAACATGATTCCTTTTGAGGAGATGAACCAAAAAGTGTGGTCTTTATCAACTGAAATATTTGCTCCATGTGCAGCATCTAGGTTAATAACTAAAGCACAAATTGATGAAATGATTTCTAATGGTTTAGAAGTTATTTCTTGTGGAGCAAATGTGCCATTTGCTGATAAAGAAATTTTCTTTGGTCCAATTATGGAACATACCGATAATAAGGTAAGTCTTATCCCAGATTTCATTTCAAATTGTGGTATGGCTAGAGTTTTTGCATATTTCATGGAGCGTAAAGTACAAATGACAGATGAAGCTATTTTTAATGACACTTCAGAAATTATTAAAAAAGCCATAGAAAAGGTATACAATCAAAGTAATTCAACAACAAACATAAGTGCTACAGCTTTTGAGATAGCATTAAAACAACTTATATAATTTATACATATGGAAACCGTAATTATTGCAGTATTTGTAATAGGCTATTTAGCTATAACCTTAGAGCATAATTTAAAAATTGATAAGTTAATTCCTGCTTTGGTTATGATGGCCATTAGTTGGGCTTTAATATCTTTAGGAATAGATGATTTTACACAATGGTTTGACTCTGGAAAGCATGCGCTTTTAGATAATTTTGGATTGTTAGCTCACGAAGAGAAAATGCATTTAATGGAGGAAACATTATTGCATCATCTTGGGAAAACAGCTGAAATATTAGTGTTCTTATTAGGAGCTATGACTATAGTTGAGATTATTGATTATTTTGACGGGTTCTCTACAATAAAATCGTTTATTAGAACAAAAAGTAAAGTAAGAATTTTATGGATATTTTCATTCTTAGCTTTTATATTATCAGCTATAATTGACAATTTAACAGCAACGATTGTTTTAATCTCAATTTTACAAAAAATAGTTAGTAATAGAAGCGTAAGAATATGGTATGCTGGTTTAATTATTATAGCAGCAAATGCAGGAGGAGCTTGGTCGCCAATAGGTGATGTAACAACAACAATGTTATGGATTGGTGATAAGGTAACTACTTTAAACCTTATAAAGTACTTATTATTACCATCGTTAGTTTGTATGTTAATTCCATCTACAATCGCATCATTTTTACCAGCATTTAAAGGTGAATTAGAAGAAGATATTGATGAAGATGCTAATAAGCCTAAATCTAAGTTTAGTTCTACTATGCTATATCTTGGTTTAGGAGCAATTGTATCTGTGCCAGTTTTTAAAACAGTTACACATTTACCTCCTTATGTAGGAATGATGCTTGCTTTAGGTGTTGTAGCAGTGTTTGCAGAAATTTATAGTTCATCTAAATTTAGTGTTTCTGGTGTAGATTCAGAAGAAAGTGATTCACACGCACACCATAGCCCTGTACACCATTCATTATCTAAAATTGAAATGCCTAGTATACTATTCTTTTTAGGAATATTAATGGCTGTAGCAGCACTAGAATCTCTTGGGTTATTATTTGGTTTTGCAAATAACTTAAAAGAAGGTATGCCAATGATGGGAACAGAAATTGATGGAACTTTAGTTTCAGATTTAGTAGTACTATTACTTGGTGTAGGTTCTGCAGTTATTGATAATGTTCCTTTAGTAGCTGCAAGTTTAGGTATGTTCTCTGAAGGTGTTGATGATCAGTTATGGCATTTTATTGCTTATTCAGCTGGAACAGGAGGAAGTATGTTAATTATAGGTTCTGCAGCTGGTGTTGTAGCCATGGGAATGGAAAAAATTGATTTCTTCTGGTACTTAAAAAAGATTTCTTGGTTAGCATTAGTAGGGTTTTTAGGAGGAGCATTAGTATTCTTCTTAACTAGAATGTGGTTAGCGTAAATACTTTATTTAAAAACTAATCGTTATAACTCAGTATTAAATAACTTAATAGTATGATAAGTACAATCATTCAAGATGCTGTTCAAGATGGAGCAGAATTAATGACAGACGGAGAATCTGTCGAAAAAACACTATCAATAATTGAGCTTATTAAAAGTGGTGGTTTAGCAGGTCAATTAATAATTTTGTTATTATTTATATTATTAATCGTAGCTTCTTATATTTATTTTGAGCGTTTGTTTGCAATTAAAGCAGCATCAAAAGTAGACCCTAATTTTATGAACCAAATAAAGGATCATGTTTCCAATGGTAAAATAGAGTCAGCAAAAGTGTTGTGTGCTCAAGTAAACTCTCCAGTTTCTAGGTTGATAAGTAAAGGTATTTCTAGAATTGGTCGTCCTTTAGAAGATATTAACACAGCTATTGAAAATGCAGGTAGACTTGAAGTTTATGGTTTAGAAAAAAATGTTAGTGTATTAGCTACTATTTCTGGAGCAGCACCAATGATAGGGTTTCTTGGAACTGTAATTGGAATGATTTTATCAATTTTTGAAATCGCTAATTCAGGTGGATCTATTGATATTAAAACACTTGCAGATGGTTTATATACAGCAATGACAACTACTGTTGCTGGTTTAATTGTAGGTATTGTTGGGTATATAGCTTATAATCATTTGGTAGGAAGAACTAACAAAGTAATTCACCAAATGGAAGCTAATTCGGTTGAGTTTTTAGACCTTCTTAATGAACCAATATAGTCTTTATGGATATTAGAGGAAGAAATAAGATTACACCAGAATTCAATATGTCTTCAATGACAGATATTGTATTCTTGCTGCTTATATTTTTTATGATAGCATCTACTTTAGTATCTGCAGAAGCAATTGATTTGTTGTTACCCAATTCAACAAGTAAGACAACCCAAACAAAAAATGTTTCGGTTAGTGTAAACAAAAAGTTACAATATTTTGTTAATATGAAGGAGGTATCTAAAACTAGACTGGAAGCTGAAGTTTTAGAAATGGTTGGTAACTCAAGTTCGCCAACTATTACAATTCGATCAGATCAAGATGTAGATTTGAAGCATGTGGTGTTTATAATGGATATTGCTAATAGAAATAAGATTAAATCTACTTTAGCTGTTAAGTCAAATTAAAAAAGGCATCATTTTTGAATATAGATAAATAAAACTGTATTAAGTGAAATATTTTGAAACCAAACACGAAAAAGATTCAGCAAAAATTACTGGATTGATAATAGTAATATTATTACTGTTATTATTTGTGGTTGGTCCTAATTATATGGATCCTCCAGAAGAATATGGAGTTGCAGTTAATTTTGGAACCACTGATTTTGGAAGTGGAAATGTGCAACCCAAAAAGCCAATTAAATCTGTAGAAAAAGAAATAGTAAAGGAAGAAACTAAAGTAGAAGAAACCCAACCAGAAGCTTCAAAACCTCAAGAAACAGTTGCCGAAGAGGTAATGACTCAAGATAATGCAGAAGCCATAGCTATTAAAAAAAAGAAAGAAGAAGAAGAGGCTAAGTTAAAAGCTGAAGCAGAAGCAAAAGCTAAGGCAGAAGCAGAACGCATAGAAAGAGAGAAAAGAGAACAAAAAGAAAAAGAGGATAAAAAGAAAAAACTTGATGATTTAATTGGTGGAATAGGGAAATCTGATGGAACAGACTCAGGAAGCGAAGGAGATGATAATCAGGCAGGAGATAAAGGGCAGTTAGATGGTGATCCTTATGCGCCAAGTTATTTTGGTGATCCAGGAAGTGGTTCAGGAGGAAAAGGCTACGGTTTAGGAGGTAGAGGAAATGCTACATACAATAAAATTATTCCAGATTGCCAAGAAGAAGGAAGAGTAGTAGTAGAAATTCATGTTAACAGAGCAGGTAAAGTTATAAAAGCTATTCCAGGAAAGAGAGGCACAACAGGTGACATTTGTTTATACGAAGCAGCAAGAAAAACAGCTTTAACACATAAGTGGCCTGCCGACTCAAAAGCACCAGTAACACAAATTGGTTGGGTAGAAGTTAAGTTTAGTTTAGGTCAATAAATGAACTATCAAGAAACTATAGATTGGATGTTTTCACAACTTCCAATGTATCAAAATAAAGGTAAAAAGGCGTATAAAGAAGATTTATCTAATACACTTTTACTTGCTTATCACTTAAAGCATCCTGAAAATAAATTTAAATCTATACATGTAGCTGGTACTAATGGTAAAGGTTCTACAAGTCATATGTTGGCTTCGGTGTTACAAGAAGCAGGTTATAAGGTTGGTTTATATACTTCGCCGCATTTAAAAGATTTTAGAGAGCGTATTAAGATTAACGGAAAAGATATTTCTAAGCAGTTTGTTATAGGTTTTATAAAACGTAATAAACACTTTTTTGAAAAACATTCATTGTCTTTTTTTGAAATGACTGTTGGTTTGGCATTTGATTATTTTTCAAAACAAAAAGTTGATATAGCTATAATTGAAGTTGGATTAGGAGGACGATTAGATTCAACAAATATTATAACACCAGAAGTTTCAGTAATTACAAATATAGGATTAGACCACACACAGTTTTTAGGTGATACTATAGAAAAAATAGCAAAAGAAAAAGCTGGAATTATTAAAAAAGATGTTCCTGTTGTAATTGGAGAGACACAAAAAGAAACAACAGCTATTTTTAACAAAATGGCTAACAACAATAGCGCAGAAATATCTTATGCTGATGACTTAATTCTTAAGGATTATGCAACAGATTTGTTGGGAAGTTATCAAAAAAACAATGCTAAAACTGTTGTGCAAACTATAGCTGTTTTAAATAGTTTGAAGAAGTTTAAAGTTTCCAATAATTATTTGATAGGAGGGCTTAAAAATGTGATTAAAAATACAAGCCTAAAAGGACGTTGGCAAGTATTGCAAAATGACCCTAAAGTTGTTTGTGATACAGCTCATAATAAAGAAGGTCTTACTTATACAATGGAACAGTTACAGCAAGAAAACTTCGATAAGCTTCATATTGTTTTAGGTTTTGTAAATGATAAAGATTTAAGCTCTATAATTAGCTTATTTCCAGAAAAGGCAACTTATTACTTTTGTAAACCGAGTATATACAGAGGTTTAGATGCTAGTGTAGTATTAGATTATTTTAAAGCAAAAAATAGGTTTGGTAATATGTATAAATCAGTAGATGAAGCTTTTAATGAAGCCTTAAGCAATGCGACTTCAAAAGACTTTATTTATGTAGGAGGAAGTACTTTTGTAGTGGCCGAAATTATTTAATTTTTTTTCCAAAAAGCTTTTGAGAATTCAAAAACTACTCTATATTTGCAGTCCTATTGAAAAGGGCGCGTAGCTCAGTTGGTTCAGAGCACTTGGTTTACACCCAAGGGGTCAGGGGTTCGAATCCCTTCGCGCCCACAAAGCCTGATTAAGTTCAGGTTTTTTTATACAACTTTTCAATAGGGCGCGTAGCTCAGTTGGTTCAGAGCACTTGGTTTACACCCAAGGGGTCAGGGGTTCGAATCCCTTCGCGCCCACAAAAAAAGCCTTTCGAAAACGAAAGGCTTTTTTTATATAATATTTTCAGATATTCTTTTCGGGAAATAGTTTGTTTAGCTTCTCTTTATTAGTGACAAGAAAAAGAATTAATAAAATTAAAAATACAAGGTTTATTTTTATGAATATAATTGTAATAGCAAATTCTATAAATAAAATATCTATTAAGCCAATAAGACCAAGAGTTAAGGAAATTGTAAAAACTATACTATATACCTTTTTATTATAGAAATAAGTTAAAAAGGACATTAGTATTAAAGAAAAACCAACATAATGTTTTGCATTTAAAGCATAGTTTCCAAAAATTGAATAGAACAGAGAAATAATAACTAAAATGATACTTAGTATAAGTGGAATATTCTCTTTAGAAAAGTGTTTTTTCATTTATAGATTAAATAATTTCTAGAATTCGCTCTAAAGCCATGCCTCTAGAGCCTTTTATTAAAAATGTGGTGTTGCTTATTGCTGAATTTTCAAAATGCGCTTTAAGGTCATCAAATGACTTAAAGCAACTAAGGTTGTCTTTTCCTATTTTGTTTTCGTAAAAATGTTTACCAACTAAGTATGTGTGATTGATGTTTAATTTTGAAGCATAATCTGCTATAAATTTATGTTCATCATTAGCAGAGTTACCTAATTCAAACATATCTCCTAAAACAGCAATTTTATTTGTGTCTGATAACTTGGTGAAATTGTCTAACGCAGCTTTCATACTTGTTGGATTAGCATTATAAGCATCAAGTATAATTTTATTAGTGTTTTTGTTTATTATTTGTGACCTATTGTTGGTAGGTATATAATTTTCTATACCTTTTTTAATATTGTCTAGTGAAACATTGAAGTATTTGCCTATTGTTATTGCAATAGCAATATTGTTAAAGTTATAACTACCAATTAAATTGCTATTAATAGCAGTGTTATTTGTCTTAATTTTCACAAAAGGATCAGCGCTTAATAATTCAATAATTGAATCACTGTCCTGTGTTGTTCCAAAAGTATATGTTTTGTTATAGGCGTTAGTTTTCTCCTTTTGAATCGCATCACTGTTATTTACAAATATGAGTTTATTGCAGTCTTGTAAATAGGTGTACAATTCACTTTTTCCTTTTATGACTCCTTCAACACCACCAAAACCTTCTAAATGTGCTTTCCCAAAATTTGTTATATAGCCAAAATCTGGTTGTGCAATATCACATAAAAATTCAATTTCTTTTTGATGGTTTGCACCCATTTCTACAATACCTATTTCTGTTTCTTTACTAAGAGATAACAAGGTTAAAGGAACTCCTATATGATTGTTTAAGTTACCGACTGTGGCATTAGTATTATATTGTTGGCTTAAAACAGCATTAATAAGCTCTTTTGTAGTTGTTTTTCCGTTACTACCTGTTAATCCAATAATTTTTGTGCCTAAAAAATTGCGATGGTAGTTAGCTAACTTTTGTAATGTATGTAATACATCATCAACGAGTATATAATTTTTACTTAAGACATGTTCTTTTTCATCTACAACTGCATATTTGGCACCTTTGTCTAAGGCGTCTTTTGCAAATTTATTAGCATTAAAGTTCTCGCCTTTCAAGGCAAAAAACATAGAATTTAAACTTATTTTTCTAGTGTCAGTATCTACAATCGAACACTCAAGAAAGAGCTTATGAATTTGATCTATTTTCATGAAATAAATGTAATAAAAAAGTCCTAACAAATATGTTAGGACTTATATGTTTTAAAGATTAAAAACCTTAGTTTTTCTTTTTAACTCCTTTAGATTTTGAACCAACTCTTGACATTGCACATCTAAATCCAATGTAGTCAGTTGCCATATCTTGTGGGAAGTATCTACGTTGAGCAGGATCTAACCAATACTCTCTATCTTTCCATGAACCACCTTTGTAAACTCTTACTTCATCGTTAATTAATGATGTTCTTGAGTTTGATTGGTCATATTCTCTTAACATCGTTCCAGAAGAATCTGTTTCAACATTATGCTTTGGAGAGTTATACATTTTTCTTGTTTGGTTAGCATCTGTACCTTCATCATCAAAATCGTCAAAGAATCTTGAAGATCTTTTGTCACCATCTCTATAGTTTCTGTTGTCACTAGTATCAAAGTTTGTTCTTAAATACGTTTCGTTTTCATCAACAGCAACTTTAGCAATTTGTCCTGGTAAAGCTCTAGCGATTAATTTTCCGTTTGGAAGTGTGTCGTATTGAATTTCATCAGCAGTAATAATTTTAAGAGTACCATCATCATTAATAGCATTCTTAGTGTAAACATTACCTCTATAGTATCCAAAATCGTTAAACTCATCATCAACAATTGGTCTGTAAACATCAGCTACCCATTCAGCAACGTTTCCAGCCATATCATATAAACCATAATCATTTGGCTCGTATGATTTCACTTCAGCAGTAATATCTGCACCATCATCAGACCATCCAGCAATTCCACCGTAATCACCTTTACCTTGCTTAAAGTTAGCTAATTGGTCACCACGAACTTTACGTTTTCCTGTCCTTGTGTATTGACCATCCCAAGGGTATTTTTTACGACCTCTATGTACATTGTAGCTTCTTAACTCTGTTAAACCTAATGCAGCGTATTCCCACTCTGCTTCAGTTGGTAGTCTGTATTTTAATTGGATAGCACCAGTTTCACGATTAGCATAAACGTTTATTTCGTTTCCTTCAGCATCTGTTTGAGCTTTTCTTTTTCCTCCTTTTAATACATCTTCATTTCCACCATATGTATCAGTTGGAGAATTGATGTATGTGTCAATACTAAAACTACTATCAGAATTCACATCAGTAATATGAGAATCTCTTTTTAAGTAACCAGCCTCTTGTAATCCCATTTCTGCAACACGATCTGAACGCCAGTTAGCAAATTCAACAGCTTGAATCCAACTTACACCAACAACTGGATATTCAGCATATCCTGGGTGGCGTAAATAGTTTTCAACCATCATTTCACTATATCCTAAACGGTTTCTCCATACTAATGTGTCTGGAACAGCACCATCATAAATAGCTTTAAATTCAGGGTTTTCTGGTGGATAAACACGTTTAATCCAATCAAGATACTCTAAATACATAACGTTAGTAACCTCAGTTTCATCCATGTAAAATGACTGAACATGTTGTTGATTTGGAGAGTTATTCCAATCATGCATAACATCATCTTGAACTTTTCCCATTGTGAAAGTTCCACCTTCAACAAATACTAAACCAGGAGCAGTTTCTTGCTCTTTAAAGTTTGTATTGTATTGAAATCCACCTTCTTTAGCATTAATTTTCCAGCCTGTAGCTCTTGAACTGTTTTTTGAGCTTGAAGATTTTTTACAACTAAACATTGATAATGAAAGTGCTAAAACTAGCATTATCCTTAATGTTGTGACGTTTTTCATATCCATACGGTTTTTCGTAAAGTCGATTATTTTTTTGGTGATGCAATATAGTGATTAAACCCAATATTACAAGCTTTTTTTACTAAAATGCAATAAAAATTAATGCATTTCATCCTGTTTTTATAACATAATAACGGATTTTTTGACCGTTGATTATGGAATTTTGTTTATCTAAAACGCAAGTATTGATAATTTATTATTGTAAATTTGGCTAAAATTTAAATTACTATAATATCCATATAAAAACAACGTTTAGTGTTTTATGAAAAAGATTATTTTCTCAGTAATTACCTTATCATTTTTATTTAGTTATTCTCAACAGCAAACATTTACTATAAATTGGAATGGTACAAAAACTATTGGAACAGAGTCAAAAACGTTAGAAGTACCTTATTTTGATAATGGAACTTTTAATTATGACTTTGAAACTGGATTGATGTTTGTCGCTCAATGGGATATAAGTTCATTAATTAACGAAAGGACTGCTACAATTACAAATGTAAGTTATAGCAATATTAGCGAAAGTGAATTAAAGGATATAAACAGAAAATCAATTCCTAAAACTTTAATGTTTAAGGTTAAAAATGCTATTTCTAGAGATGATAAAAAAGGCTATGTTGAGATTAGTCCTATTATTAAAGAAAATGGAATATTTAAAAGAGTAAATAGTTTTTCTGTTAATTACAGTAATAATAGTTTTAGCCGAAATGGACAAAATAGTCAAGAAATTACAAATTCAGTTTTAAGTAATGGAGAATGGTATCGTTTTTATGTTGATACTACTGGAGTGTATAAGTTGTCTAGAAATTTTTTACGAAATTTAGGTGTAAACGTAAATAATGTAGATCCAAGGAGTATAAGGGTATTTGGAAACGGAGGTCAAATGTTGCCTTTAGCAAATAATGCAAATTTTCAATTAGATATGGTTGAAAATGCAGTAAAGGTTGTAGGCGAAGAAGATGGTGTATTCAATTCTAATGACTATATATTAATGTATGCAGTAGGACCAAACGGATACAATCAAGAAAGTAATACACATATTAATTTATATTCAGATAGAGCTTACTATTATATAAATGTAAACTCAGGATTTGGCAAAAGGATTGAAGAAGCCTCTCAGCCTGAAGCTGAACCTAATTTAATTTTAGAAACTTTTCATGACTATCAATTCTATGAAAATGATGAATATAATATAGCAAAATTAGGTAGGAGATGGTTTGGAGATCGATTCTATTTTGAGAACGATCAGACATTTAATTTTAGTTTTCCAAATATAATTACTAATGAACCAATAAAGCTTAAAGTTTATACTGCAGCTGTTGGCGAATCTCAAACATCTATGTTGTTAAAAGTTAATAATGTTGAAGTTGATAATTTTTTCTATGATGAAATTGATGAGCCAATTTTAGCGCATGAGGACGTATTTAATGGTGAATTGGCTGTAAGTTCAGGTGAAATTGTAATTAACTTAAATTATAACAATAACGGAAACCCATCTGCAATTGGTTATTTAGATTATATTTCTATTGAGGCTGAAAGAGCATTAACGCATTTAGGAAATCAATTTTTATTCAAACATAATAGTACACCCTTTGAATCAGGTATAGTGCAATACAATATAAGTAATGCTTCTGCAGTTTCAGAAGTTTGGGATGTAACTAACCAATATGATATTACTAGCTATAATAATCAAGATTCAAATACAACATTTAGTTTTAAAGCTAATTTGGGGGAATTGAAGAGTTATCAAGTTGTTGACCCTTCAGATTATTATGCACCTAAAAGAGAATCTAATTCTTCTGTAGTTAATCAAGATATAAAGGGAACAGTGTTTTTAAATAACCAAGGGCAATTTGAGGATGTTGATTATTTAATAATAGCTAGAGAAGATATGCTGTCACAAGCAGAACGGTTAGCCGAGATTAATAGAACTTATAATAACTTAAATACAAAAGTATATTTATTAAAAGATATTTATCAAGAATTTAGTTCAGGTAGTCAAGATATATCTGCTATCAGAAACTTTGTTAGATATGTATATCAAAACGCCAGTTCTGATGCTTATAGGTTGAAGTACTTGTGCTTGTTTGGAGATGCTTCTTTTGATTATAAAGACAGGATTTCTGGAAATACCAATATTGTTCCGTCCTGGCACTCTTTAAGTAGCTTTAGTTTGTCTGGATCTTATATTTCAGATGATTTCTTTGGAATGATGGATGATAATGAAGGTGAAATGTCTAATTCTGATAAACTTGATATTGCTGTAGGAAGAATTTTAGCAGAAACCCCACAACGAGCAAAAGAAATGGTTGATAAGGTTGAATCTTATTATCAAACTGAGACTTATGGAGCATGGAGAAATAATTTTGTTGTTGTTTCTGACGATGTTGATGAGTCTTGGGAAAATATACTTCAAGAGACTACTGATGAAATAGGAGATTTAGTAACCGAAGAAAAGCCATTTATTAATGTAACTAAGGTACATGCTGATTCTTTTTTACAGGAGTCAACAGCAGGAGGTACTCGTTATCCCGATGTTAATAAAGCAATATTTGATGCCATTGAAGTTGGTGCCTTAGTAATTAATTATTTTGGACATGGAGGGGAAGATGGGCTTGCTAGGGAACGTCTTTTTGATAAAATCAATGCTCAGGAATTAAAAAATGAATGCAAACTTAATTGTTTTGTAACTGTAACTTGTGAGTATACTAAATTTGACAATCCTTTAAGGCCAACAGCTGGAGAGTATCTTTTTTGGAATAAAGATGGAGGTGCTATTGGATTAATTACTACAACTAGACGAATATTTGTAAGTGTTGGTGTAGCATTTAATCAAGCGCTAGAAAAGTATTTATTTGCATTTGGTTCTAATGATTATCCAAGTATGGCTGAAGCATTGAGGTTAACAAAAAATGATCCAATTATTGACGATATAGATCAAAGAAGATTAGTGTTTTTTATTGGAGATCCAGCATTAAAATTAGCATTCCCTAAACCAGATATTAGAGTTACAAAAATTAATGATGAACCTGTAGGAACAAATACAGATGTGCTAGAAGCTTTAAGTAGAGCAGAAATAGAAGGAGAAGTAGTGGATGCCTCAGGAAATGTACTGACTAATTATAATGGAGTGTTAACAGCTACAATTTATGATAAAGAAATTGAGCGTTCTACTTTAGGTAATGACGGAATACAAGAAAATAATGAGTTGATTATACTAGATTATACAACGCTTGGAGAGATAATTTTTAGAGGTCAAGCTACTATTACTAATGGACAATTTAATTTTGATTTTATTGTACCTAGAGATATTGGTATTCCAGTGGGTAATGGAAAAATAAGTTTATATGCAAAAACAGAAAGTCCATTAGGCGATAATGCTGGCGCAAATTATGATGTGAAAATTGGAGGGATAAATGAAAATGCTGAAGAAGATAATATTGGTCCAACCATAAGTTTGTATATGAACGACGAAAACTTTGTGTCTGGAGGGATTACAAATGAAGAGCCTTCATTATTAGCAAAGTTGTACGATGAAAATGGAATAAATACTGCTAGTGGTATTGGTCATGATATAATAGCTATTCTAGATGGAGACGAGTCTAATCCATATAAATTGAATGATTATTATCAAACAGAAGTTGATGATTACCAAAGAGGAACAGTAACGTATCCTTTTAGAGAGTTAGAACCTGGTCTTCATACATTGACATTTAAAGCTTGGGATGTTTATAATAACTCATCTACCCAAGAAATACAATTTATGGTATATGATAAGGATGAAAGTTTAGTAATTAAAAACGTACTAAATTATCCTAACCCATTTGTTAATTATACTGAATTTTGGTTCAATCACAATAGTTCAGATGTTTTAGACGTTTCAGTACAAATATTCACAGTTTCTGGTAAATTAATAAAGACAATTAATGGTCAAACAGGAGCAGGAAATAAAAATGCAAGTTCAACATCTAGAGACATTGTTTGGGATGGAAGAGACGATTTTGGAGATAAAATAGGAAAGGGTGTTTATGTATATAAACTGATAGTTCGGTCAAATCATCTAAATAAGCGTGTTGAAAAGATTCAAAAACTTGTAATACTATAATAATAATTTATATTTGCTTAATAAATTAACGCTCAATGAGTTTTAATTTAATTTAATTCTTACATATGAAAAACTATATTTTAGCCCTAATAACAATAGGTTTTTTCGCGAAAGTTAATGCGCAAACAGCAACAGAAGTTATTCCATATTCAAACGATAGTAGAGTAATAACAACTGGTGTGCCATTTCTTTTAATTGCATCAGATGCTAGAGCAGCAGGAATGGGAGACATAGGAGTAGCTACATCTGTTGATGCATATTCGCAACAATGGAACCCAGCCAAATATGCATTTTCCGAAACTAAATCTGGAATAGGAGTTAGTTATACACCTTACTTAAGTAAATTAGTAAACGATATCTTTTTAGGTAATGTTACTTATTTTAATAGGATAAACGAGCGTAGTGCTTTTGCAGCGAGTTTCAAGTATTTTAGTTTAGGTGAAATTGAAATTGTACAAGATGAATTTTCAACACCTCTTTTAGAATCGCCAAACGAGTTAACTATTGATGCGTCTTACTCTTTACGTTTAGCAGATCAGTTTTCTATGGCAGTAGCTTTACGTTATTTACGTTCAGATTTAAGAATTCAAGCCGTTGATCAAAATGCTAGTGCAGCAGGTTCTTTTGGGGTAGATATTGCAGGTTTTTACCAAAGTGAAGAAGAAGCCTATAATGATTTTAATGGTCGTTGGAGAGCTGGTTTTGCAATACAAAATTTAGGGCCAAAAATTAAGTATGATGATGCTGGTAGAGAAAACTTTTTGCCAACTAACTTAAGACTTGGTGGAGGATTCGATTTTATTTTTGATGACTATAACCGTGTAAATGTTACAGCAGAGGTTACTAAATTACTTGTGCCAACTCCTCCAATTCTTGGAGTGGAAAGAGAGTTTAATGACTTAAATGGTAATGGAACTTTTGATCCATCTGATGAGAATCCAGAAACAATTATTAGTGAAACAGATGATGTTATCATTGAAGGGCAATCTACAGATGTTAGTTTTATTTCTGGAGTTTTCCAATCTTTTGGTGATGCACCTGGAGGTTTTAGTGAAGAGTTAAAAGAGTTTACTTGGGCATTAGGAGCAGAATATTTATATCAAGACTCTTTTGCTTTTAGAGCAGGTTATTTTAACGAATCTGAAGAAAAAGGAGCAAGAAAGTTTTTTGCTTTAGGAGCAGGATTTAAATACACAACGATTAATATAGATTTATCTTACTTATTCTCTGCATCAAAAGTGCAAAGTCCATTAGAAAATACATTGCGTTTTTCATTGACGTTTAATTTTGGCGATGGCGAGTATAGCGAATATTAAGATTAACAAAGTTTAATAAGCACAAAAACTATTGTATTTTTACAATAGTTTTTTTGTCTAAATACATTTCATAATGAAGGAAGTAAAAATAGAATCTACACTTTATGTCTATGATTCCTTAAACGAAATACCTCAAGATGTTCAACATTTAATGGAACAAGCATCAATAGCTAGAGATAAAGCATATGCGCCATATTCTAAGTTTAGTGTAGGTGCTGCATTATTATTAGAAAATGGTGAAATTATTTATGGTAGTAACCAAGAAAATGCATCTTATCCTTCTGGTTTGTGTGCAGAGCGTACAGCCATTTATTATGCTGGAGCTAAGTGTCCAAATCAAAAAATAGTAAGAATGGCTATTATTGCTGGTTCAAGAATAAACCCAACAACAAGTCCAATTCCTCCATGTGGTGCATGTAGGCAAGCTATTGTTGAGTATGAAGTAAAGCAAAAAGAAGCTATCGAGATTTATTTTATGGGAGAAACTGGAAAAGTTGTTAAATCCAGTTCATTAGCTAATTTATTGCCTTTAGTTTTCGATAAATCGGTTCTATAACGTTTTCGGAAAAAAATTAAGCCTTAGTCTTTTTGCAATATCACGCAAAGTGTTACTTTTGTAGTTCGCTAAACTAAAACGAAACTAGTACATGCAAAAGATAACTAAAGAAACGTATCTTAAATGGTATGAAGACATGTTATTCTGGAGAAAGTTTGAAGACAAACTTGCTGCAGTTTATATTCAACAAAAGGTAAGAGGATTTCTTCACTTATATAATGGTCAAGAAGCAGTATTAGCAGGTGCTTTACATGCTATGGATTTATCTAAAGATAAAATGATTACTGCTTACCGTAATCACGTACAACCAATTGGAATGGGAGTAGACCCTCGTCGTGTGATGGCTGAGCTTTATGGTAAAGCTACAGGGACATCTCAAGGACTAGGAGGTTCTATGCATATCTTTTCTAAAGAACATGGTTTTTATGGAGGTCATGGTATTGTAGGTGGACAAATTCCTTTAGGTGCTGGAATGGCATTTGGAGATAAGTATAATGAAACTGGAGGTGTAACATTATGTTATTTTGGTGATGGTGCTGCTAGACAAGGATCTTTACACGAAACGTTTAACATGGCTATGAACTGGAAATTACCAGTAGTTTTTGTTTGTGAAAACAATGGTTATGCTATGGGAACTTCGGTAGAGCGTACAGCAAACCATACCGATGTTTGGAAACTAGGTTTAGGATATGAAATGCCTTGTGGTCCAGTTGATGGAATGAATCCAATAAAGGTTGCTGAAGCTTTCGATGAAGCTATTCAAAGAGCTCGTCGTGGTGATGGACCAACATTTTTAGAAATGAAAACGTATCGTTATAGAGGGCACTCTATGAGTGATGCGCAACACTATAGAACTAAAGAAGAAGTAGAAGAGTACAAGAAAATTGATCCTATTACACAAGTAAAAGATATCATTCTTGAAAATAACTATGCTTCTGAAGATGACATTGCTGTAATGGATAAGCGTGTTAAAGATTTAGTGAAAGAATGTGAAGAATTTGCAGAAAACTCACCTTGGCCAGAAAAGAACGTGATGTATGATGCAGTTTACGAACAAGAAGATTATCCATTTTTACCACATAAATTATAAGCTATGGCAGAAATAATCACAATGCCTCGTTTGAGTGACACAATGGAAGAAGGAACGGTTGCTGCTTGGTTAAAACAAGTTGGCGATAAAGTTGAAGAAGGCGATATTTTAGCAGAAATAGAAACAGATAAGGCTACCATGGAATTTGAATCATTTCATGAAGGTACTTTACTGCATATTGGAGTGCAAGAAGGTGAAACTACTAAGGTAGATGAACTTTTAGCAATTATTGGAAATGAAGGAGAAGATATTTCTGGATTGTTAAATGGAGCAACCCAAGAAGCACCTGCTCAAGAAAATGTTGAAGCACCAGTTGAAGCATCAAAACCTACACAAGAATCTGTAGCAATTCCTGAAGGTGTAGTTGTAGTAACAATGCCACGTTTAAGTGATACTATGGAAGAAGGTACGGTTGCTACTTGGTTAAAACAAGTTGGTGACGTTGTTGAAGAAGGTGATATCCTTGCTGAAATAGAAACAGATAAGGCAACAATGGAGTTTGAGTCTTTCAATGCTGGAACTTTATTATATGTTGGTTTACAAGAAGGAGAAACTGCTAAAGTTGATGACCTATTAGCAATTATTGGTCCTGCTGGAACTGATGTTTCAAATGTAGCTGCTAACTTTTCAATTGAAACTGCTCAATCAGTAGAAGCTCCTAAACAAGAAGCACCAAAAGCTGCTCCTAAAAAAGAAACTAAGGTAGAAGCACCTGTGCCAGTTGTAAATACATCAACAGGACGTGTGTTTATATCACCTTTAGCTAAGAAAATGGCTGAAGAAAAAGGAATTAACTTATCACAAGTACAAGGTTCTGGAGAAAATGGACGAATTATAAAAAGAGATATTGAAAACTTTACACCAGCTGCTGTATCATCTGCTTCTGTTGCTAAGTTTGTACCTACAGGTCAAGAAGACTTTGATGAGGTTAAAAACTCTAATATGCGTAAGGCTATTGCTAAAAACTTAGCTAAATCTAAGTTTACAGCACCACATTATTACTTAAATGTGGAGTTTGATATGGACAATGCTATTGCATTTAGAACTCAGTATAACTCTTTACCTGATACAAAAATTTCATTTAACGATATGATTGTTAAAGCATGTGCTTTGGCATTACGTCAGCATCCACAAGTAAATTCTCAGTGGTTTGATGACAGAATGAAATTAAATAACCATGTACATATTGGTGTGGCTGTTGCAGTACCAGATGGTTTAGTAGTACCAGTGGTTAGATTTGCTAACGAGCAATCATTACCACAAATTAATGCTGCTGTAAAAGATTACGCTGTTCGAGCTAGAGATAAGAAATTATCGTTAGACGAAATGGAAGGAAGTACATTTACTATTTCTAATTTAGGTATGTTTGGTATAGAAAGTTTTACATCTATTATCAATCAGCCAAATTCAGCAATTTTATCTGTTGGAGCAATTGTACAAAAACCAGTTGTTAAAAACGGACAAGTAGTACCTGGAAATACCATGAAGTTATGTATGGCTTGTGACCATAGAACTGTTGATGGTGCTACAGGAGCACAGTTTTTACAAACTTTAAAAGGATATATTGAAAACCCTGTAACTATGTTAGTATAAGTGCAGAGATTTATATAATAAACAAAAGCCATTACAATTTGTAATGGCTTTTTTTATGTATAGAAGATAAATTGTATGATGGAATACGAGGATTTTATATCTTAGTCCCAAACAAAATTCTTTATGAAAAAAATATTCCCATTAGTAGTCTTATTATTAGTGTTAAGCTGTAAAAAAGACAAATCTGAAACTAAGAAAGTAAAAGAAGTAACCATTACAAGTAACGAATTAAAAGAAGCTGTATCTTTTTTAGCTTCTGATGAACTTAAAGGACGTGATACTGGAACAGAAGGTATTGAGTCTGCTGCTAAATTTATTGAAGATAGATTCGTAGAATATGGTGCTAAGCCATACTTTAATGAGTATCGTGATAATTTTAAAGTAGATAGTTTGGATGCTTTTAATGTTGTTGGATTTGTTGAAGGTAATGATGATAAGTTAAAAGATGAGGTGGTTATAATTGGAGCCCACTATGACCATATTGGGTTTGGTAGAAAGGTTGGAAACGATTCTATTGGAAATGGCGCAAATGATAACGCTACAGGAACTGCTGCTGTATTAGCAATGGCTAAATATTTTGCAACAAAAAAGAGTAATAAGCGTAGTGTAATGTTTGCATTATTTACTGCAGAAGAAAGAGGATTACTAGGTTCAAGTCATTTAGCTAAAAGGTTAAAGGAAGAAAATCTAAACCTTTATACTATGGTGAACTTTGAAATGATTGGTGTACCGTTTACTGATAATAGAGGCTATGAGGTACTAGCAACAGGTTTTGAGTTGTCTAATATGGCCGAAAAAATTAATGCTTATACAAATTCAAATATTGTAGGTGAATCAGAGGTAGCAAAAAAGTATAGTTTGTTTAAGCGTTCGGATAATTATCCATTTTATAAAGAGTTTAATTTACCATGTCATACATTATCATCTTGTGATATGTCTAACTTTGATTATTATCACCATGTGGATGATGAAACCGAATTAATGAATTTTGAATTTATGGCTAACTTAATTAATAAGTTAACTCCTGCTATGGAAGCTATAACAAATTCTGAAACTAGAGAAATACAAATGCATGAGCAAGCAGCAGAGTAAAAATATAATTATAACAGGAACCAGTAGAGGTATTGGTTTTGAGCTAGTGCATCTTTTTGCTAGTCAAGGTCATAATGTGTTGGCATTATCTAGAAATGCACAACCAGTAAGTAATTTAAATTTCGATAATATTACTTCTATGGCATTTGATTTAAGTAATGCCGAAGATTATAAAAAAGTAACTGCTTTTGTTGAAGACAATTGGAAACAAGTAGATGTATTAATTAATAATGCAGGTACACTTTTAAACAGGCCTTTTAACGAAACTACCATGGCAGATTTTGAATACGTTTATAGAACCAATGTATTTGGAGTGGCTGAGTTAACAAGAGTTATGGTGCCTTTTATGAAAGCTAAAAGTCATGTGGTTACTATTAGTTCTATGGGAGGTGTACAAGGTAGTATGAAATTCCCAGGATTAGCGGCTTATAGTTCTAGTAAAGGAGCTGTAATTACATTAACAGAGTTGTTAGCCGAAGAATATAAAGCATCTGGAATTGCATTTAATGTATTAGCCTTAGGAGCTGTACAAACCGAAATGTTAGAAGAAGCATTTCCTGGTTACCAAGCACCAACGACTGCACAAGAAATGGCTATATATATTGCCAATTTTTCATTAAATGGACATAAATATTATAACGGAAAGATGCTGCAAGTATCAAGTACAACACCTTAGGTGCACGACGCTATTAACGTGAATTAAATTAAAAACCTCCAAATTATTATTATTTGGAGGTTTTTTATGTTAATCTACCACGTTGAATTATAGGTGTTGTTGACTACCTTAGTTATTCTATTTTCCAAATCTTTTCTAACGTCAGAGTATTTGTTCCAGTAAACCAACTAATTGTTACTTCATCTATTTTAATGCTTTTACATTCGTTACATTTTGTAATTTTTTGTTTAAATTCAGTTGGAATTTTGTTACTCCAAGAAATTGAATGAAAAATAATTTTTCCGTCATTATCAATTCCCGAAATCTTAAATCTGAGGATTTCATATGAAACATTATTTTCTCTCAAGTAGTTCGATTTTATTTCTATTGAGTCTAGTCTGAATAATACCAAATCTAAATCACCTTTGGCTTTAAAATCCTTCTCAATTCTTTCTCGATCTTGAATGGTTTGAGAAATACAGGTTAAATTGATTAATAGAAATAATATAGAGAAAAATGTTTTCATCATTTAAACTATTGTAACTAACGAGCTTAAATGAACTCGTTTTAATGATTTATATATAGTGTTAAACGAAGTTAGCGTTTTCACAACAAAAAATCAATACGTAGAAATAAATCTTATTCTTTTGACCAATCAATTAATGACTTGTAAAAGCTAATTAAAGGCATTAACACTTCAAGATTATCATCAAAAGATAATGAAAATTCAGTCTTTATATTATAATTAATACTTTTTGTTTCTGGTAAAAACAATGTTTTACGTGCTATTAATTCTAACTCAGTTTCTGAAAGTAATTTTTCTAGGCGTTTTTTAAACTTTTCTTTTTTTGAATTTACTTTTAGAATATTTTTATTTCTAAAGATTAATCGTTTAAAATGGCTTCTTGTTGTTATATCAAATTGTGGTAATTTATTTATTTCAGAAAAAGCAGATTCTATTGTTCCTAATTTAATATCACCAACTTCATAGTGAACACAAATAATGTTATTTTTATATGGAATCTTTAAGCTTAATGACTTTACTCTTAAATCGTCATTATAGTCAGCCATATCTAAAAAAGTAATTAACTTAGAACTCGCAGATTCATATTTCTTTTCTACTTCAATTCCCTCTTCTAAAGCTAGTTTTTCAAAATGAGGTTCAAATATATTTTTCTTGATTTTCAAAATACAGTAATCTTTATCATAATAACCTTTATTTTCTATAAGAACCATAGCGAATTAAGCTCCATATAAAAAAGAGGCCTAATAAACCAATTGTGGCATAACCGAAAAACACTAAATACAGAAGAAAAAAGCTAAACAATAAAGCAGCCATTTTTAAACCATTTTTTATTTTTTTAGCAGATTTAGGTTTTCTATTGTGAATCAGATTATCTAGATGTATTTCATCAGATTTTTTTAAGTAAAATTGAATTTGAGATTCCTCAAATCCTTTCGCTCTCATCTTTTCTTTTATTTGGTTAGAAGTAAGACCTTTTTCTCTTAATGATATGCTATAGTCTAATCCATTCATTTTATAAATGTAGCAAAACAATTTTTATAAGCATATTTGATGTCTTTTCTTTAGTTTAAAGGAAAACTCATACCAATAGCTGCGGCACCATTTACTTGACTTGCAGTTGGATGGTAATAATATGAAAAGGCAATTTCTACATTGTGTTTTTTACCTAAAGCAACACCAAAAGTTAAAGGTATATGCATTAAAACGCCTTTCTTTTCTATATTGTCAAAAGGAGTATAGGTTTCAAACTTACCAAAGGAAGCGCCTAAGCCAACTTCAAAATAAGGAGCAAACCAAGGTATTGGAGCACATACACGTGCTTTACCACCTAGCATTAAAGCATCAGATGATACACGATATTCTGATAATGAAGGATTTTCCGATTCTGTTGGTGATGTAAAAATAACACCAGCATAAGGACGTACACCAAACCATTTTTTTATAGCGAATACATATTCTGCCTGCGCATAAAAACCAGAGCCTTCAATATCAATATCATCCGAAGGAATACTTATACCAAACCCAATTGAAGCATCAATAAATCTTCCTTTTTGTGGTTGTGCATAAAGCATATTAGTACTAAAAAGCGTAATGAGTAGAAGTCCAAAAATGTAACGCATAAATGTAGGTTGTTTTTATAGCAATTTAGTTAGCTAATATCGTGAGTTTTAATTTAAACAAGAAGAAAATTCTTTCGTAATTTAATGCTCTTTAAACTTTAATTTTGTAGTAGTAATGGGTTGGTTATCTACTGTAATAGTTTTGGTTTTTATTATAGCAGAAATGGTATCAGTTGTTTTACCACGATCGGAGTTTGAGGTGTATTTTAAAACAATACGTTTTGTAGAATCAGTTAAGGTTTCTTTGCTCAATTCAGTAACACTATCAATGTTAATTGATCTTGCAGTTTTTGGTAAGTTTAATGTTAGTTCTCCTAAATTTTCAAGTTGTAGTTTAATATCGTTTTCAAACTCAGGATGCTGCTGTTTTAGTAACGACAAATCGTAGTACTCTTGTAGTTTTTGAGCTGCCAATTGCGTGTTATTAAAATCTGAAGCTGTATAACTAAAAAAGTCATCATTGTCCATACTTTCAGTTGCAAAAACAGGTTCAATACTTTTCATTTCTGCTTCATTAGCACTATTCATACATGAAGCCAAAATCATAAAATTTAATATGTATCCTAGTTTTTTCATTCTATCATAAATTTAAGTTTTACAATCTTTCCGTTACTATAATGTTTACCAAGTATTTTAATGTGCTTTAAACTTTGTGTTGGTATGGTAAGTGTTCTAATAAAATCATCTTTTGAGTAAATTTCTACACCAATATTATTTGGAAACAGTTGGTAAATCTGTGCATTGTCTGCAATTAAATTTTGCAGTTGTTGTTTGCGCTTTTTCCAGTCCTTTATTTTGCCATTAGTATAGTAATCTAACATAAGTGCATAATCATCTGTTTTTAGTTTTACAGTTTGATTGCTATTGGCATCAATATGTCTAATAATAGTATCTGTTTTATGATAAGGTGATTGTACTACAAATTTAATTCTATCGTCTTTTGTCGTGTAATTAAAACATCCTAAACTATCGGTTTTAAAAAATAAAGGCGATTCATTTTCTATAAATACCTTAATATCTAATGCAATATTAGTAATAGCTTCTCCTTTGTCTTCGTCAACAAAACAAAAATGGAACTCGTTTTTAGAAAATAGTTTTGTGACAACAAATAACATTGTTAATACAATTATTAAAGCGATAACTTTTGGAATACTTCCTTTTTTAGAAGGTGTTTTAGCATTGCTGTGAGCTGCCTTAAATGCTTCCCAATTATCAAAACCAACATAGACGCTTAGTAAATTTAATATGTCAATACGTGGTAGTTTTTCGGTGTCATTTTTAAAATAGGTGTAAAACCATTTTTCGCTTACTTTAGCTTTAACCTTACTAAATAAGTCTTCTTGAAACGCAGTAATTATTTCTCCTTTCCAATCTTCAATAGCAGTAGGAGCACTATAATTTTGTAAAAATGTAGTGGCAACAGCTTGTTTTAAAGTAGAAAATAAATGTTTTTCTGTGTTTGTCAAATTACTTGTATCTAATTGATATACAGTTGAAAATGTGATTGTAAAATAGTTTACAAAAGTATTACAAGAGCTTTTCAAAGCATACACAACAATAGACTATAGGTTTGCTCATGTAATTCTTAAAAATATAAAATTATGAACGCAAAACAATTCAATTCCGTATTAAAAATTAGTGTATTTACTTTCTTAAGCATCGTTATAATGTCTTGTAATCAATCAATGAAAAGCGAAGCTTATGCTTTAGAAGATGTAAAGGTTACTGACGAATATAATGCTTTCGCTCCAGAAAATGTAAACGATGATGTTGCTTTATCTACTAATACAAGTATTAAAATGCCTAAAGATTTAAAAATTATTAAATCTGCTAGTGCAAGGTATAAAGTAAGAAATGTAAAATTAGCAACTCATAAAATAAAACTGTTTGCAGGAAAGTACAAAGCTTATATTTCCGATTTACGTTTCGAGAATAATTTATATAGCATAGAAAATAGATTTACAATTAAAGTGCCTCAAGAGTATTTTGATGTGCTTATGGATTCTGTTAATGGTGTGGTAGAATTTGTGGAGTACGAAAATATAACCACTAAAGATGTAAGTGAAGAGTATGTAGATTTAAATACACGCTTAAAAACTAAGTTAGAAGTAAAGCAACGCTATGAATCTATTTTGCGTAAAAATGCAAAAACTGTTGAGGACATTTTAGCTACCGAAGAAAAGCTACGTATTATTCAAGAAGAAATAGAATCGGCTCAAGGGCGTTTAAAATATTTAACTAATAAAGTAGCTTATAGCACTATACAAATAGACTTGTACGAAACGGTTGAATATAAAGAAGAACCAGAGAGTTACTCTAAAACATTTTTCTCGAAAAGTAAAGAAGGTTTTGGTTTTGGATGGAATATTATTGAAGGTATTGTTTTAGGTATAATCCACTTATGGCCAATTGTAATATTAGCAACTATAGCATTCTTTTATATTAGAAAGCGATTAAGAAAATAGAGCTATTAAAAATACCTCCAGATTTCTGGAGGTATTTTTGTTTAGTTTCAATTTTTATTTCATTCTAATGAGGTAAATAATAGCGCCATTACCATCACCATTAATAATGTTTTTAATTTTATTTTCATCTACCAAGATATATGTGTTATAAGTTTCCCAATCAGTCGAAGGCATTTTTTCTTTTGTTTTTAAGACCTTATCATCAAAGCTAAATTCTTCAATTACCAATTCTTCACCATCGCTAGCATCCCAAGCTACTATTTGAAATAAACCATCTTTATCCTTGAAAATGACCATTTTTACGGAAGAATCTTCAGTTTTCCATTGTCCAATAAAGTCATTGTTTGGTTTTTCAGTTTGCGAGTTTGCTTGATTAAAAGGAATACTGCATATAGCTACTATTAAAAAATGTATTATTATTTTTTTCATGATATTTTGATAAGTAATGAATTAGAGAAACTAAGTTAGTGTTTTTGATGTTTTTTGTCAATAAGTAAAATGTGTATATACCAACTAACAATAATTTAATATGAAACTTTTTATTAGTTCAAAAAAAAGTAAGATTTTTGGCACGAATAAATCAATCAGTTAATGAAAAAAATAAGTTTGTTACTCTTTTTAATGAGTACTATGTTCACTTTTTCTCAAAGTGAATTTCAAGTTGAGGTAGATCTAGGTTATGCCTTTCAAACCGACATGATGTTGAACAATGAAAATTTAGAACCAGCTAATGCATTTGGTATTCGTTTAGGAGTAAATTATTTGAAAACACTTAACGAAAAACTTTATTTAGAAACAGGTTTGTATGGTAAATACAATAGAGCTAATAGGGAAATTGAAACGCTTGAGTTTACTTCAAATAGTTTAAAAATACAATTGCCTTTATATCTTGGTTATAAGATTGATGATACTTGGAGGCTTAATGTTGGAGCAAGTATTGAAAATAATAAGGATTTTGATGAAATTGACTTTAAACGTGAAGATAATTTAAGGTATGATTTGCTTACCAAATTAATATATGTCTATAACCAAAAACTACAGTTTTCGTTTTATACTAATTGGATGCTTAATAGTACACCGGATGTATATACAGTTAGTAGTCCTAGAAACGGAATGTACTTAGGTGTGATTTATAAATTAGGAAAAGTAACTAAGACTAAAAAAGACTAAAACCATGAAACAATTTATATATAGCTTATTAATAGTAACTATTGTATTTGGATGTACAAGTTATGATGATGATGTTAAAGGTAATGTACAAGATTATAAAAGCTTAACTCCTGAAAATATTGATACCAATTTAAAGGTTGCAAATATTATTGTAAATCAAGCTGAGTTTGATGAAATGTATGCTAATTATGAAGAGGATATTGAAATAGAAGGTACTTTAAATTTGTATAAAGATGGTGAGGTTTTAATTGAAAACGAAGTGATTGAAGTGCAAATAAAAGGAACGTTTAGCGCTGCATTTCCGTTAAAGACATTAGGTGTTAAGTTTGACGATACATACAATAATGAAGATCGTAAACTTATTGATCCTGAAAATTTACCTTTCCATTCATTAGATAAAGTGAAAGCTTTTAGGTTTAGGAACTCAGGAAACGATTTTGAACATACAATGTTAAAAGATATGAGTTATACCAAGTTAGCAATTGAAGCTGGTTTAAATCTTGATTTAATGTATGCTGAACAAACTGTTGTTTTTGTAAATAACACCTTTTTAGGAGTTATGAATATGAGAACTGAGTCAAATACCAATGGTATGTCTAGATTGTATGGTGTGAGTAAAAGCGACATTACATTAGCAAAAATTATTGAAGGCGGAATGGTAGAAAAGAAAGATGGTGATTTTGATAAAATAGACAACTTTATTGCTGCTATTGCAAATGGTGATTATAACTACGTAAGTAATGAAATTGATGTAGATAATTTTATTGACTACATGATTTTCGAATCTTATATTGGGAATAGAGATTGGCCAAAAAATAACGTACGCTTTTTTGCGGTTAATGATGGGCCTTTTAGGTTTGTTTTATTTGATTTAGATTTAGTGGCAACCCAAAATATTGACAGTTCGCCTATGTCTTTTATCAATCACCCTACTCAAAATCCAATTACAGATTTATTTAATATTATGTATGCTAATCCAGAATTTAAAGAAACGTATGACGCACGTTTTCAAAGTTTAATGAATTCAGGAGTACTAAGTTCAACACGATTTAATGCTATTGTAACTGAGTATAAAAGTAACATAGAGCATATTATGCCAACACATATTGATAAGTATAGCGAACCTGAAACATTTGCAGAGTGGTACTTAAATATAGAACATCTTAAAAATAATTTTGAAGCGAGAGAAGACTATGTAAGGTAGTTAATTGCAAAAACTATAAAAAAGCCTCCAGATTTCTGGAGGCTTTTTTTTTGAGTATTGTTAGTAGTTGTGATTCTAATAAACTCTTTTGTAGAAATACATATTTACTTAATTTAAAACAATTCTTTTACATCGTTTTCATCGTCTTCTTCTTCAATGTTTTCAACATGTTCAATTAAGTTTTTCGGTAAATGGTCTTTTCTATAAAATGTAATTGGCATAGGCAATATACTTGCAAATGCAATTATAAACGCCAAAATAATAAGGCGCATTAATCTTTTAAATGTCATAAATTAATGTTTAGGTTAAACTAAAAAGGAGGCAAGCTCATTGCTTGCTTAAATAATGTTAACCTAGAAAAAGGTGTGTTGCAGTTTTACATTTGGTAGATTTTAGTGTTTTATATTGTATTAACTGCTGTGGGAAATTTTTAATTAAAGTTATTTGTTTTTTAAAATGTGTATTAATGTTAGTTTGCGAAGCATGTAATAAACCTTCAAAATGAAATTGTAATAATAAGCTGCTATTAATACAGCTTGCTTTAGTTTTTAAGTAATAATTGTAATGGCTGGAAGTTGAGCTTGAATTTGTAACAACCAAAGCAATTTGATTGCTAAAATAGGCAGAGGTGTTAGCGTGACCTTGGTAAGTAACAAGGCTAAACAATACACTAGCTGCAAATAACCATTTATGTATGAGCTTTACGGAATTCATTACAATAAAGATACAGTTTTATCATTAATCTACCTTTTTTAGAAGGTAAATTAAAAATTAACTCTAAAACTAAAATTAGGAGTTATACCTAATGAGGTGTTTTCAACTTTAGAGATTGAATTATTATCATCAATAATGTAATAGGTGTTTATAATGTTCTTCCTGTTTAAAACATTCCATAGAGAAAATCCAGCAGTTGCAGTTACTTTTTTACTAAAATTAAAGTTGTAAGTTGTAGATATATCTGTACGGATATAATCATCTATATTTTCACCATTTGGAGTGTCATAATTTATTAATGATGGGTTTTGCAACGGCATATTCTCATTAACACCAGTAAATGGCTTCCCTGTACGCCAGTTAGCTCCCAATGCTAATTTAAACCCTTTGTAAGTATATGTACCTGCAAATGTTGCTGTATGTCTAACATCTAAATTATTAGGGAATGGTTCATTAAAGTTTAAGTCTTTAAAAGTGTAATCATTTTTACTAAAGCTATAACTTAACCATGTACTAAAATTGTCGAACTGTTTATTTATTAAAAAATCAAGACCTTTAACATTATAACTACCAATAGTATTTACATATTGATATTGGTTTTGGAACCCTTGACTTCTTGTGCTAATACCATCAACATCTTTAGTATAAGCTTCTACACTAAGGATTAAATTGTTTTTTTTGTAGTGTATCCCTAATGATGCTTGCCTACTTTTTATAATAGGAATATTGTCATTGTTTGCTAAAACCCATCGACGCTTTTCTACACCTAAAAAATCGTTTTGTAAATCAATAACTTGAGAGGTGGTTTGACTTTTAACTTCAGCTAAAAGCTCTACTCTAAAATTGTTTAAAAACTTTTGATTGAAGCTAATTCTAGGCTCCATTAAAAACTCTGAAAACTTCTCAAAATAGTTGGCTCTTAAACCAATTCGGGCGCTAGTGTTTTTTGATTTTGAGGTAAATTTCACCTCATTAATTAAAGCGTGTGATCTAATAACTTCTTTTATATAACGTCTAAAAATAGGATTGTTAACATCTTCAAGGTTACTAATGCCAGTTTCATTAAATTGATAACCTCCTAGATAAGTTAGATTGTTTTCAATATTGTAGTTTACTTGAAGTCTTAATCCATTTTCGTAAACTTCATTTTCTTGTATTAAACGTTGGTTATTAATAACATCAAAATTGGTGGCTTTTAAATCGTAATTAGAAAAATAAATTTGAGCATTAGTATTTACTTTATCTGACCATGCTCTTAAATAATCTATACTTACAGCTAAATTTCGTTGAGTGAGATTACTATTTAAGGCTTCTGCGATATTGTTAATGGTAGATTGTTCTTGGTATTTTAATGTATTATAAACATTTAAAAAGTTAAAACGCAGTTTGTCTTTTGCAGAAATATCATGCAATAATTTTGCAGATACATCATAAAAATAAAAACTCTCATTTTTAGATATACTAGTATTATTTTGATTGGTTAAATCTGTATCTTGGAAAACACGTTCAAAGTATTGGTCGTAGGTAGGCGTAGTTAAAATGTCTGTAATAGAACGACGAGCAGATAACTGTAGTTCTGTTTTATCACTAAACGGAATTTTTGTATAACCATCTACACTAATTAAGTTTGCGCCAATACCACTTTGCGTTTTGTTTGAAATATGGTTAGAACTACGCATGTCAATAATACTAGAAACACCATCGCCATAAATAGCACTTGTACCATTTTTAGAAACCAAAACCTCTTCGGTTAAATAAGGGTTAAAAGCAGATACTAAACCAAAAAAATGTCCAGATTGATACATTTTGATACCATCCCAAAGAATTAAGTTTTGGTCATGTGTTCCTCCTCTAACATTAACGTTTGATACACGTTCATCAACACTTGTGATTCCTGGAAGTGCTTGTATGGTTTGTAATACATCTGGCTCAATTAAACCAGGTAAAATCCCAAACGAATTAGGTTTTATTTGTGTGACACCATCATTTTTTAAAGCAATACCTTTGGTAAGATAATTGGTAACTAATATTTCTTCTAATAACTGAGTTTTGAATTCAGTAGTGCTTACAGAAGTTCTAATAATGATATTGCCATCTTCTAATGTTGTAAAAGATAATTGTGTTTGGGTTGCAATTAAACTGAGTGCATCAGAAAGCGTAATATCCTTTGGAGGTAAATAAGTTGATTTACCTTCAATTGTTCTGTCTATGTATGTGAAAGAAACATTGTAACGCTTAGAGAGTGTTTCTAAAACATCAATTAGTGGCAATAAGTCATTAGTATTTACTTGCGCTTTTAATGAGAAAGCGTTAATGAAAAATAAAGTGCAAAAAAGAAAAACTAATAGTTTTCTACTCACGAGTTAATACGATATTGTTGTTGTTTTGTACGTATGTAATGTTTAAAGGTAAAGTTATAGATTTTAAAGCTAAATCTATGTTTTCATGAGTAAAACTTCCAGTAAAAAGTTGAGTAGTATCAATCTCTTTAGAATTGATAGTCACCTTATACTGCCTTTCAAACTCACGTAGAACGTAAGTGAAAGGCAAACTTTTAAAATAACTTTCGTTATTTATCCAAGATGGTTGTTGTGCATTTTCTTTTTCGGTAGCAATGTAATTCCCATCAATAATAAGGTAGCTGTTTCCTGGTTTTAAAACAGCTTTTTTTGAATTATGCGAAACGCTCACTGAGCCTTCATAACAAACAACTTCAAAAAAGTTTTTTCTATGTTTTACTTTAAATTGAGTACCTAAAACACTTACTATTCCAGAAGGAGTATTAACGTTAAAAGTAGCACCTTTAGCAACTTTAAAATAAGCTTCACCTTCTAGTGTGACGTCACGTAATTCGTCCCAGTTTTTCTTGTTATAGGTGATAGATGATAAAGCATTTAGGATTACTTGAGATTCATCTGGGAGATTTAAAGTAGTTTGTTGTGCAGCTAAAGTATCAATAGTAGTGTCCAAAGTTGTGGTGTAATAAAAAACACTAATACTTAACACTAAAACAGCAGCAATACGTAAAATGTGAGATTTCCAATTTGTTGATTTTGGAGCAGTATCAATAGACTTCATAACAGTTTTTAGCTCTTCAGAAACATTATACTCTGGAGCTTTAAAGTGTTTTGCAGCATTAGATAAGCGTACTAAATCATCAGAATCTTTAAGCAGTTTAAAAGCTTCAAGCTCTTGAGGATTTAATTCATCATCTAACCATTTTTTTATTAAATCTTCTCTATTCATTTTATGCATTTCACCTATATAACAGTTAAGTATTAAAAACTCCTACCTTTAATTTTAGATTTCTTTAATTTCTTCTCTTAATTTTTTTAATGCACCATAAATGCGCTTTTCTACTGCCTTGGTAGAAATGTCTAAAAGTGCTGCAATTTCTTTATGTTTTTTACCCTCAACTCTGTTTAATAAAAAAGCAGTGCGTTGCGCTTCACTTAAATTTGAAATAGCTTTTTGTAACTTTTGCATATACTCATCACTTTCCATAATAAATTCTGGAGATTCATTAGTATAATGCTTCGGCTTTGTTTGTTGATACTTAAGTACCACTTTTTTATGAGCCGTTTCATTAAGCATTAAATTATTAGCTACTGTAAACAAAAAAGATTTCGCTTTTGAAGGTGTTACACTGCCGCAATTTTCCCATAACTTAATAAAAGCTTCTTGTACTTTATCTTGAGGGTTAAATTGTTCACCAAACTTATAGTATAAAAAATCATGAAGATTTTTTGAATGCTTAGAAAAGAAAGAAGAGAACAATGTCTCGTTACATATATTATCTTTTAAGTCTTTAGCCATATTGGTTGTTTGGTGCTGTAAATGTATAAAAAAGTATTTTTAATTTTTTTCAGTTTTAGGGTAGGAGTTTTTTAAATTGGATTGTTATATAGATAAAATTGCAAAGTTTAACAAAACCAATAATTATGAAATTAAATTTCAAGTCAGGATTAATCCTCACCTTTTTTGCCCTCCTTTTTATTACATCTTGTCAAGATGAAACTGTTGAACAAACAGACCCAAATCAAGAAGAGACAATAGTACCTCAGTCTCCTTTAGTCAATCTTATGAGAGCAACAACATCTAACGATGGAGCTCAAGATGATATTTTAGATGAGGCAGATTGTTTTTCAATAGAACTGCCAGTTACTATTATAGCAAATGGAATTACTGTTACAATAGAATCATTAGATGATTTAGATATTCTAGAAGATATTTTTGATGAATTTGATGATGATGAAGATGATATAGAGTATTTATTTCCAATTACTATAATTCAAAATGATTATTCTGAGATAGTAATTGAGGATCAAGAAGAATTAATGAGTTTTGTTGAAGACTGTATTGAAGATGATTCTGATGATGTAATAGAATGTATAGATTTTCAGTATCCTTTATCTTTCTCAATTTATGATTCAGAGTTTCAGGTTATAGATACTGTAGTTGTTGAAAATGATGAAGAACTTTATGACTTTTTAGAAGATTTAGAAGAGTCAGATTCAGGTGCTGTATTGGCAAGCTTAAATTATCCTGTAACCTTAGTTTATGCTAATGGAGAAACTGTTGAAATACAAAATAATCAAGAACTTGAAGAAGCTATTGATGCTGCTGAAGATGATTGTGATGATGACTACTATGATTATTGTGAAGTAGAAGATATAGATATGTACTTAACTGAATGTTTCTGGACAATTAATGATTATCCTGAAATGGATGATTTAGATGAGTTAGAATTATACTTTAATGAAGATGGTACTTTAGAAATTATGAATGGAGATACAACTGAAGCTATTGGCGGTAGTTGGAATATGTCTACAAGTAATGAAGGGTTTCCAGAAATAGTTGTAAGTGATTTAACGGCTTATGAATTTTTAGAAGGTTCTTGGGTTGTTGTAGAGTGCGATGACGATGAATTTATAATTGAATACGAAACTTTAGCTGGTGAGGAAATACAATTTGAATTAGAGCAAGAATGTGAAGACGATTTAGACTGTTCTGCTCAAGAAGTTTCGATGACATTACAAGAATGCTATTGGTATGCTTCAACTAATTTGTTTGATAATGTGCAATCTGATGAATTTCATTTTGGAGAAAACAATCAATTAGTAGTGCAAAATGATCCTAATGCAACACTTACAGGAACATGGAATGTTGAATTAACAGATGAAGGTGTTTTTGTTACGCTACAAATAGGTTCAGCATATGAAGCTATTTCTCAAACTTGGGAAGTTGTTTATTGTGATGATGATTTATTTGAGTTAGCAAACGATAATAATGATTATTTAGTTTTTGAACAAGAGTGTGATGACGACGATGATGATGAATACGATTGTGAAGATTTACAAGCAGATTATGGAGATGATTGTACTACGCCAGCAGGTGGAGAAGGTTATATCAATGAAGATTGTGAATGTGTTACCGAGGATGATGAAAACCCATTAAGTTGTTTAGATTCTGAAGATATTGAAATGTGTGATGAAGGGAATGATGGTTATGAAGTATTTAATCTTTATGAAGGATTGTATGAAGATGATGATTGTGATGTAGATAATACAGTAACAGTTACTTTTCATGAATTGTTAATGGATGCTGATGCTAATGTTAATGCAATTCCTAATGCTGAAGCTTACACAAATACAACGAATCCACAAACAATTTATGTTAGAGTTGAATTGAATGATAATCCAAATGAATATGAAGTCTTAGAAATCGAACTATACCTTGAAGACTGTTCTGATGAAGGCTGTACCGAAGATGAGATAGATGCTTATTTATTAGAGTGCCAATGGAATGTAGTAAACTACAACGAAAGCGATGACTTGATAGTTTATAATTTTGATTTTGAAAGTAATGGTATTGTAGTAATTTATAACGATAATACAACAATTGATGCAATGTGGTCTACATCTCAAAATGAAGATGGTGTATGGGTTGAATTTTCTAATGTTGCAGGAGCAGATATTCAAGCAATAACTGGAAACTGGTTAGTGGTTGAATGTGATGATGATAGATTAGAAATGGAAAGAGAAAATGACTTTTTAATAATGGAACAAACGTGTAACTAAATCATAAAAGCAATGAACTTTAGTTATTTGGTTAATTAGGTTGAAAGAGCTGCTATTTTAGTAGCTCTTTTTTTATGGTAGTTTTTTATAAAACTATACTTCTATAATACACTTCAAATCACTAAATTTGCATTTCTTAAAATTTAATGTAGAGTATGTTTAATAATTTAAGCGATAAGCTAGATAAAGCGTTACACGTTCTTAAAGGACATGGAAGTATTACAGAAGTTAATGTAGCAGAAACCCTTAAAGAAGTGCGTCGTGCCTTACTAGATGCCGATGTTAACTTTAAAATTGCTAAAGAGTTTACTAATAAAGTAAAAACTAAAGCACTTGGTCAAGACGTATTAACTACGTTACAGCCTGGGCAATTAATGGTTAAAATCGTTAAAGACGAATTAACCGAGTTAATGGGTGGAGATGCCGAAGGAATTAACCTTTCTGGATCACCAAGTGTGATATTAATGTCAGGTTTACAAGGTTCGGGTAAAACAACGTTTTCTGGTAAACTAGCAAACTACCTTAAAAATAAAAAAACAAAAAAACCTTTATTAGTTGCTTGTGATGTTTATCGTCCAGCTGCAATTGATCAGTTACATGTAGTAGGTGAACAAATTAATGTTGAGGTTTTTAGTGATAGAGGAAACAACGATCCTGTAGCAATTGCACAAGCTGGTATTGCTCATGCAAAAGCAAATGGACATAATGTAGTTATTATTGATACTGCTGGTCGTTTAGCAGTAGATGAAGCAATGATGACTGAGATTTCTAATATTCACAGTGCTATTCAACCTCAAGAAACACTATTTGTTGTAGACTCAATGACAGGTCAAGATGCTGTTAATACAGCAAAAGCCTTTAATGATGTGCTTAACTTTGATGGTGTTATCCTTACTAAATTAGATGGTGATACACGTGGTGGAGCTGCTATTTCTATTAAATCTGTTGTAAATAAACCAATTAAGTTTATTGGTACTGGTGAAAAGATGGAAGCTATTGATGTTTTCTATCCTTCACGTATGGCAGATCGTATTCTTGGGATGGGAGATGTGGTGTCTTTAGTAGAAAGAGCTCAAGAACAATTTGACGAACAAGAAGCAAGAAAACTTCAAAAGAAAATAGCAAAAAACCAATTTGGTTTTGACGATTTCCTAAAGCAAATTCAGCAAGTGAAGAAAATGGGAAATATGAAAGACCTTATGGGAATGATTCCTGGTGCTGGTAAAATGATGAAAGATATAGATATCGATGATGATGCTTTTAAGCACATTGAAGCAATTATACATTCTATGACACCAGAAGAAAGAACAAAACCATCGATTATTAATGCAAGTAGAAAAAAACGTATAGGTAAAGGTTCTGGAACATCTGTGCAAGAAGTAAATCAATTACTAAAGCAATTCAACCAGATGAGTAAAATGATGAAGATGATGCAAGGTGGAGGTGGCCGTAAGATGATGCAAATGATGAAAAATATGCCTCGTTAATAAATAAACAACACAACTAAACAACACACACACAACATGACACTATTAGACGGAAAGAAAGTAAGCAACGATATTAAAGATGAAATTGCCGAACAAGTAAAACAAATGAAGTCTAATGGAGAAAAGGTACCACATCTAGCAGCAGTTTTAGTAGGTACAGATGGAGCTAGTATGACTTATGTTGGTGCTAAAGTTAAAGCATGTGAGCGTATTGGGTTTGAATCTACATTAATAGAACTTCCAGAAGAAACTACAGAGGAGGAGCTATTAAAACAAATAAACGACTTAAATACTAACGATGATATAGATGGCTTTATAGTACAATTACCTTTGCCAAAACATATAGATGAGCAAAAAGTACTTATGGCTATTAACCCAGATAAAGATGTTGATGGATTTCATCCAACAAATGTTGGTCGTATGACCTTAGATTTACCATCGTTTCTACCTGCAACACCATTTGGAATATTAGAACTTTTAGAGCGTTACAATGTAGAAACTTCTGGAAAGCATGTGGTAGTAATAGGTAGAAGTCATATTGTTGGACGACCAATGAGTATTCTCATGAGTCAAAAGCGTAATGCTGGAAATGCAACAGTTACTGTAGTACATAGTAGAACAAAAAATATTGAAGCATTTACTAAAGATGCAGACATTATTGTTGCCGCTTTAGGCATTCCAGAATTTTTAACTGGTGATATGGTTAAGGATGGAGTAGTTGTAGTAGATGTTGGTATTACACGTGTTTCAGATGAAACAAAAAAACGTGGTTATAGATTAGCAGGAGACGTTCATTTTGACTCTGTAAGTGCAAAATCTAGCTTCATAACACCAGTTCCAGGAGGTGTTGGTCCAATGAATATAGCTATGTTGTTGAAAAACACGCTTTTAGCAAGAAGTCTTTCAGTTTAAGTGCGTATTTTCTTTCTCTTCAATGCTGTTTAACTATTTTTTATTGTAATTAATAGAAAATAAAATTTAGTGGTGTTTTTTTTTGTAATTTAAAAAGAAATCAGAACGCATAAATCCCTAATGTGTTCATTTTCAAAATGTAATTAATAGTGATTTTGGTTGGTTAATAGCATTATCAGCCACTAATTTACATTCTGTACCTATTAATGTTTGGTTTTAATAATTAAATCCATTCATTATGAACACTAATGCTATTATCAAAGGACCATTTTTTTGTCAGAAATTTATAAGCTTATTTTTTAGAGTAGAAGCCAACAAACAGTTGCTGTTTGTGTTGGCTTTTTTGTTTTTAGGAGTTTCATATTCAATAGCTCAAGTAGATACGCCATGTGAAGGTGCTCATAGATGGGTTGATGGTGCTGCTTGGAACTTAGATGGAACAGTTAATGATAATGTTGCGCAAAATGTGCAGCCAAAAGGTATTGTGAAATGTGGGAGCTCAGCAGAAACTCAGCCATCAGTTGGTCCTTTTAATAATTCTATATATAATTCTGCATCATTTGATATTGATTTATCTGGTGATACATGTATAGACCCAAGTACAGGTTTAACAGTTACGCCTTTGAATCCTACAGATAATGAACCTATTATTTGGTTTAATTTTGATGTAAGACCACAAGCAGGAAGTTTTCAAATTCAAATAAATGATAATTCAGGAGATACTATAGCATGGGCTTTATATTTATCAAATACACATGAAGCTGGAACACATTTAGCATTAAATGGTCAACAACTAAGTGGTGATTGTGGAGACCTTGTTAAAGTAGCATGTGGTGTAGAAAGTTCAAATACTTGGAATACAATTCCTATTAATGGAGCAGACTTCTTGGAAGCAACAAATTTTTATTTAGCTGTTTGGGATCAAGATGCTGATGGAGATGTAGAAATAAATAATTTTAAAGCTAGATTTGGATGTGGAGATGCAAGCTTTTTGACCTGTTCATTAACTACAAGTGCTCCAGAGGAAGTATGTAATAATGATGGAACTTATACAGTTAATATTCCAATAGAAGGTATTAATGGAGAATTTGTTGGGTATGATGCTAATGCAAATAATGTTAATGGGTTATCTAATACAGTTTGCTTAACAAATCCAGGAACAACTAATGTTACTTCTGGGACAATTTCATTAACTTATAATCAAGGAGTTGATTATTCAATCGAAATTTTTGAGACGAATAACTCTAGTCCTCCAACTCCAGTAATTCCTAGTGCTAGTTGTGATCATCCAGATCCATTTCCAGGAGATCCAAATAATGGAAATGCTGATTCTTGTATATCTTCAGTTAATGGAACAGCTCCAGTATGTTGTGTTCCTGAAGCTTTATGTGTTGATTTAGATGATGTTGAGATAGAAAGTTGTTCTGCTATAATTCCTTCAGAATATGATGCAGGAAATGCAGAAGCTGAAATAGCTGATGTGTTTTCAGGAGTTGTTACTTGTGGAGCGGTCCAAATGACACACTCAGATTCGGCTATTTCTGGTGATGTATGTAGTGGAGGTGCAACAATAACAAGAACTTATACTTTAACTGATGATGGTGAAATTGTAATAGAATGTACAAGAGATTTTGTGTTTAATGCACCAGATTTAGTGGTTAGTTGTCCAAGTGAACTTGATATAAGTTTGCCAGCTTGTAGTACAGAACAAGAAATAGCAGATGCCTATGCAATATGGTCTTCAGGGTTTAGTGTTTCTGGAGGGTGTAATACAAGTTCAAATATTGGGGATTTACCAACTTTACCATTATTTGCTTGTGGTGAAGGTGTAGATTTAAGTTTTACATTAAGCGCTACAGGCGATTGTGGAAGTAGTGGATGTTCTGGTAGTTTTATTGTAGCTCCAGCTGAAGATTTAGTCTTAAGTGCAGCACCATTAGATGTGGTAACTGATGCTTGTGAAGACCCACAAGTTAAATTCAGTCAATGGATATCAGATTTACAGTCTATGACTGCAAGTGGAGGTTGTAATGCAGTAGTAGAGTACGATACAGTCTTAGGAGATTTATCAGTTACAGATTATTGTACGCTAACAGAGCAAGTAATAGAAGTAATGGTTAGAGCTACAGACGATTGTGGTGAGACATCATGGGTAAGTTCAACATTTACAGTGCCAGCTTATAGTAATGATTTAGCAATTGATGGTACTTGTCCTGGAGATCCTAGTTTAACAGGATGTGCAACATCAAATGAGATAGATGTAGCTTGGGATGCATGGATATCAGGCTTAAATGCTATTTCTGCATCAGGAGGCTGTAATGCTTATTTAGAATATTCAACTCCAATAGATGACCTAGTGAAGCCAAATGTTTGTAGTGATCAAGAACAAGTAGTTTCAATACTTATAAATGCAAAAGACGATTGTGATCAAACAGGGGCAATTGAATGTACGTTTACTGTAGGGGCTTATATAGATACGATTGAGGTAACAGCTTGTCCAGACGATCCAAATTTAGATGGTTGTTCAAGTCAAGCTGAGATAGATGCAGCATGGAACTCTTGGATTGCAGATGTACAAGCTATGACAGCAAGTGGTTCCTGTGGTCCAATTACACCAGATGTAAATCCATCAATAGGTTCATTGGTGAAACCAACAGCATGTGTGCCAAGTATTCAACAGGTTTCTGTTAATGTGAGTGCCTTTGATTTATGTGGTCAAAATGGTGGTAATACCTGTACTTTTACAGTGCAAGCATATAGTAATGATTTAGCTTTAAGTGCAGCACCATCAGATGTAACAACAGATGCTTGTGAAGACCCACAAGTTAAATTCAGTCAATGGATATCAGATTTACAGTCTATGACTGCAAGTGGAGGTTGTAATGCAGCAGTCGAATATGATAAAGTCTTAGGAGATTTATCAGTTACAGATTATTGTACGCTAACAGAGCAAGTAATAGAAGTAATGATTAGAGCTACAGACGATTGTGGTGAGACATCATGGGTAAGTTCAACATTTACAGTACCAGCTTATAGTAATGATTTAGTATTAAGTCCTGCACCATTAGATGTGATAACTGATGTTTGTGAAGACCCACAAGTTAAATTCAGTCAATGGATATCAGATTTACAGTCTATGACTGCAAGTGGAGGTTGTAATGCAGCAGTCGAATATGATAAAGTCTTAGGAGATTTATCAGTTACAGATTATTGTACGCTAACAGAGCAAGTAATAGAAGTCATGATTAGGGCTGCAGACGATTGTGGTGAGACATCATGGGTAAGTTCAACATTTACAGTGCCAGCTTATAGTAATGATTTAGCAATTGATGGTACTTGTCCTGGAGATCCTAATTTAACAGGATGTGCAACATCAAATGAGATAGATGTAGCTTGGGATGCATGGATATCAGGCTTAAATGCTATTTCTGCAACTGGAGGCTGTAATGCTTATTTAGAATATTCAACTCCAATAGATGATTTAGTGAAGCCAAATGTTTGTAGTGATCAAGAACAAGTAGTTTCAATACTTATAAATGCAAAAGACGATTGTGATCAAACAGGGGCAATTGAATGTACGTTTACTGTAGGGGCTTATATAGATACGATTGAGGTAACAGCTTGTCCAGACGATCCAAATTTAGATGGTTGTTCAAGTCAAGCTGAGATAGATGCAGCATGGAACTCTTGGATTGCAGATGTACAAGCTATGACAGCAAGTGGTTCCTGTGGTCCAATTACACCAGATGTAAATCCATCAATAGGTTCATTGGTGAAACCAACAGCATGTGTGCCAAGTATTCAACAAGTTTCTGTTAATGTGAGTGCCTTTGATTTATGTGGTCAAAATGGTGGTAATACCTGTACTTTTACAGTGCAAGCATATAGTAATGATTTAGCTTTAAGTCCTGCACCATCAGATGTAACAACAGATGCTTGCGAAGATCCGCAGCTTAAGTTTTTAGATTGGATTTCAGGTCTCTATGCTATGAATGCAAGTGGAGGTTGTAATGCTTATGTTGATTATTCTGTTGATTTAGATGATTTGTCAGTTTCTGGGTATTGTAATACAACTGAAGAAGTAATCACAGTATATATCAAGGCTATAGATGATTGTACAGAAACAGCAACTGTATCATCAACTTTTACAGTGCCAGCTTATAGCAATGATTTAGCAATTAATTGTCCAGAACCAATAGTATTAAATTCATCATTAACAGAACAGCAAATAGCGGATGCTTATAATAGTTGGGTGGCTGGATTCACTTTTAGTGGAGGCTGTACAGCATTTGATAATATTAATGAAATACCAAGTTTACCAAATTATGATTGTGGAACTGAGGTTGATATTAGTTTTGACTATTTAGTAATTGATGATTGTAATCCAAACGGAATAACATGTAGTTCATCCTTTTATGTTCCTGGAGTTACTCCATTAAGTGTAAATTGTCCTATAGATGTTAGCTTACCAGAATGTTCAACAGAAGCAGATATTTTAGCAGCATATAATGCATGGAAGGATGGTTTTAGTGTTAATAATGGTGATAACCCTATATCAAACATTGGAGATATACCAAACTTGCCAGATTTTGCTTGTGGTGAGGCTGTTAATTTAAGTTTTACTTTAAATGCAAGTGATGCATGTACAAGTAATGCGACATGTTCTTCAGCATTTAGTGTTGCTGCGGCTGATGATTTAATGATTAGCGATGTTCAAGATTTAGTTGTAAATGCTTGTGATTTTGAAAATCAAGCTGCTTTAGATGTAGCATTTGCATCATGGCTATCAGGATTTGGATATTCAGGAGGTTGTGATGTTCAAGATTCAGGATTGGATGGATTAAGTGCACCAGACTTATGTGCTGAAGGCGATGGAGGTGGAGATTCACCACAAACATTTGATGCTAGTGTTTTTGGATTAGGTGATATTGCATTTTCTGCATATAATTCAGAAACGGCAGCAAACCTTCCAGTTGGAGTAGCAGAAGATTCATTTACAATAGTTCTATTAAGAAGTGTGGCTAGTGGAGTGGAAATAGGTTTTACAGAAAATGGTTGGTTACCAGCAGGAGGCTTTAGAAGTGGTGAAAGTTCTTTTGTGCTACAATTTACGTCTGATTATCCTGCAGGAACGCAGATAATTTTATCTAGAGTTCCATTTGAAGCAAGAGATCAACATAATAATATAGCAGGAACAGTAACAGGTTCAGGTTTAAGTTTAGCTACAGGAGGTGATCAAATATTTGCGTATGACCCAGCTAATATACCTACATCTGTAAATGAAACAGGATTTGTAGCAGCTATACATATGAATGGAGCGTGGCAAGTTCCAGCAGATGGTGATTCTTCTTCAAAGTCTATAAAACCTAGTGTGTTTACAGATGGAGTTAATTCAATTTCAATAGCGCCAGAAATAGACAATGCAAGATATACTTTGGCTAATTGTAATAGCCATTCAGATTTTAATGATCTTAGAACACGATTAAATACTGCTGCTAATTGGGAGACAAATGATTTAACTGGATATGTTCAAAACCCGCCATTATGTGATTTTACAGAGAATGATGATAATGGAGGTAATACTATAGATGTAGCTGTAACATATACAGCAACAGGAGCATGTGATAGCGAAGAGGATATGGCTACATTTACACTTATTACTGCCCCAGAATTAAGTGTAACATGTCCAGACTCTGTATCACTAGATGCATCTTATACTGAACAGCAAATTCAAGATGCTTATGATGCTTGGGTAGCAGGTTTTGTAGTTGAAGGTGGATGTAATCCATCAACAAATATTGGAGAGATTCCACCATTCCCAGATTTTGTGTGTGGAACAGCAATAAACTTATCATTTACGTTAATGGCGAGTGATAACTGTAATGTTGATGCTTTAGAGTGTAATTCGACATTTGAAGTAGAAGGAGCTGTAGGTTTAACGGTTTCTTGTCCAGTAGATGTTAATTTACCATCATGTTCAACTGAGCAAGAAATTGCAGATGCTTACGCAATTTGGTCAGCTGGATTTACTGTTAATAATGGAACAAATCCAACATCTAATATAGCTAGTTTACCAGCTTTACCTAATTTTGTGTGTGGAGATGGTGTTAATCTTAGCTTTGAATTAACAGCATCAGATATTTGTGTGCCAAATGGTGTTTCTTGTGAATCATCGTTCAATGTTGGAGCATCTACACCTTTAACAGTAGAATGTCCAGATGATGTTAATTTACCTTCGTGTTCTACAGCACAAGAAATACAAGATGCTTACGATCTTTGGGTGGCAGGTTTTGCGGCAAATGATGGTTGTAATGCAAGCTCAAATATTGGTGATATACCAAGTTTACCTGACTTTGCTTGTGGAGAAGCTGTTAATTTAAGTTTTACATTAAATGCTAGTGACTCATGTGTGGATAATGTAAACTGTACTTCAACATTTAATGTTGGTGCAGCGGAAGAATTAGAACTATTAGGAAGTTGTCCAGGAGGAAATGACTTAGATGGATGTTCGACTGCTAATGAAATAGGAATTGCTTTTAGTAATTGGGTGACTGGATTATATAATAATTTTAGTGCATCAGGTGGTTGTGATGCTAGTGTAGAATATTCGGTAGAACCAAGTACTTTACAAATGCCAACACAATGCGAAAATCAAGATCAAGTACTGAGCGTATTAGTTTATGCTAATGATGCATGTGGAATTCCAACACAACCAATAGAGTGTACATTTATTGTAAGGGCGTTTGATTCAAGCTTAGTATTAACAGAAGTAGAGGATGTGTCTTATCCTTCATGCAACTTTGAATCTCAAGATGATCTTAACGAATTTTTTAATAATGGATTCTTACAGGAGTTTAATCATAGTGGAGGTTGTGATCCACAAGTTGTATTTCCGGGAGGAAGTGCTCCAGATTTATGTTCTGGAGGTACAGTAGAATTAACATATACGGTAAATGATTTATGTGAGATACAATCAGAAACTGCAACATTTACAATTGTGCCATCTCCTCAATTGGAGGTTACTTGTCCACAACCAGTAGCACTAGGATCTTCATTAACTGAGCAACAAATACAAGATGCTTATGATAGTTGGTTAACGTCGTTTAATTACTCAGGAGGCTGCGATGTGACAACAAATATAGGTTCAATACCACCATTACCAGAATATAATTGTGGTTCAGGTGTAGATATTAGCTTTAATTATATTGCTACAGATCGTTGTCATCCAAATGGTATTAGTTGTACTAGTACATTTACGGTTGAGGGTGTAACGCCATTGAGTGTTAGTTGCCCAGAGCCAGTAGTATTAGATGCTTGTGCGACAGAAGGAGAGATAGTAAGTGCTTATAATGCTTGGTATTCAGGATTTGTGGTTAATAATGGAGATAATCCAATATCAAATATTGACGACATTCCGTTATTGCCAGATTTTAACTGTGGAGAAGCAATTAATTTGAGTTTTACATTAATAGCTAGTGATGCTTGTACAGATAATGCTAGCTGTTCATCTACATTTATAGTTAAAGAAGCTCAAGATTTAGTGGTTGAATGTAGAGAAGATAGACATACTATTATGCCTTCATGTAGTACAGAAGAAGAAATTATAAACCAATATAATATATGGATTACAGGATTTAATGTTTATGGAGGATGTAATACAATTTCCAATTTAGATCAAATTCCTTCATTGCCTGATTTTGTATGTGGAGAAGGAATTAATTTACAGTTTATATTAACAGCAGAGGATGATTGTTCCGAAGGAAGTTGCTCAGGTAGTTTTATTGTTGAATCGGCTGAAGACTTAACTGTTAGTTGTCCAGCACCTGTAAATCTAAATTCTCCAATTACTGATCAAGAAATTGAAAACGCTTATAATATTTGGGTTTCAGAATTTGTAGTAGCTTATGGATGTTATACAACTTCTAATATTGCAGATATTCCACAATTGCCAGAATATGTTTGTGGTGAGGATATTAGTTTAGAATTTGAATTAATTGCATTTGACGACTGTAATCCTAATGGAATTAGTTGTGTATCTCAATTTACAGTTCAGGCTACAGAACCAGTTTATGCAGGTGAGGATGGAGAGCTTACAGTTTGTATTGATGATGCAAATAGTTACAGTTTAAATGATTATATAACAAATGAAGATATAGGTGGTAGTTGGGTGAATCCAGATGGAATACCACATGATGGAGTTTTTGATACTGCAAATGATGAGGCAGGAGTTTATACTTATACTGTTACTGGAACTTCTCCTTGTCCTGATGATTCTGCTACAGTGTTAGTAGTTATTAAAGACTTACCAGAAATTATTATTTCACCTGTAGATCCATTGTGTATAGATGAGGATGCAGTTCAAATTTTTGCAACACCAGAAGGAGGTAGTTTCTCTGGGAATGGTGTAGATGAAAATGGTTTATTTGACCCTGCTATTGCAGGAGCAGGAAATCATATAATCACCTATTCTTATACTGAGTCTAGTGAAGATGATTTAGTAATAACAGGAGTTTATGATGGGCCACTTACAGGTGGCAAACCTAAAGGAGTAGAGTTGTTTGTGTTAAATGATATCGCAGATATGAGCGTCTACGGATTTGGAAGTGCTAATAATGCAGGAGGATCAGATGGAGAGGAATTTACTTTTCCAGCAGTAGCTGTATCTGCAGGAGATTATATTTACCTAGCATCAGATACAGATGAGTTTACAAACTTCTTTGGCTTTGCTCCAGATTATACTGATGGCGCAGCAAATATAAATGGTGATGATTCATTAGAGTTGTTTAAAAATGGAGTAGTTGTAGATGTATTTGGAGAAGTAGGTGTTGATGGTACAGGGCATCCTTGGGAGTATCTGGATGGTTGGGCTTATAGAAAGAATAACACAGGAGCAGATGGTTCTACATTTGTATTATCTAATTGGGTGTTTAGTGGGAAAAATGTTTTTGATGGTGAGTCATTAAATAATACTGCCAATACACCAATACCAATAGGAAGTTATTTTGTAGCTAATTGCTCTAATACATCAGATATAACTGTTACTGTAAATCCATTACCAGAAATAGTAGTGGTAGGTGAACCTGAATGTACAAATTATGCTCAAACATATAGTGTTCAAATACAAATTAGTGGTGGATTAGTTGTTAGTAGTGCTGGTAATGTTGTAGACAATGGTAACAATATGTATTCAATAATTGATATACCAAAAAATACAGATATAGTAGTAGACGTTACAAGTGATGAAGGGTGTAAAGACTCAATAAGTATTGAAGCACCTGACTGTATATGTATTGAGTTAGATTATGATTATACAAATGTTACTTGTTATGGACTTGAAGATGCTACAATAACAGTTAATTATGTAACTGAAGGAGCTATGGTTACTGTAAATGGAGAGCCATACAATCCAAATGCATTATATACTCCTGGAAACTATACTATAATGGCATACTTTGAAGGTGTAGATATTGACGAATGTATAATTGTTGAAGAGATAGAAATCATTGAGCCTGAGTTAGTTAATGTTTCAGCTACATCTACTGATGTGACATGTTATGGAGGTAATGATGGAACAATAACAGTAACAAATTTAAGTGAAGGGGCTACTTATGTAATTCAGAAAAATGGAGTTGGACCTGATTTAAGTGGACAAGCTACTTTTGAAGCTGGATTATATATTGTTCAAGCTACCTTGATTGATGAGGGGGCTAGAATTGTTAATCCATGTGTAAAATCAGTTTTAATTAAGGTAAATCAACCAGAAAAAATTGGTTGTGAGATTGTTAAAGGGTTTGGAGATTATATCTATTGCGACGGTAACCCTAATGATATATATAATTATTTAACTGCTCAAGTGCCTGAAGATTTAGATGGAACATACACTTATGAATGGGAAGTTAATGAATCTGCAATGTTGAATGGATGGTACATTTCATCAGACCCTAATCAAAGCACAATTAATTTTGTTCCTGGTTTAGTTGGAGCTATGTTTACTGTTACAATTACTGATGAAGATGGTTGTCAAACAAGCTGTAATATTAAGGCGTATGCTAAATGTAAAAATAGTCCTCAATATAACGGGAATGTAAGGTTAACATCAAATCTAGATGCTAATTTGTTCCCTAACCCAGTGAGAGACAAACTGAATATTAAATTTAATCAAGAGATAGCATCTAATGTTCAAGTTAAGATATATAATTTAATAGGAACTACAGTAATATCTAAGCGTTTTGATACAATAGATAATTCAGAAGTTATTTTAGATATGAATGGATTACCAAGTCAAGTGTATTATGTAAAAATAATTACTGATAAAGGAACACTTATTAAAAAAGTTATATTAGATAAATAAGTAACATTATTGATTTAATAGCAACTTTCAGCGCTCTCAAGCTTTAGCTTTTGAGCGCTGTTTTTATGCTATATTAAAAAGTGTTTTTACCATGTTACTCTATGAAACCAATAGTTTGAGTCATATTTAGAAATGAAGTAAATCATATTATGGTTGCTTACTGGAGTGACTGAATGAGGTATTAAATGTGGATACAATGTTGATCCACTTGGTCGTTTAGCGCTTAAAGTAGGGTATGTAACTTTATCTTCAGCGTAATAAGAAGAAATAGTAAAACTATTTTTATTGTAAAATAAACGTAATCCATCTACAGTTTCAAGCATATAAAACGACCCTTTTTCTTTTTGTTCGTCTTGAAATACTTTAGAGTCAAAAATGAAATTCATTTTTTTAAGCGTACCATCAACATTTAAGTTGATTAAAATTGCTGGCCCAAAAGTATGAGAGTATTTTAACTCTGTTGAATTTGGTTTAAACTCACTGTCAGTTAATTGTTTTTCACCTAAAATATAAATATCATCGGCAAAAACTTTTGTATCTACAATTTTAAGGCTTTTTAAATCATTAGTATTTCCTTGAGCATTCCATTTATGCTGAGCAGTAATTTTGTTAGAATCTAAATCATACATAAATACACCTTGGGTATCGTCTCCAGGAGTAGTGTTCATTTGAACAGCAGGCTTTTTTCCATCCCAATAGAAACCTAAAAGCACATCGTTAATCCCTGTACTTATTAACTTTACATCTCTTGGTTTAAAATCGCTTTTTGATATTAAGGATACATCAATAGTACTACTGTTTATTTTTAATAAATGTGCTGTAGCAGTTTTTTTGTGGTAATCTTGCTTTTTTAAGATGAAAGCTTCAGTCGAATTTGAAACTAAAAGAGTTTCATCATAGGCACGCTCACTATCAAATTCTAATGTGTGATTAGCTTTCCATAATTCATTAAGATTTGAGTCGTATACCCAAACTTTAATTTTTTCTTTTGTTTTTTTTACAAAAGGTAAATTTGCTAAAATTCCAATTTTAGTGTTGTCTGGAGAGATACTCACTTGAAAAAAACCAGATTTAGATAATTTTTCTATAGCAATAGATGCTAGTGTTTTTGTGTCTTCTACTACTCCTGTTTCATTATTATAAACTTGGGCATAAACTTCATGTGCAGCTTTAGCTTTATCCATAGATTTTGAAATGAAAACTAATTTATTTTCAAGCTCAATTACTTTTAATAAATCAGCAGCACGATTACCTAATTTTGGTAAGTTGAATTTATAAGTGTCAAAGGCTTTAAGCTCTTGGTCGTATTTGGTTATGGTAATTTCTTTAGTATTATCCATAAAAACATTATCCAAATAACCATAGGTAGAAAACCCATATGCAGTTTGAAATGCTATATGATGTACTTCATTTGGATGTCCTTTTTCATATTGAGAGCTAGCTTCAATATTATATTGTTGAGCAAAGCTTAAAGCTGTAAAAATGCTTAAAGCAATAGTTGTTATATGTTTTAGACGCATTGTGAGAGTTTTATAATTATAACTATTTCATATTGTAAACTTGGTTTTCAAGTTTATTTAAAATGTTTTCGTTAGTATAATTTAAGTCTAAATCTATTTTTACATTTTGAACTTCATCAAGAGTAGCGTGGGCAGCATCTTTATCTTTAAGAATTATATCTACTTTAAGTAAGTTAAAGTAAATCATAGTAGCTATGTCTTTATTGTAAAGTGCTTTTTTATCAGAGTAGTTAACTTTTGTAAGTTCAGCTTTCCAAATACCTTTTGCTTTTTCTAGTTCTCCTTTAACCCTTTTTAATACATCTACATTTGCATTTTGAGTCAGCTTTTTAAAAGCAGAAACAGCAACTATTTTTGCTTTTTCTAATTGGTCGTATTCGCGTTTTTTGTTTTTTGGGTGTCCTATTTCAATCGAAGCTGCTACTGGTTTATATCCATATTGCTCATTAATGTAAGCTTCAATTTCTTTAATAAGCTTCATTACGTTCTTCTTTTCATAACGATTTAAGTCAATAGTATTACTTGTAGAAGATGTTAGAAATTTAGATTCGTCATGAAATGTTTTTTCATCTATAGGAGCTCCATTTTCAATTACTTGAAGCTTTGTAGGTTGACTGTAAAATGTCTGACCTCCATTATCTTGAAAGTTCATTTTAGAAAAATTCACTAAAAACAAAACATCCTCACCACCTTTGTCATAACCATGTAATGTTATGTTATCTGATAAGGATTGATTGTCGAAAATTAGATAATCATTTAAGTTAGGCTTTCTGTAAATAGGTTCGCTTGGTTTTCTATAAACAGGTTTGCTTGGAGTTTTTAATTGAGGTTTTTTACCTTGGTCTGTTAAAGCTAGTCTTTCTAATAATGTAAGCTCTTTGAAATCTTTCATTTCAATTTCATACTTTTCTTTTGCTTGTGCAACAGCTTCGTCATGATCTTTTAATTGTTGCTCAAAGTCTACTTTACTTTGTTCTACTACTTGTGCATAATTTGCTTTTTCCTGTTCAAAGTCAATTAGCGATTGTTGTTCTACATCAGCAGCAGTTAATGTATATGGTGTTTCTACAATAACCTTATATGTTTTTACATTTTCGGCTAAAGGTTTTTGGGGTAAGTTTATGTCAAAGAAGTTCACTTTTTCTGATAAGATTCTTTGACTGTAAACAGATAGTGAGCTAATAGCTACTAAAAAAAAGATTGTTTTTTTCATTGTAATGATTTGATTTATAGAGTTGCGAAGTTACAATTTTATTGTAATTCTATCTTGAGTTTAACAATTGTTATGCCAAGTATTGTTTTACTATTTGGTAAAGATTTGAGATTGGTCTTTAAATGATTTAAATTCCAATGCATTTCCAGAAGGGTCTAAAAAGAACATTGTAGCTTGTTCTCCTGTTTCTCCTTTAAAGCGAATATAGGGTTCAATAATAAAATTAATTTGCTTATGAATAAGTTCTTTTGAAAAAGACTGAAACGTATCCCAAGGTAGAATTACTCCAAAATGAGGAACAGGTACATTTTTTCCATCTACAGAATTAGTATGTAGTTCTAATTCATTTTTAGGCTTGTAATGGATGACTAATTGATGTCCGAAAAAATTAAAATCAACCCAATGTTTACTGCTTCTACCTTCTAAACAACCTAAGATATCTCTGTAAAACATTCTACACTCTTTTAAATTCCAAACTGGAATTGCTAAATGAAACGGTTGAATTGAATTCATAGTTGTAAAGTCTAAATGTTATTATAAATAAATTTGCAGTGGCTTTAGTTATTTATTTCTAGTCCTTCTTTTTGGAGAGGTTCTTCCTGATTTTTTTTCTAAATATGTTTTAGTAGAGTCGCTTAGTAAGTCGTTCAATTCTTTTAATTCAGAATTGGTTAATTCTCGATATTCGCCAGTTGGAATATCTAAGTTAATATTCATTATGCGAACTCTTTTTAGCTTAGTAACTTCGTAGTTTAAGTATTCACACATTCTACGAATTTGTCTATTTAAGCCTTGAGTTAAAACAATTTTAAAAGTGTAAGTACTAAGCTTTTTTACAAAACATTTTTTTGTAACAGTATCTAAAATTGGAATGCCTCTTGACATTCTATCTATAAACGTTTGTGAAATTGGTTTGTCAACAGTAACTATATACTCTTTTTCGTGATTGTTACTAGCTCTTAGAATTTTATTTACAATATCACCATCGTCAGTAAGTAAAATTAAGCCTTCGCTTGGTTTGTCTAAACGACCAATTGGAAAAATACGTTTGTGATAGTTTATAAAATCAATTATGTTATCTTTTTCAACTCTAGTGTCAGTTGTACACACAATACCAATAGGTTTATTAAGCATTAAATAAGTGCGATTATTGTTTTTGTTATTAACAACCTCACCATCTACAGCAACAATGTCATCATGCTTTACTTTAGTTCCCATTTCAGGAACTTTACCATTAATTGTAACACGACCTTCGTCAATTAATTTATCAGCAGCTCTTCTAGAGCAATAACCTGCTTCACTTAGGTACTTGTTTAATCGTGTTAGTTTTTCTTCCATAGTACAAAAGTAAGTTATCTTAATTTCTTAAAAAATCTAATATGTTTTTTGTTACAGAAGAATCGTTTAATGAGTGACCAAAACCTGTAGTAGTAATTAGTTTACTGTTTTTAAAGTTTTTGTTTATCAACTCTGCATCTTTATAAGGTATAATAGCATCTTTAACATCATGAATAATTAAACCTTCAGCTTCTACATCTTTGGAGAATTTAGAGGTTGAAAAATCACTAGGAGTAGCACCAAATTTTTTTAGAATTATTTTATTTAAATGCTTTTCTATCTTTTTATTATATCCTAAAAGTTTGATGTAATTTTTTAAGACACCTTCAAATTCCGATGGAGCACCAAGCAAAACCACTTTATTTATGGAGTTTAACTGATATTTTTGTTGAAAAAAAATGGAAGCCATTCCTCCAACAGAGTGACCAATAATTATTTCAGGTTTATATTTTGTAGCCACTACATTAATAAATTCAGAATATAAAAGCGCATTAAATACCTTACTGTCAGAAGCGCCATGAGCAGGTGCGTCTAGTGCAATGATATTGAAACCTTCTTTAATAAAGCTATTAATTTTGTTTTTCCATCTAGCAGCATTGCTTTCCCAACCATGAACTAAAAGTATGGTTTGTTTGTCACCTTTCCAATGGTAAGTGGCAATGTTTAAGTTTTCATATTGAAGTGTATCTTTTTTTGCAGACTTTAAAAACGATTCATGCTGAGGCTTTAATTTTCCTTTTCTTGGAGTTGAAAATAGATGTAGAGCTTTATTAGCTGCATAATCTCCAGAAACATAACTTAAAACATTAAGGTATGAACCAATAATTTTTACAATAAATTTTTCCATGAATTAATTTTCTTCTCGATGAACTTTGTCAATAGAAAAAGCAGGTAAACAAATAGCTAAATAGTTACATGGTTCTGTAAAGGGATTTGAGTACTGTACACGTACATTTTTCTCAATTTTAATAGACTGACCAGCTTCTAGAACAATGGTTTCATCATCAATGATAAATTGCTTTTTCCCTTTAATTATGAATGTGTATTCATCAAATTCTGGAGTTTGAAAAGGTTCGCTCCATCCTGGAGGTGCAACCATGTGAGCTATACTTATGTCTGCATTGCCTGTTATGTTTCCAAAATGTTCTTCTATAAGTTTACCATCATTTGTTGGTACTATAAATGGCGACTTTTGAATGGTGTATTTTTTCATAGTATTAAATTTTAAAAAATTTCACCTTTTAAATAACATTTTCAATGTGAAATATTAGGCTCAATGAATTTAGTTCCACTGTAGGTAAAAATTCTTGATTTTTGCATCATCAGGAATTTGTATAGCTTCAATTTTTAAGTTCATGTCAAAACGTAATTCTGCTGGTAGCTCTGTTTTTTCTATAGTAAAGTACATATTCATTTCGTTGACAGAAACTATTAAATTTCTTAATGTATTTTGAATACTAGAAATTTTATAATTGTTTTTAATGTCTTTAAATGTACTGTTTGAGTTTAAGCCTTTTGCAGTTTTAAATTGTTTGTCTAATACATTTACTGTTTTTATAGTAGATGTAGAGTCTAAAGCTTGTTTTGGTGTAAGAACAATAATTTTTTCTTTAGTTAATTTACTGTAAATTTCTATGTCATTAATGTTTCCTGTAAATTCATCTCCACCAATATATTTTTTAATTGAATCGTTACTAAAAACAACACTTAAGTCTTTAACTTTTGTGGAGTCTGTAAGTAATCCAATGTTGCTTTTTGTTATTAAAAATGGGTCTTCTTCTTTTTGACAAGAAGTAAAACAAATTAATGTGATGATTGCAGTTAATAAAAGGTTTTTCATATGATGTTTTAGGGTTTATTTCATTACTTTTTTTAGTATTCCAAAAACAGCTCTTATAAAAGTTGCGCTTGTTAATACTTTAACTATTGGGTTTTGTCTTTGGTAGCTTTTGGAGCTACTTCGTTTTCTTTTTGAAGCTTTTGCTTTAGCTTCTTCTTTTTTTCTTTTTTCTTCTTCTTTTGCTAAGCGCTCAGCTTCTTTTGCTTTAAGCTCTTCGGCTTTTTTTATTTTTTCATTTAAAATTTCGTAAGCACTTTCTCTGTCTACATCTTCATTGTATTTTAAAACCAATTTTGAATCATCTAGTAAAGTATTTAACTCGTTTGGAGTTAAAATGTCCATTCTACTCATAGGAGCTCTCATCATAGTAGCTGCTAAAGGTGTTGGTCTTCCTTTTTCATCTAAAGCAGAAACTAAAGCTTCTCCAATACCTAACGATGTTAATACTTCGGCAGTGTCGTAATATTCAGTGTCAGGATAATTTTGGGCAGTTAATTTAATTGCTTTTCTGTCTTTTGCGGTAAAAGCACGTAAAGCATGTTGGACTTTTAAACCTAATTGACTTAAAACAGATTCTGGAACATCTGTTGGGTTTTGAGTTACAAAGTATAATCCTATTCCTTTACTACGAATAAGTTTTACTATACTTTCAATTTGATTTAAAAGCGCTTTTGAGGCTTCGTTAAATATTAAATGTGCTTCATCTATAAACATAACTAATTCAGGTTTACCTGAATCGCCTTGTTCTGGGAATGTCTCATATATTTCAGCTAGTAAGCTTAACATAAATGTAGAGAACAATTTAGGTTTGTCTTGTATATCAGTAAGTCGAATGATATTAATATACCCACGTCCATCTCTTGTTGTTCTAGCTAAGTCTTCAACATCAAAACTTTTCTCTCCAAAAAACAAATCACCACCTTGTTGTTCTAGCTCTACGATTCGACGTAAAATAGCACCTGTTGATGCAGACGATATTCGGCCATAAGCATCCTCAAACTCTTTCTTTCCTTCTTTTGTTGCGTATTGCAACATTTTTTTGAAATCTTTTAAGTCTAAAAGAGGGAGTTTATTATCATCGCAGTATTTAAAAATAACTGAAATAATTCCTGCTTGAGTTTCTGTAACTCCTAATATTCTAGAAATTAAAACGGGTCCAAATTCACTAATAGTAGCTCTTAAGCGCACCCCATCCTGTTCAGATAAAGACATTATTTCTACAGGAAAAGATTTGGCGTCAAAAGGAAGTCCAATTTTTTCATGACGTTCGTCAATTTTAGGATGTCCAGGACTTGGTTGAGCTAATCCGCTTAAATCACCTTTTATGTCCATTAGCACAACAGGAATACCTTTATCGCTCAAGTTTTCGGCAAGGACTTGTAAGGTTTTTGTCTTTCCAGTACCAGTTGCGCCAGCAATTAAACCATGTCTATTCATGGTTTTTAAAGGTACTTTTACAAAAGCTTCTTTTATTGTTTCTTCATCTAAAATTGCAGAGCCTAAAGTAATATAGTCTCCTTTAAAGGTGTTGCCTTTAGTAATATGGTCAAAAAATGCTTTAGTTCTACTCATTAAAATATATTTTGAGTAAAAATAAGGTAATTTTTACCAAGAAAAAAGATGAGATGCTACTTAAAGAATTTTTTCAATATAGATATTTGTAGAGCCTGCAGAACGTAATGTAACAGAACCAGAATTTGCAGCTCTTATAGTTTCTACACTAATAACATCTCCAGCTGAAACTTGAATAACTTCATTGATATGAAATGAAGCTTCATTATGTAGGGATGAGCGTCTCATGTAACCAGTAGAAGCATATGTTCCAACTTGTGAGCCATTAACAGCTAAATACATTTCTGGTGCTCGTCTAGAGTTACCGCTGTTAGGCACACTAATTGATGCATTTATTTGTACTCTATATCTTCCAGCTTCATTAATTCTAATCGTGTGGTTAGAAGTGTCAGGATTGTACAATGTACTATTGTCGTTCCATTCTTCAGTTCCAATGACAGGAAGATTTATAGCACTGTTTTGATTTACATCAGTGGAAGTATCCGTATTACTATATTTAATTGATTGCCCTGGATTTGAAGTGCTTGTAGGTGTTAAACTAAAAGCGACCCAAATAGGTGAGGCTTTGGTATTTGAGTTAAACTGAAACTCATCACTGTCAGTATTAAAAATAAGTAAACCGTTTGCTGGGTTTGTTATAGCATCACGTTCAGCTGTGGTAAGTTTAGGAATAAGAATTCCTTTACTGTTTGTTTCAATGTGTAATAAAGACGACTCGTCAGGATTAGTAGTACCAATACCAACTTGAGCACTAATCACTTGTACAAAAGCAAGAAGTGCTATTAAAATAGCAACGTTTTTTTTCATTCTTAGGGTAGAATGTTAATTCAATAATTAATTAATCCAAGACAAAACTAATAACTTGTTTAAAATAAACCAAAAAAGCGGTAAAGATTTAACTTATCCGTATCTTTGCAGGCTATGACAAAAATGGAAATACAAGAAATGGTTGCTAAAGGCGATATGTTGCCTTTAATGGAGGAGTTTTATACTATTCAAGGAGAAGGGTATTATAAAGGTACAGCTGCATACTTTGTAAGAATAGGAGGTTGTGATGTTGGTTGTCATTGGTGTGATGTTAAAGAAAGTTGGGACGCAGAGTTGCATCCTCCAACTGAAACATCTAAGATAGTAGAAAATGCAGCAAAGTATAGCGATACAGTAGTAGTTACTGGAGGAGAACCTTTAACTTGGGATATGACAAGGTTAACTCAAGGGTTTAAGAATAAAGGTTTAAAAGTGCACATTGAAACTTCTGGAGCTTATAAGTTAACTGGAGAATGGGATTGGATTTGTTTGTCACCTAAAAAACTAAAACTTCCTACACAAGAAGTATACGATAACGCCGATGAATTAAAGGTGATAGTTTACAATAAAAGCGATCTGAAATTTGCCGAAGAACAAGCAGCAAAAGTTAATAAGGATTGTATTTTGTATTTGCAACCTGAATGGAGTAAACGAGATAAAGTAGTTCCTGAAATTGTAGATTATGTTATGGCAAACCCAAAATGGAAAGTGTCGTTACAAACACATAAGTATTTAAATATACCATAAAAAAAGCCTTGATAAATCAAGGCTTTTTTGTGAAGCAATATCTTGTTTCTAGTTTATAGGAATTGCTACTCTTACAGTATCCCAACCTAAATACATTGTATTGTTTTTATCAAAAGCAATTGAGAATGCTTCTAAGGATTCGTCACCTTTTGATACTTTAGCTGTAAATCGAGCAACTTCAGTATCTTTATTGTATCTACTACCAGCATTTCCTCCCCAAACATTTAAATTTGAGTTTAAAACAATAGTCCATTCTTTCTCACCAGGAATTGTAGTTAAAGTGTAAGTGCCAGCTTCTACTTTTTTTCCACCAATTGTTGTGTTGTTGTAAAAAGTAATTTCTGTACCTTCATTAGCTCCAGTACGCCACATTTTTCCGTTAGGTGCAAGTTTAGCTATGTCTCTTCCTTTTAATTGCGGTCTACTATAAACGATTTTTACAGATTTGTCTCTTGTCATACTAATATCTAACGGACTCTTATCAAGACCTGAAAAATTCTGTGCATTTACATTAAAAGATAAAAGCGTAATAAATGCAAATGCAATTGTTGAAATAAGTGTTTTTCTATTCATTTTAGTTTAAGTTTTTTGATTGCTTAAAACTATTCAATAGATAGTGCAAGATTTACAAGGTTTTGTTAAAGTTTAAAATGTATATGTTATTTTTTTGTGAATTTTAAAGAAGAACGACCTGTGTTATTGTGAAAGTCTAATATGTATATGCCGCTAGCTAACATGTCAACTGGAAAAGAATATGATTTAGTTGTTTTAGTGGTGATAATGTCTCTAGTTAATTGCTTAATATATTTTCCATTTATATCATAAAGCGTAATTAATATATTGTCGTCACTATTAAAATGAATGGTAAACTCTAAGTCGTTTTCAACTGGGTTTGAATGTAATGTTATAGTTAAATTCTCTTTGTTCGTTTCTTGGAAATTAGTAATGCCTAGGTTTTCATCTGTAAATTTATATATAGTTGTACCACAAGCATAGGCTAAACCTGAATTAATAATAAGTATACGGTTAAGGTTACTGCCAATATTTAAGTTAGTCCATGAGATCCCACCATCTAAGGTTTCATAAAACCCTGTACTATGTCCTCCCATCCATCCATGATTTTCGGTTATAAATCCTACAGCTTGAACATTTGTTTCTGGTGCATCTAAGCTTGACCAAGTTACTCCTGCATCGATCGATTTAATAAGTTTTCCATTATGTGGATTGATAGAAGACACAGATCCAAACATAATATTAGGATTTCCTTCTAATGTTTGTAGTTTCCATACATATTCACCTGGAATATTTGTGTTTAATAATTCTGTCCAAGTAGCACCACCATCAGTAGTTTTTAAAATAACACCACCATTGTTGTTTTGCCCAGAAGCATAACCAGTAAGTTCATCTAAAAATAGTACTTCTACTAGAGCATCTGCATAAGTTGACATGTCTATATGTTGCCAAGTATCTCCGCTGTCTGTTGATTTAATAATGTGTGCAGGAGTAAAGTAAGCTCCACATCCATAAATGGTTGAGTTTCCTATAGCATCTAAGCCGCAAATAGCAGGAGGATTTGGTGTAATTATTACAGGAGTCCAATTATTACCTCCATCAGTAGTTTTAAAGAAAATACCATTTAATGTCCCTAAAAAGCCTACATTTTCGTTTAAAAACTCAATGTTTCTAAAATAAAAACTACCTCCAAGGATATCTTCGTTAAGTTGTTCGGTCCATGTAATACCTCCATCTGTGGTTTTATATACAGCAGCATAATAACCATTAGCTGCCCATCCAAGATTGTCGTTTAAAAAAAACACGTCATCAAATCTTTGATTGTTAGTGTTTGAGGCGATCTCTGGTATTGGTTGCCAATTTGCTTGTGCATTTAGATTAAAACAAATTAGCAGTAATAATAAGGTTGCAAATTTCATTTTAAAGTATTGATAATTAAAGATACTAAGTTAAAATTCTATTTCTGTAATTTTTTGTTTCTTTTTTTGTTTAAAATGAGTTTTAATGTTTCATTTTGAAACTAAAATAGCTTTTTATGTTTTTAAATTAATATTTAATTAAAACATTTGCTTTGTAAATATTAATAATTAGACTTTAAAAGATAATGTTATGTGTGGAATAGTTTGTGCCTTTGATTTAAAACAAAAATCTGAAATGTTAAGGCCTCAAATATTGGAGATGTCAAAAAAGATTCGTCATAGAGGACCAGATTGGAGTGGAATTTATAGTGATGAAAAAGCAATTTTAGCGCATGAGCGTTTAGCTATTGTAGATCCAGCTTCTGGAAAACAACCTTTGTTAAGTGCTGATAAAAAGCTGGTGTTAGCTGCTAATGGCGAAATTTATAACCATAGAGAGCTAAGAGGTAGGTTTAAAGAAACCTATGACTTTCAAACGCAGAGTGATTGTGAAGTGATTTTAGCTTTGTATAAAGAAAAAGGGGTTGAGTTTGTTGACGATTTAAATGGAATTTTTGGTTTTGCAATTTATGATGTAGAAAAGGACGAATATTTTGTAGCTAGAGATCACATGGGAATTATCCCTTTATATATAGGTTGGGATAAAAATGGAACTTTTTATGTAGCATCAGAGTTAAAAGCGCTGGAAGGTTATTGTACTAAAATAGAATTATTCCCTCCTGGACATTATTTGTCGAGTAAAGATGAAGAGTTGGTACAATGGTATAAACGAGATTGGGAAGAATACGAGGCTGTAAAGGATAATGAAACTAATATAGCATTAGTGAGGCAAGCATTGGAAGATGCTGTGCATAGACAATTAATGAGTGATGTGCCTTATGGTGTTTTGTTGTCTGGTGGCTTGGATTCTTCGGTAACTTCTGCTATAGCAAAAAAATATTCTCAAAGACGTATAGAAGCCGATGATAAAACAGAAGCTTGGTGGCCACAATTACATAGTTTTTCGGTTGGATTAGAAGGCTCTCCAGATTTAGCTGCAGCGAAAAAAGTAGCTGACCATATTGGTACTGTACATCACGAAATTAAATTCACAATTCAAGAAGGATTAGATGCTATAAAAGATGTGGTTTATAATCTAGAAACTTACGACATTACAACTATTCGTGCGTCTACGCCTATGTATTTAATGGCAAGAGTTATTAAATCTATGGGGATAAAAATGGTATTGAGTGGAGAAGGTGCAGATGAGTTGTTTGGAGGCTATTTATATTTTCATAAAGCACCAAATGCACAAGAATTTCATGATGAAACAGTAAGGAAGTTAGATAAGTTGCATATGTACGATTGTTTGAGAGCAAACAAAAGTCTAGCAGCTTGGGGAATTGAAGGTCGTGTACCATTTTTGGATAAAGAGTTTATGGATGTAGCAATGCGTATTAATCCACAAGATAAAATGATAAATGGAGAACGTATGGAAAAATGGGTAGTGCGTAAAGCCTTTGAAGATATGTTGCCAGAAAGTGTAGCATGGAGACAAAAAGAGCAATTTAGTGATGGTGTTGGCTATAGTTGGATTGATACTTTAAAAGAAGTGGTTGATAAAGAAGTAAGCGATGAACAAATGGCAAATGCACATTTTAGATTTCCAATTCAAACACCACAAAATAAAGAAGAGTTTTACTATCGTTCAATTTTTGAATCTCACTTTCCAAGTGATGCTGCTGCATTGTGTGTACCTCAGGAGCCAAGTGTAGCTTGTAGTACTAAAATTGCTTTAGAATGGGATGAGGCTTTTAAAAACATGAATGACCCAAGTGGTAGAGCAGTATCAAAAGTACATGAAGATGCTTATTAAATTCTTGTTAGTTAAGGGTTTTTAAGGTTTGTTTATAAAAAAGCTAACTGTAATTGGTTAGCTTTTTTTGGTTTGTTAACGTTCAGGCTAAAATGTCGTGCAACGGTTAGATAGGTTGGGCATGCATTTTAGTCATTGTTGTGTTTAGTTTTTATTTATTTCTGGCCAATTAATTGTTTCATCGTCAATAAATAGTGGTCCCCATTGAACTTCACTTAGTCGATTTTCATCAAACCAGAAATTGATTCCCAATGAATCTGAAGAAAGTAATTCATGCGAAGGACTTTCTATCGATGACCAATCTTCAAATTCAAGGTCATTTATCCCGATAGTGTCTAATTTATTTTTCAATTCATCTTTGGTCAATCCAATTGGCGAAAATCCTTTGAAATTATATTCCGTTGAAGTGATGGCGATAGTCACTAATCGCCAATCATCTTCTTCGTCAAACCCTAGAGACAAATCTAGGTTGTCATAATGCCAACTTTCGGTTAAGTCTTCTTCGTCTTTCGAATAGGAGTACTTCTCTTTTTCATCAGGCACACCAAGAATCAGTTCCACAGCATTCCTTTCAAGTCCAAACTTTAGAACGCCTAAACCTTGTCCTTGTTCTATCAAGTTAATATTTGAATTGCTCTTATTCATTAATTAAACACAACTTAGTGATATGAGCCTGTTTCAATGGCTTGTGTAAGACGTTAACAAAGTTAGCCAATTTTTCCTGCAAATTCAATTGGTAAAATTTAAATATAGCCTTTTAATGTGTTTTTGTGATTTTTGTTTTTCTATTTATAAAAGACATCCTTTTTTAATTTATTTCGTTTGAAACCCTTATAAACACTATATTTGACATATAGGTGACATTTAAATGGCGTGAGAAAAACGAGCATAGCACTATACATTTGTACCAACAAAATCATAGAACATGAAAAATCAATCATTAAAAGAAAATTTAGTTTATCAACGTAAGTTAAAAGGGTATACCCAAGAAGAACTTTCAGATAAAACTACGGTTGGTGTGCGTACAATTCAACGTATAGAAAAAGGAGAAGTTAATCCGCATTTGCAAACTGTAAAATTATTAGCAGCAGGATTGGATGTTGAGGTCGAGGATTTAATCGTTTTGGATGATCCTAAAGAAGAAAAAATTCAAAGAAAATGGATGTTGCTTATTCATGCGTCTCCATTTTTTGGAATCATCATTCCTTTTGCTAATATCTTAATTCCATTATTTGTTTGGATAAGTAAAGCAGATGATAATAAAATTTATGATGCACATGGTAGAGCTGTGGTTAATTTTCATATGTCTATCACTTTATATTTTATACTGAGTTTGTTAATCTTTTTTATCATTCCTGGTTTTAATTTCTTTATTACAGGTTTGATTGTCTTATTTAGTATCATCGTTACCGTTAGAAATATCATGTCTTCTTTAGAGCATGGTACATGCAAGTATCCTTTAGCGATTTCTTTCTTAAAGCCAAAAGCGGCATAACCTTTTTTAAAATATCATATTATGTTAGGATTATTAGTCATTATAGTAATCTCATGGTTGCTATTGCATTTTATTGAGAAAAAAAATATTGAAGTGTTAGGTGTAGTGCCAAATGTAAATAGAGGCATTCAGTTTGTAATTGGGTTCATAGCTATTGTAGTTATTATATTGGTCAACATTTATATAGAGACGATGCTTTTGAAAGTGGAGTGGCAATCCAAACCTATAAATTACAGTGCTGTTTTTGATGCTTTCGTTTATCATATCAGGTCTGCGTTAACTGAGGATTTAGTGTTTAGAGGCGCGATTCTTTATATTTTAATTCAAAGAATTGGAGCCACAAAAGCCATTTGGATCTCTGCTATTGTATTTGGTGTATACCATTGGTTCTCTTATGGTATTATTGGTGAGCGCATTATTCTTCTAGCTTATGTGCTTTTGGTTACTGGATTTACAGGTTATGTTTGGGCATATAGTTTTTATAAAACCAAATCCATTATGCTGGGACTTGGGTTTCACTTGGGTGTAAATTTTATAAATGCATGCTTTTTTGAATCACAACCTTATGGTGAGCTTATCTTTCAAGAGATGTCTAGAATAGATGTAAAAGATTGGGATTGGCTTTTCTTTAATTTATTTAAGGGCTTATTTCCTTCAATCATGATGCTAGTGGTTGTGAAGCTAATACTAAAAACAAAATTATACCCACAACTAGAAATCAATCATCATGAAAGTGCTATTTAAAACTTATCCAAAAGTGTCAAGATTTGTATTGGCGCTTATACTTTTCGTTTTAGTATTATTTATAAGTGGACTGACAAGTAAAGGATTTATAAAAGAATATGTACCTTATGTATCACCTGTGCTTTTGTTTGTGGTGACTTGGTTGCTCTATAAAACTGAAGGAAAGACATTAGCATCTATTGGATTAAACTTTAGTCTAAAAAATCTTTCGTTTTTACCACTTGGAATTGGCATTGGTATGGTTGCTTTATTTGGAGCAACTTATTTAAAAGCATTGTATTTGGGTGAAACCTTTGAGATGGAAAATTCAATAGATTATGCAACATTATTATTAGCTTTCTATTTTATTTTACCTCAAGTGGCTACTGAAGAATTTTTGTTTAGAGGCTATTTGTTTAAGAAAACGATTGAAGTATCTAATGTGGTTGTGGCAAATATTATCTTTTCAATCTTGTTTATGCTAATTCATGTTTTAGATGAAAATGTACTGCAACAAAGAGGATTGATAATTCTGCTTGCGGTATCTATTCCTGTTGGCCATTTGTTATTTGCAACTGCTTTATTAAAATCTAAAACTTTATGGTTTCCAATAGGATTACATTTGGGGAATAATTGGGCAACACGTCATTTGATAAGTAATACTAATGACAGTAATAGTATATTTTATCTGACTGATGTAAATACCTTTGAAACTTGGGCGCCTTTTATCATGTTTTTAGTAATCTTCAATGGGTTTTTCTTGTTGGTTACTTTTCTAATTTGGAAGTGGGATAAAATAGTCGTTTTAATTAAACGGTAAACTTTCCTATTTGTAGAGTAAAACTTGTTTTAATTCTTTTTATTACAACTAACAAACTACTGATAAAAACAAGGGACTATTCTCTATATAGTCCCTTGTTTTAAACTAACTAATTATGGATTAATAGCTATTCTTTTATAATCCGTTTGGTAACAAAAGAATTTTCAATTTTGAATTTTATAAAATATACACCAGATGATAAATCATTAGTTTGAATACTTAAATTTGGATTGTTAATTGTCTTAATGTGCTTCCCGTTAATGTCATAAATATCAATAATATCAATTATTAATTTTGTTGAAATAAATAGTTGATTATTGACTGGAACAGGATAGAGTTTAATGTTTTTCGGAGAAATAGTTAAATCTTCAAGTCCCAAAGTACTATCTTCTACAGTAACCATAACTGTAGTGGAGTGTTCATTCCCAAAGACGTCAGTTGCTGTTAAAACTACTGGGAAAACTCCTTCTTGGGTGAATGTGTCAACATCAATACTTAAGACAAAACCACAATTGTCGTAGGAGCCATTATTAACATCGTTTGCTGTAATTGTAATGGAAGGATTTCCATTTATATCAATAGTTATATCTTGACCAATTGCTACAGGATTAATAGTATCTTCAACAGTTACAGTAGCAGTATCGTTTTCTGAGTTTCCGCTTTGGTCAGTTACAGTTAGTGTTACTGTATTAGCTCCTAAGTCTGTACAGGTAAAAGTAGAAATATCAATACTTCGAGAGTCAATAGTACAATTATCTGTAGAGTTATTGTCTATTTCGCTAGCAGTGATAGAAGCGTTTCCGTTGGCATCTAGTTGCACAGTAATGTTTTGAGTGTTAACAATTGGGTTTACAGTATCTTCTACTGTTACGGTAGCTGTATTGTTCTCAGAATTTCCACTTTGATCAGTGACAGTCAATGTTACTGTGTTTGGACCTAAATCTGCACAAGTAAAAGTAGAAATATCAATACTTCGAGAGTCAATAGTACAGTTGTCAGTAGAGTTGTTGTCTATTTGATTTGCTGTTATTGAAGCGTCTCCATTAGCATCTAGTTGTATGGTGATATTTTGTGTGTTAACAGTTGGATTTATGTTGTCTTCAACAGTTACAGTTGCTGTTGGAGCATTTGTACTATTGTTTCCGCTTTGATCTATCGCTGTTAATGTTACAGTGTTATTACCAAGGTTACTACAATTAAAACTGGATACGTCTAAAGAAAAACTGTCTACTGAACAGTTGTCTGTAGAGCCATTGTCAATTTGAGCACCTGTAATTGTAGCTTCTCCATTAGCATCTAATTGTATTGTAATGTCTTGTGCAATTGCGACTGGATTAATTAAGTCTACAACTGTAATGTCAACATCTTGATTGCTAACTTTATCTTCAGCATCAGTGGCAGTTACAGTTACTGTATTTATTCCTAAATCAGCACATGTATAGTCAAATTGAGCTTGGTTTAGTACTACTGATACAAGTTCACAATCATCAAAAGTACCATTGTTTACATCAGCAAGTGTAATTGAAGCTTCTCCATTGGCATCTAATTCTGCGGTTATATCTGGAAAAACAACTATCGTTGGGTTAGCATTGTCAAATACTTCCAAGTCTATGCTATAGTCATATAAAGACCAAGTACCATCAGAATTTTGCAAACGAAGATAGAAATCATGAAAATCACATGATACTTCAGTGGTTCCTAATTCCACTGTAAACTCATCTGGGTTTCCAGTTGTAGTAATTGTAGTTGGAGTTCCATTGCCAAAACCTGGATCAGCATCATAAAAATATTCTGCACCTGTAAGTGTAGGGATTGTTAAAACAATGTCATCTTCTACAAAGAATATGCGTTTTTCATACAAACTCCATACACCTAAATCGTCTTGTGTTCTAATATATAAACTGTTAAAACCTTGAAGGGAATTTACAGGGATTGAAATTATTTGTGTTAAATCTCCTGTATTTGCATCTACAGTAATAGGTGTGCCATTTCCAAAGCCAGGATCTGTATTGTAAAAATACTCAGCATCGGCAATATTTGTAGCTCCTGCTAAAGGTGTAAAGTCTGTGACAAAAAATATACGTTTTTCATATAAGCTCCATATTCCTAAATCATCTAAGGTTCTAATGTATAGACTATTGAATCCCGTTAAAGAGCCGAGGGGAATGGAATAAGATTGTGTTACGTTTCCTGAGTTTGCATTTACAGAAAGAGTGATGCCATTGCCAAAACCTGGATCTGTATTAAAAAAATACTCTGCTGATACAATTTCTGCAGCTCCTACAAGTGGAATAAAGTCGGTAATATATAATTCTCTTTTTTCATACATCGTCCATATACCTAAATTATCTTGAGTTCTTATGTAAAGGCTGTTAAATCCTGTGAGAGAACCAGTTGGTATGGATAATGTTTGAGTTAAGTTTCCTGAATTACTATCAGGTGCTATTGATGTTGCTTGTCCAAAACCTGGATCAGTATTAAAGAAATATTCTATATCATCTATAGACTGTCCAAACCCAAGAATACTCAAGCAATAGCATAAAACTATTGTGATTTGCGTTTTCATAAGGTTGGTTTTTAATTAGTTTTAGCCTCAATAGTAACACTTAAATTTCCGTTTTTAGCTATTGTTGGATCATGTGATAATATTTTTATGCTTGGATATCCTGTTGGTATTCCTAAGTTAATAAAATTATAACCTTGATAAAGTCCGTCATTGTTTACAGGAGACCCTCCTTGTAAGGTTAAATCATCATTAAGAGGATCATAATTTGACTGTGTTCCAGCTATTGAAGCTGGAGTAGCAGGAGTAACATTAGTGAACAAAGGATTCGTATTTTCTTGCACATTAGCATTAATGGTTATGTAAGTGTCAGTTTCAAAATTGTACATGTATGTGTTATTATAGTTGTAGGTAACACAATCATCAACTTGAATTGTATTTGTACCGTTTCTATTCAAGGTAACTGTTCGATCTCCATTGGCATTTAAAACAAAAATGCAGTTGCTAATATTTAGCTGTGAATTAGTAGTGGCATAATTGTTAATGCTCATATTACCAGTATTCCCCATAACGTTATAGCTGAAGAATAGCGTGTCTACCATGTAGAAAGAAATACTTCCACTAAAAAAAAGATTGTTAGTAATAGTAACGTTTGAAGAATTTTGTGATAATGTAAATGTACTCCTAAATACATTGCCTTGTAAATTCAAGTTGGTAAAAGTATGAGTGCTGCCTAGTCCAAAAGAATTGATGTCATTATCAAAAAATGAAAGCCCATCTATTGTTGAAGCACTTCCAGTTTGGTTTAAAGAGTTGATGTCACAACCAGTTACAGTAGCATTACTAGCACCATTGCTAATGCTCATAGTGCCAATTGAGGTTGTGTAACCAGCATCCGAATGTGAACGACCAACAATAGTTAAATCTTTATTTAAAGTAACATTTCCGTAGGATGTTGGGGAATGCTGAACATATAAGATATCACCAGCTGATGCCGCATTAATAGCTGATTGTAAATCGGTAAAATCAGTTGATACATCAGGATTATTATTAACAGTATGTGTTGTTTGAGCTAGTAAAAACAAAGGTGTTAAAAATAAGAAAAGGACTAAGGGCTTTTTGATAAGGAAAATAAAATTTTTCATAATTAATAGTTTTAGATTGTTGATCAATAGTGCTATGAGTTTTAAAAAGCACAGAGTTGCTATTAATTAAATTCAAATGGATGATGATAGAGCATGTAATCTCCTAGATGTCAATATTGGTAATTATCTTATATTGAAAAGGAATTATTGTAAAGATATCTTTGTACGATTTTTTTTAAGTCCAAATTTTTTTAATATGTCAATTATGTGGACTTTTTAAGGTGTGCTTTTTTAAATTCTAATGGTGTTTGCCCAGTTTCTTTTTTAAAAACACCAAAAAAAGATGATCTCGAGTTAAAGCCAGCTTCAAGACCTATTGCTACAATAGTATAGTTAGAAAATTCTGGGTTTGACAGGTAGCTTTTGGCTTCGTTAATTCGATATAAGTGAACATAGTTTGAGAAGCTAGTATTTAATTCGTTGTGTATAAGTCGAGATAAATAGCTAGGGCTTATATTTAGTCTTTTTGCTACAGTTTCTAATGATAGATTAGGATTTAAGTAGAATTTTTCTTGCTTCATTAAAAACTCTAATTCTGCTATATGTTCATTTGTTACTTCGTTTTTTTTTGCCCTATTGCTAAGTATTGATATGGTTCGTAATTTTTTTCTTTCTAAAATAATACCGTATTTATAGATGCCAATATGACCTAGTAAATAAATTATTGTAGCAATACCAATCCATAAAAGATAAAAGTTTGGTTTGTCATTTTCGACAAAGATGTTTCTATACGTGAAATAAGCCCAAATTAAAGTAAAAACAAGAATAAAGCTCAATATAAACTTTAGCCAATTTAAATCTAGTCTAATAAGCTCTTTATTGAATTCTCTTAAAGTTTTTTTATAGTCTGAAATCATTTTGAATGACAATGCTATAAGAATAAGTGAAAAAATAACCGAAAAAATTTCGTTGGTTTGAATTGTTAATGTGTAGAGCTTATCAATATTGTCATTGGTTGTGCTAAAACAGTAAATGATTCTGAAGGATAAGGTTAATGATAAGAAAAAAGTAAAAGGGAGTAACAATAGTTTTTTTTTACCTAAAGGTTTTTTGTGAAATAAATAAGTTGATATGTAGTAGTATATTAGAACAGGAATTAAAGAGGCTGTAGGGAGGTAGATGTACTTGTACATATTCCATAGTGAAATTACACTAATGTCTGCTAAAATATATTGCAAATTGCCAAGAGAATAAATAAATATAAGAGCAGTTAATATGAGTGTGCTTTTAGATTTATATTTCTTAGAGCTGAGCACTATAATAGTAAAAATTATACCTTGTATAATGCCAGTAACAATTATTGTATTAAATAAATTAAAGGTCATTTGGTTGGTATGTATCTAAAGATAATGATAAATTTTGTTTAATCTCAGTAATTTACTGATATTGTGTATTTTGTGTTGCTTTGTGTGTGGTTATTGATTTTTATTTCTATGAAATATAAGTTCATCTACAAATTGATTCTTTTGAACAATTTTTATAAAAGTCAAAAAGTGTTTTAAGCTTATATGCGAGCTTTTCTTTAAAGTTGAATATGTGAGAGTTTGAAAATTTAACTTAAATCCTATTTAAGCTTGTTTTTAGCTATTTTAAGGCGTTTTGCTTAAAATTGACAAATGTTGATAAGTAAGTGATAAATCTCTTAAGAGGCTTAAAAATGACTAATAAAAGCTGTATCTTTGTAAGTAATGTAAATGATGCTTTTAGCGTCATTTTTTTATGACTTTAAATCAAATATAAAAGATATAAATTTTATGAGTGAAGAAAATAAAAATCAGTATTCAGCCGATAGTATTCAGGCGCTGGAAGGTATGGAGCACGTACGTATGCGTCCTTCGATGTATATTGGTGATGTAGGTGTTCGTGGTTTACACCATTTAGTGTATGAAGTTGTAGATAACTCGATTGATGAGGCCTTAGCTGGTCATTGCGATAATATTACTGTAACTATTAATGAGGATAACTCTATTACTACAGAGGATGATGGTCGCGGTATTCCTGTTGGACTTCATAAAAAAGAAGGTGTTTCTGCTTTAGAGGTAGTAATGACTAAAATTGGTGCTGGAGGTAAATTTGATAAAGACTCATATAAAGTATCAGGTGGTCTTCATGGTGTTGGTGTAAGTTGTGTAAATGCATTATCAGAGCATTTAAAGGCTACTGTACATAGAGATGGCAAAATTTGGGAGCAAGAATATGAAAGAGGAAAAACACTATATCCTGTAAAAGTTACTGGAGAATCTGATAGAACTGGAACTATTGTAACATTTAAGCCGGATCCACAAATTTTCCAACAAACTTTAGAGTATAATTACGATACTTTAGCAAGTCGTATGCGTGAACTTGCTTACTTAAATAAAGGAATTACAGTTCATTTAGTTGATAAGCGCCATAAAAAAGAAGATGGTAGTTTTGAAGGTGAAACTTTCCATTCTGAAAATGGATTACCAGAGTTTGTGAAATTCCTTGATGGAAACCGTGAACCATTAATGAAAGACGTTATTTCGTTTGAAGGTGAAAAGAACGGAGTGCCTGTTGAGGTAGCAATGGTATATAATACATCTTATGCTGAAAATTTACATTCTTATGTAAACAATATTAACACGCATGAAGGTGGAACACACTTATCTGGATTTAGAAGAGGATTAACACATACATTAAAAAAGTATGCTGATGGTTCTGGAATGTTAGATAAGTTGAAGTTTGATATTTCTGGTGATGATTTCCGCGAAGGATTAACAGCAATTGTATCTGTTAAAGTTGCAGAGCCTCAATTTGAAGGGCAAACAAAAACAAAATTAGGTAACAGAGAAGTTTCGGCATCTGTGAGTCAAGCAGTGTCAGAAATGTTATCGGATTATTTAGAGGAGCATCCAGAAGATGCAAAAACCATTGTTCAAAAAGTAATTTTAGCAGCTCAAGCTAGACACGCAGCGCAAAAGGCACGTGAAATGGTGCAGCGTAAAACTGTCATGAGCATTGGAGGTTTACCTGGAAAATTAAGTGATTGTTCAGAGCAAGATCCTTCTTTATGTGAAGTGTTTCTTGTAGAGGGAGATTCGGCAGGAGGAACTGCAAAGCAAGGTCGTGATAGGGCGTTTCAAGCTATCTTGCCATTAAGAGGTAAGATTCTTAATGTTGAAAAAGCAATGCAGCATAAAGTATTTGAAAACGAAGAAATTAGAAATATTTTTACTGCATTGGGAGTTACTATTGGAACAGAAGAAGATAGTAAGGCACTTAACTTATCTAAATTACGTTACCACAAAATTGTAATTATGTGTGATGCCGATATTGATGGTTCTCACATTGCAACATTAATTCTAACGTTCTTCTTTAGATATATGAAAGAATTAATAGAAAGTGGTCATGTATACATAGCAACACCACCATTGTATTTAGTCAAAAAAGGTCAGAAAAAGCAATACGCTTGGAATGATGATGAACGTGATCAAATAGCTGAGTCTTTTGGAGGTAGTGTAAGCATACAGCGTTATAAGGGTCTTGGAGAGATGAATGCTACGCAATTATGGGACACAACAATGAATCCTGAGTTTAGAACTTTACGTCAAGTTCAAATTGATAACGGAGGAGAGGCTGATCGTATTTTCTCTATGTTAATGGGAGACGATGTACCACCTCGTAGAGAGTTTATCGAGAAGAATGCTATTTATGCTAATATTGATGCATAGACTATAACTAACTATATAAAAAAAGCACTCATTTTGAGTGCTTTTTTTATTTGTGAAAATTAAATAAAAATCGATGAAAAGTTATTTTTTAACGATAAAACGCAGTTTTTGATATAATTTTTTTATTTTTGATTAACCAAATCGATATAGTATGAAAAAGTTATTATTAATTATTGCTTTAGTTTTTACAACTCAATTTTCTAAAGCACAAGAATTAGAAAGCTTATTATTAGCTGCTGATGATGCTAGCTTATTAGCCGAGAATTATATGCGTCCAGCAATGAATGGATTAATGTATAGTATGAATAATGGTTGGTACACAACAGCTAAGACTCATAAAAAGTTTGGATTCGATATCACTATTAGTGCTAATGCTTCTTTTGTTCCTAGTAAGGATGAAATGTTTGATTTTATTGCAAGTGAATATCAGTATTTATCATTGCCAAATGGAGAAACATCATTGCCAACAATAATGAGTGATAACGATTCAGAAACCTTGGTTGATGTGTCTATTCCAAACGGAAATAATACTTTTAATGTAGGTAGTTTTGAAATGCCTGGAGGTATTACAGACGATTTACCTGCAAATGCTATTGGAGCACCAATGGTTCAAGTTGGAGTAGGAATTCCGTTTAAAACAGATGTGAAATTAAGATTAGTTCCAAAAGTAAGTTTTGATGACGATGTGGAAGCTAGTTTAATTGGTGTTGGTCTTCAGCACGATTTAATGCAATATTTTGGACCTTTAGATAAGCTGCCTCTAAATGTATCTATATTAGCGGCTTTTACTAAAATGGATGTTACTTATAGTATTGATGATGATAGTATTTCGGATGATGTAGTGGTAACTAACGGTCAAGGTGAGTTTAAATTAAATACTTGGACAGTTCAAGCTTTAGCATCATTAGATTTTAAAATAGTAACACTTTATGGTGGAGTTGGATATAATAATGGAAGTTCGTCATTTAAAATGAAAGGAGATTACAACTTAACATATGATGTAGAAGATAATAATGGGAACGTTATTGGTACAGTTAGCGAAACAATTAGTAATCCAATGAATTTGGATTTTGATGCAAATGGTATAAGAGGCACGCTAGGAGCACGCTTGAACATTGGATTTTTTAAAATATTTGCTGATTATACAATTCAAGAGTATAATACAGCATCAGCAGGAATTGCTTTTAGCTTTAGATAGAGGTAAAGTAATTCGAAAATTAATGATAAAAATCATTTAAATAAGAAAGCGCAAAGTATTATCTTTGCGCTTTCTTATTTTCAATGAATAAGGAATTGAAGTTTAACAACATACTAATAATTAAAAAATAAAAAAATGAAAGTAACAGTAGTAGGAGCAGGAGCTGTAGGTGCAAGTTGTGCTGAGTATATCGCAATTAAAGATTTTGCTTCAGAAGTCGTTTTATTAGACATTAAAGAGGGTTATGCAGAAGGAAAGGCAATGGACTTAATGCAATGTGCTTCTTTAAATGGATTTGATACAAAAATAACAGGATCAACAAACGATTATTCTAAAACTGCAAATAGTGATATTTGTGTAATTACTTCTGGAATTCCTCGTAAACCAGGAATGACTCGTGAAGAATTAATTGGTATCAATGCAGGAATTGTAAAAACTGTTGCTACAAGCTTAATTGAGCATTCTCCAAATACAATTTTAATTGTAGTTAGTAACCCAATGGATACTATGACGTATTTAGCTCATAAAGCTACTGGTTTACCAAAAAATAGAATTATAGGAATGGGTGGAGCATTAGATTCTGCACGTTTCAAGTATAGATTAGCTGAGGCTTTAGAAGCTCCTATTAGCGATGTAGATGGAATGGTAATTGGAGGTCATAGTGATGTTGGTATGGTGCCATTAACATCTCATGCAACAAGAAATAGTATTAAAGTATCTGAATTCATTTCAGAAGAACGTTTAGAGCAAGTAAAAGAAGATACTAAAGTAGGAGGAGCAACTTTAACTAAATTATTAGGTACTTCTGCGTGGTATGCACCAGGAGCTGCAGTAAGCGGTTTAGTGCAAGCTATTGCTTGTGATCAACAAAAAATGTTCCCTTGTTCTACATTATTAGATGGTGAATATGGATTAAACGATTTATGTATTGGTGTACCAGTAATTTTAGGTCGTAATGGTATCGAGAAAATTGTTGAAATCGATTTAAGTGATGCTGAAAAAGCGCATTTAGCTAAGAGTGCTGAAGGAGTTAAGAAAACAAATGGTTTATTAGAACTATAATAAGCAATTATTTTAAATATATTTAGGCTATCATTTAATGGTAGCCTTTTTTTATTCAATATTTTATGAAGACAATTTTTTCAGTTATAATTTTTTCAGTTTTATTATCATGTTCAATGTTTCAAGAAGAGAATGAATATCAACTCATTTATGAATTTGAAAATTTAGATGAAACATCACAAAAAGAAAAGGTTATTGAGGTGTTGTCAAAAAGACTAAGTAATTATGGTCTTAACTTTAAATTTGATAGCAGTAAGAGTAAAGATATTTTACTAACCATAAAAGCAGATACTATATATAAGGATAGAATTGACAACCTTATAACTAATAGAGGGAAATTGGAGTTTTGGGAGTGTTATAAATCTAAGGACGTATTAGAAAGTTTACTTAGGTATGATAATTCTTTAAATCAAGGAGCATTACAAGAATTGGTTGCATTTCCTAATGTTCCTTATGATCCAACAATATTTTATTGTAGTTCTGAGAATTTAGGTGTAGTGCTAGAAAACTTAAATAAAGAGGCTTTTAAATCGTTTTTTGATAATGAGTTTAAGTATTTGAAGTTTCTAAAAGGACAGCCAAATGATATTGAGGTTGTTGGTTTTTACGCAGTTAAATCTAATGAAGAAGATAAAGCATTAGTTACTGGAAGTGATATTACAAAAGCATTTCAAACCTATAATTATATAGATAAACCAACCATTAGTATTGAAATGAGTGAAGAAGGAGGAAAGAAATGGGAACATATGACAAATGAAGCTTATATAAATAATACGCAAATTGCTATAACTGTAAATGATATTGTGTATTCAGCTCCAGGTGTTTCTGCTGGTCCAATAACTGGAGGGAAGTCTGAAATTTCAGGAAACTATACACTTGAAGAAGCTCAAGATTTAGCAGCTGTTTTAAGTGCTGGTGATATTATTCCTAAGCTGAAATTAGTTAAGTTTTTAGAGCGTAAAAACGAGTAGTCATTTTTGTATTTCAATGATATATATCGAATTAAAGTACATATTTGTCTAAAACTATAGTAAAGCAGTCTTTATTTTTTATATTTGGCGCATGAACGTAAAATGGTACATAAGTACTTTAATTATTATTCTAGCCTTTTTAGGTGTTAATCAGGAGCAAATCTCTGCACCTAATCAAGAAATTGTACTGCAATTTTCTGATTATGAGATGTCTTCTTTTGATGCTCAAAATGCAGTAGCAGTAATTACTTCACAGTTACAAAGTATTGGTGCAGATAATATTCACGTTCAAGAAGAAAGAAATGGCAAATTAAAAATCACATATTTTAGTGATATAGATGTTGCAAGCGTTAAAGAAGTTCTTTCAAATCAAAAAAGTTTAGAGCTTGGTTATACTTCATATAATAATAGCCAAGGAAAATCACCTTCAAAAGAATCTTCAAATGCTTATAATTTTGATGTCTTCGAGATTAAAAGTAGCACTGATTTTGAATCAGGTTTTGATGGTTATGTAATAAATAATAAGTCTGAAAATGACCGTTTTTCTAACCCTAATGTATTTGCCTCTTCAAATAGTATTAGCGTAAAAAAGAAAAGCCAAATTGATGAAATAGCTTTTGTGGTTAATAGAAATATTGCCATAGCTATTGATAATATTTCATATAAAATTCCTGAAGTTAGAGCTGGACCTCAAATTAAAGGAAGAGCATAACTAGAACACTTTCCAAAATATTTTAAACTTAAAGCAAAGTAGTATTGATATGCTTTGTTTTTGGATACTCACAATGGTTATGTTGTGTAGTAAAATCAATATTAAATCATGAAAAAATAATTGTCAATCATACGGTAAATTTTATATTTGCTCGTTTAAAATTTTTGACAACAAAATAACAGAAGAATGCAAAATAAAGGATTAGTAAAATTATTTGCTTTATTATTCGGTTTGGTAAGTATTTACCAGTTATCGTTTACTTTCAAAGCAAATCAAATTGAAGATAATGCTAAAGAAATTGCTATTAGTAAAATAGCTGAGACTGAAAAAGATTACGACGCTAAAAGAGCTATTGAAGAAGTAAGGTACTTAGACTCTTTGTCAAACGAAAAAGTATTTGATATACTTATAGCAGATTATACTTTTAAAGAAGTTAAAGACAAGGCTATGAACCTTGGTCTTGACCTTAAAGGAGGTATTAACGTAATCTTACAAATATCAGTTAAAGATATATTAGTAGGTTTAGCTAACGATAGTAAAGACCCATTATTCAGAAAAGCGTTAAGCGATGCTGAAGAATTACAAAAAGATAGTCAGAATACATATTTAGAGGATTTCTTTGTTGCGTTTGATGCAATTAAAGGGGATACAAAATTAGCTTCTCCAGATATTTTTGCTAACAGAACGTTAAGCGAAGAGATTACGTTTAACATGACTGATGATCAAGTTAAGCCAATTTTAAGAACAAAAATTGACGAATCAATCGTTTCTGCTTTCGAAGTATTACGTAAGCGTATTGATAAGTTTGGTGTAACACAACCAAACATTCAACGTTTAGGAAACTCTGGACGTATATTAGTTGAACTTCCTGGAGCTAAAGATATTGAACGTGTTAAAGGACTTTTACAAAGTACTGCTCAGTTAGAGTTTTGGGATGCTTATAAGGGAGAAGAGTTTTTACCGTTTATAGTACAAGCTAACGAAGCTTTAAAAAGCGTAGTAGATACTGGAGCAACTGAAGAAGTTAAGAGTGATGCTACAGAAACTCAAACAGATGATATCTCTGATATTATTGGAGATACTGCTTCAGATTCTACAGATGTAGCTAATGCAGTAAACCCTTTAATTGACTTAATTAGAGGTCAAGGATATTCAGGTGGACCTGTAATTGCAATGTTTGAAAATAAAGACAAGCAATTAGTAACAGATTATTTAAATAGACCAGAAGTAAGAGGTTTATTAACTCCAGAGCAAAGATTTGTTAAGTTTGTTTGGGGAATTCCTCAAGTACAACAAACTACAAATGAAGATGTACAAAGCATTGAACTAGTTGAGTTATACGCTTTAAAAGGAAATAGAGAAAACAAGCCACAATTAAGTGGAGCTGTTATTACAGATGCAAGACAAACGTATGAGCCAAATGGTATGCCAAGTGTGTCTATGCAAATGAATGGGAAAGGTGCTAAAATCTGGGAAGAAATGACTGGAAAAGCATTTAATACTGGTGGTCAAATTGCTATTGTTTTAGATGATATTGTGTATTCTGCACCAGGTGTTACAACTGGAGCTATTTCAGGAGGTAACTCTTCAATCTCAGGTTCATTTACATTAAATGAGGCTGTGGATTTAGCAAACGTATTAAGAGCTGGTAAATTACCTGCTTCTGCTGATATTGTTCAAGCGGATGAGGTTGGACCATCTTTAGGTCAAGAAGCTATTGATAGTGGAATGAAGTCTTTCATTATAGCATTATTATTAGTATTAGTATGGATGATATTCTATTATGGTAAAGCTGGTATCTTTTCAGATATCGCATTAATGCTAAATATCTTATTAATTTTTGGTGTATTATCTGGGTTAGGAGCTGTATTAACACTTCCTGGAATTGCAGGTATTGTATTAACAATTGGTATTGCGGTAGATGCAAACGTACTTATTTATGAGCGTGTTCGTGAAGAATTGCATAAAGGTAAAGGACAAAAAGAAGCTATTAAAGATGGATTTAGTAATGCATTATCATCTATTTTAGATGCAAACATTACAACAGGTTTAACAGCATTAATCTTATTTGTATTTGGTACAGGTCCAATTAAAGGTTTCGCAACAACATTATTAATAGGTATTTTAACGTCTTTATTTACTGCAATCTTTATTACTAGATTATTAATTGATTGGTATGTAAACAAAAATGGAAGTTTAGATTTCTCAACTGGAATTACAAAAGGATTATTCAGAAATATCAATATCGACTTCTTAAAGAAGCGTAAAATGTCTTATGTGATTTCTGGAGTAATTATTCTTGGTGGTTTAGCATCATTATTTACAACTGGATTAGATGAAGGTATTGATTTTGTTGGAGGTAGAACTTATACTGTTCGTTTTGCACAAGACATGAATACTGAAGAGGTTAAAGGAGCTGTTAATGCTGTATTTAATAGTGCTGAAGTAAAAACTATTGGTAGTCCAAACCAGTTAAAGATATCAACTAAATATAAAGTAGATGAAAACTCTGCTGAAGTTGATGAAGAGGTACAAAGCAAATTATTTGAATCATTAAAGCCTTTCTTACCAGATGGTATTACATATGTGCAATTTGTAAACGCTGAAAATAATGTTGGAAAAATGTACTCTGGTAAGGTAAGTCCAACGATTGCAGATGATATTAAACAATCTTCTTTCTGGGCGATTTTAGGGTCTTTAATAGTAGTATTCTTATATATCTTATTAAGATTTAAGAAGTGGCAATTCTCTCTTGGTGCAGTAGCAGCTGTATTCCATGATGTATTAATTGTATTAGGTATCTTCTCAATTACTTGGAAGTTCTTACCATTTAGTATGGAAATTGACCAAGCATTTATTGCGGCAATCTTAACTGTAATTGGATACTCGTTAAATGATACAGTGGTAGTGTTTGATAGAATTAGAGAATTCTTGAATGAGCATACTGGATGGGATTTTGATAGAACAGTAAATTCTGCATTAAATAGTACGCTAAGTAGAACGTTAAATACATCGTTAACTACATTAGTAGTATTATTAGCAATGTTTGCTTTTGGAGCTGACTCATTAAGAGGTTTATTATTTGCCTTAATAGTAGGTGTAGTTGTAGGTACATACTCTTCTGTATTTATTGCAACTCCAATTATGCATGATACAATTAAGAAGTTAGACGAAAAGAAGAATAAGTAATCTTACTTTTATAAATAATAAAAAAAGCCTTTCAATAATTGAAAGGCTTTTTTTGTGATTAAAATTTATGATATAAAGCTTTGTTATAGTTGTAGGTGTATTTGGAGAAGTAGGTGTGGTGTTTATTTAAGCAAAGTGTTTTTTAAAACTCGATAATTCAGATTCTTTTCTTTATTGTACAAAATTTGGTTTTGTTTATTGAATATTAGACTCTCTGAATACTCTCTTTTAGATATTTTAAAAAATAAAGTGCTATCGTTTAGTATTTTTATTTGAGCGTTTTCTGTATCTCCAAATCCAGCAACAGAGCTGTGAAATCGTGCAGTAAGTTTTTCGTTTTTTTCTCGAACAATCAATGATTTAGTTGTTAAGAAGCTATCGTCAATTATGTCGAGTACAATTTCTCCTTTTATTTGATCTCTCAGGGTGTTGGTAATTCCTAATGTTAAATCAAATATTGGAATTAATAGTAATGAAATTGGTATAAGTTTTAGGGATAGGCTTTGTTTTTTTACGAGCAGCCTTATAAGTATGATTAAACATAAAAGAATTGAAAATAACCAAAATCCAGCGATAACAATATTTTGATAGAATTCCATTAAAAGAACACTCAAAATGTAAATTAGAGGTGGGAAGATGTATTTCAGAAGCTTACTTCTCATATAAATAATAAAGAAAGCTACATAGTGAATTGTAAGTTCAGTTTAAGCTTGTTTAGGTTTGTACATAAACATAAAATATAAACCAGTAAGGATAAAAGGGATACTTAAAGCTTGTCCTGTGTTTAAGCTAAAAATCCAATCTTCTCGACCTGTTACTTGCTCTAATTTAAAGTTTTCAACTATTAATCTTACTGTCATTAAAAGTACCAAGAATAGTCCAAATAGAAATCCAGATTGTTTACTCTTGTTGGTTTTCCAGTATAATATCCATAGTGTTAGGAATACAAAAATATAGCCAAAAGCTTCATATAATTGTCCTGGATGTCTAGGTATGCTATCAAAGTTTTTAAAAACTATAGCCCAAGGTAAAGACTCATCAGCAGGCTTTCCAATCATTTCAGAATTAAAAAAGTTGCCAATTCTAACAAAAACAGCACCTAAAGCAACAGGTAATACTACGCGGTCTAAAATCCAAATCACCGATTTTCCAAGTACTTTTTTATTGTATAAATACATTGAGATTATCATACCAATAGCTGCTCCATGACTTGCTAAACCTCGAAAACCTGTAAACTCAAAACCACCTTTGAATTTAAACGGTAAAAAGATGCTAAAAAAGTCTTGCTTAATAAGTTCTGGTTGATAGAAAAACACATGTCCTAAACGTGCGCCAATCATAATTCCTAAAACAGAATACATAAAAAGTGAATCAAGCTTTTCATTTGATTGGTTTTCATTTTTATATATTTTTTTCATGATAAACCAACCTAAAACAAAGGCAGCCATCCACATCATACTATAATAATGAATCTTAAAATCGCCTATTATTTTAATGCCTTCAGAAGCTAAACCCCATTCTATTTGTAAAAATTGCATAATCTCTAATTAGTTACTGTAAATATAGAAAATTGAAACGGATTAAAGAGGTGGACTTTTCTCTAAAGAATTTATTTTTTTTCATTCTTTTTTGGTACAGGATCATAACCACTTCCACCCCAAGGATGGCAACTAAAAATCCTTTTTAATGCTAGTTTGCCACCATATAATAAACCGTGAGTTTTTAATGCTTCTACAGTGTAATGAGAACATGTTGGCTGATACCTGCACGTTGCAGGAGTTAAAGGTGAAATTAAAGTTTGGTAAACTCTAACTAAAAATATAAAAGGTGCTGTAAATACTTTTTTCATGACTATTAGTTAGTCGAAAAAGTAGTACCATCTTTTCCGTCCTTTAATTGAATACCAATTGCTAATAATTCATCTCTAATTTGGTCTGATAGCGCAAAATCTTTATTTGCTCTGGCTTCGGCTCTAAGTTTAATTAGTATTTCAACTGTATCTCCTAGCTTATCAGAGTTGTCTTGAGTACCTCCTTGTTGTTTTTTTAAACCTAAAACATCATACACAAATGTATTCATTGTGTTGGAGATTAATTCTAAATCTTTAGAATTAATACTAGCAGTTCCATCCTTTATTTGGTTAATGTATTTGGCAGCATTGAATAACTCAGCAATTAAAATAGGTGAATTGAAGTCATCATTCATAGCGTCATAACATTTTTCTTTCCATAAAGAAATGTCAAAACCGTTAGACTCATTACTAATATTTAGTTTGTCTAAAATGTTAATTGCCTCTAGTAATTTATTTAAGCCTTTTTCACTTGCTTTAAGTCCATCATCTGTTAAGTCAAGTACACTTCTGTATGAAGATTGCGCCATAAAGAAACGAATAACATTAGGTGAGTAAGCTTTACTCATTTTATCATTGTTTCCTGATAACAATTCATTAGGATTAATAGTGTTTCCTGTAGATTTTGACATACGTTGACCATTAAGCTCAAGCATATTGGCATGCATCCAATAGTTTACTGGAGATTTTCCAATGGCAGCTTCATTTTGAGCAATTTCACACTCATGATGAGGGAATTTTAAATCCATACCACCACCATGGATATCAAAAGTTTCGCCTAGGTATTTAGTGCTCATCGCTGTGCATTCTAAATGCCATCCAGGGAATCCATCACTCCAAGGTGAAGGCCAGCGCATGATATGTTGAGGGTCTGCTTTTTTCCAAAGTGCGAAATCTTGAGGGTTTTTCTTATCAGATTGACCGTCAAGAGCTCTTGTATTATGAATTAAATCTTCTAATTTACGTTTGCTTAATTTACCATATTCATGTGTCTCATTAAACTTATGTACGTCGAAATATACTGAACCATTAACTTCATAGGCAAAACCATTATCGATAATAGTTTTTATAACTTCTATCTGCTCAATAATATGTCCTGTTGCTGTTGGTTCAATACTAGGAGGTAAAAAGTTTAAAGTGTCAAGAATATTGTGGAAGTCTACAGTATAGGTTTGTACTACTTCCATTGGGTCAATTTGCTCTAGACGTGCTTTTTTAGTAATCTTATCTTCTCCTTCATCAGCGTCATTTTCTAAATGACCAGCATCTGTAATATTTCTAACATACCTTACTTTATAGCCTAAGTGTTTTAGGTATCTAAAAATCATGTCAAAAGACATGAATGTTCTTACATTACCAAGATGAACATTACTATATACAGTTGGGCCACAAACATACATGCCAACATAACCTTCGTTAATTGGTTTGAAAATTTCTTTTTTCCCTGTTAATGAGTTGTATATTTTAAGTTCTTGGTTTTTGTAAAGTTCCATTAGCTTAATAGTTGTTTGGTATGGTTGATTTTAAATAAGTTGGTTTAGAATTTAGTGTCTAATTGAATATAGTCTAAAAACTCTCGCTTGGTTTCTTTTTCTTTGAATTTTCCACCAAATTCGCTAGTTACAGTGCTACTTTCAATATCTCTTATTCCTCTTGAGTTTACACATAAATGTTTGGCATCTATAACACAGGCAACATCTTTTGTGTTTAAAACTTTTTGTAATTCTTCAACTATTTGAATTGTTAAACGCTCTTGAACTTGTGGTCTTTTAGCAAAATAGTCTACAATTCTATTCATTTTAGAAAGCCCAACTACTGTGCCATTTGATATGTATGCCACATGAGCTTTACCAACTATTGGAAGTAAATGGTGTTCGCAGGTAGAATAAACAGTAATATTTTTTTCGACTAACATTTCACCATATTTATATTTATTGTCAAATGTTGATGCTTTTGGTTTTCTTTTTGGATCAAGTCCTCCAAAAATTTCTGATACAAACATTTTTGCAACTCTGTTAGGAGTACCGCTTAAGCTATCGTCTGTTAAATCCAATCCAAGCGTTTCCATAATGTGCCTAACATCATCTTTTATGATGTCAATTTTTTCTTCATTAGAAAGCGTGAAAGCGTCTTTACGCATAGGTGTATTGGCAGATGTTCCAATGTGGTTGTCACCAATAGATTCAATGTTTTCTATGTCTTTTTCTATTTTCATTTCAATGATTGTAAAAATCCTTTATTTTTGAATAAGCTACAAAGATAATCATTTCCAAAATTTTGACGTTTCAATTAACAAACTATTAATTTCAACGCATATAGTTTATATAAGTCCTAAAAATTTCTTAATTTTCGAGCTTAAACAGAATTTTACAAAAAGCAATGAAAATGAGATTTTTAATCTTAGCAGCTACTTTTGTCTTTTGTTTTAGTGTTAATTTAGATGCTCAGACGAAGAATGATAAGCAGCCCTTAGGACATGTCATATACAATAGTAATGTCGATGCTCCTTTGACTTTCCAAGAAAAACAGATGCTCCAAGAAGTTTATGGAGATAAATTAGAAGCGTATGTCTTAAGTAATCCTCAAAGGTTAAAAACTTTGAAGAATATATTAAGAAATAGAGTGGAGGTGAAACTTATTTCCAATCCAAGAGACCAAAAAAAATGTACTTTGTTGTCACAAGTGTCATTGTTTAACTATTATAACGAGAACTTGTCTAGAGGTAATTTTGATGTTAACAACTTCAATCCTTTAAAGTATAATTTTAATTTTTATGCAAGAGGAACGTCGTTGTATAGAGTAGATAATACAAACTACTTTATAGTCATTAAGTCCCAACACCAATAATATAACTAAGCAATGATGAAGAAGATATTTTTATATTTATTTTTAATAAATTCATTTTTAGCAGTATCACAAGATGTGATTATGCAAAATGGAACTGTGAATGCGTGTGTAGGAACGTTTTATGATACAGGTGGATCTGGTGGAAATTATTCTAGTAATGAAACTATCGTATTTACAATATGTCCTGATAACCCAGGTCAATTAGTGCAACTTGATTTTACAGAGTTTAGTACTCAGTTAAATGCTGACACGATGAACATTTACGATGGAGATGATACGACTGCAAATCAATTTGGTACTTTTTCTGGAGGAGCAGCTAATAGTCCAGGATTTGTTTCAGCTACACCAGGAAACCCAACGGGTTGTTTAACTATTGAGTTTATTAGTGATGCTGCAGCGACGACGACAGGTTGGGCTGCAACAATTTCATGTTGGGAACCATGTCAAACAATCGTTTCTCAAATAGATAGTGCTTCTCCTGCTCCTAATGGAGATGGATATATTAGAGTATGTCCTGATGAAGAAATAACATTAACAGGTAGTGGGAATTTTTCTGTTGATGGTACAGGAGCTACTTACGAGTGGGATTTAGGAGATGGAAATACAGTGTCAGGACAAACTGCAACTTTTTCGTATCCTGACCCAGGTGTATACATAGTAAACTTAAATATTACAGATCAAAACCCTCAAGGGTGTTCCAATACTAATTTAATTAATCAAGTAATTCAAGTTGGAACAGAACCTGACTTTACAGGAACAGCTGCTGCAGATTCTGTTATCTGTTTTGGAGATTCAACAACTATTGATGGACAAGTTGAAGCTGTAGAATATATTAATGATTGTACTCCTCCTGTTAGTGGAACAACATTCTTGCCAGATGGTTCTGGAGCAGTATACACAACGTGTATTACTGTAGATTGTTATGAGTCGAGTCAAACTTTAGATGATATTAGCCAGTTGCTTGAAATTTGTGTAAATATGGAGCATTCATATTTAGGCGATTTAGAGATTACTATTATTAGTCCTAATGGTCAAGAAGCAATTCTTAAAGATTATCCAGGAGGTGGAGGTACTTATTTAGGAGGTGCCAACGATGATGGATCAACAACTCCAGGAACTGGAGCAGATTATTGTTTCTCAATGTCTGGAGCTGTTACATTAGTAAATGGTCCAACTATTACTGCAGGAACAAATCCACCTGGGAATTCAATTACTCCTGGAACATATTTGCCAGAAGGATCTTTTAATTCGCTTTTAGGTAGTCCGTTAAATGGAGATTGGTGTATTGAAATTGTTGATAACCTTTCTATCGATAACGGATATGTTTTCTCATGGGGAATGGCATTTGATCCAGCAATACAACCACCAGAATATTCATTTACTCCAATAATTGTTTCTGAAGCTTGGGATACTGATCCAACAATTGTTAATACAACAGGATCTGTTATTACAGTACAACCTCCAACTGCAGGAACATTTTGCTATACTTATAGAGTAATGGATGATTTTGATTGTGAGTATACAGAGGAAGTATGTATTGAAGTATTACCAGAAATTGTACATGATTTACCAAATGATTTATTTTTATGTAACCCTGGAGCACCACCTTATATTTTTGACTTAACGGTTAATGAAGCTGTGGTAATGGCACCAAATCCTAATCCTGGTGATTTTGAATACACATTACATGAAACTTTAGCTGATGCTGATGCTGATTTAAATCCAATTGATGCCGCTACTGCTGCTGCTTACTCAGGAACTGATGGGCAAACCATTTATGTGAGAATAGAATATCAAACTTCTGGATGTTATGAAGTAGAGAGTTTTACATTAAATGTTTTAGGACAGCCAGTTATTAATCCTGTTTTAGACTTAGAGGTTTGTGATGATGATAGTAATGATGGTTTTGAGGAATTTGATTTAACGGTTCAGGATTTAGGTATATTAGGAACACAGTCACCAGCAGACTTTGTAGTTACATATTATGCAAATTTTGCAGATGCAGAAGCAGGGAATAATGCTTTAGTAAGCCCATATACAAATATAGTTAACCCACAGCCAATTTATGTTAGAGTAGAAGATGTTGGAGGAACAGGATGTTACATTGCTTCCCCTACACCATTATTTAATTTGGTAGTAAATTGGAAAGCGATAGCGAATGCTGTTCCAGACATGGAGGTTTGTGATGATGACACAGATGGATTTGCATCGTTTGATATTTTCTCACAGACCTCAGGTGTATTAGGAGGTCAAGATGCAGGTTTATTTACGGTTACGTATCATGATAATCCAACAGATGCAGGTACAGGAGCTAATGCTTTAGGTAATCCATATACAAATACAGTAGCAAATCAGCAGACGATTTATGTACGTATAGAAGAGGATGCAAATCCAGTATGTTATGGGACGACACAGTTTGAGATTATAGTAAACCCATTACCAACAATTACACCAGTAACGCCATTAGAAGTTTGTGATGATGATGCCGATGGATTTGCTGAGTTTACTTTAGAAGATAAGAATGCAGAAATATTAAATGGACAAACAGATGTTGTAGTAAGTTACTATGCATCTCAAGTGGATGCAGACGGCATGTCAAATGCTTTGGTAAGTCCGTATACAAATACAGTTGCATTTTTTCAGACAGTAGTAGTAGGATTAGAAAATACAGCAACAGGCTGTTATACCACTACGACGATGGATTTAGTAGTAAATCCATTACCAATACCAGTAGCTCCACCAGTGTATGAGGTGTGTGATGATGATAACGATTGTTTTGCTATTTTTGATTTAAGTGCTGTACCAGGTCAAGTGTTAGGAGCTCAAACAGGTATGACAGTTACGATTCATGAGACGCCATCAGATGCAACAACAGGAGCTAATCCAATAGCAGATATTAGTAATTACGCTAATATTTCAGCATGTATGCAAACATTACATGTACGATTAGAAGATGATGTGACAGGATGTTCAGCAACAACTACTTTAGAATTAATTGTGAATCCAATTCCAGTATTTGGAGCGATTACCGATTATGAGTTGTGTGATGATAACAATCCAGGAGATTTAGAAGAAGCATTTGATTTAACGACCAAAGACGTAGAGATAGCTAATGGACAAAATGTAACAGTAAGTTATTATGAGACGCAAACAGATGCGGAAAATCTTACTAACCCAATCATAGGATTATATACAAGCACATCAACAGTGGTATATGTAAACTTATCAAACAATGTTACAGGATGTAGTTCAGTAGGAACCTTTAATATTGTAGTAAACCCATTACCATTATTAGTAGATCCAACACCATTAGAGGTTTGTGATGATAACGTAGCCGATGGTTTTACAGCGATTGATTTATCTATAAAGAACAATGAGATACAAGGCGGTAATCCAAACTATTCAATTACCTATTATTTAAATCAAGCTGATGCCGATGCAGGTATTAATCCATTATCAATTCCATATACAAACATATCTAATCCACAGACGATTATTGTAGTAGGACAAGATATTAATACAGGCTGTACAAATAGTACAACTTTAGAGTTAGTAGTAGAGCAGGCACCAGTAGCGTTTGTGCCAACACCATTAGAGTATTGTGATGCAGATAATGATGGTTTTGGAGTATTTGAGTTATCAGATGCTGATAATGAGATTACTGGAGGACAAGCAGGTTTAACAGTTACGTATCATGAAACTATGTCAGATGCAGATAACAATGTTAATGCCTTAGCGAGTAACTATACAAACATTGTAGCCTATACACAAACCATTTATGTACGTGTAGAGAGTGCTACTATAGCGACAGATTGTGCTACGATAGTAGAACTACAATTAATAGTAAACGACACACCACCAATAGTGGATCCAACACCATTAGAAGTATGTGATGACGATACAGATGGTATAGCGATATTTGATTTAACCTCAAAAGCAGATGAAATATTAGATGGTTTAGATCCAACACAATATATCATTAGCTATTATGAAACACAGGCAAATGCAGAAGCACCAATGTTACCAATATTAACACCAGGAGCTTATACAAACCTTGTGCCTTTTGTAACGCAAACTATTTGGATACGTGTAGATGATAATGTTAATGGTTGTCATTCGATTACGACTTTAGAGTTAATCGTGAATGAATTACCAGTATTGGTACAACCAACACCAATCACGTTATGTAATGATAATGACTTACCAGGCGAAGATGTATCACCAATTATGTTAGAGGAGTTTACATTAGAAGATGCCTCTGATGAGATATTAAATGGACAAACAGGTATTAGTTTAAGTTTCTATGAAACTCAAGCCGATGCAGATTTAGGAACGAACCCAATCTTCAGTCCATATGTAAATATTGCTAATGCACAAACAATATATGTACGTGCAGTAAACGATGTAACAGGTTGTGTAAGTACAATTACCTTAGATTTACGAGTAGAGCCATTACCATCACCAGCAACACCATTACCAATAGAGGTGTGTGATGAAGACAATGATGGTATTGCAAGTTTTGAGCTAGAAGACCGAACTATAGATATTATAAATGGTGAGTTAGATGTTGTAGTTACATATCACGAGACATTAGCTGATGCAGAGAATGGTTTAAATGCTTTAGTAAGTCCATACGATAATGTTTCACCTTGGCAACAAATAGTATACATACGTGTAGAGAATACTGTTACAGGATGTTATAATGCAACAGAAACTTTAGAGTTAATTGTGTTACCATCACCAGTATTACCACTGTCAGATGAGCTTGACCCATTAGAGGTTTGTGATGATGACGATAATGGCATCTATCAGTTTGATTTAACAGACATGGATGCAACGCTATTAGGAACACAAGATCCAGTAGACTTTATCTTAACGTACCACTTGACACAAGCGGATGCAGAAACAGGAGCTAATCCAATCATTAATACAACGAATTACACTAGTGGAAACGGTGTTATATATGTACGTTTAGTAAGTGTAGCTAATGGTTGTGTAAGTACAACAAGTTTTGAAATTATAGTACACTTACCACCAGAGCCAGTGCAACCAACACCATTAGAAGAGTGTGATGATGATTATTACGATGACGCAGATGAGTTGTTTGCATTTGATTTAACAGTAAAGGATAATGAGATTATCGATGGTAATGCAAGTTGGGTAGTAACGTATTATGAAACTGCTGCAGATGCACAAGCAGATACCAATGCAATACCAGACCCAACCAACTACACCAACACATCAGTAGATGGTAACCCAGCAAACCCACAAACTTTACATGTGCGAGTGACTGATACAGATACTGATTGTTATGCGTTTGTAACGTTAACAATACGTGTATTGCCAAACCCAACACCAAGTCAAGATCCAGCAGATTTAGAATTGTGTGATGATAATAACTCAGGCGATGAGCAAGAAGAGTTTGATTTAACAGTTAACGAAGCATATATTATTAATGGTGAAGCAGGAGTAACAGCAACGTATCACGAAACACAAGAAGATGCTGATGCAGGAACAAATGCTATAGCAACACCAGATGCTTACATAAATACAGCAACACCAGTACAAACAATTTATGTACGTGTTACAAATGATGTAACAGGCTGTTATACAATAGTAACGTTTGATACGATAGTACATCCATTACCAGTTGCTACAGCAATGCCATCATTTATAGCATGTGAGTTAAACACAGATGATGTATATGATTTTGATTTAACAAGTCAAGACGAAGCTGTGTTAAACGGTCAGGATCCATCAATATTTGAGGTAACTTATCACTTAACACAAGCAGATGCAGATTTAGCAGAAAATGCATTACAAAGTCCATATACAAACATTAGTGACCCACAAACTATTTATGTAAACATCACTAATACTATTACAGGCTGTCAAATAACAACAGTCACGATAGATTTAGAAGTACATGAGGCAGCACAAGCAAATCAAGACCTGCCAGTGTTTGAAGAGTGTGATGATAATGTAGAGACTGATGGTGATCCATCAAATGACAGTGTGCAGTTTGATTTAACAACACAAGATGCATTAGTGTTAATGGGTCAAGATCCAGCAAGCTATACAGTAACCTATTATGCAACATTAGAAGATGCAGATGGATTTGTAAACCCATTACCAACGTTGTATGAAAACGTTGTAAATCCACAAACTATCTATGTACGTGTAGATAATGATACGATGATAGATGATGGTACAGGTAATATGGTAGACTCATCAGCATGTTATGAGGTGGCAGAATTAGTATTACAAGTAAATCCATTACCAGTATTTGATTTAGATGATGAATATTTATTCTGTATCAACACTAATGGAACAGAAGTTGTAGACCAAGCAGTAATGGAAACAGGATTATCAGAGACTGAGTATAGTTTTGTATGGACAGATGAAACAGGAGTAGTTGTAGGTACAGGCTCTTCATATGCGCCAGTAACAGGAGGGAATCACTCGGTAACAGTTACAAATATAGCAACAGGCTGTAATTGGTCAGATACAGCATTAGTAAATATAAGTGAGCCACCAGTAGTGACAGCAAGTGTAACGACATTGGCTTTTGCAAATAATCATGTAATAGAGGCGACTGCTGAAGTATTAACAGGAGGTGCAAATAACATTGCTGTTTACGAGTTTAGTTTAGATGATGGTCCATGGCAAGAGTCAGGAACATTTATAGATGTAACACCAGGAGAGCACATTGTATATGCTAGAGATTTAAATGGCTGTGGAATAGGTCAGGCAACAGTAATAGTAATGGACTATCCATTATACTTTACGCCAAATGGAGATGGGTATCATGATACATGGAATATCGTGGGTATATCTAACCAACCTAACGCAAAAATTTATATATTTGACAGATATGGAAAACTGTTAAAACAGTTAAGTCCAACAGGCGAAGGATGGAATGGAACTTATAATGGTGAGCACCTTCCTTCAAGTGATTATTGGTTTACCGTTGAATACGATGAACCTTCAACTAATGAAAGAAAACAATTTAAGGCCCACTTTACCCTGAAAAGATAAGTGGACAATAAATAAAAATAAAAAGAGCAGCTTTTAAGCTGCTCTTTTTATTTTTAAACTTAATTCGTTCTATTAAAAAAATGTCAAGAGGTAGTTGTAAAGACTATACTCTGTTTTAGTCTTTTTTATAAATAGAGTAGTCAATTTATTTTAATATAGTAAATATTGAATATGTAAATTAAATAGGAACTATGTTTGTTTTGAGTTATTTATACTTAGGGTAAAAAAATTAACCCAATAGAAATACTATTGGGTTAATCGCATTATATATAATTATTTTAAATATTGTTTATAAAGCCATACTTAAAGATAAAGTAACATTTGAGTTAGTGCTGTTTATTTTTGCCGAATTAGTTAAGCCTACTTGATATAATTGATGATTTATATCTCTTTCAGAATTTTCATAAGCTAAGTCTAATTTAGTATTGCCAAAGCTATATCCTAAACCAAGGGAGAATCCTTTTAAGTCACCATAAAAACTCGTGTCTTTATAAGGACTTTCTTCAAATCGATAACCGCCTCTAAAGCTTAATTGTTTATGTCTTAATTCGCCCCCAATCCTGTATGTGTTAGCAGCTTTTAAATTAGTGTTGATTATATTGTTTTGGCTTGCAAAATAAGAGTCAGATTCAGGTTTGAATTTTGTGTTGCTATAATCTTTTCTAGAGTAGTCAAAACTAATGATACCTCTCTTGTTTAAAACTAATGCAGCACTTCCTGTTATTTTTGCTGGAGTTTGTATTTTATAATCTGGGAATATATTAATTACTTGAGGGTTTAAAACTCTAGATATATCACCACCATCACCATAAGTAGCTAAATATTGAGTTGTTTCTTCAGATATTGTATACCATATAGGTGAGTCGTAAGAGAATCCTATTCTAATTGTTTCATTAAGTTTTGCAATTCCCCCTAATTGAAATGAGAATCCAGTTCCAGTAGTATAAAGATTGTTTTCAAATCCAACTTCATTTATTAAGGAACCATCATTGTTGTTTTCTTCAAAAAGATAAGTTGATCGTTCATAATTAATAAAATGTGAATTAAGATTTATTCCAAGATGGATGTTTTTGTCATATTGAACTGCAGCATTAACACTAAACTTTCCATTGTAACCAGTTGCAGCATATGAGTATTCTTGATAAAAGTCTCCAGGAGCTATATTTGAGAAATAAGATGTGTTATCATCTGTATTAGAATCTGGTTCTAAAATAAAAGATTCGTAACCTAAAAAAGCTTGTTGGTGGGTAAATCCATAAACTGCTCCAATATCACCATAAGCTTGAGAAATCGTTTCTCCATCAAAAGCAGATATTTCATCTAATCTTAATCCTTGAGCATTTGCTAAAAAATAACTATCAATAGATGTATTACTTGTACCAGAAGCAAAAAAATCATCATCATAATTTTGAAGTTGCTCGTATGATAATCCAATAACAAACTTTCCCCATAATGAGTCTTCATTACTATTCTTAAATACAAAAGCTGCTCCTAATTGATTTAAATCAATTGTTGAATTAGAAGAGTTGTTTGAGTTGCCAAAATAATTTGTGTCGTTATCTTTATTAAGGCTAGAAATTGATAAAGATGTATGACTATGATTAAAAATTGCAGATCCAGCTGGATTTAAACTAACAGCAGACATATCGCCACCAAGAGCTCCAAAAGCTCCACTCATAGCTCTAAATCTTGCTGTACCTTGAATTTCTCCTGTAGAATATCTTACTGCATCCGAAATATTTTGACCATAAGATATAAGCACAAACATTAAGCTTGTGCTAAATAAAAATAACTTTTTCATAGTTTTTGATTATATGGGTTTATATGCCTCCTCTTCTTGAACCACCTGATCTTCCACCTCTGCTACCTCCACTTGATCTTGGAGTAGAAGTAGATGGTCTAGTAATAGTTCTTGGTTGAGAAGTTCTAGGTCTAGAAGTTGTAGTTCTAGGTTTTGTTGTAGTTCTTGGCCTTGTTGTCGTTCTAGGTCTAGAGGTTGCAGTTCTAGGTCTAGAGGTTGTCGTTCTAGGTCTTGTTGTAGTTCTTGGTCTAGAAGTAAAAGAAGTTCTAGGCCTAGTTATTGTTGATCTTGAACTAACAGTATTACCTCGTCTGCTTAATGTAGTTAAGCTATTTGTGCCTCTTCTACCTCTATTATAAGCAACAGCTCTTCTACTATAATATCCATTGTAATACGGATTGTGAAAATGATGGTATCCATAACCATAATTAAATCCATAAAATCCATAATTCCAATAAGGATTACCCCAAGCAAAATAAGGGTTGTGCCAATAGTTAGGACCATAGAATCCCCAACCGTAATTCCATCTCCACCAATTTGAATAATAAGGTCTTCCCCACCAAAGTGATGAGTAAAATGGTCTAGTGTTATATACATTTATAGTTACATCATTAGTGTTGTTTTGTCCCCAACCAGCATAACCCTCGTTATATACTGTAGAGTCATTTGCAGTGTCACTATAGTTCCCTTCATAGCTATCAATGTCTGTAAAAATAATATCCTCATCTTGAGGTATACTTTCGTATTGATTCGATTTTTCTTTGAAGTAATTTTCATAATAAGTAGAATTGCTATTTACTTCTGTAACTACTTCTGCTTCTTCGTATTCAACTTTCTTTTCAGAATCACCATAAATACTGTCATCATCATAACCAACGTACTGGTATGATCCACAGGAAAACAAACCAAATACTAAACTAAAAACACTAATTAAGCGTATTTTAGAATTCAATACGTAATATAATTGCATATCTCTATAAATTAAATTGTTGAACATAACAAAAATAGTTAGTTTTGTCGAACTATTTTATTATTTAACATAGTCACAATTTTTGTGCCAAATTACAATATATGAGTAAGAATCTTACAAGTAGAAGCGAAGATTATTCAAAATGGTATAACGAATTAGTTGTTAAAGCAGATTTAGCTGAAAATTCGGCCGTTAGAGGATGTATGGTTATTAAGCCATATGGTTATGCTATCTGGGAAAAAATGCAAGCAGAATTAGATAGAATGTTTAAAGAAACTGGACATCAAAATGCATATTTTCCACTTTTTGTCCCAAAAAGTTTATTTGAAGCTGAAGAAAAAAATGCAGAAGGATTTGCTAAAGAATGTGCCGTAGTTACACATTATCGTTTACAGAATGATCCAGATAATAAAGGAAAGTTAAGAGTAGACCCTAAAGCAAAGTTAGAAGAAGAGTTAGTTGTTAGACCTACAAGTGAGGCAATTATATGGAATACATATAAGGGATGGATTCAATCGTATAGAGATTTGCCAATACTTGTAAATCAATGGGCTAATGTAGTACGTTGGGAAATGCGTACAAGATTGTTTTTAAGAACTGCAGAGTTTTTATGGCAAGAAGGGCATACAGCACATGCAACTAGAGAAGAAGCTTGGGAAGAAACAAAATTAATGAATGGTGTATATGCCGATTTTGTAGAGAATTTTATGGCTATACCAGTAATTCAAGGTTTAAAAACTGAAAGTGAACGTTTTGCTGGAGCAGAGGAGACTATGTGCATTGAGGCATTAATGCAAGACGGAAAAGCTTTACAGGCTGGAACTTCTCACTTTTTAGGACAGAATTTTGCTGAAGCATTTGATGTTAAGTTTACGAATAAGGAAGGAAAGCAAGATTATGTTTGGGCAACATCATGGGGAGTTTCTACACGTTTAATGGGAGCCTTAATAATGACCCATAGTGATGATAAGGGGTTAGTGTTACCTCCAAATTTAGCGCCAAACCAAGTTGTTATTGTACCAATTTATAAAAATGATGAGCAGTTAGAAGCAATTACGAATGTGGTTAATGATATAACTGCAAAGTTAAGAGCTAGAAATGTTTCGGTTAAATTTGATAATAGAACAACGTTTAGACCAGGAGCAAAGTTTGCACAACATGAATTACAAGGTGTACCATTAAGAATTGCAATTGGACCAAAAGATTTAGAAAATGGAACTGTTGAGTTAGCGAGACGAGATACGTTAACTAAAGAAGTAATTCAAATTGATGCTATTGAGGAAACAGTTGTTGCTTTAATGGACGAAATTCAAGAATCATTATATAATAGAGCATTAGAATACCGAAATGAGCATATTACTGAGGTTAATTCTTTTGGGGAGTTTAAAAATGTGTTAGAGTCTAAAGGAGGATTTATTTCTGCTCATTGGGATGGCACTATGGAAACAGAAGACAAGATAAAAGAGTTAACAAAAGCAACAATTAGATGTATTCCTCTAGAAAACAAGGAAGAAGAAGGTGTTTGTGTATTAACAGGGAAACCATCTAAGCAACGTGTATTGTTTGCAAAAGCATATTAATTGAATTTTTTTTCAAAAAAAAACAATTTGTTGTTGCAACATTTAAAAATAGGTGTATCTTTGCACCCGCAATGGAAACGTTGCTGAGTTAATTGAAATAATTTTTGAGTAAATTGTAAAGATTTTTGCAGATTTAAAAAAATAATTTAAATTTGCGCACTCAATTAAATGGCCCGTTCGTCTATCGGCTAGGACGCCAGGTTTTCATCCTGGTAAGAGGGGTTCGATTCCCCTACGGGCTACAATTTTTTATATTAAAAAAAAGAACAAAGAACAAATGGCAAATCATAAGTCAGCGTTAAAAAGAATTAGAAGCAACGAGACTAAACGTCTTAGAAATAAATATCAGCATAAAACTACGCGTAATGCTATTAAGAAATTACGTGAAATGACTGAGAAGAATGAAGCTGAGAAGTTGTTTCCTTCTGTAGCATCAATGATTGATAAGTTAGCAAAGAATAACATTATTCATGCAAATAAAGCTGCAAATCTTAAATCCGGTTTAGCTAAGCATGTTGCTGCTTTATAAGAAGTAGAAAAGATATTAAGAAGCCTTTCAGAAATGAAGGGCTTTTTTTATTTGTAAAATTTAAAGTTTACATTGTGATATGAAAAAAGGCTTAATTATTTAATTAAGCCTTTTTTTGTTATTTGTAATAAATCAAATGATGTTAACCATTCATTGAAATTAAAAACTCTTCGTTGTTTCTAGTTTGTTTAAATCTATCATTGATGAATTCCATCGCTTCTACAGGATTCATGTCTGCTAAATATTTGCGCATTACCCACATTCTTTGAATAGTATTGTCATCGAGTAATAAATCATCTCTACGTGTACTAGAAGAAGTAAGATCGATAGCTGGGAATATTCTTCTGTTAGATATTTTTCTATCTAATTGTAATTCCATATTACCAGTTCCTTTAAATTCTTCAAAAATCACTTCATCCATTTTAGAACCAGTTTCAGTAAGAGCAGTTGCGATTATAGAAAGAGATCCTCCATTTTCTATATTTCTGGCAGCACCAAAGAATCTTTTTGGTTTGTGTAATGCATTTGCATCAACACCACCACTTAATATTTTTCCAGAAGCTGGTTGTACTGTGTTGTATGCTCTTGCTAAACGCGTAATAGAATCTAGTAAAATAACAACATCATAACCGCATTCAACAAGTCTTTTTGCTTTTTCTAATACAATATTTGCAATTTTTACGTGCTCATGAGCTTCTTTGTCAAATGTAGAAGCAATTACTTCACCTCTTACATTTCGTTGCATGTCTGTTACTTCTTCAGGACGTTCATCAATTAATAATATCATTTGATAAACTTCTGGATGATTTGCAGCAATAGCGTTTGCTACATCTTTAAGTAACATTGTTTTTCCCGTTTTAGGTTGAGATACAATCATTCCACGTTGTCCTTTACCTATAGGAGAAAATAAATCCATTATTCTAGTAGAAATAGTACTTTGCTTTTCAGCAATATTGAATTTTTCCTTTGGGAATAATGGTGTTAAGTGTTCAAAGGACACCCTGTCTCTAACTACTTGAGGATCTAAGCCATTAATTTTGTTAACCTTAATTAAAGGGAAGTATTTTTCACCTTCTTTAGGAGGTCTTACATTTCCTAATACAGTGTCACCTTTTTTAAGACCAAATAGTCTAATTTGAGATTGAGATACATAAATGTCATCAGGAGATGATAAATAATTATAATCTGATGAACGTAAGAAACCATAGCCATCTTGCATGATGTCTAAAACACCTTCACTTTCAATAATGGCATCAAATTCAAAATCAGGTTCTCTATACCTGTTTCTATTGTCTTTATTTCCGTTATTGTTGTTTTGGTTTCTATTATTAGAAGATTTATTATCTCTGTGTTTTTGATTGTCCTTATCTTTTTGTTGTGGACGATCATCTTTTTGTTGAGAGCGCTTCTGGTTGTCTTTGTCTTTTTGTTGAGGACGGTTTGGTTTGTCCTTTTGTTGAGGACGACTTTGGTTATCTTTATTAGTAGTCTCTTTTGTTTGTTTTTGGGGAGCAGCTTCTTCTGTTTTATTGTCCTTGAATTCAATAGACTTTTGTTGAGGCGCTTCTTTTTTTCTTTGAACTCTTTCTCTTCTTGGTCTTGGAGCTCTTTTTTGTTCAGGTTCTTTTATCTCAGTAGGATTTGCTGCCTGATGATCTAATATTTGATATACTAAATCTAGTTTTTTTAATGAACGATACTTTGAAATTTTTAATTGCTTAGCAATTTCTTGTAATTCAGGAAGTTTCTTTTCTTTTAATTGTGCTATTTCAAACATTATTGAATGTGATTAATGTGTAATTTATGTGATTAAATTAATCCAAGGTTTTCTTTTAGAGAGAATTCGTGGAGAAAATTAAATTGATTTATCTTTTGAAGATTTAATGCAAATAAAAACAGATAGTTTTATGCATTACTATTGCAATAATACAACTTTATTTTTAAAAAAATATATATGTAATAAAAAAGAAACTGTTATTTTTGTGCTTCTGTAAAAAAGAATAGATGATACAAAGAATACAAACAATATATTTATTGATAGCCGCAGGAATTTCTTCTGGGTTAATATTTGTATTTAATTTATGGGTTAATAAAGGAGAACAAATAGTTTTTGCAAAAGACGAAATGTTGTTTTTGTCTTTATTTATTGGTTCAGCTGTGTTATCTTTGGTTTCTATAAGTATGTTTAAAAATAGACAAACCCAATTTGTAATTGGACGTCTTAATATAATATTGAACTTTATTTTACTAGGATTATTTGTGTATCGATCACTAAATTTATCTGGAGAAACTACTGATGTTTCTGAGAAAGGTATTGGGATGCTTCTACCTATTTTTTCTATCGTATTTCTGGTTTTAGCTAATAAAGCCATCAAAAAGGATGAAGAACTCGTAAAATCTGTAGATCGATTAAGATAAACCTATCATCTTAGTAGTATTAGTGCGAAAAAAAGCCGAAACGTAAGTTTCGGCTTTTTTTATCTTTTATATTCAATCACTTCTAAATTTTTTATTTCTTTTCCGTTAATTTCAAAACGAAGCATTGTTCTAGCTTTATGAAATCCATGTTTTCCAATAGCTCCAGGATTCATATGTATTAAACCTAGTTTTTTGTCAGGCATAACCTTAAGTATATGAGAATGCCCACATATAAATAGGTCTGGAGGATTACTTTTTATTTCTTCTCTAATATTGGGGTTGTATCTATTTGGGTAACCGCCAATATGAGTTATCCATACATCTACATTTTCGCAAAAAAAACGATTATGTTCAGGAAATTCTAATCTAGCATCCTTACTATCAATATTACCATAAACAGCTTTTAATGGTTTTAAGTTTTTTATAGCATCAGTAACTGATAAATCACCAATGTCTCCAGCGTGCCATACTTGGTCTACTTGTTTTACATATTTTAATATGTCTTCGCCTATATAACTATGCGTATCAGATAGTAAAAGAATTTTTGTCATTATAAAATGTTAATGCTAAACATAAAGTGATAAAGTCTAATTATCTTTGTTGCTTTACAAAGCAAAAATATCAATTTAGATTGAGATATTTTATCGAATTATCATATAACGGAAAGCACTATCATGGTTGGCAAAATCAACCAAATGCGATAACTGTACAAGAAGTTATTGAAGATGGTTTATCTAAGTTATTGAGGATTAAAATGAGTATTGTTGGTGCTGGAAGAACAGACGCTGGTGTACATGCTAAGCAAATGTTTGCTCATTTTGATTATGAAGAAAAGATTGATGTAGACCATTTAAAATTTAAGCTGAACTCCTTTTTGCCAAAAGATGTAGCTATTCATAAAATTGTAAAAGTAAAAGATAACGCACATGCTAGATTTGATGCTGTAAGTAGAACTTACTTTTATGATATTAATTTGGAAAAGGATGTTTTTAATTTTGATAATTCATATTACCTAAAGCATCAATTGAATATTGAAAAAATGAAAGAAGCTACTCAAGTTTTATTTCAATATAAAGATTTTCAATGCTTTTCTCGATCAAATACAGATGTAAAGACTTATAATTGTAAAATGATGAAAGCCGAATGGAAACTTGAAGACAGTAATTTAAGGTTTTGTATTCAGGCAGATAGATTTTTAAGAAATATGGTAAGAGCGATTGTAGGAACGATGATAGATATAGGTTTAGGAAAAACTACAATTGATGACTTTCATAAAATTATTCAATCTAAAGACAGAACAAAAGCAGGTGCTTCTGCTCCAGGACACGCTTTGTATTTAGTTAAGGTTGAATATCCAAATGAGATTTTTTTAAATGGGTAAAACTAAAGAAAATGTTTTTGATGCTCAGCTGTTTAAAAGGCTGTTAGAATATATAAAGCCTTACCGTTGGGTATTTGTATTATCTCTTATAACTGTTATTGGATTGGCAGGCTTTGGTGCACTTAGACCAAAAGTTTTGCAGTTAGCAATTGATAATAATATTAATACAAAACTTAGTGAAGGTTTTCTTGTATATGTTATGACTATACTTGGGCTTCTATTATTAGAAGTAATATGTCATTTGTTGTTTATTTATTATGCAAGTTGGTTAGGGCAATCAGTAGTTAGAGATATAAGGGTTAAGTTGTTTAAGCACATTTTAGGATTTAAAATGAAGTACTACGATAATTCATCTGTTGGTGTTTTGATTACTAGAGCAGTTACAGATATGGAGCGTATTGCTGACATTTTTGGACAAGGGTTATTTATGATATTTAGTGATATTTTAAAGATGCTTGTTGTTGCAGGTATGATGTTTTGGATGAATTGGCGCCTTAGTATTATTGTATTCTGTACGCTTCCAATAGTTGTTTTTGCAACTAAAATATTTCAGAAGTTCATGAAAAAGGCTTTTGAAGAAGTGCGAACAGAGGTTTCTAACTTAAACTCATTTGTGCAAGAACGTGTTACAGGTATGAAAATCCTTCAGCTTTTTGCTAGAGAAGATATAGAGTATGAAAATTTCAAAAAAATCAATGAAAGACATAAAAAAGGTTGGTTAAAAACAGTTTGGTATAATTCTATATTCTTTCCAATTGCTGAGCTTTTGTCATCTATAACTTTAGGTTTGGTAATTTGGAAGGGAGGATACGATGTTGTAAATGGTAAAGGAACAATAGGAGATTTAACAGCTTTTATTATGTATATTCCAATGATATTTAGACCGTTAAATCAAATAGCAAATAAGTTTAACACGCTGCAAATGGGAATGGTTGCTGCAGACAGAGTCTTTAAAGTATTGGACACTGAATCTAGTATTGAAGATAAAGGCAGTAAGATAGCTTCAAATTTTAAAGGAGATATTGATTTTAAGGATGTACACTTTTCTTATGTTGAAGATGAAGAAGTGCTAAAAGGAATTTCGTTTAATGTTGAAGCAGGACAAACTGTTGCTATTGTTGGTGCAACAGGAGCAGGTAAGTCTACTATTATTAACTTATTAAATAGATTTTACGATATTAATTCTGGAAAGATTTTAATTGATAATGTAGATACTAAAACATTTGAGTTAAACTCATTAAGGAAGCAAATAGCAATAGTACTACAAGATGTGTTTTTGTTTGCTGATACAATTTTAAATAACATTACTTTAAATAATAAAGATATTACCGAAGCACAAGTTCATGAGGCTGCAAAACAAATAGGTATTCATGATTTTATCATGAGTTTACCTAATGGATATCATTATAATGTAAAGGAACGAGGTGTAATGTTATCTTCTGGACAAAGACAATTAATATCTTTTTTAAGAGCTTTTGTAACTAATCCAAGTATATTAATTCTAGATGAAGCTACATCGTCAGTCGATTCTTATTCTGAACAATTAATACAAGAGGCAACAGATAAAATAACAAAAGGACGTACTTCAATTGTAATAGCGCATCGATTGGCAACTATTAAAAAAGCTGATAATATTATAGTGATGGATGCTGGTAAAATTGTAGAACAAGGAACTCACCAAGAACTGTTGAACAAACAAGAAGGATATTACAAAAACTTATACGAAGTACAGTTTATGAAGGAGGAACAAAATCTTGTAAATTAATTACTCCTGTAGCAAAAAGTAATAGAACAATTGCTATTGAAAGTATTATATAGAGTATAAAGCTCACTCCAAAAAAGAGCATAATCTTAAGGGCTAATTCTCCAGTTGAAAGTTTAAAAAGACGCTTAAGTACATAGCAATGAAAAATGATGTTTAAAAAGTTGAAACTCATACCATAATTCATGTACGAACTTGGATCTACTGCTAAAATCATAAATCCTACTAGTACAGAAATTATAGAAGAGAAGGACATGGTGTATAAGTAAACAACTAAATGTTCGGTGTAGTTATATTTCTTGTCGTAGAAAACAATGAGTGATATAATAGCTAAAAATGGAATTAGTATAGCAAAAAACAAAGAGTTGTACTCAAGAATAATTTTTGGAGTTTGTTCCATTATTCTTTCAGATACTGGGTTGTCAAACTTGAATATGGTGCTAGAGTAAGCAGTTTCTAGAAAAAACTTTTGAATAATAAATATTGAAAGCCCAGAAAAAGTAAGCGATATAGCAAAAAGGCTAATTGGATTAACGTATTTTTTTCTAGTACCTTCAACATAACTGCCTATTACATCTTCAGGCATCTTAATAAGCCCAATAACTGTTTTTAAGAATTTATTGTCATAACTAAAAAAGTGTTCAATAACATGACGGAATAGGTTTTTAAATGTTAACCTATTTCTAATAACTTTTGCTCCACATAAATTGCAAAAATCATCTTTTGTTGTTAAATCGTTATGGCAGTTTTTACAACTCATTTGTTATTTCATAATTAATACAATAATAAAACCAATGAGGACTACAATTACACCAACTATAGCAAAAGTTACAGTGTAAAATACTCCAAATAAAAGAATATTAACAAAGGCCATAAAAAATGAAAGTTTATAAACTCTTTTAAAAATATAGGCTAAATATAAAAAGCTAATTGGTGTTAGAATTAATGAGGTGTTCATGTAATTAATTCCAAATGTTACTAGTATAATCCCTAAAGTAATATTTATTAGTGATAATTGAGAGCTATAATATGTGTTAAGAATAATATGCTCTGTATAATTATATTTTCTATCTGAAAAATAAAAAACCAACCAGGTTATAATAGCAGAAATAGGAATACTAATTATATAGATTAAACTATAATAATTTCCCATGATTTTTGAGGTTTGCTCGGTAATTTCCTTAATGCTTTCAGGGTTTTTTACAGCTTCAGAATTAGCTATGAATATACTTGAATCTATTGCAAATGGATTGTCATAAAATGTGTTGAGTATGAAAAAATAAAGTCCAGTAAGAGTTAAGGAAATAGCTAAGTACTGGATAACATTAATGTACTTTTTTCTAACACCATTAATATAACCTTCAATTACTAATTCTGGTTTTGATAAAAGATGTAAAAATGTTTTTAAAAATTTATTATCATAATTAAAAAACTGGGCATTTACATTTGCTACTATATGTTTTAAAGTAAGTCGTTGTGTTATAACTTTAGCACCACAATCATAACAATATTTGTGTTTGGAACTAAGGTTACTATTACAGTTTTTACAATGCATTTTAATTTAAATCGTCTTTGATTTTTTCAATAAGCTCTTGCGTGTCTTTATAAATAATGAATTCACCATTTTTAATATATGATACTTGACCAGTTTCTTCACTTACAACAACTGCTAACGCATCTGTTTTTTCAGTAATGCCAATAGCTGCTCTATGTCTTAATCCAAAGCGCTCAGGTATGTTTTTTTCATTATTAACAGGTAGAATTACTCGCGTTGCTTTTATATTGTTATCTGCAATTATTATAGCTCCATCATGTAAAGGACTGTTTTTAAAAAAGATGCTTTCAAGTATTGGCTGGGTTACTGTAATGTTCATTTCATCTCCAGTATTAACTAAAAAATCTAAGTTGTTATTACGCTCTAAAACTATAAGCGCTCCTGTCTTTGAACTTCCCATTTTAGTACAAGCAGCTACTACAACTTCTGCTTCTGTAGCATTGATTGCTTGTGTTTTTAGAAAGTTGAATTTTTTAGAAAACATATTGCCTTTTCCTATGTTGGTAGAACCAATCATTAGTAAAAACTTTCTTATTTCTGGTTGAAAAACTACAATAAGGGCAATAATACCTACACTCATAAATCCTCCTAGAATTTTGGTAAGCATTTTCATTTGAAGTGCATCAACAAGTAAGAAAATGAGGTAAAAAATTACAATACCAATAAATATGTTAATGGCAACTGTACCTTTTATAAGTCTATAAACATAATAGAGTAGTAGTGCGACTAAAAATATGTCTATAATATCAATAATTTGAAATTCTAAAATATCGTCAAATATTTCCAAGAGGCAGTGAGGTTAATTTTTAATAAATATAATTAATTATGAATAAACTCTTTATCACTAATAATAAGATTATTCATATTCAGTTTTAAGAGCTCAGATTTAATATCTATATAGTCTTGAAAAGTAAGCAGATTATTAAAATCTAGTTTTAGTATAGCATCTTCAGTTTTAAGGTTGCTTTTTATATCATTTATAAAACTAAACTTACTGCTTTTAATCATTGACAAACTATCCGAAATATTATGAATAGTTATTTCATTTTGAGATAAAAATTCTAAAATAACACTTCTTTTTCCCAACAAACTAGAACTTTTTGATTGATGCATTGAAGCTGATTCCTCAATGAATTTTGTGTCAGTAAAGTCAATAAAAGCTAAGTTTTTTATATCTGGATTAGAGCAAGAAAAGTAATTACGTGCTGCTTCGTTTTTATGCATACCATCACCATGACGCTTTTCATGCAAATATTGTAAATGAGGTAAAGTTTGTTTTAAGTTAATACGTTTATCTATAGCAACCAACCAATTAGTAGTGCTAATCATGTTTTTACGATTAAACTCAACACTGTCTTTAGCTTCATCATAAAACAAATAAATAGACGAAACATCATTTATTTCTAAGATGTCTTTGTTTTGTGTTTCAGGTAATTGAACTATGCGTTCGTTACCACAAGAGCTTAGACTAATAATAAGTATGAGTGCAGTTAATAAATGTTTCATTTAATCAAGTAGGTTAGTAAGTTTTATACATTCTATAGCTTCTTTTACATCATGAACTCTTAAAATATTTGCACCTTTTAGAAGCGCAATAGTGTTAAGAGCAGTAGTGCCATTTAAGGCGTCTTTAGGTGTTATGTTTAGCAATTTATAAATCATTGATTTTCTAGAAATTCCTATTAACATTGGTAATTCCAAAAGTTTTAGTAATTCAAGCTTATTTAATAACTCATAGTTTTGTTCTAATGTTTTTGAAAACCCAAATCCAGGATCAATAATAATATCCTTTATTTGAGCAGATTTAGCAACTTCAATACGTTGCGAAAAGTAATAATTAATGTCTTTAATAAGGTCTGTATAATAAGTTAGTTGTTGCATTGTTTTTGGCTCACCTTTCATATGCATCATAATATAGGGAACATTCAATTCACCAACAGTAGGAATCATGTTGTTATCTAGCATTCCTGCAGAAATATCATTTATCATGGCAGCTCCAGCTTCAATACATTCTTTAGCAATTTTACTTCTAAATGTGTCAATAGAAAGAAACGTTTCTGGGAATTCATTTATAATTAATTCTACCACAGGAAGAATTCGTTTTAACTCTTCTTCTTCGCTAACAAAATCGGCTCCTGGTCTAGAACTATAAGCGCCAATATCTATAAAGGTAGCGCCTTGATTAAGCATGTTTTCAACTTTTAAAAGGATGTCTTTAGGGTTTTTATTTTGTCCTCCATCATAAAAAGAATCAGGAGTGATATTTAATATTCCCATGACTTTTGGATTGGAAATATCAATAAGTTTTCCTTTGCAGTTAATCGTCATTTATACCTTGTTGTAAGTTGTTTGTTTATAGTTTTAAAACTTTAAACCATAAACTTTGATGGTTTAAAAATTTTAAGCGAAATTTACGGAAAATTCGATTTATTTTATGCAAAATACCTCAAAACAATATGACGATGTTGTTTCTACGTGTAGAGACTTGTTTACTAAGAAGATGAAAGATTATGGAAGTGCATGGAGAATACTAAGATTACCTTCATTAACCGATCAAATTTTTATTAAAGCACAACGAATAAGAGGACTTCAGGAAAATGATGTTAGAAAAGTAGATGAAGGCGAAGTAAGTGAATTCATTGGAATTATCAATTATTGTATTATGGCTTTGATACAATTAGATAAAGGTGTTGTTGAACAACCAGATTTGTCTGTTGAAGAAGCTACAGAAGCTTACGACGAAAAAATTGCAATCACTAAGCAATTAATGATGGATAAAAACCATGATTATGGAGAAGCTTGGAGAGATATGAGAGTGAGTTCTTTAACCGATTTAATTTTGCAAAAATTATTACGTGTAAAACAAATTGAAGATAACGCAGGAAAAACATTAGTAAGCGAAGGTATAGATGCTAATTATCAAGATATGATTAACTATGCTGTGTTTGCCCTTATTCATTTATATATAAAAGAACAATCATGAAAATATTAGTAGCACTTTCTAGAATTTTTGTTGGTGTTTTATTTATCATCTCTGGATTTATAAAACTAAATGATCCACTTGGATTTTCTTATAAATTACAAGAATACTTTAGTACAGATGTATTAAACATCCCTTTTTTAGAGCCATATGCTTTAGGTATTTCGGTGTTTGTAGTAATTTTTGAAGTAGTTTTAGGAGTCTTCTTACTAATAGGTTATAAACCAAAATTTACTGTATGGAGTTTACTGTTAATGATTGTATTTTTTACATTCTTAACGTTTTATTCGGCATACTTCGATAAAGTTAAAGACTGTGGTTGTTTTGGTGATGCATTAAAACTAACGCCTTGGGAAAGTTTTACAAAAGATGTAGTGCTGCTCTTCTTTATTTTGATTTTATTTTTCGGAGTTAAACATATCAAGCCATTATTTAATAATTTGGTAACAAGTGTTGTTTCGTTAGCGAGTTTTGTAGTTTGTTTATGGTTTGGTTTTCATGTATTAATGCATTTACCATCTATTGATTTTAGAGCTTATAAAATAGGAGATAACTTAATCGAAAACATGAGTGTTCCAGAAAATGCTCCAAAAGCAATTCAAGAGTACACTTGGACTTTTAATGTTAATGGCGAAGAAAAAGAGTATGTAACAGATGGTTCTTATCCTAGTGTTGAAGGTGATTATGTTGGAGTTGAGACAAAAGTTATTAAAGAAGGTTATGAACCTTCGATTTTAGATTTCTCAATTGAAACGTTAGAAGAAGACTTTACGCAACAATTTTTAGCTGAAGAAAATCTTATTATGATAGTCTCTTATAGTTTAGAAAAAGTTGAAAAAGAAGGTTTAGCTAAGCTAAAAGCTTTTTCAGATGAAGCTATTTCTAAAGGTTATACAGTTATTGGGCTGTCTGCTTCTGGCGATGAAACTAAACAACGTATTAAGGCAGAAAATAACTTTAATTTCGATTTCTATTTATGTGATGAAAAAGCACTTAAAACAGTGGTTAGGTCTAATCCAGGAGTTTTAGAATTAGATAAAGGTACTGTAAAACAAAAAGTACATTGGAATGATCTTGAGGATTTAAAATTATCAGCTATACCTATTGTGAAAACAGAGAAGAAAGATGATGGTACATTGTTTTTAGTTGATGGTAAAGTTTTAAATGAAACAGAATTTGAAGCTTTAAATTTGAAGAAAGAAGATATGGAAAGTGCTTCTGTGTTAAAAGAAAGATCTGAAGGTAGTGTTTTAGATTCAATAAATAAAGCTAATAATACTCATTATACTTCATTTGTAGAAGTTGAGTTAGAAAAAGAGCAATAATCTGGTTAACTATTTCTTAAATAAAATCTTTTACACATTACTCACATTATTTGGAGTGGTGACCGTAATATTCTTTTTATTTAATGTACTTCCAGGTGATCCTGCACAAATGATGCTAGGACAAAATGAAGACAGCGAGCAATTAGCTATAGTTAAGAAAAAGTTTGGTTTCGATAAGCCTATTTCTACTCAGTATCTATATTATTTAAACGATTTATCGCCATTATCTTTTCACTCAACCAATAAAGAAGATTATACTTTTTTGGACAAAAAGAAGTACGCTGCGACTTCATTGTTTACAATAGGAAATACAACAACAGCAATAAAATTACCTTACCTAAGAGAATCATTTACTAAACAAGGAAAAAAAGTAAGTCAAGTATTAAAAGAGACGTTGCCTAATACATTTGTGTTAGCAGTGTCAGCAATAGTCATTGCAATGCTTTTAGGGATTGTTTTAGGGATTGTATCTGCTTTGTATAAAGACACATGGTTGGATAAGTCAATCCAAATTTTTAGTACTTTAGGAATGAGTGTGCCTTCGTTTTTTAGTGCCATTTTATTTGCTTGGTTATTTGGGTTTGTACTTCATAAATACACTAATTTAGAAATGACAGGAAGCCTTTATGAGCTAGATGATTTTGGTGAGGCTATTCATATTAAATGGAAGAATTTAATACTTCCAGCAATTGTATTAGGTATTCGTCCATTGGCTGTCGTTATTCAATTAATGCGAAACTCTTTGCTTGAAGTTTTTAATCAAGATTATATAAGAACTGCAAGAGCAAAAGGCTTAAGTGAATATCAAATTATAAAAAAGCATGCTGTAAAAAATGCACTTAATCCAGTTATTACAGCAATTTCAGGATGGTTTGCATCAATGTTGGCAGGCGCAGTTTTTGTGGAGTATGTATTTGGATGGAATGGATTGGGTAAAGAAATTGTAAATGCTTTAAATACTTTAGATTTGCCTGTAATAATGGGTTCAGTGTTAGTAATTGCAACCCTTTTTGTAATCATAAATATTTTTGTCGACTTAATATATGCTTGGTTAGATCCAAAAGTAAAACTTCAATAAATTAAGTTTATGAAATCTTTCAAATTCGCTTTAATTGTAATAATGATTTTGTTAAGCAGTTGCAATTTTGAGCAACCAACAACATTTTCAAAGGAAGCTTTAAATGAAGTGTTAGTTACGCAAAGTGGAAACTCAATTACCTTAAATAAAGTGTTAGACAAGTACCAAGGCAAACAGGTGTTTATAGATGTTTGGGCTTCTTGGTGTAAGGATTGTTTAGAAGGATTACCTAAGTTAAAGTCTATTCAAGACGAAAATCCTGAAACAGTTTTTCTATTTCTTTCAGTTGATAAAACAGAAAATGCATGGAGAAATGGTATTAAGAAGTATAAAATATCTGGAGAACATTATTTTATTAAAACAGGTTGGGATGGAGCGTTAAGTGATTTTTTAAATCTTAATTGGATTCCTCGATATATGTTAGTTGACAAAAAAGGGGAAATCAAATTATTTAAGGCTACAAATCTTCAAGATAAAGCTATTGTAGAAGCCTTTAAATAGTTTATTTTTGTAAGTATAAAAGCAATGAGGTTTATATAATTGTAATATCCTAAAAAATAGAAATGAGAAAAAACATTGTAGCAGGAAACTGGAAAATGAATAATGATTTAGAAGCTTCATTAAAGCTTGCTAAACAAGTAGCTAAAAAAGTTAAAAAAGCTGATGTAAAAGGAACCAAAGTAATTATTGCTCCTACTTTTGTGAATTTAGAGCGTGTAGCAAGAGCAACAAAAAAGTCAAAAGTAAAAGTAGCTGCTCAAAATATGCATTTTGCTGAAAGTGGTGCGTTTACTGGTGAGGTTTCTGCACAAATGTTAAAGTCTGTTGGAGTTAAAACAGTTATTCTTGGGCATTCTGAAAGAAGAGAGTATTTTGGAGAGACAGATGAAATGTTAGCTAAAAAAGTAGATGCAGCCTTAGCTAATAACATGAAAATTATTTTTTGTTTTGGAGAGGTTCTAGAAGATAGAAAATCTGGGAACCAAGAAGCTATTGTAGAGAGTCAAATAAAAAATGCATTATTTCATTTAGAAGTCGATGCTTTTAAAAGTATTGTATTGGCATACGAGCCAGTTTGGGCAATAGGTACAGGAGAAACTGCAACTCCAGATCAAGCACAAGATATGCATGCGTTTATTCGTAAAACCTTAACTGATAAATATGGAGCTGAAGTGGCCGAGTCTATTTCAATATTATATGGAGGTAGTTGTAAGCCTAATAATGCTAAAGAAATCTTTTCTAAAAAAGATGTAGATGGAGGTTTAATAGGAGGAGCAGCATTAAATGCCGATGATTTTTTAGCTATCGTTACTGCTTTCTAAAGTCTATTTACAAAAATTAATATCTAAGGGTATTCACTGAGTTTTTTGATTTCAGAGAATACCCTTAATTATTTTTCATAAGGTCGATTTAACTTGCAACTGGTTATTAATCAGTTAATTTAAAATCACAATTATGAAAAATCAAAAATTATTTTCAGCGTTTATTTTAATGCTAGGTTTTACTTTATGTAGCTTCGATTGTTCTAGTTCAAATGCATCTGAAGATGATACTTCTGGACCAGAAGTAGTTGTAATTACACCTAGTGAAGGAGCACAATATGATATAGGAAACGACGATTATTCTCCAGCTTCAATTTTAGTGCAAGCATCAGCTACTGACGCGTCAAAAATAGAATTAGGTTCTGCAACATTTTTTAATAGTCAAAATCAACAATTAGATTATCATGATGAAATTCCGTCATCTTTTAATGAATTGTCGGTTACTTCATTATATACAAGTTTTCAAACTTTTGAGGAAGGAAATTATAGAGTAGAAATAGAATTTACTGATGAGTTAGGTAATACTACCAAAGTAGTTAGGAACATTACTTGTGTTTTAGATGTTGGAGATAATGAAGCACAATAATTTTAAGGTTATGAAATCGTATTGCAAACTAACAATTAAAAAGCTATCTCTAGTTTTAGCATTTGTTGTCTCTATAGTAAATGTGCATTCTCAATGTGTAGACCCTTCAACAGATTTGATAAGTTGGTGGACAGGAGACAATAATACATTAGATATTATTGGAACAAATGATGGAACTCAGCAAAATGGAGTTGGATATACAGCTGGAATGGTTGATAATACCTTTGTTTTTGATGGGATTGATGATATAATTGTAGTTCCTGATAGCGAAAGTTTAGATATTACAGGAGATGTTACAATAGAGTTATGGGTACGTCGCGTAGGATATGATAATCAATCTCAAACTGTACTTTGTAAAGGTGCTGGAGTCGTTAATAATGTTGATGAACCAGCTGCTTTTTTAATGCGTTTTGAAAACGATCTTACAGAGTTTCTTTTTGAGGAAGCAAATGGTGCCAACTTTGTTATTAATGGGCCTGCATTTGAGGATTCTATGTGGCATCACTATGCGTACGTACGTCAAGGCAACCAACATCAAGTCTATGCAGACGGTTTTGGTTTTGGATGGAATACGTTTACTAACCCTCCAGGAAGTACAGTAGGATTACCTTTAACTATTGGTGGGCAAAATCACGATCCAACAGGATCCAATTCTCAATTTCCGTATGATTTATTTTTCCATGGCGAAGTAGATGAACTGTCAATTTATAATGTAGCTCTTACAGATTCACAAATTCAAGATATTTACAATGCAGGAAGTTTAGGGAAATGTAATGATGATTTAAATGTTGAAGGTTACTTGTTTTGGGGAAATCAAACAACACAATCTGTAAACTATTCAAATATAGATGGCTCAAATAATAATGAAATTGTTACAGGACAAGTAATGATAAGACGTACGCGAGTTAACGAAACAGAAGGTAAAATTTATTGGGCTTTACCATCACAGTCAAAGATTAAAAAATCTAATTTGAATGGTTCAAATGTTGAGGATGTTATAGCTACAACTTCAGATATTAATGTAGTTTCAATAGACGAGATTAATAATGTAATTTATTATACTGAAGGTAGTAATGGAGGAATAAAAAAATGTGATTTAAATGGTTTAAACCCACAAACTGTAATTTCTGGAATAGGCTATGTGCAAGGAATTGCTATTAATAATGTAACAAATAAGTTATACTGGACTGAGTTTGATACAGGACTTCTAAAAAGCGCCAATATAGATGGTACAAATATTGAAACCTTATTAGCTACAACAGATGCCTTATTTGACCTTGAAGTCGACCCTGTAAATGAGTTCTTGTATTTTAGTAATAGAACAGGAAATGTAATTGAAAGGGTTGAGTTAAATGGTGGAAACCGAACAACTATTGTCAATGTTTCAGGAACGGTTGGAGCTATAAGTTTAGATGTTATAAATAGTAAAATTTATTGGAGTTTTAACGAATCTGGAGCAAGTGGAATATCTGTTGCTGATACAAATGGCACTAACCAAAACAATCTTATAAGTTCAACAAGTACTGGGTTTTCTGGTCTAGATGTAACAACAAGCACTACATTGTCTAATTCTAATTACGAAGAAAAATTAAGTGCAGTTATTTTTCCAAACCCAACAATAGATTTCATCAGTTTAGTGATTAACGAACAAAATGTCTTTTTAAATAACAATTTGCATTTAAGCGTATATGACCTTAATGGTCGTAGAGTATTGCATAATAAAATCTCTAATGCTAAAACTATAATTGATGTTACTTCATTTTTTAGTGGAATGTATCTGTATATTATAGAGTTTCAGAATAGAATATTAAAATCAGGTAGATTTATTAAAAAGTGATGAAACGAGTACTAATATTGTTTTTGAGTTTGCCTCTGTTTTGTGTTTCACAAGTAGGTATTAATACGACTAATCCAGAAGCATCATTGGATATACGTTCGTCTAATCAGGCTACGCCAACTAATACTGATGGTATATTAATCCCAAAAATTGATGAATATCCAACAACAAATCCAACTGTTGCACAAGATGGTATGTTAGTTTATGCAACAGGAAATGGAAGTGTCGCTAAAGGGTTTTACTATTGGAATAATGCAACCACAGCTTGGGTTGCATTTACAGGAGCTACTATTGAAAAAATTGACGACTTAATTGATGGAAAATCTGATAACGATGGTACAAATGATGGATCTTCTATTTTTTTAGGTATTAATGCTGGTGTTAATGATGATGGTACAGATAATAGAAGTGTAGGTATAGGTTACAGGTCTTTAGAAAATAATGTGTCTGCTTTTGCAAATACAGCTTTAGGATATCAAGCTTTATCTCAAAATACAGCAGGTTCTAATACAGCAGTTGGTTATGATGCTTTAGCAAATAATACAATAGGATCTTCAAATACAGCAATTGGTCGAGCTAGTTTATCAAATAATGATAATGGAATTAATAATACAGCGATAGGATATGCTTCTTTGTTTAATAATACTTCTGGAAATAATAATGTTGCTTTAGGACGCAATGCTCTAGTTGATAATACAACAGGTGTTAATAATGTAGCTGTTGGCTATTATACTATTAATGTTAATACAACGGGAAATAATAATACAGCTATAGGTCATGCTTCAGGTTTAAATTCAATAGGGAGTAATAATGTTTTTTTGGGATATTATGCAGGATTTAATGTTGCAAATAGTAATCGTTTATATATAGAAAGTTTATTAAGTGGAAGTCCTCTGATATATGGAGAATTTGATAATGATTTAGTGCGAGTTAATGGAGATTTAGAAGTTGTTAAAGATGCTAATTCAACATTAAAAGTGAAAGCTAATGATGGTAATTCATCATCATTGTCATTACTGGAAGGTGCAGATTATGGTTTTGAATTTCTTTATACAGGATCTGATGATAAATTAAATTTATGGTCTAGAAACTTTGCTGGCAATGAAGGACAAAGAATGACATGGCTTAAAGATGGAAAAGTTGGTATGAACGATACTACTCCAGACGCAAGATTAGATATTGAAGCTATAAATCAAGCAACACCAACTAATACAGATGGTATTTTAATTCCGAGAATCGATGCATTTCCAGCAATAAATCCAGGAGCTGATCAAAATGGTATGTTGGTATTTTTAACTACTAATAATACATTTTACTTTTGGAGAAATAGTACAACATCATGGATTTCATTAACTAGTGAAGCAAATGCTGTTGAAAAAATTGATGATTTGTTAGATGGAAAATCTGATAATGATGGAACAAATGATGGTTCATCGATTTTTTTAGGAATAAATGCTGGTGCAAATGATAATGGAACAAATAATTATAATGTAGGAGTTGGGTATTTCGCACTTAATAATAATACATCAGGAGCAGCAAATACAGCAGTTGGGAGTACAGCATTAATAAGTAACACTTCAGGAAGTAATAATTCAGCATTTGGAAGAAGAGCGTTGTATTGGGCAACAACTGGCTCAGGTAATTCAGCATTTGGAAGTCAATCTTTAGAAGCAAATACAACAGGCTATTCTAATGCTGCATTTGGCTATAAATCCTTAACAAGTAATACGACTGGATATTATAATACAGCAATAGGTTATGAGACTTTAGAAAGTAATACCAATGGAAACTTTAATACAGCAATAGGTTATGAGGCATTGTCTAATAGTGGTGCAGCAGATAGTAATTCAGCATTAGGATATCAAGCTTTAACAACAAACACAACTGGATTTTTTAATACAGCTATTGGTTTTGAAGCTTTAAGAAATAATACAACAGGTTATCGTAATACAGCTGTTGGTTTTGAAGCTTTAAGAAACAATACAACAGGTCTTTATAATACTGGCTTAGGATTAGAAGCTTTAGAAGATAATACCACAGGAAATTCTAATACTGCAGTTGGTCATGGTGCTTTGATTGATAATACAACAGGTGCCTCAAATTCAGCATTAGGTTATGCTACTGCACTAAATAATAACTATTCCAATACAACAGCATTAGGTTATAATGCAGATCCAAGTGGCTCAAATCAAGTTAGAGTTGGTAATGCTGCTGTTGCTACAATTGGAGGTTATGCTAATTGGTCATTGTTTTCAGATAGACGTTTAAAAACTAATGTTCAAAGTAATGTTGTTGGTTTGGAGTTTATTAAAAAATTGCGACCAGTAAGCTATAATTACGATATGGATGCGATTGCTCGTTTTGAAAATACACCAGATAGTTTACGCCTTAGAGATGCAGAGCAATTAAAAGCTCAAGAAGTACAAACAGGTTTCATAGCACAAGAGGTTGAAGCAGCAGCTATTGAAGTTGGTTTTGATTTTCATGGTATTGTTAAGCCTCACGATGTTAACGGAACATACGCTTTACGTTATGCAGAGTTTGTAGTGCCTTTAGTAAAGGCAATGCAAGAGCAACAAGATATTATTGAAGCGCAACAAGAAGAGCTTAATGCTTTGAGAAAAGAAATTGAAAGTATCAAAGCACTTTTAAAGAAAGAATAAGATTATTAACTTAGAGGCAAATACATTATTTTGAAATACAAACTATTATTTTTTTTATGTCTTTTTTCGGTTAATTTCTATGGTCAGACAATAGAAATAGATAGTCTTGAAAGAGAGCTTAATAAAAAACATCCAGACACAAGCTTAGTTAGTATCTATTTGTCATTGTCTGCAGAATGTATTTATTCTCAATTTGATAAAGCTAAACCGTATGCAGATAGCGCATTACATTATTCATTAAAATCTAAAGGTTTTCAATTAGCTCAAGTATATAATAACCTTGGGCTTATAGAATCTGAAAAGGGAGATGATGATTTAGCGAGAGCATATTACGATAAAGCATTAAAGGAGTTAGATAAAAATGATGATAAGACCGTTAGAGGTATTGTTTACGGTAATTATTCAACATCTTATGATAATTCCAATAATTTTGATAAAGAATTAGAATATAGTTTAAAGGCTATTGAATTAAATAAAGGTGATGATTTTGAATTAAGTTTTTTGTATTATAATCATTCAGTAATTTATGAAGATGCAGGTTTTAATAATGAATCGGTCTATTACCTAGAGTTAGCAAGAGAAATGGCTGTTAGGTCTAAAGAGCTTCGTATTGTTTCTTATGCATCTATGAATTTAGCTTATCACGCTATGCGTGATAAAGATTATGATAAAGCCGAGAATTATTTAATAAGAGTTGGTGAAATTTGTGAAGAGACAAACTCTTTAGAAATATGTCATTATTATTATTTAACATTGGGTAGACTCCAAACACTTCAAGAAAAATATGCTTCTGCAGAAGTTTCAATTTTAAAAGCTAAAGATTTAGCTGTACAAAGAAATTTAGAATCTAAAATTGTAGAAAGCTATTTAATGCTTGGTAATTTAGAATATGAAAAAGGAAACTATAATAAAGCAGCTTATATTTTTAATACTAAAAATATAGATTCGTTTGAAGTTGTTAATTTATGGTATGCCGATTTAAAGTACCGAAAACGTGCCTTGTTAGAGTCTAAATTGGGTAACTATAAAAAGTCAAATGATTTACTTAAAGGTTATTTAACTTATGCCGATTCTATACATAAATCAAAAAACAGAAGTTTATTGGTTAATGCTGATAGAAGATATAAAACCGAAAAGAAAAACAAAGAAATAGCGGAACAACAATTAGAGTTACAACAACAAGAAAATACACTTCAGAAGAAAAGCAATCAAATGACATTATTATATGGTGTATCGCTATTTCTGTTAATTACTTCTGTACTAACTTGGTTGTTTTTCAAGCAAAAAAGCAAACGTAAAAACCAAGAACTATTAACAGTAAAGAGAGAATATCAAATTAAATCTTTAGAATCATTAATTGAAGGGGAGGAAAAAGAGCGTCTTAGAATAGCAAAGGAATTGCACGATGGTGTAAATGGTGATTTATCAGCCATAAAATATAAGTTGTCTTCATTACTAGAAATGAATAATAAAGTAATAAAAGAGGCAATTACTATGATTGATGACTCTTGCGAACAAGTAAGAGCCATTTCACACAATTTAGTGCCACCTTCATTAGAAAATTTTAATTTAGTTGAAGCAACCGAAAATTATTGTAATAACTTAGATGAGGTAAATAATCAGTCTATTATATTTCAACATATTGGAGAAGCTGTACAAATGACAAAGAAAGCTGAAGTTAATGCTTTTAGAATCATTCAAGAATTGGTTTCTAATGCGCTTAAACATGCAGAAGCAAATGAAATTAGTGTACAGATAAGTAATAGAGATAATTTGTTGCAAATAACAGTAGAAGATGATGGAAAAGGTTTTGATAAAAACAATGTTGAAAGCCAGGGAATTGGATTAAGTAATATTAAATCAAGAGTTGATTATTTGAATGCAGAGATAGATATACTCTCGAATAAACAAGGTACTTCATGTACCATAGATATAGACCTAAATAAATTGAATGATAACTAAAATAGCAATAACAGATGATCATGTAATGGTGTTAAAAGGCATAGAGTCTATGCTAGAAAATACTAACGAAATAGAAGTTATTGCTACCTATAGTAATGCTCAGGAAACCATAGAAGGAATAGAAAAAAGAGCACCTGATGTTTTGCTGTTAGATATTAACTTACCAGATATTAATGGAATAGATTTAAGTAAACAATTATTAAAAAAACATCCAGAATTAAAAATAATAGCGTTGACAAACTTTGAAGATATATCGTTTGTAAAACGTATGCTAAAAAATGGTGTTCATGGTTATTTATTAAAAAACACTGATAAGATTGAGTTGGTAACAGCTTTAAAAACTGTGTTGGCTGGAGAGTTATATGTTCAAAAACAATTAAATAAGAGATTATTGAATCAATCTGCTGCAAAAACTTTTGATAATGGATTAAATATCAAGTTAACACGTAGAGAACATGATGTGTTAGTTGCTATATCTGAAGAGCTTACAACACAACAAATCTCAGAAAAGCTATTTATCAGTCCAAAAACAGTAGAAACGCATCGCATGAATATAATGAGTAAACTAGGTGCAAAGAATAGTGTTGGGATAATAAAAATTGCATTAGAAAAAGAACTCTTATAATAAATACAATTACCTTTGCTTCATATTATCAATTATATGAATAAAGCAATCTTTAAACGTATTTTACGAAACTTGGGAATTATTAGGTTGTCCGATAATTTACGGTACCAAGTAATGAAGTTTAAAAACAAAAAAGATAATAAGGCATTTGTAAAACAAAATCCTAACCTAGCCATTCCACCAGATTATTTAATGTATGAAGCACATCAGTTAAAGTACAGGTCGTATTTTGAAAATGGTTTGTCGAATACAAAAAAAATAAAAGCACTTTTTGAGAAGTATATTGATTTTGAAGGTAAAAACGTTTTGGATTGGGGTTGTGGTCCTGCTAGAATTATTAGGCATTTTCCAAGCTTAGCAAAAAATACTAAGTTTTATGGAACAGACTATAATAAGGAAACTATAACATGGAACTCAAAGAATATTGATAATGTATCCTTTTATACAAATGGTATTAATCCACCAACAAGTTTTGATAATGACTATTTTGATATAGTTTACGGACTATCAATTTTCACACATTTGTCAGAAGAAAATCATATTAATTGGATTAACGAACTAGCACGAATAACAAAATCAGGAGCGATACTATTATTAACTACTCATGGTGAAATTTTTAAGCAAAAATTAATCAAGAAAGATTTAATTGATTTCGAGAATAACAAATTAGTTGTGCAAGGAAATACGCTTGAAGGACATAGAACTTATGCTGCTTTTCATCCGCCAAAACTAATGAGAGAGTATTTTAATGAGAAATTTGAAATTTTAGAGCATATTCCTGGAACTCAAAAAGGAGCAAAAATATCACAAGACCAATGGGTTTTAAAAACGAAGTAAGATTATGATTTATATAGGATATTATTTTAAAGTTGAACCAATACAACCTGGAGTTGAAATACTAATAGCAGAGTTGGGATTTGCTGGTTTTGAGAGTTTTGTTGAAACTGAGGAAGGTGTAACAGCTTATATTCAAAAAGAAGAATGGCATGAAGCTATTCTTGAGAATGTACAAATATTAAATTCTGATGAATTTACTATTACATACACCTTTGAAGATATTGAACAAACCAATTGGAATGCAGAATGGGAAAAGAATTTTAATCCAATTGTAGTTGATGATATTTGTGCGGTAAGAGCGCCATTTCACGATGAGTTTAATGTTGAATATGATATAGTAATAGAGCCAAAAATGAGTTTTGGTACAGGGCATCATGAGACTACACATATGATGATTCAACATATTTTAAAGAACGATTTAACTGATAAATCTGTTTTAGATATGGGTTGTGGAACAGGTGTGTTAGCCATTTTAGCAGAGATGAAAGGAGCACAGCCACTTGATGCTATAGATATTGATAATTGGTGTTATTTAAATAGCCTTGAAAATGTAGAACGTAATAACTGTAAGCACATTTCGGTTTACGAAGGTGATGCAAGTTTATTAGAAGGTAGAAAGTACGATGTAATTATTGCTAATATTAATAGAAATATTCTGCTTAATGACTTAGAAACATACGCATCTTGTCTTAATAAAAATGGGATGTTGTTTTTAAGTGGATTCTATGAAAGTGATATTCCAATTATTGAAGCAAAGTGTAATGAATATATGTTAAATCTAACCGAAAAATTACAAAGAAATAATTGGGTCTCGCTAAAATTTATAAATTAGTACTTAGTTTATGAGTGGACAAGAAAAAATACAAGAAGACGTACTCGTTGAAGAGTTATTGGACAAACAAAACGAAATTGTATTGTATAATGACGATGTTAATACTTTCGACCATGTTATTAATACCTTAGTAGGCGTTTGTCAACATACACCAGAACAAGCTGAACAGTGTGCAATTATTGTGCATTATAAAGGTAAATGTACTGTAAAAACTGGTGATTATGACGATTTGAAACCACAATGCACTAGATTGTTGCAAGCAGGCTTAAGTGCCGAAATTATATAAATAAAAAAAGCTCTGAATTTTCAGAGCTTTTTTTATTTAGTTTTTATAATGTTAACTATTCATTCTTCCAACTGCACAACTAACAAAAGATTTTGCCTTTTTAGTTATAGGGTTGTTTTCGCCGGCAGCAGGATATCCAAGTTTAGATAATAAAGCAGTTGCATTATTTAGCGTGTCTTCATTTTTGTAGTTAAACGAAACAGTATTATTGTCATTATCTACAAGTACATTGTCAATATTATCTAATTCTGATAAACGTGATGTTATTGTGTGAGCACATCCACCACATTTTAAGTTTTGTATTTCTATTGTTGTGTTCATAATCTTAAATTATAAAGTTGATGGACAAACAAAGTTTGTTAATGGTAAATTAGTTTTTTTGATAGCGCCAAAACCTCCAGCAACATCTATTAAGTTATTAAATCCTCTAGCTTTTAGTATTGAAGCTGCAATTACAGATCTATAACCACCAGCACAGTGAATGTAATACTCAGTGTTAGAATTAATAGCGTTCATATTATCGTTAATAAAGTCTAAAGCAAAATGCTTTATATTATCACCTTCAATATGCATTGCGTTATATTCTCCATCTTTACGAACATCTAAAACATTTATGTTGCTAGATGTCATTCTGTTTGCAAACTCTTCAGCCGAAATTGACTCTAAAGTTTCAATATCTCTACCAGAAGCTTTCCATCCTTCAATGCCATTTTCTAAATACCCTAGAGTATTGTCGTAACCAACTCTTGAGAGTCGTGTAACAGCTTCATTAGCTTTTCCTTCTGGGACAATCAATAAAATAGGTTGTTTTAAATCTGTGATTAAAGCACCAACCCAAGGCGCAAAACCTCCATTTAATCCAATAAATATTGAGTTAGGAATATGTCCTTTTATAAAGTCGCTTTGAGGTCTAACATCTAGTACTAAAGCATCTTCGTTATTAGCAATAGCTTCAAATTGTTCTGGGCTTAAAGCTACATTTCCAGTTTCTAAAACAGTTTCGAAAGTTTCATAACCTGTTTTATTCATCATTGCATTTTTTGCAAAATACTGTGGAGGAGGAGGAATGCCATCTAACACTTCTTTTACAAACTCCTCTTTAGACATATCTGCTCTTAATGCATAATTTGTTTGTTTTTGCTCTCCAATTGTACCAACCGTTTCTTTACTTAGGTTTTTACCACAAGCCGAACCTGCACCATGAGCAGGATATACTATAACATCATCAGCTAATGTCATTATTTTTTCACGTAAGGAATCGAAAAGCATACCTGCTAAATCCTCTTTAGTCAAATCAGATTTAATTGCTAAGTCTGGACGACCTACATCACCTAAAAACAAGGTGTCTCCAGAAAAAATAGCGTGGTTATTTCCATTTGCATCAATTAATAAATATGTTACCGACTCTAACGTATGTCCAGGAGTGTGTAAAACTTTTATTTTGATGTCTCCTAATTCAAGAATTTCACCATCTATAGCTGCATGCGAATCATAACTAGTTTTGGCACCAGGACCAAAAACAATAGTTGCTCCAGTTTTTTTAGCTAAATCTACATGTCCTGAAACAAAATCTGCATGAAAATGTGTTTCTAGAACATACTTGATTTTAGCATTTTCATTGTTAGCTTTATCTATGTATTGTTGCGTTTCTCTTAATGGATCTATAATGGCAACTTCGCCATTAGACTCTATATAATAAGCACCTTGAGCTAAACAACCTGTATATATTTGTTCTATCTTCATAATAAATAATTGTTATGCAAAGATAGTAACAATTATGCTATGTTTTGTGACAATAGTTACATGAGTTTAATGTGGTAACTTGTCTCTTAAAACACCATAAATGAATGTGCCTAAAATAGCAGCTGCAATCACAATAAGCATGCTAAAAATACCAGAGCCTAATAAGATGTACATTGGTCCAGGACATGCACCAATAAGTGCCCAACCTAAACCAAAAATGATGCCTCCAATAATATATCTAATAGTACCTTTTTCTTTTAAAGGAATAAATATTTCGGCACCTTTTATAGATTTTATTTTACCTTTTTTTGCTAATTGAACAAAAAGCAAACCACAAGCAATAGCGCCGCCAATGATACCATACATATGGAATGATTGAAATCTAAACATCTCGTATATACGAAACCATGAAACTGCTTCAGATTTCACTAACACAATTCCAAAAAATATACCTACTAATAAAAACTTTAAATAATTCATAATCTTAAAAAATTAGAGGTAAAATAAAATTAGTCATAATCAATCCGCCAATAAAAAAACCTATAACTGCAATTAAAGAAGGACGTTGTAAGCTACTTAAACCTGTAATGGCATGTCCAGAAGTACAGCCACCAGCATAACGAGTTCCAAACCCTACAAGTAAGCCGCCAATAATTAGAAGTGCTAAACCTTTTATAGAGGTGATTGCTTCTAAGTTGTACATTTCGTCTGGAACAAGTGTTGTTCCTGGATTATTAAAACCTAAATTTTTTAATTCCTCTATAGTAGTTGGATTTAAATCTGTAGCGACATTGTTTGATAAAAATTGAGTAGCAATAAAACCACCTATAATCGCTCCTACTACAACAATTAGGTTCCAAGAATAGTCTCTCCAATTTATTTTAAAGAAATTTGAAAACCTTCCACCACCTCCAATAGCACACATGGTACGAAGGTTAGAAGACATTCCAAATGTTTTTCCAAAATATAATAGTAAGGCCATTACTAAAGCTATTAGTGGTCCAGAAACGTACCAAGGCCATGGGTTAAGTAAAAAATCCATTTTAGTGTTTAGTTTATTAGTCGTCAAAAATAAGTTTTTAGAATTTGATGAAAAATTCTTTTGTGAAAAAAATTATTGGTTTATATTTGCACCCACAAAAATGGCCTCGTAGCATAACTGAATAGTGCACTTGATTACGGCTCAAGAGGTTGCAGGTTTGAATCCTGCCGAGGTCACAAAAAAAAGCAAGCTTAAAAGCTTGCTTTTTTTATTATAATATCTCTTTTGGGTTTATTTTTTATTTAAAACTAAGTTATCAATACAAAGTAACAAAAAGGGTAGTGCTAAATTTCACTATCCAAAGCATCTTGAATCATAGTAAGCACTCTAGAAACTTCTTTAGCTTCTCTTTCGCTCATAGCATCGCTAATTAAACCAATAATTTCGTCAAAAGTAGGTTTGAAGTTCTCAATTAAGTCTATCCCTTTTTGAGTTATTCTAATTTCTAGCTTACTTCGATTCTCTTTACTCGGTTTAGTTTTTAGCAATCCTTTCAGCCTAAGCTTTTCTACTAATCTAGTAGCGTTAGAGGTTTGATTTATTAACCTCATTTGAATTTCTTTTAAACTCATACCTTTATCTGGAAACTCAAGTAATACTTTTAGAAGATCATACTGCTGAGATGAAAGCCCTATTTCTTTTAGCAAATTATTCGTGTATTTCTCAAACCTAACACCAGTATACATTACATTAAGTATAGCTTTTTGCTGAGGGTTTTCTATGTTTTTTATATAGAGATCTTTCCACTTCATAATGCAAATTTAATCAAAAGTGTTGAGTATTCAATGCTTTTTCATATATTTGCAGTGTTGAATAGTCAAGACATGACTATTCATGAGTTAAAAATAAACTGGGGATGAGATATTTAATCACACTATTATTTGCTTCTTTAAGCCTTCAATTGTATGCTCAAGAAGCAAAGCAACGATTAGCACCAATACCAGTGGAGCTTATGGTAGGAGACGACGGTTACTTCTTTATGATATCTCTTAATAGACCTATTAGTCCTGGTAGTAAATTCGGTTTCTTTACTCAGCTATCATATCTGATTGATCATAAAAAAGAAGTGCCAAATTCTATTAATACAGAAGCTATGGGGACATATACATTAGATGAAAATTTTAATCTTGCTGCAGGAACTAGATTAAATTCATTCACAGGTTTCAAACCTCTATTAGCAGTATCATATAATATATTCAATAAAAATATAGGCTTGTTTATACAACCAAGTATTGAAATTCATAAAGATGGCTTTTTTGAATTCTTTGGCTTCTTTGAATGGCATCCTAACTACGGAAAAAAAATCAATCCTTTTTTTAGACTTCAACTCCTATCAGATTTTGATGATGAACATATTTACAGCTATCATTTATGGAGAGTTGGTATAAAGTATAAAAATTTAGCATTCGGTCCTGCAGCAAATTTCAGGTATTTAGGACCAGAGGGAAATGACAAGCATAACTACGGAGTCTTTTTAAGACTTTCATTATAAAACTTTAAGTATAATAATTAAATAATAAATAAAATGAATACAAGTAAAACAAAAACAGTAACCAGAATTATCTACGGAGCATTTTTAACCTTTTTTGGTTTAAACGGAATATTACAATTTATGCCACTTCCCCAGCCAACACCAGAAGCAGGCGAGTTATTGGGTGCTTTTGCCAAAGCAGGATACATTTTCCCAATCGTTGGAATTTTAGAAGTCGGAATGGGTGTTTTATTATTAATCAACCGTTATGTTGCCTTAGCGTTAGTATTAGTTTTCCCAATCATACTCAATGCTTTTTTATTACATCTTTTCTTAGACATGCCAGGTATAGGTGGTTCATTGGTTGCTTTAGTTTTTAATGTAGCTTTATTTGTTTTCTATAAAAACAGTTATAAGTCGGTTTTCCAATTAAAGACGAACTAAATTTTTAAGAAATTAATAATGTTCTCATTATCAAAAAGACAAAAAAAATACATTTTTTTACAGCAAACTGCTGTAGGTGTCATTATGAATATGATAATGAATGCGGTAATGGGTTGGGTTACTTTTAAATCTGCTAAGACACTTAGTTTATGGGGTGAAAATTGCTTTGCTATAGATTTGATTATGACCACTTTTATGACTGTATTTATGACGTCTTTATTAGTTTCAAAAATGACACACAAGACGGTATTAAATGGTAAACAAGAACCTATAGATTCTGAAAAGTTACATGCCTTATTAAGAAAGTCAAAACCAGCACCTTTTTTGGGAAGTCTTTTACTAGCTATTATAATAACTACTGTATTCATCCCAACACTATTTTGGTTATTAGAATTTATAAACGCAACAGTCTTATCCTTAAAATCGTACATTATTATTAAGGCTCTTTATGCAGCATTTTTAGCGATGATTTTTACGCCAATATCTGTAATACTTGCAATGAGCGAAACTAAGTTTTTAAAGAAAAATGAATAATACAATTAAGACAAATAAAAAAACAGTTATAAGAAAAGCTAGTGATACTTTCAAATACTGGATGACAGATAAAGAGTTTACAGGAATACTTGTTGGTAAAGAAGCTACTAACTCAGAATATGTAATTAGTGATGGTTTAATAGAACCTGGAGGCTTTGTACCTGACCACTATCATAAATGGGAAGATCAAACTTTTCATATTCAACAAGGAACATTAGAAGCTAAAATAGGTGACGAAATAATGATTGTAGAAGCTGGTGATGCTATTCATTGCCCAAAAGGAGTATCTCATTACATGAAAAATATAGGTGAAGAAGATGTAAAAATGGTTAGTTATATTTTTCCAGGAGATTGGGCAGAAGACTTTTTTATCGAAACTAGCAAACAAGTTAAATCAAATAAAAAAGATTTAGAGTTAATAGAAGAAAAATTTGGTGTGGTTTATCTCTAAATAAATTAAAATAATAATTCTATCGATGTCACAAAAAAAAAGCAAGCTTTTAAGCTTGCTTTTTTTATTATAATATCTCTTTTGGAATTATTTTTCGAGTCCAAGTTTTTATACGTTTATAGTTATTAACCTCAGAATCAGGGTTGAAGTTTAGTGTGGTTTCCCAAGAGTTTTCTGGTTTAAATTCTTCTTCAAATCCTTTTAAAACACTTTCTGATACTTTTTTAGATTGTAATACAACAATGCATTCAGTGTTTAGGTTGGCACTTCTAGGATCTAGGTTAAAGGTGCCAATAACCGTAGTTTCATTATCTATGATCATAGATTTAGCATGAAGTCCAAAAATTGGAGTATGGTTTAGCTCAGCCTGTAATTCACCAGTCATAATTTTTTTTCTTTCAGCAGCATCTGGACGAAATTCAAATATTCTAACACCTGTTTCTAGTAATTTCTTCCTGTCTGTTTGGTAGCTGCTAAAAGCTTCAACATTATCTGTTGATGCAAGACTATTAGTGAGAATTCTAATTTTTACACCTCTATCAGTAGCTTCTTTAAATAAGTTTCGACTTAATTCCGTAGTAATTAAATAAGGTGTTTGTATATCTATTGATGTTTTAGCATTTTTAATTAGTTTTATTAATGCTTCAGTAGAAATACCACTACCTCCTAAACCGTTTTTACCATCATTTTTTCCTGGTAAATCAGAAATAAATTGGATGTTATCAAGCCATACTAAGTCTCCTGATTGAGTTATGGTTTTAAATGTTTTTGGAAGATTTTCAATTCTTGTTCTTACTTGTGGCCAAAAATTTTCAGGATTACATGCATATTCATGCAGATTGTTAAATTGATTTGGGTTGTATTCTCTTTTTTCATCTTTAATTAAAGTACTTACATCGTGGCTTAGTGTGCTTTCCCAAAATGTGTCAAATGAATGACTAACAGATTTAACTTCTTTTCCTAGTAATAATATGTCTCTATCTCTAAAATTGTACTCGTGATCGTAGTCAAAATATTCATCAGCTATGTTACGTCCACCAGTAATAACAACTTTACCATCTACAATAAATGTTTTATTGTGCATACGTTGATTTGCACCTCTAAAATCGGTAGCTAATTTTCCTATTTTTTGAAAAAGATTTTTTCCTAGGTTTATTCCTGGATTGTATATTTTTACTGTAATGTTTTCATGTGAAGCAAATGTGAGTATATCGTCTATATCTGCATCTACCATTATGTCATCAACAATAATTCTCACTTTTACACCTCTGTCGGCAGCTCTAACTAAATAATCGCAAGCAATAAGGCCAACATTATCAGTCGAAAAAATAAAGTATTGTATGTCTATTGTTTTTTCGGCGTATTCGCTTAGCCAAGCTCTAGCAACCATAGAGCCACTTCCATCTTCCAATACATACACGCCAGTTTTATCATGCATTAAATGCGAAACATTTGCTAATTCTTTAGTAAGGGAAGTGCTATCGTTTCTATGGATTTTTGAACAAAAATCTGTTGTAGTTTTTATGTCTTTCTCTTTTGAGCATGAGATTAGTGAGAAGATAAAAATTAAGAAAAGTATGTTGGTTGTTTTGAAACGATTCATTTAAAGCAATGTATTTGTTAGCTAAGGTATAAATATTAATGCAAAAGCTACTTGTTAGTTTTTGAAAGACATATTGATAAAGTTTTTGATATTAATCATGTTTTATATTGAAAATGATAATTAACTTTCGCCTATGAAAACAATTGAACACTACATACGAGATATACAGGACTTTCCTAAGCCAGGGATTTTATTTAAAGATATTGCACCATTACTTCAAGATCCAGAAGCAGTAGAATTATGTTTAAACGCTTTATTAGATAAAATAGGTGATACAAAAATAGACAAGGTTGTAGGTATTGAGTCTAGAGGTTTCTTTTTTGGAACACTGTTAGCTCAAAAATTAGGAGCTGGATTTGTACCTGTAAGAAAACCAGGGAAGTTGCCTTTTAAAACAATTTCAGAATCGTATGCATTAGAATATGGAACAGATACTTTGGAGATGCATGAAGATGCTATTGTAAAAGGAGAGCGCGTGTTAATTCACGACGATGTATTAGCTACAGGAGGAACCGCTGAGGCAGTATGTAAATTGGTTGAAAAGCTTGAAGGTAATATTGTGCAGTGCAATTTTATTATGCAGCTTAACTTTTTAAATGGTAAGGAAAAAATAAGTGGCTATGACGTTAAATCGGTTTTAGAATACTAATCTAAAGCGCGTTTAGTTACATATAAACGCCATCCAAAAATGGCCAATTGTATTTTTGTGGCTTTAGTAAGGTCTAACCTTTGTTTTGTATAACTAGGTAGTAATGCTTTGTTAACTTTAGCTAAAAACTTAAATACTTGCTTTTTCATTTTGTTTGGTCTTCAAAGACAAAAGTAGTAAAACTTACTCTAGAATTAAGTCTTACGGTTTTGTTTTGAATTTCTGTTATCCAATCGATGTTACAATATCGATGATAAGTTTAGCAAGTGTCATCATAATTTTTTAGTTTAAAGTGTTTGAATATTTGATTAATTACGTAATTGTCTTCCCAATATATATTTTTGGAAATCTTACTTCCAAACGTTTTTGGTTAAATCGATGAAATTGACTTTACATTGTTAACTAAAAAAATAAAAAATATTTCAATATTTTGTGACTTGTCTTGAGGTTAATTTTAAATTGTAAGTCTTAAGTGTTGTTTATGTTTTAAATTATAATAATTCAAGGGGTTTTTTGAAGTGTTTTTTGAAAAGCAAGGGCGTTTTTATCTTTTTTGTAGTCTTTTTTTGATTTTTCATCTTTTTTAAAAAAATAAAAACAAAAAAAGCACTCTAAATGGAGTGCTTTAAAACATATGTGATTTTGATTATTTTTTTGTGGTAACAACTATTACTCCATCTTTGGCTTTTTTACCATATTTTTTGGTTGCGTTTTCACCTTTTAATACTTCAACTTTTTCAATGTTATCTGGTTTTATTTTTTCAAACTCTTTTTGAGACATTTCTTTTCCATCAACAATAATTAAAGGTTCTTTTCCGTCATTGGTTGATATAAATACCTTGTCGTTGCCATTACCTTTTGTTTCTATTTTAATAACATTATTGTCTTCTTTAACCCAAATGTTTTCGTCTTTGTCTTCAATCCATTCACTTATAATATTCCCGTTCTTGTCTTCTTTAATAATGATAATTTCATCTTTGTTTTTGTTTCCTTTTTTCTTTAACTCAATAACTTTATCACCATCTTCAGAAATGAAAAACGCATTTTTATGTTCTCCACTTTTTAATATTTCATGAACTTTATCTCCAGATTTAATGATGATTTTATCGTCATCTTCTATAATTTCATGAGTTTCTCCGTGACCTTCGTGAGCATCATCTCTAATAACAAAAACATTGTTACCACTTCCAGACCTGTGTATTTTATGGTTCTTGTCTTTAGTAACGAAAGTGTAACCTTCCCCAAAATGAATGTCATTACTGTTGCCAATAGAAATGCTATCATCTGTAAATGATATTTTAATAGGTTTTATACTTTCATCTGATGATGTGTGGTAGTTTGAATTTGCTTTTTTAACTGAGGCGTCAATTTTTATAGCTGTAATTTCATCTTTGCTATTTCGTTTAACTCCTTTAAATTTAATTGTGATTCCCTTTTTAGAAAGTTCCTTTTTTAATTTGTCTAAATCAGTGTTAGACATGTCTTTAGTGATTATTACCATTTCAACATCTTCGTCGTGGTCATGATTTTTAACAACTTCTTCATCTGTGGTGTACACTTCTTTTGTGTTAAAGCTCATTAAGAAAATGGTTAAAAGTGGTAGGATTAATAGAAGTTTCCATTGATTGCTGTTTTTTGATCTGTTTTTGTGTAGCATAACTATACGTTTTTTGATTAGTGAATTATAAAAATTATTTGTCAGCGCCATTTTGTAGTTTGGTACGCTTGTTTTTAATAATAAATGCTGATAGCTTTTAGAGCAATTAACTATGTTTTGAGTTGATTTGTCTGCGATATACTCTAAGTTTTGTTCGATGTCTTTTTTGTAAAGCCATACAATTGGATTGAACCAAAATACAATACAAGATAAATGCGATATTATTATATCTAATGAGTGTAATTGTCTTGCATGAACTTTTTCATGAGTTAAAATTTGTTGTAGTTCTTTGGTCTCAAATTGATTTGGATTAAATACTATCCAGTTAAAAAATGAAAATGGTGGATTGTCACTATTGGTTTTTATTATTCTAAATTTATCTTCTTTCAACTTTTTATTAGCCAATAATAATTTGCTTAATGACTTTAACTGAAATAATAGTTTAATAAATAATCCAATTGCTACAAGAATATAAATAGAAAAGATTATGGTGCTTGTACTAATGCTTTCTTCTGCAATATCCTTAGTTGAGATGATATTTGAAGATGCTATAGTGCTAAGTTGAGATGGTTCTATAGTGATGTATATTGGAATTACTATTAAAGGGATAAATAAGGCAGAAATTAATCCAGTTAAAAGAAACCATCTATTACTTTCAAAAAATGTTTCTTTTTGTAAAAACAATTTGTAGCACAAATAAAATAAAATGATGATGGCGCTCGATTTAATTAAATGTTCCATTATTTTTTGTTTTCTATTAATTGAATAATCTCTTTTAGTTCATCAACACTAATTTTTTCTTCCTTAGCAAAAAATGAAACTACACTTTTGTATGAGCTGTTAAAATAACTGTCTATAGCATTGTTAAAGAATTTTTCCCTGTATTCTTCTTTACTAACAATTGGGTGATACTGGTGGGTTTTTCCATAAGCTGTATATCCAACATATCCTTTATCTTCTAGGTTTCTCACTATTGTTGATAATGTATTGTAATGTGGCTTGTCGTTTTCTATTTCAGCAAGGACATCTTTTACAAAAGCTTTTTCAAGCTTCCATATAATTTGCATTATCTCTTCTTCTTTATTTGTTAATTTCTGCATTTGAGTTGTCAATTTTAATGATGATTCAAACATATAACTATTTTTATAGTTATACAACTGTAAATATAGTTATTTAACTAAATTTTTAGTTTTTATTGTGTGTTTTTATGATTTAAAGTTGTTTTGTCAATATTTTTTTTCAAGATTTAGATAATCATAAATCTTAAGTTATCTTCGCGTAAAAATTAATTTATGAGCATATTATTAGTCGCTTTAGGCTTTGTGTTGTTGGTTGTTGGAGGTGAGTTTTTGGTAAGATCGTCTGTAGCATTATCATTTAGGTTAAGTATTTCTAAAATGGTAATAGGTTTAACAGTTGTGTCTTTTGCAACTTCGGCGCCAGAGTTATTGGTAAGCTTAAATGCTGCATTAAGTGGTTCGCCAGCAATTGCTATTAATAATGTAGTCGGGTCTAATATTGCTAATATTGGTTTGGTTTTAGGAATTACAGCTTTAATAGGGACTATTATGGTCGATAAGTCTTTTTATACTTTTAATTGGCCAGTTATGATGTTGTTTTCAATAGCGTTATATTATTTTTTAAGTAACGATAATAAGTTAACTACTATTGAAGGTGTTATTTTGTTTGGAGCATTAATCGTATTTATATTAATGCTTATCAAGCGATCTAAAGGTGTAGATGTTGACGATGATGAGGTGGATCCAACTTTAGCAAAAGTGTCTTATTTTAAAATTGTACTTTGGTTAATAATAGGGGGATTGGCATTGTATTTTGGTTCAGATTGGTTAGTAACTGGAGCAGTAGATATTGCTGGAAAGTTAGGCGTGAGTGAAGCTGTGATATCTGTGTCTATGATTGCTGTTGGAACTAGTGTTCCTGAGTTAGCAGCATCTGTAATTGCTGTTGCTAAAAAAGAAAAAGCTATTTCGTTAGGAAACTTAATAGGGTCAAATATTTTTAATATTGGTTCTGTTTTAGGTTTGACTTCTATAATAAAAGATATTCCAGTAACAGATGACCAGATATTATCTAGAGACATTTTTTGGATGTTGATATTTGCTGCTGTATTACTGCCAATGATATTTATTCCAAAACGTTTTCAGTTTAATAAGCTTGAAGGAATGATGCTGGTAGGAGCTTATGGGTTATTTATTTTCTTAGTATTTATTGGTGCGAAATAAAAAACGCCTAACAATATGTTAGACGTTTTTATATGATTGGTAAAGGAGCTGTTATATATTAGCTGACTTTACTGTTTTTATAATTCTTCCTGCGATTTTGTATGGATCACCATTTGAAGCAGGTCGTCTGTCTTCTAACCATCCTTTCCAGCCATTTTCAACTGTAATAATTGGAATTCTAATTGAAGCGCCTCTGTCAGATACTCCATAAGAGAAATCAGATACGTGAGCAGTTTCATGTAACCCAGTTAAACGTTCGTCGTTGTTTGCTCCATATACATCAATGTGTTCTTCTGTAACAGGTCTAAATGCTTCACATATTTTTTCATATATTTCTTTACTACCACAAGTACGAAGTGTTGTGTTAGAGAAGTTAGCGTGCATTCCAGATCCATTCCAGTCACCTTTTACTGGTTTTGGATGATACTCAATATAATAACCATATTTCTCAGTTAATCTATCTAATAAATATCTAGCAACCCAAATTTCGTCACCAGCTTTTTTGGCACCTTTTGCAAATAATTGGAATTCCCATTGTCCTGGAGCAACCTCTTGGTTAATACCTTCAAAGTTTAATCCAGCTTCAATACATAAGTCAGCATGTTCCTCAACAAAATCTCTTCCCCAAGTATAACGTCCACCAACTGAACAGTAATATTTTCCTTGAGGTCCAGGGAATCCTCCACGAGGGAATCCTAATGGTAAATCAGTTTTTTGATCCATTAAGAAGTATTCTTGTTCAAATCCAAACCAAAAGTCATTATCGTTATCATCAATAGTAGCTCTTGCATTTGATGGGTGAGGAGTACCATCAGAATTTAATACTTCAGACATTACTAAGTAACCATTTTTTCTTGTTGGGTCTGGATAAATAGCTACAGGTTTTAATAAACAGTCTGAAGAACCACCTTCGGCTTGTTCGGTTGAACTTCCGTCAAAAGACCAAATTGAACAGTCTTCTAATTTTCCACTAAAGTCATCTTCAACTTTAGTTTTACTTCTCATGTTTTGAGTTGGTTGATGTCCATCTAACCAAATGTACTCAAGTTTAGATTTTGCCATTTTTTAAAAAAAGGATTTATGTTTTTTAAATTACGAAGCAAATATATATGTTTTAATTCACACCATTGTTTTTTTAGGGTGTTTTTATTAACAAGTATGTTTATTTTTATCTATACCCTATTTTTTTTAGGGTTGTGTTGTTTAAATTTTATTTTTTTGACAAAAAAATGAAATATTGTTAATAAACTATTGTTAATTGTATTTCATTATTAGGTGTTTAAATCTAATTTTGCTTTAAATGTTAAAATAAGGATTATGTCTACGTTACGATTTCATGCGTTAAAAGAATCATTAAATAGAGAACCAAAAAAGATAAATGAGGAAGTTAAACGTTCCTCAATTTTTGGACAACATGTATTTGATGAAGCGACAATGAGGCAGTGTCTTACTAAAGACGCTTATGATAGTGTTGTAGATGCTATAGAAAACGGTACAAAGATATCTCGAGGAATAGCAGATCAAATTGCTGCTGCAATGAAAGATTGGGCAATGGTAAAGGGAGTAACTCATTATACGCATTGGTTTCAGCCTTTAACAGGAGCTACTGCAGAAAAGCATGATGCCTTTTTTGAAACGATTGGTAATGGTTTAGCGGTAGAGAAATTTGGTGGTAATCAATTAGTGCAGCAAGAGCCAGATGCATCTTCATTTCCTCATGGAGGTATAAGAAATACATTTGAAGCAAGAGGATATACAGCTTGGGATCCAACGTCTCCAGCGTTTATTTTTGGAACAACATTATGTATTCCAACGGTGTTTGTTTCATATACAGGAGAAGCTTTAGATTATAAAACCCCACTTTTAAGGGCTTTACAAGTTGTAGACAAAGCAGCAGTAGCTGTTGCAAAATATTTTGATAAAAATGTTAAAAAAGTAAATGCTTCTTTAGGTTGGGAGCAGGAATATTTTTTAATTGATAAAGCATTAGTTGCTTCTAGACCTGATATTACTTTAACAGGTAGAACATTACTTGGACACTCTTCAGCTAAAGGACAGCAATTAGATGATCATTATTTTGGAACTATTCCTAATAGAGCAATGGCATATATGCGTGATTTGGAAACGGAGTGTATGTTGCTTGGAATTCCTGTTAAAACTAGGCATAATGAGGTGGCGCCAAATCAGTTTGAGTTAGCACCTATTTTTGAGGAGGCTAACTTAGCAGTCGATCATAACTCTTTGTTAATGGATGTTATGGAAAAGATTGCAGAGCGTCATAATTTTAAAGTCCTTTTTCATGAAAAACCATTCGCAGGAGTTAATGGTTCAGGGAAACATAATAATTGGAGTTTAAGTACTAATACAGGAGTTAATTTGTTAGCACCTGGAACTACACCAATGAGTAACCTTCAATTTTTAACCTTTTTTGTTAATACAATTAAAGCAGTTTATGATAATGAAGAGTTGTTGAGAGCTTCAATAGCATCAGCAAGTAACGACCATCGTTTAGGAGCTAATGAGGCACCTCCAGCAATAATTTCGGTGTTTATTGGTGAGCAATTAACTAAGGTGTTACAGGAACTTGAAGGAGTAACTAAAGGGAAGTTGTCTCCGCAAGAAAAAACAGATTTAAAATTAAATGTAGTAGGTAAGATACCCGAAATATTATTAGATAATACAGATAGAAATAGAACATCTCCTTTTGCTTTTACGGGTAATAAATTCGAATTTAGAGCGGTTGGCTCTACAGCAAATTGTGCTAATCCAATGACGGTTTTAAATTCTATTGTAGCTAAGCAGTTAATAGATTTTAAAGAAGAAGTTGATTTGTTGATTGCTAAAAAAGATCTTAAGAAGGACGAAGCAATATTTAATGTTTTACGTGAATATATTAAACATTCTAGAAGTATACTTTTTGAAGGAAATGGTTATAGTGATGACTGGCAAAAGGAAGCGAAAAAGAGAGGTTTAAGTAATAATAAAACAACACCTCAAGCGCTTAAGGCTAGAATATCAAATAAAACAATTTCAATGTTTGAAGGCTTGGGTGTTATGAATAAGGTAGAGATAGAAGCACGCTATGAGATTGAGGTTGAGGAATATGTGAATCATATTCAAATTGAAGGGAGAGTGCTAGGTGATATTGCTAGAAATCATGTCATTCCTACTGCTGTTAAATATCAAAATATCCTAATTGAAAACGTAAGAGGACTTAAGGATATTTATGGTGATAATTTTAAAGACTATGCAGTTGAACAGTTAATATTAATCAAGGATATTTCCGATAGAATTGAAGCTATAAATTCAGGAGTCACTCAAATGATTAATGAGAGAAAGTTGGCTAATAAAATTAAAGATACTTCTAAAAAGGCAAATGCCTATTGTGAAAAAGTAAAGCCTATGTTTGATGAAATAAGATATCATTGTGATAAGCTTGAGCTGTTAATTGATGATGAATTATGGCCTTTAACAAAGTATCGAGAATTGCTCTTTACTAAGTAAATGTAGGGTTTAGTTTACGTTTATGTCCGTTTTTTTGAATGATTTTTGTACGTATAATTACGTATTTCGTCTAAAATTTTCAGCCCTTAATTTGTATTTCAGCTAATTATTTAACTAGTTATCGAATTTAACAGTTTTTTCCTACGTTAACTGTGGTAATGGTTGATTTTTAATGACTTATTTTTATTAAATTTGTATTGCTATTAATCCATATTTTGTAAAAATGAAAAAGTTACTATTAAGTGTCTTGGCGCTTATGGTTGCGACTCTCTTATTCACTTTAGACGATTCAAAAGACAATCTTAAAGATGAATTATCGCAAGACAGTAAGTTAGAAATTGTAGATGCTAACATCGCATCTTAGTTTTTAACGTTTCGATTTTTAAAGGCTCTAGTATTCTATTTTTTAGATTTAGAAAACTAGAGCTTTTTGTATTTATCTTCTTTGTTAAGCGTTTACTTTAAGGTGTTGATAGTCAAATATTTGCAGCTATGTTTTTCTTGTTTTTTAAAAACTGATTAGTATATTGCTATGCTCTAAATCTATTAAAGTTCTTTTCTACTCTTAATTAACTATTATGAGTTTGAAAAAGTTTTTTGTGTTTGTCTTGTTATTAATGGCTGTAAATGTCAATTCTCAAGATGAAGAAATTCAAGAATCATCAAAGTTTATAAATCCAGTTTTTGGAACTGAAGTTAGAGGGAAAAATGTTTTTACATTGGCTTTAGGTACTTCTGTTATTAATGGAGATTATATAGACCCTCTATTTGAAATTTATAGTCATTATGGCTATAAGCGTTATTTTGGAAGATACATTAATGTTGGGTTTACGTATCATAAGTTTAATTTAGCTTATAAAGATTTGTTTAATGAAGGTTTTATGTCTTTTGATTTAAATGCTGAAATAACATTGATGCCAAATAATGTGTTTACTCCTTTTGTGTTTTTTGGAGGAGGCTATAACGCTTCAAATTATTTTGAAGAAACTAGTTTTAAAGCTCAAGCAGGATTGGGTGTTGAGTACTTAGTGTTAGAACAGTTAGGAGTTAAGTTGCAAGCTGATTATAATCATGTGTTTACTGATGAGTTAGATGGTTTAGTTAAAGGAGAGGCTGATGATGTGTATTGGAGGGTGGCTTTTGGAGTAAATTTTTATTTTGAGAAATGGAACAAAAAAAGACGTATAAAACCAAACGAACCAACAATCATTAATTCTAATCCAATAATACATAATTAACTAAATACTTTATTACTTTTGCATAACCAAAAAAAATATCCTTCAATGAGTAACGAGGTTAGTAAAAGATATGCACAAAGAGGCGTTTCTGCTTCTAAGGAAGATGTACATAATGCTATTAAAAATATAGATAAAGGTTTATTCCCTAAAGCTTTTTGTAAAATAGTACCAGATTATTTAACTAATGATGATGATTATTGCTTAATAATGCATGCAGATGGTGCTGGAACAAAAAGCTCGCTAGCTTACATGTATTGGAAGGAAACTGGAGATATTTCAGTTTGGAAAGGAATTGCTCAAGATGCATTAATAATGAATATAGATGATTTATTGTGTGTTGGAGCTACAGATAATATAATGTTGTCTTCTACAATAGGTAGGAATAAAAACTTAATTCCAGGAGAAGTAATATCTGCAATTATTAATGGAACAGAAGAGTTAATTTCTGAACTTAAAGAATTTGGAGTCACAATTCATTCAACAGGAGGAGAAACTGCCGATGTTGGAGATTTGGTAAGAACAATTATTGTTGATTCTACAGTTACTGCAAGAATGAAGCATGAAGATGTTATTGATAATGCTAATATTAAAGAAGGTGATGTTATTGTAGGATTAGCGTCCTATGGAGAGGCTACTTACGAAAAGGGTTACAATGGAGGAATGGGCAGTAATGGACTTACTTCTGCTAGACATGATGTTTTTCATAAATATTTAGCTGAAAAATACCCTGAAAGCTTTGATGCTTCAGTGCCAGAAGATTTAGTATATTCTGGACAAACAAAGTTAACAGATGCAGTTGAAGATGCTCCAATTGATGCTGGACAATTAGTGTTGTCGCCAACACGTACTTATGCACCAATTATTAAATCAATTTTATCTAAATATAAAAGCGATACTATTCACGGAATGGTTCACTGTAGTGGTGGAGCGCAAACAAAAATTCTTCATTTTGTAGATAACCTTCATATTGTAAAAGATAACATGTTTAAAATTCCACCTTTGTTTAAGCTTATTCAAGAGCAATCAAAAACAGACTGGAAAGAAATGTATCAAGTATTTAACTGTGGACATAGAATGGAGTTATATGTATCTCCTGAAATTGCTGATGATATAATTAAAATTTCTAAATCGTTTAATGTTGATGCTCAAATAGTGGGTCGCGTAGAAGCAAGTGATTCTAAAAAGCTTACAATAAAAAGTGAATTTGGCGTTTTTAACTACTAGTGAAAAATTTAAAAATCTCTAACCATGTTTTTAAATAGTTATAAAAATAGTTATAAGACTTGTCTAGTTATTAGTTTTTTATTGTCTAGTTTTTTTATTTCTGCTCAAAGTGTAGAGAGAGACACCATTTCTATAAATCAAGATAGTCTAGTTATTGTTGAGGTAAAACGTGATACTATTAGAATTAAACGTGATACAGTTGAGGCAAAAAAAGATAGTATTGTTGAAGATTGGAGACATATTAATCGTGTGAGTTTTGATATTAGTGAGGTGGCTTTTGTAAACTGGAATGCTGGTGGTTCTAGCTCAATTTCTGGATTATTAGGTTTGGAATTTCAGCGTAATTATAAACACGACCATACAGTTTGGGAGAATAGAGCAGTGATTAAATATGGTGTAAACAAGCAGCAAGATCAAGATATTAGAAAAACTGATGATTTATTAGAAATCAACTCTCGTTTTGGCTTTAGAAAAGATACTATTTCAAATTGGTATTATTCGGCTAATTTTAGTTTTGCAACACAACTTACAAATGGTTATAATTATTCTAATAGCGATTCTGAGCCAATATCAAAGTTTATGGCGCCAGCTTATATGTTTTTAGGAGTTGGTTCTGTATATGGAGAGCATATAGAGTATTTTTCGGCTTATTTATCGCCACTTACATTAAAATCTACATTTGTATTAGATCAGGATTTAGCTGATGCAGGTGCTTTTGGAGTTACTCCAGCTACCTTTGATGATGAAGGTAATATGTTAACCAGAGGGAGTAATTTTAGAAGAGAAGTTGGAATTCTTGTAAATAGTTCTTTTGAAAAAGAGGTTTACGAGAATATTTCATTGCGAAATATTATAAGTTTATATACCGATTACCTAAACAATTTTGGAAATATTGATGTTGATTGGGAGTTAGTTTTAAATTTTAAAGTTAACAGTTTTGTACAAGCAACATTAGGTTCGCATCTAAAATATGATGACGACGTAAAGATTACTAAGGATAGCCTTATTGAAGGTGAAGAGCCAATTGTATCTGGAGCTAAAGTACAATGGAAACAGATGTTAGGAATAGGGGTTTTAGTAGATTTCTAGAAGCACTTTTTGTTAACTTTTTTGTGTTAGTAAGTTTTTAACTTTCTAAATATCAGTGTATTAAATATTTATATCTGTTGGCTTTATGATATATGTCATATTTTAAGTCTATATTTTTTGATTGCTTTATACTTCTTAATAAATCCAATCAAATGTCAACAAAAACTATAAATTCTCAATTAAAAAGCTATACTCAAGAAGAAGCTTTTAGCGCTTCTGTTTCATATTTTAAAGGTGATGATTTAGCAGCACGTGTATGGTTAAATAAGTATGCACTTAAAGATTCTGATGGAAATATCTTTGAGCTTACGCCAAACGATATGCATAAACGTATTGCGAAAGAGATTGCAAGAATAGAAAGACGTTATCCAAATCCATTACCAGAATCTAAGATATTTGATTTGATTAAGGATTTCAAATATATAGTACCTCAAGGTAGTCCAATGGCAGGAATAGGAAACCCTTATCAAATAGCATCTTTATCAAATTGTTTTGTAATTGGAAATGATGGTGATTCTGATTCTTATGGAGGAATTATGAAGATTGACCAAGAACAAGTTCAGCTAATGAAACGTAGAGGAGGAGTAGGTCATGATTTATCTCATATAAGACCAAAAGGTTCCGAAGTTAAAAATTCTGCTTTAACATCTACAGGAATAGTACCTTTTATGGAACGTTATTCTAATTCAACACGTGAAGTTGCACAAGATGGACGTAGAGGAGCATTAATGTTGTCTGTGTCAATTAATCATCCAGACTCACAAGATTTTATAAATGCTAAATTAGAACAAGGAAAAGTTACTGGAGCTAATGTTTCTGTTAGGATAGATGATGATTTTATGAAGGCTGTAAAGAACAATGCAACATACATTCAAAAATATCCTGTTAATAGCGATAACCCAAAAGTAAAAAAGAGTGTTGAAGCCAAAAGTATTTGGAAAAAGATTGTACATAATGCTTGGAAATCTGCTGAACCAGGAATTTTATTTTGGGATACTATTATTAATGAATCGGTTCCAGATTGTTATGCAGGTTTAGGGTATAAAACCGTATCTACTAATCCATGTGGTGAAATACCATTGTGTCCATATGACTCATGTCGTTTGTTGGCAATAAATCTGTTTTCATATGTAAACAATCCATTTACAGAAAAAGCTGTGTTTGATTTTAAGAAATTTAAAAAACATGTTGCTGTAGCACAACGAATCATGGATGATATTATTGATTTAGAATTGGAAAAAATTGATGCGATTTTAAATAAGATTAATAATGACCCAGAATTGGATGAAGTTAAATCTGTAGAAAGAAACCTTTGGTTAAATATTAAACGTAAAGCAGAAGAAGGTAGACGCACAGGCATAGGAATAACAGCCGAAGGTGATATGCTAGCTGCTTTAGGTATTCAATATGGAAGTCAAGAAGGTAATGAATTTTCGGTGCAAGTACATAAAACGCTAGCAATGGAAGCTTATAGAGCATCTGTACAAACAGCAAAGGAAAGAGGCGCATTTACAATTTTTGATTCAGAAAAAGAAAAGCACAATCCATTCATTGATAGGATAAAAGAAGAAGATAATAAATTGTACTATGATATGTTGGAATATGGAAGACGTAATATAGCTTTGCTTACCATTGCACCAACAGGAACAACTAGTTTAATGACTCAAACATCATCAGGTATTGAGCCTGTTTTTATGCCAGTTTATAAACGTAGACGAAAAGTGAATCCTAACGATAAGAATGTTCGAATTGATTTTGTTGATGAAGTAGGTGATTCTTGGGAAGAATATGTAGTATTTCATCATAGGTTTAAGCAATGGATGGAAGTAAATGGAATAGATACTTCAAAGAATTATAGTCAGATAGAAATTGACGATTTGATAAAACAGTCTCCTTATTATAAAGCTACATCCAATGATGTGGATTGGTTAAGTAAAGTAACTATGCAAGGAGCAGTTCAAAAATGGGTTGACCATTCTATTAGTGTAACCATAAATTTGCCAAATAATGTAAGTGAAGATTTAGTAGGAGAACTGTATCTTAAAGCTTGGGAAGTTGGCTGCAAAGGTGTTACGGTTTATAGAGATGGTTCAAGGGCAGGAGTGTTAATTTCTACAGATGAGAAAAAAGAAGGTAAAACAAACGAACTGACTTCTTTCCCTGTAAAAAGACCTCAAATATTAGATGCAGATGTGGTACGTTTTCAAAATAATAAAGAAAAATGGATTGCATTTATAGGATTGATTGACGGAAAACCTTACGAGATTTTTACTGGACTAGCAGATGATGAAGATGGTATTTTATTACCACGTTGGGTAAATGAAGGATTGATTATAAAAAGCAAAAATGGAGATGGTCAATCTAGGTACGATTTTCAATATAAAAACAAAAGAGGTTATAAAACTACTATTGAAGGATTATCGCATAAGTTTAATCCAGAATTTTGGAATTATGCTAAGCTGTTTTCAAGTACTTTGAGACATGGTATGCCTATTGATAAGATTGTAGAGTTGATTAATAGTTTACATTTAGATAGTGAATCAATAAACACATGGAAGAATGGAGTGGTAAGAGCATTAAAACGTTATGTTGCAGATGGTACAAAAGCTAAAGGACAAGCTTGTGCAAACTGTAATTCTGAAAACTTGATTTACCAAGAAGGTTGCTTGACTTGTACAGATTGCGGGTCTTCTAAATGTGGATAGGTTAAGGTTTTTAGGATTAACTTAAACTCCCTTCGCTTAAATATTTATAGTCTTCAAGTTCTAATAAATTTTTTATGTGCTTGGTGCAGCCATTTTTTAACAAGTAAATTTCATCAGAAACATCTATAATGTGTCTGTACATATGATCAGAAATAATAATAGCTTTATGCTTTTTTTCTTGAGCAATTAAGGTTTTTATTTGTTCAATATATAGAGGAGCTAAGTGCGAAAAAGGTTCGTCTAGCAATACAAGTTTACTATCACTTTTTAAAATAAGGTAAGTTTCAATGACACGCCTTTCTCCACCAGACAGCTTATTTATTTTGTAGTTTTTAAAAATTGAAAATGCTTCAAACTGACTAATAAATTCATCCCAGTTTACACCATAGCTCTTAAAAGCAGTTATAACTTTGAAAAAGTTAGGAATTAAATGATGTTGCGGTAAAAACTTAACTAATTTGGTAAGATATAAAGGTTTTAAAATTGGCTTGTTATCTATTCGTATTAGCTTGTATTTAGCTTTCATAGAGCCAAAAGTTATTTGCATCAAACAACTTTTTCCAGAGCCATTACTACCTAAAATAGCTGTCACTTTTCCAGTGTCTACTTTTAGGTAAATACCATTTAAAATTCGTTTGTTTTTAAAGTAAAGTTCTACATTGTCTATTTCAAAAATCACGTTATATAAATTCTTTTATCAAGGTAAGAAATCCTATTGTAAATAATGTATCTATAAAAAATAGGACAGAAAACAACTTTATTGACGAAATGCCTAAGTTGTTAAAAAACACCAATCGTCGTTTTGCATTAGTTTCATTAACTAAATACCAAACAAAAATTGTAAGGAGCAATTTGGTAACTATTGCAGGCATAATAAACGGATTTACAATGGTTATAATGATATTTATTATAAACGACCACAATACAAATGGCTTGTAAAAAGTAAGTATGTTTAAAAACTGCTGCATCTATTACATAAACGACGTTAGTAATAAATTATTTTTTTTGAATTAAGAGTTGTGATATTTTGATATTGACAATTCATAAATTATCGTACTTTTGCTACACAATTTTAGAGAAGCAGATGTTAGAGAAAATTCAAATAGTAAAGCAACGTTTTGATGAGGTTAGTGATTTAATTATCCAACCAGATATTATTACAGACCAAAAACGTTATATACAATTAAATAAAGAATATAAAGACTTAAAAAAGATAGTTGATAAAGGCGATATCTATAAGTCGTTAATGGATAATATTAACGAAGCTCAAGAAATTATTGATGATGGCAGTGATGCAGAAATGGTTGAAATGGCCAAAATGCAAATGGACGAGGCAAAAGAGCAATTACCTGCTTTAGAAGATGAAATTAAGTTCTTGTTAATTCCTAAAGATCCTGATGATGCTAAAAATGTTGTAGTAGAAGTAAGAGCTGGAACTGGTGGTGATGAAGCAAGTATTTTTGCAGGAGATTTACATCGTATGTATACTAAATATTGCGAAAGCAAAGGTTGGAATGTAAGTGTCGTAGATTTTAATGAAGGAACATCTGGAGGATTTAAAGAAATCATTTTTGAAGTATCTGGAGAAGATGTTTACGGAACAATGAAGTTTGAGGCTGGAGTACATCGTGTACAACGTGTACCTCAAACCGAAACACAAGGTCGTGTACATACATCAGCAGCATCAGTAATTGTATTACCTGAAGCCGAAGAATTTGATGTAGAACTTGATATGAAAGAAGTGCGTATTGAGCGTACAACATCTACAGGTCCTGGAGGTCAATCGGTAAATACAACATACTCTGCAATTAAATTACACCACGAGCCAACAGGAATGATTGTAAGTTGTCAGGATCAAAAATCTTCACACAAAAACTTAGAAAAAGCCTTAAAGGTATTGCGTTCTCGTTTATACGAAATGGAGCTGGCTAAGAAACAAGCAGCAGATTCAGAAAAGCGTAAAAGCATGGTATCTTCTGGAGATAGAAGTGCAAAAATTAGAACATATAACTATCCACAAGGTCGTGTAACAGATCATAGAATTGGTTTAACATTATATGATTTGTCTAACATTATTAATGGAGACGTTCAGAAAATAATAGACGAGTTAATGTTGGCTGAAAACACTGAAAAGTTAAAAGCAGACAGCGACGTACTTTAAAATATTTAAGCCTCTTTTGAGGCTTTTTTTATAGACAATATGACAACACAACAACTAATAGAGCAGATAAAAATCAAAAAGTCATTCTTATGTATTGGCTTAGATGTAGATTTAAATAAAATTCCACAACATTTATTAAAAGAAGAAGATCCAATTTTTGCTTTTAATAAAGCTATTATAGATGCAACGCATCATTTATGTGTAGCATACAAGCCTAATACAGCGTTTTATGAGGCTTATGGTATTAAAGGTTGGCAAGCTTTAGAAAAAACCATTAATTATATTAATGAAAAGCATCCAGAGATTTTTACAATTGCAGATGCTAAACGTGGTGATATTGGTAATACAAGTACCATGTATGCTAAAGCATTTTTTGAAGATTTAGCTTTCGATAGTGTTACAGTAGCGCCTTATATGGGAAAGGATTCAGTTGAACCATTTTTAGCATTCGAGAATAAACATACTATTTTGTTAGCCTTAACATCCAATCAAGGTGCTTTCGATTTTCAAACTAAAATTGTAGAAGGGAAAGAGGTTTATAAACAAGTATTAGAAACATCTACCTCATGGAAGAATAGCCAAAATTTGATGTATGTGGTTGGAGCTACTAAAGCGGAGTATTTAGCAGATATTAGACAAATTATTCCTAATAGCTTTTTGCTAGTACCTGGAGTAGGAGCACAAGGTGGAAATCTACAAGATGTATGTAAATATGGTATGGTTAAAGATAGTATTGGTTTATTAATCAATTCCTCTCGTGGTATCATTTATGCATCCAATGACGAAGATTTTGCCCAAGCGTCAGCAAATAAAGCAAGAGAGCTGCAAGAACAAATGGAAGCTGTTTTAAAGGCTTAATGTTTTCATGGTAATTCATGACCAAATAGGAAGATTTCTTGAACTGAGCACTGTACCTAAACGTATCATTTCGTTAGTGCCATCTCAAACCGAATTATTGGTGGATTTAGGCTTAGAGTCATCTTTAGTTGGTGTTACTAAATTTTGTATACATCCAAGTCATATTAAAAATAATGTTCAGATTGTTGGTGGGACAAAAAATATTAAGCTAGATGTTATTAGGGCTTTAAATCCAGATATTATTCTTTGTAATAAAGAGGAGAATATTAAAGAAATTGTTGAGGTTTGTGAGCAAGTTTGTCCTGTACATGTGTCAGATATTTTTACCATAGCAGATGCACTTCAGCTTATAAGTATGTATGGTGATATGTTTAATGTAAATAAGCAAGCTTCAAAAATGATTGAGTTTATAAAAACTGAACAATCAGATTTTGAAAGGTATTGTAAAACTCAAAAAACTTTACGAGTGGCTTATTTTATTTGGAAAGAACCATGGATGGTTGCTGGAGGTAATAATTTTATTAATCACTTATTAGAACTTAATAAGTATGAAAATGTGTTTAAAACACAACCACGTTACCCTGAAATTGATATTAATAAACTAAAAAAGGAAAATATTGATGTGCTATTTCTTTCTTCTGAACCATATCCATTTAAAGAAAAGCATGTAGAAGAAATTGCAACGAGATTAAATAATAAGATAGTTGTTAAAATTATAGATGGTGAAATGTTTTCTTGGTATGGCTCAAGACTTAAAAAAGCATTTGGCTATTTTAAGGAATTAAGAAACAACCTTGAAGTCACGATCTAAAAACTTTAATCTATTCATACGATTTAAAAGTTGCATGGCGCGATATTCCGAAAAATCACTTAAAGCATGGTCTGTCTGCCTTAAATTGTAAGCTTCTTCAATAAGTAACTTGTACTTTTTACGAAGCTTATCACGATGCTGTTTTATGTTAGTGTTTTTTTTCACTTAGAGAGTTAGTTAATTATGCTATTAAATATATTTAAAATATTGTAAAACAGCAAGTTAATTTCAAATAAAAAATCGGCCTATTTCTAATAAACCGATTCTTACAAAACTAACTTTTACTAACTAACCCAAAAAAGTCTTAAGTGTTATGACTTATATGTGGGACAAATATCCAATTTTAGCTTGATTGTAATGTTATGTTAATATTAGTATTAGATTATCAGTAGTTTATTATATTTAATAGCATAATTAACTAACTCAATTATGAAAGCTATTTATATAGTATTTGTTTGTCTATTTTCATTCAGTGTTAATGCTCAACAAAATAATACAAGCTGCAAATGTTGTACAGAAAAACATGGAGAGTTTGATTTCTGGATTGGTAAATGGACAGTAACAAATCCAGATGGTTCTTTTGCAGGAACTAATGTTATAGATAAAATACAAGATAATTGCATCTTACGCGAGAATTGGACAAGTGCCAATAAAGGTTATACAGGAACTAGCAATAATTTTTATAATGCTACAACTAAACAATGGGAACAAATTTGGGTTGATAATCAAGGAGGAAGTTTGCATTTAAAAGGAAATAGAGTAGGTAACCGAATGATTCTTAAGTCTGATATGATAACAGATTCAAAAGGTCAGAAGTTTCATCATAAAGTAACTTGGACACTTAATGAAGATGGCTCAGTAAGGCAGTATTGGGAAACCATCACTATTGATAATAGTATTACAGTTGCATTTGATGGTTTGTATAAAAAAACCGAATGATAATTCATTCGGTCTTAATTTCTTTTCTGTAGAGTATAACTAATCCTGTAAAGCAAAGACTTTCTTTAATAGGTCTGTTGTTCTACTTGAAGCTTTAGTTCTAATCTCTTTTTCTTCAACAGCAATCATTGTATAAACACCTTTTAGTGCTTCTCCAGTAACATAGTCAGTTAAATCTGGATTTACATCTTTAGTAAAAGGAATTGTATTGTACTTGTTAATTAGGTTTTCCCAAATTTGGTCTGCTCCAACTTTGCCAAACGAATTGTTAATCACAGGATGGAACTTATTATAAAGCTCTGTTTGTGTTTTTCCTGTTAGGTATTGTGTTGCAGCATTATCGTTTCCTAATAATATGTTTTTAGCGTCGTCAAAAGTAATGTCCTTCACTGCTTTTACAAAAATTGGAGTAGCTTCTTTTACAGCATCTTCGGCAGCTCTGTTTAACACTTTTAAACCTTCGTCTGCCAAATTACCAAGTCCAATGTCCCTTAGTCCTTTATCAACTTTCTTTAATTCTTCTGGTAGTAATATTTTTACTAAATCATTTTTATAAAAACCATCTTTAGCGGTTAGTTTACTTACTTGTTTTTCTATTCCTAAATCTAATGCTTGTCTTAATCCAGCAGCAATGTCTGTATTTCCAATAGTAGTTCCTTGAGGTAGTTGATTTACAACTTGTTGTAATTCGGCACATGCTGTTAAATTAAGTAGTAATACTACAGCAAAAATTCTTTTAATCATAGTTTAAGGTTTTATAAAGCAAAGATATGGGATACTTCTATATTTTGTCAAAAATCGCTCTTGATTTTTAGATAAGATTAACTTTAGATAATTTATGATATTCTGCTAGTTTTTTTGAATATTTCGTAAATTGCACACCCTTAAAACAAGTTTTTTTACGAATGGAACAAATTGCACCTTATAAACCAAAACATAAAGTAAGAATAGTAACTGCAGCATCGTTATTTGATGGACATGATGCGTCAATTAATATTATGAGACGTATCATCCAATCTACAGGATGTGAAGTCATTCATCTTGGACACGATAGAAGTGTTGAAGAAGTAGTAAATACTGCAATCCAAGAAGATGCCAATGCTATTGCTATGACCTCTTATCAAGGCGGACACAACGAATACTTTAAGTATATGTACGATTTACTTAAAGAAAAAGGTGCAGAACACATCCGAATTTTTGGAGGAGGTGGAGGAGTGATTCTTCCTGAAGAAATTAAGGAATTAATGGATTACGGAATTACACGTATCTATTCGCCAGATGATGGAAGAGAACTTGGACTTCAAGGAATGATTAACGATTTAGTAGAACGTTCAGATTTTGCTATTGGAGATCATTTAAATGGTGAAGCTGAAAAAATTGCTTCTAAAGATGTAAATGCAATTGCACGTGTGATTTCCTCTGCAGAGAATTTCCCTGAAGTAGCAAAAGAAACTTTAGATGCTATACATGCTAAAAACGAAACTTCAAAAACACCTGTTCTAGGAATTACAGGAACTGGAGGAGCTGGTAAGTCGTCTTTAGTAGATGAGTTAGTAAGACGTTTTTTAATTGATTTTCCAGAAAAAACGATTGGATTAATTTCTGTAGATCCATCAAAACGTAAAACAGGAGGTGCATTATTAGGAGATCGTATTCGTATGAATGCTATTAATAATGAACGTGTATATATGCGTAGTTTGGCAACACGTCAATCTAATTTAGCATTATCTAAACACGTTAACGAAGCTGTTGAAGTATTAAAGGCAGCTCAATACGATTTAATTATTTTAGAAACATCTGGTATTGGACAATCTGATACTGAGATTATAGAACATAGTGATGTGTCTCTTTATGTAATGACACCAGAATTTGGTGCGGCAACGCAGTTAGAGAAAATCGACATGTTAGATTTTGCTGATTTAGTAGCCATCAACAAGTTTGATAAACGAGGTGCTTTAGATGCTTTACGTGATGTGAAAAAACAATACATGCGTAATAATAATCTTTGGGATGTACATATGGATGATATGCCTGTTTTTGGAACCATTGCTTCGCAGTTTAATGATCCAGGAATGAACACGCTGTATAAAGCAATTATGAATAAAGTTGCTGAAAAAACGGAGGCTGACTTAAAATCGTCTTTTGAGATTTCTAAAGAAATGAGTGAGAAAATCTTTGTGATTCCACCAGCAAGAACACGTTACCTTTCTGAAATTTCTGAAAATAACAGAGCTTATGATGCTAAAGGAGATGGACAAGTAAAAGTTGCTCAAAAGCTTTACGGAATATTTAAAACTATCGAATCTGTTGTTGATGTACAACCAGAGCTTAATAAAGCTGGACTTAACGAAGATGAAATTTTAAAGCAAGTAAGTGCTGATGAATTGCCATTTGTAAAATTGTTAATAGCTCAGTTTGATAAAGTAAAAATGAATTTAGATCCTTACAATTGGGAAGTGATTACCAATTGGGAGGAAAAAGTAAATAAATACAAAAACCCTATCTATTCTTTTAAAGTAAGAGATAAGGAAATAAAAATAGAAACACATACAGAGTCGTTATCACACACTCAAATTCCTAAGGTAGCTTTACCAAAATATGAAGCTTGGGGAGATATTTTACGTTGGACATTACAAGAGAATGTTCCAGGAGAATTTCCATATACTTCAGGATTGTATCCATTTAAACGTACAGGAGAAGATCCAACACGTATGTTTGCAGGAGAAGGAGGACCAGAGCGTACCAATAGACGTTTTCACTATGTAAGTTTAGGTATGCCAGCAAAGCGTTTATCAACTGCTTTTGATAGTGTAACGCTTTATGGTAACGATCCAGATCATCGTCCAGATATTTATGGTAAGATTGGTAATGCTGGAGTTTCTATTTGTTGTTTAGATGATGCTAAAAAATTATATTCTGGTTTTAACTTAGCACATGCCATGACATCGGTAAGTATGACTATTAATGGTCCTGCACCAATGTTATTAGGATTCTTTATGAATGCTGCAATTGATCAGCAATGTGAGATTTACATCAAAGAGAATGGATTAGAAACTGAGGTTGAAGCTAAAATTCAGGAGATATATAAAGACAAAGAACGTCCAAGATATAATGGTGATTTACCTGAAGGTAATGATGGTTTAGGATTAATGTTATTGGGAGTTACTGGAGATCAAGTATTGCCAAAAGACGTTTATGAAGATATAAAAGTAAAGACTATTGCTCAAGTAAGAGGAACAGTTCAAGCAGATATTTTAAAAGAAGATCAAGCACAAAATACGTGTATTTTCTCTACAGAGTTTGCACTACGTTTAATGGGAGATGTACAAGAGTACTTCATTGATAATAATGTACGTAACTTCTATTCGGTGTCTATTTCAGGATATCATATTGCAGAAGCAGGAGCAAATCCAATTACACAGTTAGCATTAACGCTAGCTAATGGATTTACTTATGTAGAGTATTATTTATCGAGAGGAATGGATATTAATAAGTTTGGACCAAACTTATCTTTCTTCTTCTCTAATGGTATCGATCCAGAATATGCTGTGATTGGACGTGTAGCAAGACGTATTTGGTCAAAAGCTTTAAAGCATAAATATAATGCCAATGCTAGAGCGCAAATGTTGAAATATCATATTCAAACTTCTGGTCGTAGTTTACACGCGCAAGAAATTGATTTTAATGATATTCGTACTACGCTTCAAGCCTTATATGCAATCTATGATAACTGTAACTCGCTACATACAAATGCATATGATGAAGCAATTACAACACCAACTGAAGAGTCCGTACGTCGTGCGATGGCAATTCAGTTGATTATCAATAAAGAATTAGGATTAGCGAAGAATGAAAACCCAATTCAAGGTGCATTCATCATCGAAGAATTAACGGATTTAGTTGAGGAAGCTGTACTCGCTGAGTTTGATAGAATTACAGAAAGAGGTGGTGTTCTTGGAGCTATGGAAACGATGTATCAACGCTCTAAGATTCAGGAAGAAAGTTTATACTACGAAACTTTAAAACATACTGGTGAATTCCCAATTATTGGTGTAAATACATTCTTAAGTAGTAAAGGATCGCCAACAGTGTTACCAGCTGAGGTAATTAGAGCAACTGAAGAGGAAAAGCAATTCCAAATTAAGACATTAGAAAGCTTACATGCTGCTCATGATACAAATGCAATGTTGAAGAACTTACAAGAGAAAGCCATTAACAATCAAAATATTTTTGAAGACTTAATGGAGGTTTGTAAAGTGTGTTCTTTAGGGCAGATTACGAGTGCCTTGTTTGAGGTTGGTGGTCAGTACCGAAGAAATATGTAAAAAAGTAATTTAAGAATGCATCTTTTTTAATGTTTCTAAGTCTTATAGGTGAAACTATAAAACAAAAAACAATGAAAAATAAAGAATGTACTTGTACATGCGATGGTTGTGCAAGTGGAAATTGTAAAAATTGTACTTGCGAAAGCTGTACTTGTTCAGGATGTAATTGTTAAATACTAATACTAAAAAATAAAGCGTTGTATTTTTACAACGCTTTTACTTTATATAATGACAACTCAAGAAATTTGGAAAGCCTATCATTTAGATGTTAAACGCTTTATACTATCAAAAGTAAATAATGAAGTAATTGCTGATGATATACTTCAAAATACGTTTATTAAAATCCACACAAAATTAGAGTCTTTAAAAAACGAAAAAAAAGTAAAGCCTTGGGTAATGACGATTGCATACAATACTGCTATGGACTATTTTAGGAAAAATAATACACCATATAGTGTTGAAGATGTACAATTGGTAAATGAAGATGCTACTGAAATACATAGTGAAAAGGATTGTTTGTACGGAATTATAAAAAGCTTGCCAAAAAAGTATAGAGATCCTTTGTTTTTGTCTGATATTAAAGGGTTAAAACAAGCAGAAGTTGCAGCTCAATTAAAATTGCAATTACCAACAGCTAAGTCAAGAATACAGCGTGCAAGAAAGTTAATAGCTAAAGGTTATATGGATTGTTGCGATTATAAGGTTAATGCTAAAGGTTATTTGGTAGGAGAAGTTAAAGATAAGGAAGACTGTAAGATTTGTTCTTGATTCAATTGTTGACTTTTTTGTAAATTACCTCAATGTAATTGATAAAACAATTTATGGATTTAGGTAAAATAATTGCGCCTTCAAGTCATAACAAATATATATGGCTTAATGCATTTACATTAATTACTTTTTTATTTACAGGTTTAGCTGATCCCTTTGCTATAGTAATGGTGTATTTTTTAGAAACCGTTATTATTGGAGTGATACATGCTTACAAAATGCATTATGTTGCTACACATAGTTTAGCTCAAAGTAAAATAAAGAACGCAAAACCAAATTTTAAAATTGGGTTTTTTATGGTGCATTATTCTTTCTTTATAGCTGTTCAATCCACTTTTGTATTTGCTATATTTCAATATTCTGATGAAAATATAAGTGAGCCTTTTTACCTTATTCAAAACTTTAAATATGTATTAACACTAAAAGGTATTACTTATGGTCTTCTGGTAACCTTAATTTTTATTGCGGTTCAAACTTACTTTTCATTTATTAGGACTAAAGTTTATAATTTATATACAGTAGATAGGATGTTCATTCAACCTTATTTAAGAATATTTATACAACAGTTTACAGTTATAATTGCTTTGTTTTTTACATTTATTTTTCCTGATGGAGTTGTAGTCGCAATCTTATTAATACTATTGCGATTAGCAGTAGATTTATTGGGAGTTTATATAAACTCTAGTGATAAAAATCTTAGAAGATTGGCGAAAAGACTTGCTAAAAATTCAGAACATACAGAAGACGAACTTTATATAGAATTGCGTAATCTGTTTTAAAGCGTAAGCATCCAAGTTTGTTGTAGCTTTCTAAATTTCTTTAGTTCCTTTTTTAAAATAGGAAGGAAATCTCTACCATTACTATTGCAATTTTCAAGACGCTTACAGCTATTGTATAATTTTAAACTATGATTATTTACAGCTTCAGCATGCTTATAACGTTTATCAGAATAGCTTTCTTTTTCTAATTCTGCTTTTAATATTTCAGGAGCAATAGAAACAGATTGCTGTATAATATCACCAGAAAAATAGATGTTTTTATCTTCTGTTCCATCTTGTTTTAGAGGTGACAAATCTGCATGTAAATACGTTGAAATTTTCTGAGTAAGAGCGAAAATTTCAATTGCCTTTTTATATATAGGCAAGTTAGACAAATGTGTAGGTGTGTTATAAGTCATTTTCTTCTAGCAATTATTACAAATTTAGATGCTAAAGAAATATTTTGTATTTCTTTTTTAAAGTAAAAATTATATTTATCTTTAATAATTAAAGAAAATAACGTATTTTATTTAGAAATGAAGGTAGATGATATTAATTGGAAAATTCTTCAGCTATTGCAGGAAAATTCACGCCAAACAAATACTCAAATAGCTAAGGTTGTTGGAGTTACGTCTCCAGCAGTTGCAGAGCGAATTAGGAAGATGGAAGATGCAGGAATTATAAAGGGATACACAGCCACAGTATCTCATTATGATACAGGTTATCAACTAAGAGCATTAATAACCGTTAGAGCATTTATGGGACGACTAAAACCATTTCTTCAAAAAGTAAAATCTTTTGAAGAGGTCGTAAATTGTTATCGAATTACTGGTAATGAAAATATAGTAATGGAAGTGGTTTTAGACAACCAAATGCATTTAGAAAAATTCATTGATCAATTGATTACTTATGGAGAAACCAAAACACAAATTATATTATCTAACGTTATAGAAAATAATCCAATAGTAAAACCAATTACATTTAATCGATGATTGTATGCGGAACATTATTTAAGTTCCAATCAATTACTAATCCTCCTGCTAAAGATTGTGTAATTTCTTTTCCATAAAGGTGTTCACACAAATATAAAGCTGCTTCAAAACTTTTTGCGCCACCAGCTGATGTAATGTATTTGCCGTCATGAACAAATAGTACATCTTTTCTAATATCTAAGTTTGGAAACATATCCCGCATTTTATCAATATCGCTAGGAAATGTGGTTGAAACCGAATTGTCTAATAAACCAGCTTTAGCTAATACAAAAGCACCATCGCAATGCGATGTAACAAATAGCGCTTCTTTGTCAACTTGTTTTACAAAATTAATCATAGCTTCATCCTCTAAGTCTTTACCTAAATGATGTTCTGCACTAGGTACTACTAGTATGTCAATTCTCGGCATTTCATCTTTCAAATAATTAAAATCTGGAAGAATACGCATACCTTCAAAACTAGTAATGGCTTCATCTGTGCTAGCTACAGTAAATACATTCATAGGTTTAATACTATCTCTAAAAATAGTATGCTGAAAAATATCAAAAGGTGCTGTCAACTCAGTGTTATAAGTGCCATCCATAATTAAAAATGCTACATTATAACGATTGGGCTCTAACTTTGGGAATTGCTTCTCATCCTGAACTTGTTTCAGGATCTCATTATTTGATTCTACTTTTTTTTCGCCAGAGTTACAAGCAAAAAGCAACGTAAATATTAAAAGAAATGTAATATATCGCATAGTGTTTAATTTATTCGCCAAGGTGGATTCTTTCTGTTTTTACCTGCATAGTACAAAATAATATGATTTCCATCGGGATCATTTAAATGTGCTTCGCGCCATAACCATGACTTATCTTCAGGTTCACTTGTAAAGATAATACCTTTAGATTTTAAACTTTCAACTAATGTGTCAAGATTATCATCTTCAAAATAAATAGTAATGCCATTCCCTTTTGGAAGTTCATCAACCTTATGTATAGAAAAGGTTGATGAACCATCAGGACATTCAAAGCGCACATATCTAGGAAGTGCTTCAACTATAAGGTTTAAACCAAGTGTTTTATAAAAATTAGTCGCTCTTTCAACATTAAATGAAGGAATGGTTATTTGATTTAAATTCATACAGTTTGCTTTTTCATAAGTTGTTTTAAATATACAAGAACAAGTATGCAAACAATCATAAGTATCGTCATAGCATTCCATGTCGTTTCATATCCAAAATTATCTATTAATTGTAATCCAGTATTATGACCAATAATATGAGAAATGGCAAATGTCATACTATATAAAGCCATAAACTCACCTTGATTTCCAAGTTTAGCACGTTTCATAGCAAATGCATTTGAAAAAGGAAACGATATCATTTCTCCAATAGTCATAAATAGCATTCCTATAATAAGTACGCCAGCCCAATCACTAAGGTTTAATACCAAAAAACTAAAAACAGTTAAGATGCCTCCAAAGATAATCAGTCCAACCATTGTAAATCTTGAGTTTTCTAACCATTTAACTAAAGGCATTTCTAATAGAAAAATTAAAATACCATTCATAGCCATTAGTAAACCAATTTCATTTTCTGGTAAACAGTGTATCTCTTTATAGTATAAAGGGATAGTTGAGAAATACTGTAAAAAGGCAACTCCAAATAAAACCATAGATATTAAAAATATGATGTATGGAAAATCTTTGTATGCCGATTTAGGATTTTCAATAGTAATTTCATCAAGAGTGGTACTCTTTTTAGGGTTAAGTGTAACTAATAATAAGAGTCCAGCTAAAATACAAGTAACACCATCTACCCAAAACAAACCAGCATAACCAAGCGTAACAATAATTAATCCACCTAAAGCTGGACCTCCTGAAAAGCCTAAGTTAATAGCTAAACGAATTAAAGTAATTGAACGTGTTTTGTTTTCAGGTTTACTATAAGCACTAACAGCAACAAACATTGCTGGTCTAAACATATCTGCTACTGTCATCAGTATAAATATGCCTAATGTAATTTCATTAAGTGTTTCTAAACTTTGTAGCCAAATAAATATTATTCCAGAGCCTATTAAGCTTAAGGTCATAATTCTATAGTAACCAAATTTGTCGGTTAGTTTTCCTCCTAGCCATGAGCCTACAAATGATCCTAAACCAAATGCACTCATAATCCACCCTACATTACTTGCAGAAAAATCTAAGCTTTTTAAGTATATGGTTAAAAATGGAACTACCATAGTTCCAGCTCTGTTGATAAATGTGATTAGAGAGAGCCACCAAACTTCTCGAGAGAGGCCTCTAAATGTGTTTAAGTAATTAGTAAATAGTGTTTTCATGTTTGATTGATTGTTATAAAAATAAAAAGTCCGACTGTGAAGTCGGACTTTTAGGTATTGTAATATTTTATATTAATATCATCACAATAAATAGCAGACCAGACTTCTATGGGTAGAAGTACACTGTTTTCTATTATAAGTGACGTTTTTTAACATTTTTCTGTTTTTGATGACATCAAAACTAGGGAAAATATTTGGAAGTTGTATTTTTGACAGAAGAAAAAAATAAAAATGAAAAGAATTACCTTCCTTTTAATGATAATAATGTCAGTTAGTTGTGCACAAGATAAGAAGCCAATTTTAGGTGAAACAGCCTTTCAAAAGAAACTGAATTCTGAATTTAAGGATGCTACAACATCTCCTTTAAAGGCTAAAGATTTAAGAACTTTTGAAGGTTTAGACTTCTTTGTCTTTGATAGTGCTTTTGTAGTTAAAGCAAAGTTGAAATTAACTCCAGATACCGAGTTTTTTAAAATGAAAACAACAACTAGTCGCGTTTCTGAAGAGCGTGTTTTTGGAGTACTTACTTTTGAATTAAAAGGGAAACAGTTTGAGTTAAATGTATATCAAGGTAAAGAAATGATGACTACTAAAGGCTATGAAGATTATTTGTTTTTGCCTTTTTTGGATGATACTAATGGCGATGCTACATATGGAGGAGGACGTTATATAGATTTAAGAATTCCAGAAGGTGATAGTATAGAGATTGATTTTAATACAGCATACAATCCCTATTGCGTATATAATGTAAAATACTCTTGCCCAATTGTACCTAGGCAAAATTATGTAGCAATAAAAGTTGAAGCTGGTGTAAAAGCCTTTAAAAAGGACTAAGCAATTTTTACTAAATACATAGCTAGAAAGACCATTAAAAACCCAACAATAAAACTGGCGATAGTATAAAGTGCAAAACTCGTAAAATCTCCAGATTTAAGAAATACATGATTCTCATAAGCAAAAGTGGAAAAGGTGGTAAAACCACCACAAAACCCTGTTGCTAGTAATAGTGTTTGGCTTTGTGATAATGTGTCATTTTTTGCTGCTAATCCAAGAATAATTCCTATTAAAAAGCTTCCTAAAATGTTAGCTGTAAAAGTTCCCCAAGGAATACCTGTTTCGGTAGAGTTTAAATATTTTCCAATTAAATAGCGTAGTGAACTTCCAAAGCCACCACCAATAAATACAAGAAGAAGGTTTTTCATTTATTCTTTTAAAGGTATGTATATTTCAGTTACCCAATCGGCAGGATTAGGAAATTTTCCTGGGTCGTTAGTATAGATTTCAAAAGGTTTTAAATCAGATTGCTCTAAACCTTTATCTTGCAGATGCTTCATAGTTGCAGCCCAAGCTCCAGATAAATTAGTATAATTACCTTTTAAAACTGTTTTTAAAACTTTTGTTTTAGGAATATAACCACATAGTACATCACTGTCATCTGCTACTTCAATTTTTTCGCTTACAGGAATACCATTACTCATGATAACTGTACCTTCTTGTTGATTCATTTCTTGATATACGGTTAAAGGCATTCCGTTAACTTGAATTTGGTTTTGTGCCATATACATCATGATGCTACCATATTGTTTTCCCATTGTAGCACTAATGTTTGCACTAGTAGCATTAGTAGTTTTATATAAATAATAGCCACCTCCATATTCTTTAATACCTTGAATAGAAATATCGTATTTAGACATCTTATTTATAATTAAACTGTCCAGTTTTTCCAATCCTCGTTCATAATCTGGTCCAACCATTTTATCCATACCACCACTAATAGCTGCAAAGAATTTTAACATAAACGACATGTTATCGCTTTTCATTCCCCAAGTAACATCAGTACTTGGTCCTTTAGCATCGAATTTCCAATATACTTGAGAAGCAGGAAAGTTTTCAAATTTTATTTCTTGTAGAATAGAATCATATGGACTTACTTCAAGGGTTTTCATCATGCCATTTCCATCATTTCCTGTCCACGAATAAGAACCTCCAACACCACTAGTTTGTTCTGGATAAGTAAATTGAATTCCAGGTTCTTTTTCTAACCATGGCGACCAACTTTCCCAATTTTTATAGTCGTTTATTTCATTAAAGATTAATTGAGCTGAGGCATTTATAGTTCTTGTTCTAGATAAATCATAGCTATTAGGCTGTACAGCAACATAAGTGCATGATCCAATAATAAAAATGAGTAATAATAAAATGATGTATTTTAGTGCTTTCATGATTAGTAGTAATTGTGTTTAATGTAAAGATATGCATTTTTGTAGATTATTTTTTTAATAAGTCTTATGAGTTTTTACATTAAGTGCTATTTTAGCAGCTAAGAACAAAAACATTAATAAAATGAGATTTAAAATAGCGTTAAGCTTATTATTTACTGCTTCTGTTTTAGTGTCGTGTAATGAAAAAGATGCTAATACTGAACAGGGTTTTAAAGAAGAGTTAGTTGAAATGGCTGCTGGTAAAGATTTTAACTTTACAGTTGAGCAATTTGCTGATTTAAAAATATTGCGATACCAAATTCCTGGATGGGAAAACTTATCATTAAAAGAACAAAAGTTAGTGTATTATTTAACACAAGCTGGATTATCTGGACGTGACATTATTTGGGATCAAAATTACAGACACAATTTAACAATTAGAGAAGCTTTAGAAAATGTTTATGCTAATTATGCTGGAGATAAAACTTCTGCAGATTGGAAAGCTTTTGAAGTTTATTTAAAGCGTGTGTGGTTTAGCAATGGTATTCACCATCACTATTCTAATGATAAGATTAAAGCAGAATTTTCTCAGGAATTCTTAAAAAGTGCTCTAGCAGAAACAGGAACTACTTTACAAGGTGAAGCTTTTGATGTTATTTTTAATGATAAAGATGCTAAAAAAGTAAACCAAGCTAAAGATGTTGATAATGTTGCATTGTCTGCAGTTAACATGTATGGTCCAAATGTTACTTCTGCTGATGTAGAAACTTTTTACGGAAATATGAAATCTCCTGATTCTTTAAAGCCATTATCTTATGGTTTAAACTCTCAGTTAGTTAAAGAAAATGGAGAATTAAAAGAGCGTGTGTATAAGTCTGGAGGTTTATATGGAGCTGCTATAGACGAAATAGTAAAGTGGTTAGAGTTGGCTCAAGGAGTTGCTGAAAATAAAGCTCAAGGAGATGCTTTAGGTTTATTAATTAAATATTATAAAACTGGAGATTTACAAACTTGGGACGATTATAATGTAGCTTGGACAGCTGCTACCGAAGGAAATATTGATTACATCAACAGTTTTATAGAAGTTTATAACGATCCTTTAGGATATAGAGGTTCTTATGAATCTATCGTACAAATTAAAGATTTCGATATGTCTCAAAAAATGGCTGTTTTATCTGAAAACGCACAATGGTTTGAAGATAATTCTCCTTTAATGGACGCTCATAAAAAGAAAAATGTAGTTGGAGTTACTTATAAAGTAGTTAATGTAGCTGGTGAAGCTGGTGATGCTTCTCCAAGTACACCTATTGGAGTTAACTTACCAAATGCAAACTGGATTAGAGCTGCTGTTGGTAGCAAATCGGTATCATTAGGAAACATTATTCATGCTTATAACAATGCTGGTAGTGGAGGAAGACTTAAGGAGTTTGTTCATGATGAAGAAGAGTTAGCTCTTGAAGAAAAATATGGGCAATTAGGAGATAAACTACATACTGCTTTACACGAAGTAATTGGTCATGCATCTGGACAATTAAATCCTGGTGTTGGAGAAACTAGAGAAACTCTTAAAAATTATGCTTCTACTTTAGAAGAAGGGCGTGCTGATTTAGTTGGGTTATATTACTTGTACAATCCAAAATTACAAGAATTAGGTTTAGTTGATGATTGGAAAGCTGTTGGTACTGCTGCTTATGATGGTTACATTAGAAATGGTTTAATGACGCAGTTAATTAGATTGAACTTAGGTGATGATGTACAAGAAGCACATATGGTTAACAGACAATGGGTAAGTGCTTGGGCTTTTGAAAAAGGGCTAGCAGACAATGTTATTGAAAAAGTAACTCGTGATGGGAAAACATATTTCAATATTAACGATTACGAAAAGTTACATGACTTATTTGGACAGTTATTACGTGAAACACAACGTATCAAGTCTGAAGGTGATTTTGAAGCGGTTCAAAACTTAGTAGAAGGTTATGGTGTAAAAGTAGATCAAGCAATTCATGCTGAAGTTTTAGAGCGTAACAAGAAGTTTACATCTGCACCTTACAGTGGGTTTGTAAATCCAGTTTTAGTTCCTGAAACTAACGAAGCAGGAGAAATTACTGCTATTAAAGTAATGCAGCCAAAATCATTTGAAAACCAAATGTTAAGTTATTCTAACAAGTTTAACTTTTTACCAGAAAGCAACTAGGATACTTTAATAATATAGAAAAGCCTCAATTTAATTATTGAGGCTTTTTTTGTTTCTATAATAATTGATATTGTTAGTTATCCCAAAAAGAATTTAATAGCAGCAATCATTGCAATAAACGATATAAAAGCTATTAAAACCCAAATGCTGCCTTTAAAATATTTACGATGTAATTTTATGTCTTTTCTATAGGCAAATACTAAAATTGCGATAAAAGCAATTGCGAATAATATTCCAAAAGTAATTTGTCCTTGACTAAACATATTTATGTATTTTTAAAAACCGTTTTTAGGTGCTGCGAAAATATAAAAACTAATTAATATTTAGATAATAATACGATAATGAAAAATAAAATAGACGCTGTAAAAGCATTTCATGAAGCTTTTAAAATTGGATATAGAGAAACACCAAAGGCAGATTTAGGAGTAGATAAAAATATGTTGCGCTACAAATTAATGCGTGAGGAGAATGAAGAGTATCTTGATGCTGCTAACGACAATGATTTAGTTGAGGTAGCTGATGCTTTAGGAGATATGCTTTATATTTTATGTGGAACTATTATAGAGCATGGGTTACAATACAAAATTGAAGAAGTGTTTAATGAAATACAGCGTAGCAATATGAGTAAATTAGGAGAGGATGGACAGCCTATTTACAGAGAAGATGGAAAAGTATTAAAGGGTCCAAACTATTTTAAACCAAATATTAAGGAGATTTTAGATAAATAAAAAAAGGGAAGCAATTGCTTCCCTTTTTTATTATTTAACTTCGTATCTCCAGCCAAATTTATCTTCAGCTTTATTAGTTTGTATATCTGTTATACGTTTTTTTAATCGCGCAGCAAATGTATCTTCTAATTCTGGTAAATCATAATCATTTCCTTTATATCCATAACCTGCTATTGGCGAAATAACTGCAGCTGTTCCAGCGCCAAACATTTCCTTTAAAGAACCGTTATTAGAAGCTTCGATTACTTCTTTAACAGTTATTTTTCTAACTTCAACATTAATGCCTTCGTCTTTAGCAATTTCAATAATACTTTTACGTGTAATGCCATCTAAAATTCTATCGCTTGTAGGTCCAGTAATTAATGTGTCATTAATTCTTATAAAAATATTCATGGCACCAGCTTCTTCAATGTACTCATGAGTATTGTCATCTGTCCAAATTACTTGATTATAACCCTTGTCAATAGCTAATTGCGTAGGATAAAATTGTCCAGCATAATTACCTCCTGCTTTAGCATAACCAACGCCACCATTTGCAGAACGTGAATATTTTTCTTCTATTAAAACTTTTACTTTTCCAGAAAAATAAGCTCCAGAAGGTGCGGTTGCAATAATTAGTTTATAAGCATTTGCAGGAGAAGCATGAAAACCTTGTCCTGTTGCAAAAACAAATGGTCTTATATATAACGAACTTCCTTCATTTCTCGGAATCCAAGCTTCGTCAACTTTTAATAAAGTTTTTAGTCCTTCCATAAAATATTCCTCAGGAATTTCTGGAATAGCTAAACGTTTAGCCGAAATATTTAAACGCTTCCAATTATCTAAAGGACGAAATAACCAAGTGTTATTGTTACTGTCCTTATAAGCTTTCATACCTTCAAAAATAGATTGTCCATAATGAAATATTTTAGACGAAGGATCTAAGGTAATTGGTTGGTAAGGTATCACTTTAGGAGTTTCCCATTTCCCATTTTTATAATCGCAAACCAACATGTGATCTGAAAATATACTTCCAAAACTTAAGTTGTTGAAATCTACATCGTTAATCTTTGAATGAGTTGTTTTTGTAATGTTGATTTGGTTCATAGTTGCGCATTATAAATCAGGCTGCAAAATTACGGAATTTAACATTCATATAAAATACAATAGTCACAAAAATTATGTACCTTTATTCTTTAGTTATTTAACCTAATTTTATTTAAAAAAATCATGAAAAAATTAATCACATTATTGTTATTAGTAGTTGTTGTATGTTCTTGTAAATCAGAAAAGAAAGAAGATGTTGAGGTGGCTAATACAGAAGAGGTTGCGTATGCGTCTTTTGGTGAAAAAATTGAAGCTGAAGGTGCAATTTCAGCATCAGAGATGTCTGAAAAATATAAGGCTTTAAAAGCTGGAGATACAATTGCTGCTAAAGTGACAGCAAAAATTAATGAGGTTTGTTCTAAAAAAGGATGTTGGATGAAGCTTGATCTTGGCAATGATGAAGAGGCTATGGTAAGGTTTAAGGATTATGGATTTTTCATGCCATTAAATGCAGAAGGGGAAGTTGTTGTAAATGGAAAAGCTTATGTAACTGAAATTTCTGTTGATGAGTTACGTCACTATGCTGAAGATGCTGGTAAATCTGCAGAAGAGATTGCTGCAATCACAGAAGCTGAAAAAACATTAGCATTTGAAGCTGATGGTGTATTATTGAAGCAATAGTACAATGAAAAAATATAGTTTACTATTTTTATTAGCAATATTGACTTTTGGTTGTAATACTACTACTAAAGAAACTGTTGTTGAAGAAAAAAAAGAATTGATAATGGCTAAGTCTTCAGAAATGGCGAATCTTATGAATGAGATGTATGCCTATAATGAAGCAATAAAGCAGCAAATATTAAAAGGAGAACTTAAATCTACTTATCCAGAAAGATTTAATAATATTCATACAGCTGTTTTAACAGATAATAATGACAGAGATGATTTTTTTAAAACTCACTCTGAGGCTTTTTTGCAATCTGAAGCTGCTATTTTTAATTCGTCACAAGATAGTTTAATACATAGTTATAATAATGCTATAAATGCATGTATAACTTGCCATACTAAAAAGTGTACAGGTCCAATACCTAGAATTAAAAAGCTTTTAATTACTGAGTGAAGCGTAAAATAATTACAACTGCCGATGGCTCTAAAACCATTCATATTGAAGATTGGGATGAACAATACCATTCCAAACATGGAGCTATACAAGAGGCAGCACATGTATTTATTAAATCTGGATTACATCATAAACTAAATTTTCAAACCAATTCAAAGCCTATTTCTGTTCTTGAAATAGGCTTTGGTACAGGTTTAAATGCCTTTTTAACACTAATAGAGGCTCAAAAATTAAAGCTAAATATTAATTATGTTGGTGTAGAAGGATATCCTGTTAAGATTGATGAAGTTAATGAGCTTAATTACGCTTCAATTTTAGTTGGTAGTTACGCTAACTTTTTTAATAAACTACATGAGGTTTCTTGGGAAGACACTCATCTAATATCTTCAAATTTTTCTATAACCAAACGTCAACAATTTTTTTCTGAAATAAACGACGAATTGGCATTTGATTTAATTTTCTTTGATGCTTTTGGTGCACGTGTGCAACCAGAGCTTTGGAGTAAGTCAATATTTCAAATTATGTATAATGCTTTAAAACCAAACGGTGTTTTGGTTACATATGCTGCTATTGGTCAAGTAAAAAGAGATATGAAATCTTTAGGTTTTAAGGTTGAACGTATAGAAGGTCCTCCAGGGAAAAGACATATGTTAAGAGCAACCAAATAAAAGCTTAATACTCTATAAATTACTGTTAAACCTAACTTAATCATGCTTTTATACTTTTTCATATTTTGTATTTTTGATTTGCATGAATAGAATATTAATTACAGGAGCTACAGGTTTAGTTGGACAAGAAATTGTCAAGCAGTGTCACGCTGTAGGTATTCATGTTAATTACTTGTCTACAAATAAAGAGAAGCTAAAAAGTACTTCTAATTACAAAGGTTTTTACTGGAATCCAAAGAGTAAAGAAATTGATGTAAACTGTTTTAAGGATATTGATACAATTATTAATCTAGCTGGAGCTAGTATTGCAAAACGATGGACTAGTAGTTATAAAAAGGAAATTCTTGAAAGTAGAATAGACTCTTTAAAATGCTTATATGATGCTATAGAGGAAAATAATATTGAGGTAAGCCATCTAGTCTCTGCCAGTGCTATTGGTATTTATCCAAGTTCAAAAACTCATTATTATGATGAGTCTAATAAAGATAAAGAAGAAGGTTTTTTATCTAATGTAGTTGAGCAATGGGAAGATGAAGTAGATACATTTGCTAATTTAAATGTTAAGGTGTCTAAGATTAGAATAGGCATTGTGTTAGCTAAAAAAGGTGGTGCACTAACCGAATTGGTTAAACCTGTAAAATTGTTTTTAGGTTCGCCTTTAGGAACAGGGAAGCAATGGCAATCTTGGATTCATATTGAAGATTTAGCATCGATGTTCCTTTATGTTATTAAAAATAAAATAGAAGGTGTTTTAAATGGTGTTGCTCCTAATCCAGTTAAACAAAAAGAGCTAATTAAATTGGCCGCTAAACAATTAAATAGACCTGTATTTTTGCCAAATGTACCATCATTTGTATTAAAAATTATTCTAGGAGAAATGAGTAGTTTGTTATTAGAAAGTCAACGTGTAAGTTCTAAAAAAATAGAGTCTCTAGGTTATCATTTTAAATACCATCATTTACAACCAGCATTAAAAGAAATATTAGGTTAGTTGTATTATAGTTTTGAGAGCAGCTCTTTATTTTCTAATTTTTTAATATGTTTTGTTTTTGCTTTTTCAATAATATTAACCTGATTTAAATAATTATAGGTTTCATCCCTTAAGGCTACATATTTAATGGTTAAATCCATTTCGTTGTTTACCAAAACATAATTATTAAATTCATCTGTAATATTGTGAAAGTTTAAGTTAGCATCACTTTTTACTGATAAATATTTTTCTTTTAATAAATCTAAAATTTTGTCTGTATCTATAGTATTTGAAAATGAATAACTATAAAAGAATAGCTTATTAGAAAAAAAATGTAACTCTAGGTTAGTCCTAATATTCCCAATTTTTGTTTTATAAAATAATATGTGACAGTTATTATTAACGTTAACAGACTTTGTTGGGTTTGGTTTTATTTTTTTTACTTGTTTTATGGTTGCTCCAAAGTTTATTTTGTCTGAAAAATTAATATGCTGGTTTGTTTTAACATTAGGCCTAGACAAGCATTTGTCAAAAATATTTAAATAGGAAGTTACAGACTCATATTTTTCTAAAACAGAGCTGTAATAATATGTGCTAGAATACTTACTTGATCCATTACCTTTTTTAGGGAGAATTTTTTTTATGCTAAATGGAAAAAATCTTTTTAGTTTAAAAAAACTCATTGATAATTTAAATTTGGATTAGGGCTTTACTAACAGGTTAGACTAATTTAATAAAAAAAAAGTCTATTTATGCTACAAAACTAAAAAAACTATCAATGAGATTTATTATTTGTGTAAGAAAAATAAGTTAAAAAATGAAGTTTAGTCTTTTTTTTGTGCTTTTTATCGAAGATTTTTGTTTTAGGTACGTTTTTAAGGATTGTATACTTTTCTGTATTCGAGCGTTGGCCCATCACAACTATTCCAAATGTTTATAAGTTTGTTTTCATCAGTAAAGCGTAAGACTTCATTTAAGTTATTGGAGCAATTTCCAATTAAGTTATTAGCTTCGTTATATTTAAAAACAAAATATTTATTATTATCTACAGTCATTACATTATAAGTACCATATATGTTTTTTGTAATGTTGTTGCTAATTCTTCTTTTAAAAAATGTACTGTCATTATCTAAGTAATAAAACTCTTGGTAGTTTAAACCATTTGTACTTGTAGTTTCACTGGTTTGATTTGAAGTAGCGTTAAAAAGTTCCCACTTTTCAGAATAATCATAAGTAGTAAGTTCATCTTGATCAGTTGTACAAGAAGTTAATGATGTAATTAAAATAGCGATTAATAGTAAATGTTTCATAGTTGTAAAATTCTATAACAAATGACGCTATTAAGGAGTTAAATTAGATTACTAAAAGGTTATTTGAAAATTAAGTTATATAGGTTTATAAGTAGCTAAAATGTGTAAATATGCTTCAAGTTTAAGCATATGTTAGGTTTAGGTTTATTAATGGATAATTCAGAAGCTTTTTTCATAGTTTTGCAAACTTTAAAATATACAGTATGATTACAGTTGATGGACTTGCAGTAGAATTTAGTGGACAAACATTATTTAGTGATGTGTCTTTTGCAATTAATGAAAATGATAAGATTGCCTTAATGGGAAAGAATGGCGCTGGTAAATCAACTATGATGAAGATTATTGCTGGCGCTCAAAAAGCAACACGTGGAAGTGTTAGAAGTCCAAAAGATACTGTAATTGCTTATTTACCACAACATTTATTAACTGAAGATGACTGTACAGTTTTTGAAGAAGCATCAAAAGCATTTACGCATATTTTTGAAATGCGTGATGAAATGGAACGTCTTAATAAAGAGTTAGAAACGCGTACTGATTATGAATCAGATTCATACATGTCTATTATAGAAAAAGTGTCTGAGCTAGGAGAGTACTATTATGCTTTAGAAGAAGTTAATTACGATGCAGAAGTAGAGAAGGCACTTAAAGGCTTAGGTTTTAAGCAATCGGATTTTACAAGGCAAACAAGTGAGTTTAGTGGAGGATGGCGTATGCGAATTGAGTTAGCTAAAATTTTACTTAAAAAACCAGATTTAATTCTGCTAGATGAACCAACAAACCATATCGATATAGAATCGGTTATTTGGTTAGAAGACTTTTTGGTTAATAAAGCTAATGCAGTAATGGTTATATCACATGATCGTGCGTTTATTGATAATATAACTAATAGAACCATTGAAGTTACAATGGGACGTATTTACGATTATAAAGCCAACTATTCGCATTACTTACAATTACGTCAAGAACGTCGTTCACATCAAATTAAAGCTTATCAAGAACAACAAAAATTTATTGCTGATAATAGGGCTTTTATTGAGCGTTTTAAAGGAACATATTCAAAAACCAACCAAGTAGCATCACGCGAGCGCATGCTTGAAAAATTACAAATTATAGAGATTGATGAGGTTGATAATTCTTCTTTAAAACTTAGATTTCCTCCAGCACCTCGTTCTGGAGATTATCCTGTAACTGTTAAGGAACTTACCAAAAGTTATGGAGAACACGTAGTGTTTTCTAATGCTAATATGTCAATATCTAGAGGAGAAAAAGTCTCGTTTGTTGGTAGAAATGGGGAAGGCAAGTCTACTATGATTAAATCTATTTTAGGAGAAGTAGATGTTGAAGGCGAGTGTAGTTTAGGACATAATGTAAAAGTAGGCTACTTTGCGCAAAACCAAGCAGCACTATTAGATCCAAATCTTACTATTTTTCAAACTGTTGATGAAGTAGCAAAAGGAGATGTACGCACACAAATAAAAAATATACTAGGACGTTTTATGTTTGCTGGTGACGATATTCAAAAAAAGGTAAGTGTTTTGTCTGGTGGAGAAAAAACACGTTTGGCTATGGTGAAATTGTTGTTAGAACCAGTTAACTTATTAATACTAGATGAGCCAACCAACCATTTAGATTTAAAATCTAAAGATGTTTTAAAGGAAGCTTTACTTGCTTTTGATGGAACATTAATCTTGGTATCTCACGATCGTGATTTCTTACAAGGACTATCTCAAAAAGTATTTGAGTTCAAAGACAAACGTGTTATTGAACATTTTGAGACTATCGATGCGTTTCTTGAAAGGAACAGAATAGAAAGTTTAAAAGATATCCATTTACAAGCTTAAACGATAGTAAAAAGTAGTATTCGTATAAATACAGTATTTTTGTAGCGATATGGAACAATTAAGACTTTCAAGTTGGTTACCAACAACTAATAAAGAGGTGAAGATTAGAGGATGGGAAGAGTTAGATGTAATTCTTTTTAGTGGAGATGCCTATGTAGATCATCCTTCCTTTGGTCCTGCAGTTATTGGTCGTATTCTTGAAAGTTATGGTTTAAAAGTTGCTATTGTACCACAGCCAAGTGTAACCGATAATCTTCAGGATTTTACCAAACTAGGTATTCCAAGATTATTTTTTGCTGTTACTGGAGGTTGTATGGATCCTATGGTAAGTAATTATACTGCAAGTAAAAAGCGTCGTGATAAAGATGCTTACACGCCTAATGGTGATATTGGTTTTAGGCCAGATTATGCTACTTCGGTATATTCTAAAATATTAAAAGAAAAATTTCCAGACGTTCCTGTATTAATTGGAGGAATTGAAGCCTCATTACGTCGTGTAACACATTACGATTATTGGTCTGATAAGTTAATGCCTTCCATATTAGAAACCTCTAAAGCTGATATGTTGGTTTATGGAATGGGAGAGCAACCATTACGAGAAATTGTTAGACTTTTAGAAAAAGGTGTTCCCTTTTCTAGTTTAAAAACCATCAAGCAAACTGCTGTATTGGTCAAAGATGGCGATAAGTTTCCTAAAAACGAAAATTGGGAAGATGTTACTATTGAGTCGCACGAAACTTGTTTGGAGGATAAAAAGAAATTTGCCTCTAACTTCAAAATTATAGAGCAAGAGTCTAATAAGCTTGCGGCAAGACGTATTTTTCAATGTATAGGAGATAAAACATTAATGATAAATCCACCTTATCCAACAATGACAGAGGATGAGATTGATGCTTCATTTGATTTGCCTTATACTAGATTACCACATCCAAAGTATAATAAGCGTGGACCAATTCCTGCGTTTGAAATGATTAAGTTTTCAATCAATATTCATCGTGGTTGTTTTGGAGGATGTAGCTTCTGTACTATATCAGCGCATCAAGGAAAATTTATAGCAAGTAGAAGTCAAGAGTCTATTTTAAAAGAAGTAGATACAGTAGCAAATATGCCAGATTTTAAAGGCTATTTGTCTGATATTGGTGGACCTTCTGCTAATATGTATAAAATGAAGGGTAAGATTCAATCTATATGTGATAAATGTGTTGCGCCTTCATGTATTTCGCCAGTTATATGTAGTAATTTAGATACTTCTCATAAGCCTTTAACACAATTATATCAAGCTGTAGATAAGCATCCAAAAGTTAAAAAGTCATTTATTGGAAGTGGTATTAGACATGATATGTTAGTGCCTGAGTTTAACAAAAATGCAGATGCTAAAGAGTTAGATGACTATACTGAGGAGGTAATGACAAAGCATGTGTCTGGACGACTTAAAGTAGCGCCAGAGCATACCTCTGATCCTGTTTTAAAATTAATGCGAAAACCATCGTTTAAATACTTTCATAAGTTTAAAGAACGTTTTGATAAAATTAACTTGAAAAAGGGGTTAAACCTACAGTTGATTCCTTATTTTATTTCTAATCATCCAGCTTGTGAAGTAGAGGATATGGCTAATTTGGCTGCCGAAACGAAACATATGGGCTTTCAGTTGGAGCAAGTGCAAGGGTTTACACCAACACCTATGACAGTAGCTACTGTTATTTATTATAGCGGTTACCATCCTTATACATTAAAACCAACGAGGACGCCAAAAACTAGAAAAGAAAAAGAAGAGCAACATCGTTTTTTCTTTTGGTATAAAAAAGAAAATAAGGATTGGATTAAAAGCACTTTAAATAAATTAGGTAGAGGTGATTTGCTAAAAGTGTTGCTTCCAGAAAATGAAAAGTGGAAAAAAAATAAGGGCAGTAAACCTAAGCACACTTTTGATGATGCGGTACCTTTTAATAGACGAAAAAATAAGGTAAAGAAAACTAAGAAGAAACGTCGTTAGTTTTTTGATTTCGTTTAATGGTCTTGTTTATGGTTTGTTGCGTAGCTTAGCACTTAACTTTGCAAATACAAACCGAATAGAAAATCCGCAATGATTTTCAGAAGTAGGCGAGAACAAGCAATTACTTATAACCATTGTTACCAGCTGGTTTTTATTTAATTTTTCTATAATATGTTTTTTTCTGTCCTAAAAATCCAACTTCGGGTTCAAAGGTCAAAGGGTATAATTTTCTTCCTTTTAAAATAAAAACTTTTGTCATCCATTCCATTATTGCTAAATCTCCGTTTTCCACACTCTCGGATGCAAAAATTTTAATATAGTTTTTGTCCGTTTTTGGTCTGAAAATAGAGTCAGTTAATTTTAGTAAAGGTTCTCTGTTTTTGAATTCAATTTGAAAGAGATCTTTAAGTTCTATTTTTTCGACCTTTGTTTTAGGAATTAAAATCATTCCATTTTCATTGGTTTCAATGTACTTTCCATTGTTAATTGAAACATACCAATGTAATTGGTCAATATCTATTATATCTTTTGGTGAAAGTCTTTGAAGTGAGATTTGAATTTTTGTCGAATCAGGATTTTTATAATTTTCTTCAATAATTTTTGATTCCAATGCAAAAAGAACTTTGTCAGGATTAAGTTTTAATGTGTCTCCAATTTTTTCATAAGTTCCATACAGTGTTCCGCTACCTAAAACATCTTGGTGATATTTATATTCAAAAGTTCCATCTTTTTTGAATTCATAAACAAAACAGTTCGGTCCAAATTCACAAATATTGTGTTTGAACTTTCCATTGATTTGAGCAATCGAATTCAATGAAATGAATAATGTCAATATGTTTAATAGTGTTTTTATCAAACTTGCTGGTAATGAATTTATATAAACACGTTTTAATGGTTTATATAAATTGTTAAACGAAGTTAGCTTTTTAGTGTTACAAAATCAATACGTAGATATACGTAATTTATTTTACAATACGCATACTTAAAATACGAACATCTTCATGTGGTCTGTTCATATCATTAGTTTCTACACCAGCTATCTTGTCTAATACTTCAAATCCTTTAAGTAATTCACCAAAAACAGTGTAATTTTGATCTAGAAAAGGTGTGCCTCCAATGGTTTTATAAACTTCGCGATGTGCTTGAGGAATCACATATTTATCAAATGTGTAGGTTTTGGCTTTGTCCTTAATTTGTTTATATAATTTTTGGTAATTGCCATAATCCTCATCTTCCATAGCTTTATCTAGAGCTATTTTAATTTCGTTATTTTCTGGCATATTTAAAGTGTAGTTTTCGGCTAACCAACCATTAATGCGTTTTTCATCAACAATTAAAGTACTGTCATTTTTAACTTTTCCTTGAACTATATAAAACTGCATACTACTTGAAACTCTTGCAGCATTTCCATCACGTGCTGCAGCTAATGCACCTTTTTTATGAAATAGGGTTGGTACAAACTCAGCATCTACTTGATAAGGTAAATCTCCAGCGCCTAAAGCTTCTCCTTTTTTTGCATTTTTACTATCTATATCACCTCCTTGAATCATAAATTCATTAATAACACGATGAAATAATAAACTGTCATATTTCTTTTCGTTAACTAATTTTACAAAATTATCACGATGCTTAGGAGTTTCGTTGTAAAGTGCTAATAGCATGGTGCCATGAGTAGTTATCATTTTTACTTTTATACGTTTATCTTTTTTTGCTTGTTCGTCTTGCTGTTTAAAGCTGGAAAAGCAAAATACAAGTGACAGTATAATTACCGATTTTATAAAATGTTTCATGAGTTAATTATTGGTTTTTAAAGCATATAGTATTTCTCTGGCGATAAAGGTTGAGGTATATCGTCATGCTCTAATAGTTGTTTAATATTTATTTCTATGGTTCTAGCTATACTAGTCATAGCTGTATCTGTTGGTCTGTTTTCAAAAGGGTCTTGTATGGTAAATGCTATTTTTTCTAATAAAAAGAATGGAATAGCAATAAAGATGAGCAACGGAACTTCGAGCAAATATGGAAGGTTGTTTAAAGAAAAGAATAAAGCTGCTAAAAACACATAAATAAATAGGTGTAAAGTCAGTCTATATGTTTTAGGGAAAGCTGTATTTTTTATACGTTCTGCTTTTCCCATAGAAGCACAAAGTCTAACAATAGTATTGTCTATTTGCATATGTTCAAACTTACTTAAATGTTTTGTGTCTAATAAAGTTTTAGTGTTTTTTGAATGATGGTCTAAAAGTGCTAAAGGCACATTAGAGTGTTTTTTTAAACTATTGTATTCATTATCATTTATGTACAAACTAATATTGTCTAGAGCGTTTTGTTGTCTTAAATTTTGCCCTAAACTATAGCACCAAGCAATTTGTCGGTTTGCAATAGTGTTAATTAATTCATGATCTTTTTTTATACAAAACTGCTTTACTTGTATTGTAAGAGTTCTAGAGTCGTTAACAATTGCTCCCCAAATTTTACGAGCTTCCCACCACCTGTCATAAGATTGACTTAGCTTAAAAGATAATAGTAATGCAATTGCTGTTCCCAGAAAAGCACCAATGCTAGAAGGAATGTTAATTTCAAAAGCGTATTCAGAAACTAAATAAGTAATTATAGAAAATAGTGTTACAATTAGAATGTCCCATTTTATCTTACTAAACCAATAGCTGAAAGGGATTCTTTTGTCTAAAATCATGAAATGGAGTTTAAAATCGTTTAGGACGAATTTAATAATTAAAAACTGAAATGTTTTTGTTTGATTAAAATTATATGTAAGTCATCATAAAATCAAATGGTTACGATTATTTTTTCTAACTTAGAATTATGAATGAGGATTTTCTACACTACTTATGGAAGTATAAAAAGTTTAATGTATCAAACCTTAAAACTACTAATAATCAGCAAATAATAATTCATAACGTTGGTGAGCATAATAAAAATTCAGGACCAGATTTTTTTAATGCAAAATTAGAAATAGACAATCAGCTTTGGGCTGGAAATGTCGAAATCCACATTAAGTCTAGTGATTGGTTTATTCATAATCATGAGAAAGATAGAGCTTATGATAATGTAATACTACATATAGTTTGGGAACACGATGTTGAAGTTTTTAGAAAGGATAATACAGAAATTCCAACATTAGAACTTAAATCATATGTTCAACCCAAATCAATCGAAAATTTTCAGCAATTATTTAATAAAAAAAGAAAATGGATTAATTGCGAAAATGATTTTCACCTTATTGATGATTTTACACTTCATAATTGGTTAGAGCGATTATATTTTGAACGTTTGGAAAGGAAATACGATGATATAAATGGTTTACTTGAAGCTTCAAAAAATGATTGGGAAGCTGTATTATTTAAAATGCTTTGTAAGAACTTTGGATTAAAAGTAAATAGTGATGCTTTTTTTAGTTTGAGTGATTCTTTTGATTTTTCTATTATTAGAAAATTACACAAACCTATAAGTCTTGAGGCATTATTTTTTGGACAAGCAAACCTGTTAGAACAAGATTTAGAGGTAGCTTATTACACAGATTTAAAAGAGGAGTATCAATTTTTAAAACAAAAATTTAGGTTGTCTAATAAAGGTGTGTTGCCAATTCAGTTTTTTAGATTACGACCACTAAATTTTCCTACTATAAGGTTGTCACAATTAGCTATGTTATATAGCACAAAACAAAATTTATTTTCAGAGATAATTAATACAAATAGCATAGAAGAAATATATAGGATTTTCGAAGTTTCTACATCCAGATTTTGGGAGACGTATTATACTTTTACTAAAACGTCCAAGGCTTCTAAAAAGAAATTATCCAAGGCATTTATAGACTTATTAATAATAAATACAGTTGTGCCTTTAAAGTTTAGTTATGCAAAATACCAAGGGAAAAGTGTTGATAATGAGTTGATTGCTGTTTTAAGTGTTGTTGCCTTAGAGAAGAATAATATTATTAAAGGATTTAGCAATTTGAAACCAATCTTTAAGTCGGCTTTTCAATCACAAGCTTTATTAGAGTTAAAGAATGAATATTGCTCAAAAAATAAATGCTTACAATGTGCTGTAGGTAGTGTTCTTTTAAACCGAAATATGTAAATTGCAGCATGAATTATTTCTATAAGCTATTACTCTATTTGCAAAAACATGGTTATTATGTTTGCCAACGTATAGCAGACCGTTTAGGTATGAGAGCGAAAGTAGTTAGAACATCTTTTATTTATCTAACTTTTGTTACATTAGGCTTTGGATTTGCACTCTATTTGTTTATAGCTTTTTGGATGCGAATAAAAGATTTAATTTATACCAAAAGAACCTCAGTTTTCGATTTGTAATTTATGAGCAACCCATTATTAAAAGTATTTAGATCTAAGATTAATACAGCTGTAATTTTATTAATTACACTATTAGGTATTGGTGTTGTTGGATATAAAACATTATCTAATGCTTCTTGGATTGATGCTGTGTATATGACAGTAATTACAATTACAACAGTTGGGTTTGAAGAGGCTATTATTTTAGACGATGAGTCCAAGGTTTTTACTATTTTTTTAATACTTGCTAGTGTTGTTATAGTTGGTTATGCTATTAAAGTAATTACCGAATACATAATTACAAAAAATGATGTTGAAGAATTAAAACAGAAAAAGATGCAAAAAAAGATTGATGCAATGTCAAATCACATTATTATTTGTGGTTATGGAAGAAATGGAAGACAAGCTGCTAAAAAGCTTTTAGCTCATAATAGACCATTTGTAGTTATAGAAAATGATAAAGAGGTCGCTGATAAATATCAAAGCGAATTAGTGCCATTTATTGTAGGAAATGCAAATGAAGATGAAGTATTGTTACAAGCAGGATTAGATAGAGCGAATTGCTTAATTTCTGCACTTCCAAATGATTCCGATAACTTGTTTGTGGTGCTTTCAGCAAGACAAATCAATAAAAGAATACGTATCATTAGTCGCGCTTCTCAAGAAACTACTTATAGCAAATTAAAATTAGCTGGTGCAAATAATGTAATACTACCAGATATGATTGGTGGTGATCATATGGCATCATTAGTAGTAGTGCCAGATTTGGTTGAGTTTATAGATAACTTATCTATAGTAGGTAAAACATCTATTAATATAGAAGAAATTGAGGTCGAAAAACTATACGATACATCGCACGTAAAAACTATAGCTAACTTAAATTTACGTAGTAAAACTGGATGTAATGTGATAGGTTATAAAACTCCTGAAGGAGACTATGTTGTTAACCCAGGAGCAGATCAAATGTTAGAGCCTAACTCTAAGGTGATTGTATTGGGAAGACCAGAGCAGATTCAAAAATTAAACTCGCTTTATAATATTGAAGTAGAGTAAAATAGATCTTTTTTATCAAGCTATCTGTAAGAGTTTTTAAATTTGGTTTTATAGTTAAACTTAAAATCATTTTTTAAAAACTCATTTTTTTTTAGCATCTTGCTATCTTAAACTAATAAGTTTTATTAAAACTACTAACTAATATTAAATAATTATGAAGAAATATCTTCTTTCAATTTTTACTCTAATTTTACCTGTTTTAACCTTTGCTCAAGAAGCTGCCGATAAAGGAGTTGACCAAATAATTGATGAAAAATTTGGTGCTGCAACAGGATGGTTTGTAAGCTTCATTTTTTATCAAATTGATTTTGGAGGTGGAGTAAAAGTATTTTGGGTGTTATTTCCATTAATATTAGGAGCATTATACTTTACTGTTTATTTCAAGTTTATAAATTTTAGAGGAATATTAACTTCTATTAATATTGTTAGAGGAAAGTATGATGATATCGATCATCATGAGTCAATGCCAGTAGCTGGTGATCCAACTCCAGGAGGAGATTCAATTGAAACTGCTGCTATAGAAGGACATGAAGGAGAAGTATCGCACTTCCAAGCATTGACTGCTGCTTTATCTGCAACAGTTGGACTAGGTAATATTGCAGGTGTTGCAATTGCTGTGTCTATTGGTGGAGCTGGAGCTACATTTTGGATGATTGTTGCTGGTTTATTAGGAATGGCTTCAAAATTTGTTGAATGTACGTTAGGTGTTAAGTATAGAGATATTGATGAAAATGGAACTGTGTATGGTGGTCCTATGTATTACTTAACAAAAGGATTGAAAAATAAATCTCTAGGTAAAGTCTTAGCTGCGTTATTTGCAGTATTTGTAATTGGAGGTTCGTTTGGAGGTGGAAACATGTTCCAAGTAAACCAAGCTTTCCAATTAGTAGAGAATATTACTGGAGGAGAAGCGTCTTTTATTCATGGTAAAGGATGGTTGTTTGGGTTAGTAATGGCTGTATTAGTAGGTATTGTAATTATTGGTGGTATTAAGAAAATTGCTAAGGTTACAGATAAGATTGTACCTTTTATGGTGGTTATTTATGTAGCAGCTTCTTTATTTGTGATTTTTGCTAACTTTAATATGATTGGTGATGCATTTATGCAAATATTTAATGGCGCATTTAGTCCTGAAGGTATTGCTGGTGGAGCTATTGGTGTTTTAGTACAAGGATTTAGAAGAGCAGCATTCTCTAACGAAGCAGGTGTTGGTTCGGCATCTATTGCGCACTCTGCTGTAAAGACTAAATATGCTGCTTCTGAAGGAATGGTAGCGTTATTAGAACCTTTTATTGATACAGTTGTAGTTTGTACAATGACAGCATTAGTGTTAATTATTACAGGTAATGTTACTGCTGCAAATGCAGGTTTAAATGATGCACAAGCAATTTTATTAACTTCAGGTGCTTTTGAATCTGCAATTTCATGGTTCCCTTATGTGTTAACTGTTGCTGTAGTATTATTTGCATTTAGTACAATGATTTCTTGGTCATATTATGGATTCCAAGGTTGGGCATATTTATTCGGTCGTTCTAAAAAAATGGAGTATGCTTATAAAGTAATTTTCTGTTTGTTTGTAATTATTGGAGCTGCTGCAAGTTTAGGGTCAGTAATTGGTTTCTCTGATGCCATGATTTTCGCGATGATGGTACCAAACATGATTGGTATTGTATTGTTAGCGCCAAAGGTTAAGGATGAACTTAATAAATATATGGCAGCTATAAAGGCTAAAAAGGAATAACATCTAAAATTAAAATATATGAAATCCCACTTTTACTTTTCTAAAAAGCAACGAAGTGGGATTTTACTTTTAATAATAATTATTGTTGTTATACAATGCCTTTATTTTTTTATAGATATTCCTAATGAAAAAATATTGAGCGATTCAGATAGTAACAAGGCTTTTATAGCAGAAATTGATTCACTCAAACAAATTGCTTTAGAACAACAAAAACCTAAAATTTATCCGTTTAATCCAAACTACATAACAGATTATAAAGGCTATACTTTAGGAATGAGTAATGAGGAGATTGATAGGTTGCTTAAGTTTAGAGAGCAAGGTAAATGGATTAATTCTTCAAGTCAGTTTCAAGAAGTTACTCAGGTTTCAGATACATTACTAAATAAAATAGCGCCTTACTTTAAGTTTCCAGATTGGGTGACAAACCCTAAACTAAAGAGTAATAACTATTCAAAAAGTTATAATACACCTAAGACGTTTGAACAAAAGTTAGATTTAAATAAAACAACAGCAAAGCAATTAGAACGTGTAAATGGTATTGGAAAAGCGCTATCTGAAAGAATTATTAAGTTTAGGAATAAATTCAAAGGTGGTTTTATTGCAGATGTTCAGTTACAAGATGTTTATGGATTATCTCCAGAAGTAATCGAAAGATTAAAAAACGACTTTACAGTTAAGACACCTAGACAAATTCAAAAGATTAATCTTAATAATGCTACTATTGAACAATTAGTAACTATTCAGCATATTGATTATGAATTGGCTTACGAGATTATAGACCAACGAACACTTAGAGAAGGATACAAATCTTTAGAAGAATTAATAAAAGTTAAAGATTTTCCAAGGGATAAAATTGAGATAATTAAATTATATTTGGTGCTATAATAAAATTGTAAAGTTATGAGCCAAATGTACTTCACTGAAGAACATCAATTATTTAGAGACAGTCTAAAAGAATTTCTTAAAAAAGAAGTAACTCCGCATATAGATAAATGGGAAGAAACAGGAACCATTGATAGGTTTATTTGGGAGAAGTTTGGAGAAATGGGATACTTAGGTCTGCCTTATCCAGAAATGTATGGAGGACTTGAATTAGACGTGTTTTATACTGTTATTTTATTAGAAGAACTTCAAAAGATTAATTCAGGCGGATTTGCAGCAGCTATTTGGGCGCATGTTTATTTAGCAATGACACACCTTAATAAAGAGGGAAGTCATGAAATTAAAGAAAAATATTTAGCACCAAGTATACTAGGTCAAAAAATAGGCTGTTTATGTATAACTGAACCTTTTGGTGGAAGTGATGTAGCGGGAATGCGAACTACTGCCGTAAAACAAGGTGATAGTTATGTTATTAATGGATCTAAAACATTTATAACTAACGGAATTTATAGCGATTATTTAGTAGTTGCAGCTAAAACAGCTCCAGAGCTAGGTAATAAAGGTATTAGTATGTTTATTATAGATAGAGATACTCCAGGAATTTCATCTTCAAAATTGGATAAGTTAGGTTGGAGAGCAAGTGACACAGCAGAAATCGCCTTTGATAATGTAATAATTCCTGCAAGTAATTTAATGGGAGATGAAGGAAAAGGGTTTCCGTATATTATGCAGCATTTTGCTTTAGAGCGTTTGGTTATGGGAGTTAATGCACATGCTAGAGCAGAATATGCGTTGGATTATACCTTACAATATATGTCTGAACGTTCAGCATTTGGAAAGACGATTGATAAATATCAAGCTTTAAGACATAAGTATGTTGAGCTTTATGCAGATATGGAGATGTGTAAATCATATAATTATATGGTAGCTAATATGCTTAATAATAACACTTATGCAGTAAAAGAAGCTACGATTTCAAAGATGAAATCAACGAAAATGGCTGATGAAGTTGCTTATGGGTGTTTACAATTCTTAGGAGGATATGGTTATATGGAAGACTATCCATTAGCTAGATTGTTAAGAGATAGTCGTTTAGGTCCAATTGGAGGAGGGACTTCTGAAATCTTAAAGGAGATTATCGCAAAAATGATAATAGATAAAAAGAGTTACAAGCCAGCAACATAGTTGGTTTATCATTTTTTACGAAAATGTGTTTTCGTATCGCAAAAATGATAATAGATAAAAAGAGTTACAAGTCAGCAACGTAGTTGGTTTGTTATTTTTGAGAACAATGAATGTATTAAGATATATGATGAATAATAAATATAAACAACTCATGTTTTTAGCAGCTCTGTTTTTTAGTTGCTTTGGGTTCTCTCAAATAGAGCTGAAAAATAAGATTGTTGATTTTGGGACATTACTTCCTGTAGAAAGTGCAAGTGTATATGTGCAAAATACGACTATAGGTACTATAAGTAATGTAGATGGTAAATTTGCATTAATAGTACCTCAAGAGCATGAAAACGATACATTAGTTGTTTCTTCTATTGGATATAAAAGTTTTAAAACTTTAGTTAGTGAGTTTGATGATGGTATGGAAATTTACCTTGAAGAAGATATCGCAACTTTAGATGAGGTACTGTTAGTAGCAGACCCAAGACCAACTACTGGAAATGATATTGTTTTAAAAGCATTGGAGAAGTTAGCTGTGAATATGCCAGATTCAGCATATCTGCAAAAAGGTTTTTTAAGACATAAAGAACGTAATAAGGTAGAGTTTAAATGGCTTATAGAAAGCGCAATTACAGTGTACGATTCTGGTTATGCTGTAAGTAGTGAAGATTATTTGAAAGTTAATGTTGACCAAGTAAGGAAAAGTTATGATTTAAGAGATGTCGATAGTATCTTTTCTTATGTGTCATATAAAAACAGAAATGCTTATACACCAAGGCTTAGAGCTAAGGATATTAAAAGGAGTAGTGTTACTACCAACCAATTAGTAAAGTCTATTAAATGGAATGACAACCGTGTAAACGGACTACACAATTTATTTCAAGGAAAATTAAATTTACTACGTAACTCTAAAAACCCAAAAGCACTATTTGGGGAAAATATTTTAGAACACCATCAATTTAAGTTAGATACTATTTTAGTCGATAACGAGCGTAAAATATATAAGATTAATATTTCCGATAGTAAAGAATTTGTAGGATTAGATACTAAAGGAATTTATAACGAAGGTTTTGAGGCTAAAGGATGGTTGTACATTTATTATGACAACTATGCCATTAAAAAAATAGAATATGAACTTGTAGCTGCTTCCGATGTTCAAAAAACAAGAAGTAAACGTTTATTTGATACTCAGATAAATCATAAGTTAATAATGACTTATATGGAATACGAAGGAAAAATGTATCCTAACTATGTTTATTACGAAACGCCTAAGCTTGTAAATGTTGGACTTAAGTCGAGTGGAAAAGTTAGTAAAGAAGAAGAAGAGCGCTATAATAAGGAACAACGATATTATTATACTGTACAAGAAATTTTGTTTTCTGAAATAATATTAGATAAAGAACAAATTCAAGAAAAATTAAATTCTAAATGGGATGCCGATATTTTCTCTAGCAAACCATATAATAAAGAATTTTGGAAGAATTATAATGTCTTATTAGAGAGTGAAGAAGATGAAAAACTTATTCAAGATTTAACTAAAAGAGCTACATTGTTTAAGGATTAAATAATAATTAATTAAAAAGTGCTTTTTTGTTTTGAGGTTCTTAAATACTTTATATATTTGCAATCCGAAATTCTAAAAGAGAGGAGGTTAAGACACTATGTTAATAATACCAATTAAAGAAGGAGAAAATATAGATAGAGCGCTAAAGCGTTTTAAGAGAAAGTTTGATAAAACTGGAACGAAAAGATCTTTACAAACGCGTAAGCAATATGTAAAGCCTTCAGTAAAGCGTAGAGCTCAAATTCAAAAAGCTCAATACATCCAACGTTTAAGAGATGCAGAAGAAATATAAGTTCTAGATAACTTAATATAGAGAAACCCACAATTTAGTTGTGGGTTTTTTTATGCATATAGGCAAAACTAAATTTGTATATTTAATTTTATTAAATAATTGATATGCTAAATCCATTCATAGATTATTTATTGTTAGAAAAAAAGTATTCACCACATACAGTTAATGCTTATAAAAAAGATATTGAGGTTTTTCAAGAATATTTAAAAGAAAACTTTCAGGACAATATTAATGTAGCAAACTATTCTCAAATAAGATCTTGGATTATCAGTTTAGTAGAAAAAGGTATATCTAATAGAAGTGTAAATAGAAAAGTATCTTCATTAAATAGTTATTATAAGTTTTTAATGAAGATAGAAGAAATTGATAAAAACCCTTTAGCAAAACACAAAGCACTTAAAGTAAGTAAAAAAGTGCAAGTGCCTTTTTCAGAAAAAGAAATAGAAAAAGTTTTTGAAATATTAAATTTTGATAACTCTTTCGAAGGGCTAAGGAATAAGCTGATAATAGAATTGTTTTATTCAACAGGAATAAGACGTATAGAACTGATACAAATTAAACTTGAAGATATTGATATATCACAAAAAACGTTAAAAGTATTAGGTAAAAGAAATAAAGAAAGAGTACTTCCGTTATTGAGCTCAATTATAGTTACTTTAAAGAAATACATTCAAGAGCGAAATGTTTTAGAGCAAATTAGTGATAAAGATTATTTATTACTCACAAAAAAAGGCGTTAAAATATATGAAACACTTGTTTACAGAATAATAAATAACTATTTTAGTGAGGCATCAACTAAGGTGAAAAAGAGTCCGCATATACTAAGACATTCATTTGCAACTCATTTACTTAACCAAGGTGCCGATTTAAATGCTGTTAAAGAATTGCTTGGTCACTCCAGTTTAGCTGCTACTCAAATATATACACATAATAGTATAGCAGAGTTAAAAAAAGTATATGCTAAATCACACCCAAGAAATAAGTAACAGTAGTATTGTCTAACCAAAAAAGAAGAATATGAAAGTAAACACGCAATCAGTTAACTTCAATGCAGATCAAAAATTATTAGATTTCATTCAAAAGAGAATGGATAAGTTAGATTTATATTATGATAAGGTCATAAAATCAGATGTATTTTTAAAAGTAGAAAACACCAGTGACAAAGAGAATAAAATATTCGAAGCAAGAGTAAGTGTTCCAGGAGACAGTTTTGTTGTCAAAAAAGTATGTAAGTCTTTTGAAGAAGGAACAGATGCTGCAGTAAGTTCATTAGAAAGACAACTAAAAAAGCGCAAAGAAAAATTAAGATCATATTTATAGATAAAAATTTTCAAAAAATGTTTTGAATAAAAAAATAAATATATACATTTGCAGTCCGTTAGAAATAGCGGACTTTTTTATTGCTCAAAAAGTAATAAAAATAAGCCGATGTAGCTCAGCTGGCTAGAGCAGCTGATTTGTAATCAGCAGGTCGTGGGTTCGAGTCCCTCCATCGGCTCAAGTTCTTTAAAAGAGTGAAAAATTTATTTAAATTGGGGAGATACTCAAGCGGCCAACGAGGACAGACTGTAAATCTGTTGGTTTTTACCTTCGCAGGTTCGAATCCTGCTCTCCCCACTTTTAAATGATTGGATTTTTAAAATTATTGCGGGAGTAGCTCAGTTGGTAGAGCGTCAGCCTTCCAAGCTGAATGTCGCCGGTTCGAACCCGGTCTCCCGCTCAAATTTTAGCCGGTGTAGCTCAGGGGTAGAGCGTTTCCTTGGTAAGGAAGAGGTCACGGGTTCAAATCCCGTCATTGGCTCTTTTAACTATTAAAGATTAGAACACTAATATTATTATATAACTAAGATTAAATTTTAAATCATGGCAAAGGAAACTTTCGATCGTTCCAAACCGCACTTAAACATAGGTACAATTGGACACGTAGATCACGGTAAAACAACTTTAACTGCTGCTATCACAACTGTATTAGCTAACGCAGGTTTATCTGAAAAAAGAGATTTCGATACTATCGATAACGCTCCAGAAGAAAAAGAAAGAGGTATTACAATTAATACTTCACACGTAGAATACGCTACAGCTAATCGTCACTATGCACACGTTGACTGTCCAGGTCACGCCGATTATGTAAAGAACATGGTAACTGGTGCTGCTCAAATGGATGGTGCTATATTAGTGGTTGCTGCTACAGATGGTCCAATGCCACAAACTCGTGAGCACATCTTATTAGGTCGTCAGGTAGGTATTCCTCGTATCGTTGTTTTCTTAAACAAAGTTGATATGGTTGACGATGAGGAGCTTTTAGAATTAGTAGACATGGAAGTTAGAGATTTATTATCTTTCTATGAGTATGATGGTGACAATGGTCCTGTTATTGCTGGTTCTGCTTTAGGAGCTTTAAATGGTGAGCAAAAGTGGGTTGACACTGTTATGGAATTAATGGAAGCTGTAGATAGCTGGATTGAGTTACCACAACGTGATGTTGATAAAGATTTCTTAATGCCAATCGAGGATGTATTCTCTATTACTGGTCGTGGTACTGTTGCAACTGGTCGTATTGAAACTGGTGTTGCTAACACTGGAGATCCTGTAGATATTATTGGTATGGGAGCTGAGAAATTAACTTCTACTATTACTGGAGTTGAGATGTTCCGTAAGATCTTAGATAGAGGTGAAGCTGGAGATAACGTAGGTATCTTATTAAGAGGTATTGAGAAGACTGATATCCGTAGAGGTATGGTAATCTGTAAGCAAAACTCTGTAACGCCACACGCTAAGTTTAAAGCTGAGGTTTATATCCTTAAGAAAGAAGAAGGTGGACGTCACACTCCATTCCATAACAACTACCGTCCACAGTTCTACGTACGTACAACTGACGTAACAGGGAATATTGCACTTCCTGATGGAGTTGAAATGGTAATGCCTGGAGATAACTTAACTATTAATGTTGAGTTAATTCAACCAATTGCAATGAACGTAGGTTTACGTTTCGCTATTCGTGAAGGTGGTAGAACAGTTGGTGCAGGTCAGGTAACTGAGATTTTAGACTAATACAAGTTTAATATATAAAGTTAAGGTGTTTTGGTAGCTAATATCAAAATACCTTGACTTGTATTTACGGGTTTAGCTCAGTTGGTAGAGCACTGGTCTCCAAAACCAGGTGTCGGGAGTTCGAGTCTCTCAACCCGTGCAAATAAAAAATAATATAATGGCAGGAATTGTAAATTATATAAAAGAATCATTTGAAGAATTAAAGAACAATGTAACTTGGCCAGCATGGGCTGAGGCGCAACGTTTAACAGTTGTAGTGGCTGTGTTCTCAATTATTTTCTCTTTAGCTATTTGGGGTGTTGATACTGCTTTTAGTGGAGTAATAAAAGAATATTTTAATTTGATAAAATAAGCATACACCAAGATGTCAGATAACAAGATTGAAAAAAAGTGGTATGTTGTTCGTGCAGTAAGTGGACAGGAAAACAAAATCAAGACCTATATTGAGAATGAAATTTCAAGATTAGGTTTAGATGATTATGTGGACCAAGTTTTAGTTCCTACTGAAAGAGTTGTTCAAATTAGAAACGGAAAGAAGATTCATAAGGAAAAAGTGTTTTTTCCTGGGTATATAATGATTCAAGCTAATTTAAGTGGAGAGGTCCCTCATATTATAAAATCTATTACTAATGTAATTGGTTTTTTAGGGGAAACTAAAGGAGGTGATCCTGTACCATTAAGACAGTCTGAAGTTAACAGAATGTTAGGTAAGGTTGATGAGTTAGCTGTAGAAGCTGATGCTAATGTAGCGATACCTTATGTTAAAGGCGAAACAGTAAAAGTGATAGATGGGCCATTCAATGGATTTGATGGTACTATCGAAAACATAAACGAAGAAAAACGCAAACTTGAAGTAATGGTGAAGATTTTTGGAAGAAAGACTCCATTAGAATTAAGTTACATGCAAGTTGAGAAAATTTAATAATTGTTACATATTATTATCGATATAATTTAGAGCTTCCAACACTAGTTATATCAAAATTTAAATTTAAAAAATGGCAAAAGAGTTAAGTAAAGTAGTTAAACTACAAGTTAGGGGAGGTGCAGCGAATCCGTCGCCACCGGTTGGACCCGCTCTAGGTGCTGCTGGAGTTAATATCATGGAGTTCTGTAAGCAATTTAATGCTAGAACCCAAGATAAACAAGGTAAAGTTTTACCTGTGGTAATTTCTGTTTACAAAGACAAATCATTTGATTTTGTAATCAAAACACCACCAGCTGCAGTACAATTATTAGAAGCGGCCAAAGTAAAAAAAGGTTCTGGTGAGCCAAATAGAAAAAAAGTAGCTAAAGTTTCTTGGGATCAAGTTAGAACTATTGCTGAAGACAAAATGCAAGATTTAAATGCATTTACTGTTGATTCTGCTATGAAAATGGTAGCAGGAACAGCTAGGTCAATGGGGATAACTGTTAAAGGAGGAGAAGCACCTAATTAATCTAAATTATTTGAAATGGCAAGATTAACAAGAAAGCAAAAAGAAGCAGTAGCTAAAATTGAAAAGAACAAGATGTATAGTCTTGAGGAAGCTTCTCAATTAGTTAAAGATATAACAAACACTAAGTTTGATGCTTCTGTAGATATAGCTGTTCGTTTGGGTGTAGATCCAAGAAAAGCTAATCAAATGGTAAGAGGAGTAGTATCATTACCTCATGGAACTGGTAAAGATATGAAAGTACTAGCATTAGTAACTCCAGACAAAGAAGCAGAAGCAAAAGAAGCAGGTGCTGATTATGTAGGTCTAGATGAATACCTTGAAAAAATCAAAGGTGGTTGGACAGATGTTGATGTAATTATCACTATGCCAAGTGTTATGGGTAAATTAGGACCATTAGGTAGAGTATTAGGACCTAGAGGATTAATGCCTAACCCAAAAACAGGAACTGTAACAATGGATGTAGCAAAAGCTGTTACTGAAGTTAAAGCAGGTAAAATAGATTTTAAAGTAGATAAAACAGGTATTGTTCATGCTCCAATAGGTAAAGCATCATTTAGTGCTGATAAACTAGAAGGAAACGCAAAAGAATTACTTTCTACTTTAATTAAATTAAAACCAACAGCTGCAAAAGGAACTTATATGAAGAGTATTTTTATCTCTAGTACTATGAGTCCAAGTATTGCAGTAGATACAAAAGTTAGTTTGTAGTTAAAGATTTTATTATGACAAGAGAAGAAAAATCACAAGTAATTGAAGAGTTAACTGCACAATTAGCAGACAATGCAAATATTTATTTAACAGATATTTCAGGTCTTAATGCAGTAACTACTTCAGCTTTACGTCGTGCTTGTTTTAAAGCAAATGTAAAGTTAGCAGTTGTAAAGAATACTTTGCTTGAAAAAGCAATGGAAGCTTCAGATAAAGACTTTGGAGAATTACCAACAACATTAAAAGGTAATACTTCAGTTATGTATTCTGAAACTGGTAATGCACCAGCTAAAGTAATTAAAGCTTTTAGAAAAAAGTCTGAAAAACCTTTATTAAAAGGAGCCTTTATTGAAGAAGCAGTTTACTTAGGTGATGACCAATTAGATATGTTAGTTGACATCAAGTCTAAAGAAGAGCTTATTGGAGATATCATTGGATTATTACAATCTCCAGCTAAGAACGTTGTTTCAGCACTTCAGTCTAGCGGTGGAAAACTTTCAGGTATTCTTAAAACATTATCTCAAAAAGAGGGATAACCAATTAAGTACGCACTTTTAACAAAATATATTAAATTAAAAAATTATTAAAACGATAGAAAAATGGCAGATTTAAAAGATTTCGCAGAACAGTTAGTAAACTTAACAGTAAAAGAAGTTAACGAATTAGCTGATATTTTAAAAGAAGAATATGGTATTGAGCCTGCAGCAGCAGCTGTAGCAGTAGCAGCTGGTCCATCTGGTGGTGGTGAAGCAGCAGAAGAGCAAACAGAATTCGACGTAATTCTTAAAGCAGCTGGTGGTTCTAAATTAGCAGTAGTGAAATTAGTTAAGGAATTAACTGGTTTAGGATTAAAAGACGCTAAAGGTTTAGTTGATGGAGCACCAGCAGCAATCAAAGAAGGTGTGTCTAAAGACGAAGCAGAAGGTCTTAAGTCTTCTTTAGAAGAAGCAGGAGCTGAGGTTGAGCTTAAGTAAGCTTAACTAACCTACAAAATATGGTTTAGGTCTGGAGAAAAACTCTCTAAGACCTAAACCCTTTTGTGTATATAAAAGTATATGCACGTTAAACTATTTTTTTAATCAAAAATTCGTCCGTCGATGTTAGCAACAAAAGCTGAAAGATTAAATTTCTCATCTATTAAAAATAGAACAGAATATCCAGATTTCTTGGATATTCAGATTAAATCCTTCCAGGATTTTTTCCAGTTAGAGACAAAATCAGAAGAAAGAGGAGATGAAGGTTTATACAACACCTTCATGGAAAACTTCCCGATTACAGATACACGTAATCAATTTGTCTTGGAGTTTTTAGATTATTTTATCGATCCACCAAGATACGCCATTCAAGAATGTATAGAAAGAGGACTTACTTATAGTGTTCCACTTAAGGCAAGACTTAAATTGTATTGTACAGACCCTGAACATGAGGATTTCGAGACCATTGTCCAGGATGTGTATTTAGGTACAATCCCTTATATGACACCAAGTGGTACTTTTTGTATTAATGGTGCAGAACGTGTTGTAGTTTCTCAATTACACCGTTCACCAGGAGTTTTCTTTGGTCAATCATTCCACGCAAATGGTACTAAATTATATTCAGCAAGAGTAATTCCTTTTAAAGGATCTTGGATTGAATTCGCTACAGACATTAACAGTGTGATGTATGCTTATATCGACAGAAAGAAAAAGTTACCTGTAACTACGCTTTTCCGTGCAATCGGTTTTGAAAGAGATAAAGATATCCTTGAAATTTTTGATTTAGCAGAAGAGATTAAAGTATCAAAATCTGGACTTAAAAAAGTTTTAGGTCGTAAACTTGCTGCTCGTGTACTTAATACATGGCATGAGGATTTCGTAGATGAAGATACTGGAGAGGTTGTATCAATTGAAAGAAATGAGATTGTTCTTGATCGTGATACAATTCTTGATAAAGAAAATATAGAAGAGATATTAGAGGCTGGAGCAAAAACAATTCTTATACACAAAGAAAGCTCACAGCAAGGAGAATATGCAATTATTCATAATACACTTCAAAAAGATCCAACAAACTCTGAAAAAGAAGCAGTTGAGCATATTTACCGTCAATTACGTAATGCTGAACCGCCAGATGAGGAAACAGCTAGAGGTATTATAGATAAATTATTCTTTAGTGATCAACGTTATAACTTAGGTGAAGTTGGTCGTTATAGAATGAACAAGAAATTAGGTCTTGATATTGGAATGGATAAGCAAGTGCTTACTAAAGAAGATATCATTACTATTATAAAATATTTAATCGAGTTAATTAACTCTAAAGCAGAGATTGATGATATCGATCACTTATCTAACCGTCGTGTACGTACAGTAGGTGAACAATTATCTTCTCAGTTTGGTGTTGGTTTAGCTCGTATGGCACGTACTATTCGTGAGCGTATGAATGTTCGTGACAATGAAGTGTTTACTCCAATTGATTTGATTAATGCTAAGACATTATCGTCTGTAATTAATTCATTCTTTGGAACAAACCAGTTATCTCAGTTCATGGATCAAACAAATCCATTAGCAGAGATTACTCATAAACGTCGTTTATCTGCATTAGGACCTGGAGGTTTATCAAGAGAAAGAGCAGGTTTCGAGGTTCGTGACGTTCACTATACACATTATGGTCGTCTTTGTCCAATTGAAACTCCTGAAGGACCAAACATCGGACTTATATCATCACTTTCAGTTTATGCTAAAGTTAATTCAATGGGATTCATTGAAACACCTTATCGTAAAGTAACTGATGGTGTAGTTGATATTAAAGGTGCGCCAACATATTTAAGTGCTGAAGAAGAAGAAGAGAAAATGATTGCGCAAGCAACTGTTGAAGTAGATGAGACAGGAAAAATTATTCATGACAAAGTTATTGCACGTCAAGAAGGAGATTTCCCAGTAGTAGAACCAACTGCTATTCATTATACAGATGTTGCTCCAAACCAAATATCTTCAATTTCAGCTTCGTTAATTCCATTCTTAGAGCATGATGATGCAAACCGTGCCTTAATGGGATCTAACATGATGCGTCAAGCTGTACCATTATTACGTCCTGAAGCTCCAATTGTTGGAACTGGATTAGAGCGTCAAGTGGCTTCAGACTCTAGAGTATTAATTAATGCTGAAGGAGAAGGAGTTGTACAATATGTTGATGCAAATGAAATTGTAATTAAATATGGACGTACTGAAGAAGAAGCTATGGTAAGCTTTGATTCAGATACAGTAACATATCCATTAACTAAGTTTAGAAAAACAAACCAAGGAACTTCTGTAAACCTTAAAGCTATCGTTAGAAAAGGTGATAAAGTTACTAAAGGGCAAGTATTATGTGAAGGATATGCAACTCAAAATGGTGAGTTAGCATTAGGACGTAACATGAAAGTAGCCTTCATGCCTTGGAAAGGATATAACTTTGAGGATGCTATTGTAATTTCTGAAAAAGTTGTACGTGACGATATCTTTACATCAATTCATATCGATGAGTACTCATTAGAAGTACGTGATACTAAACTTGGTAATGAAGAGTTAACAAACGATATTCCTAACGTTTCTGAAGAGGCTACTAAAGACCTTGATGAAAACGGAATGATTCGCGTTGGTGCTGAGATCAAGCCTGGTGATATCTTAATTGGAAAGATTACTCCTAAAGGAGAATCTGACCCAACTCCAGAAGAAAAACTTTTAAGAGCAATTTTTGGAGATAAAGCTGGAGATGTAAAAGATGCATCATTAAAAGCATCACCTTCATTACATGGTGTTGTTATTAATAAGAAATTATTTGCTAGAGCAATAAAAGATAAGCGTAAGAGAGCTAAAGATAAAGAGGATATTGCACAGTTAGAAGGTATTTACGATTCAAAATTTGACGACTTAAAAGATATTTTAGTTGAAAAATTATTCTCTATCGTAGGTGGTAAAACTGCACAAGGTGTTCAAAACGATTTAGGTGAAGATGTATTCCCTAAAGGAAAGAAATTTACGCTTAAGATGTTAAATGCTGTTGATGATTATGCACATTTAGTATCTGGAAAATGGACTACTGATGATCATACTAATAAGTTAGTATCAGAGTTAATCCATAACTATAAAATTAAAGAAAACGATTTACAAGGATCATTAAGACGTGAGAAGTTTACTATCTCTGTAGGAGATGAACTTCCAGCTGGAATCATCAAACTTGCTAAAGTTTACATCGCTAAGAAACGTAAATTAAAAGTAGGTGATAAGATGGCAGGACGACATGGTAACAAAGGTATTGTTGCACGTATTGTTCGTCAAGAAGATATGCCATTCTTAGAAGATGGAACTCCAGTAGATATAGTACTTAACCCTCTTGGTGTACCTTCTCGTATGAATATTGGACAGATTTATGAAACTGTTCTTGGTTGGGCTGGAAAAGATTTAGGACGTACATTCGCTACACCTATTTTTGATGGAGCAACATTAGAGCAAATTAATGGATTTACAGATGAAGCTGGAATTCCAAGATTTGGACATACATATTTATATGATGGTGGAACTGGAGATCGTTTTGACCAAGCTGCAACAGTTGGTGTAATCTATATGTTAAAACTAGGACATATGGTTGACGATAAGATGCACGCACGTTCTATTGGACCATACTCATTAATTACGCAACAACCTCTTGGTGGTAAAGCACAGTTTGGAGGTCAGCGTTTTGGAGAGATGGAAGTTTGGGCACTTGAAGCTTATGGAGCATCAAGTACGTTACGTGAAATCTTAACAGTAAAATCTGATGATGTAATTGGTAGAGCTAAAACTTACGAAGCAATCGTAAAAGGTGAACCAATGCCAGAACCTGGACTACCAGAATCTTTCAATGTATTAATGCATGAATTGAAAGGTCTTGGATTAGACATAAGATTAGAAGAATAGTAGTAAATAAATTCATTATCACAACCATATATTATGGCAAGAAAACAAGATAAGAATACAGTACAGAGATTTAATAAAATCTCAATAGGTTTAGCTTCTCCAGAGTCAATTTTGGCTGCGTCAAGAGGGGAAGTTTTAAAACCAGAAACAATAAACTATAGAACGCACAAACCTGAGCGTGATGGTTTATTTTGTGAGCGTATTTTTGGTCCTGTAAAGGATTACGAATGTGCTTGTGGAAAGTATAAAAGAATTAGATATAAAGGAATCGTATGTGATCGATGTGGTGTAGAGGTAACAGAAAAGAAAGTACGTCGTGACCGTGTAGGACATATTAACCTTGTTGTGCCTGTGGCACATATCTGGTACTTCCGTTCTTTACCAAATAAAATAGGATACCTTCTTGGATTACCATCTAAGAAGTTAGATATGATTATTTACTACGAGCGTTATGTAGTAATTCAACCTGGTAATGCAAAAAATGCTGAAGGTGAGCCATTACAAAAAATGGATTTCCTTACAGAAGAAGAGTATCTGAATATAATGGAAACTCTTCCTCAAGAAAATCAGTACCTTGATGATACTGACCCTGAGAAGTTTGTTGCAAAAATGGGAGCTGAATGTTTAATTGAATTATTATCAAGAATTGACCTTGATGAATTATCATTCCAATTACGTCATAAAGCAAATAATGAAACTTCAAAGCAACGTAAGACTGAAGCGTTAAAACGTCTTCAAGTTGTTGAAGCATTTAGAGATGCTAATGAGAACAGAGAGAATAATCCTGAATGGATGATTATGAAAGCTGTTCCAGTAATTCCACCAGAATTACGTCCATTAGTACCACTAGATGGTGGACGTTTTGCAACGTCTGATTTAAATGATTTATATCGTCGTGTTATTATTCGTAACAACCGTCTTAAGAGACTTGTTGAAATTAAAGCTCCAGAAGTAATCTTACGTAACGAAAAGCGTATGTTACAAGAATCTGTAGATTCATTATTTGATAATACACGTAAATCATCAGCAGTAAAAACAGATTCAAACAGACCTTTAAAATCTTTATCAGATTCTTTAAAAGGTAAACAAGGACGTTTCCGTCAAAACTTACTTGGTAAGCGTGTTGATTATTCTGCACGTTCTGTAATTGTTGTTGGACCAGAATTAAAATTATTCGAATGTGGATTGCCAAAAAACATGGCAGCAGAATTATACAAGCCTTTTGTAATTAGAAAGTTAATTGAAAGAGGAATTGTAAAAACTGTAAAATCTGCAAAGAAAATTATAGATAAAAAAGAACCTGTAGTTTGGGATATCTTAGAGAATGTTTTAAAAGGACATCCAGTGCTTTTAAACCGTGCTCCTACGCTTCACAGACTTGGTATTCAGGCATTCCAACCAAAACTTATCGAAGGTAAAGCAATTCAGTTACACCCATTAGTGTGTACTGCATTTAACGCCGATTTCGATGGTGACCAGATGGCTGTGCATTTACCATTAGGACCAGAAGCTATTCTTGAGGCACAATTATTAATGTTAGCGTCTCATAATATCTTAAATCCTGCAAACGGTTCACCAGTTACTGTACCTTCACAGGATATGGTACTTGGTTTATATTATATGACTAAGTTGCGTAAGCATACTCCAGAAGTGCCTATTAAAGGAGAAGGATTAACATTCTATTCTCCAGAAGAGGTAATTATTGCATACAATGAAAAGAGAGTAGACCTTAACGCATCTATTAAAGTTAGAACAATTGATTTTAACGAAGAAGGAGAACTTACTAAGCAAATAATAGATACTACTGTTGGTAGAGTATTATTTAACGAGAAAGTACCTGCTGCTGCTGGATACATTAACCAAGTATTAACTAAGAAATCTCTTAGAGACATTATACATGGTATTTTAAAGGTAACTAGTGTACCTGAGACAGCTGCATTCTTAGATGAAATTAAAACTTTAGGATATAACTTTGCATTCCAAGGTGGATTATCATTCAGTTTAGGTGATATTATTATTCCACCAGAAAAGCATACTATGATTGACGCTGCTAATAAGCAAGTTGATGGTATTATGGGTAATTATAACATGGGACTTATTACTAATAATGAGCGTTATAACCAAGTTATTGATATCTGGACGTCAACAAATGCTGAGTTAACAGAGCTTTCAATGAAGCGTATTAGAGAAGATCAACAAGGATTTAACTCTGTATATATGATGCTTGATTCTGGAGCTCGTGGATCTAAAGAACAGATTCGTCAGTTAACTGGTATGCGTGGTCTTATGGCTAAACCTAAAAAATCTAACGCTGGTGGTGGAGAGATTATTGAAAATCCAATTCTTTCTAACTTTAAAGAAGGACTTTCAATTTTAGAATATTTTATTTCTACTCACGGTGCTCGTAAAGGTCTTGCCGATACAGCCTTAAAAACTGCCGATGCTGGATATTTAACACGTCGTCTTGTAGATGTATCCCAAGATGTAATTGTTAATACTGAAGATTGTGGTACTTTAAGAGGTATTACAGTAGAACCGCTTAAGAAAAATGAAGAGGTTGTAGAAACTCTTGAAGAGCGTATTGTTGGTCGTACGTCATTACATGATGTATATGATCCATTAACTGAAGAGTTATTGGTAGGTGCTGGTGAGCATATTTACGATCACATTGCTAAGAAGATTCAAGATTCTCCAGTAGAAGCAATCGAAGTTCGTTCGGCATTAACATGTGAGGCTAAAAAAGGTATTTGTGCTAAGTGTTACGGACGTAACTTAGCTACAGGTAAAATGGTTCAAAAAGGTGAAGCTGTTGGTGTAGTTGCTGCACAGTCGATTGGAGAACCTGGTACTCAGTTAACACTTCGTACATTCCACGTAGGTGGTATTGCAGGAAACATTTCAGAAGAGAATAAACTTATTGTTAAGTTTGATGGTAAAGCTGAAATTGAAGATCTTAAGACAGTTAAAGGTGAAGACGGAGAAGGGAATGAAGTTGATATTGTAATTTCAAGAACTTCTGAGCTTAAGCTTATAGATGAGAAAACAGGTATTACATTAAGTACAAATAACATTCCTTATGGTTCTACTATTTATGTTAAAAATGGTCAGAAACTTAAGAAAGACGATGTAGTTTGTCAATGGGATCCATATAATGGTGTAATTATTTCAGAATTTGCTGGAAAAGTTAGTTACGAAAATATTGAGCAAGGTGTAACATACCAAGTTGAAATTGATGAACAAACTGGTTTCCAAGAAAAAGTAATTTCTGAATCTAGAAACAAAAAGCTAATTCCAACGCTTCATATTGAAGATGGAAAAGGTGAAGTAATACGTTCTTACAATTTACCAGTAGGAGCACACTTAATGATTGATGATGGAGATAAGATTAACGTTGGTAAGATTTTAGTTAAAATACCTCGTAAATCTGCTAAAGCTGGTGATATTACTGGAGGTTTACCACGTGTAACAGAATTATTCGAAGCACGTAATCCATCAAACCCAGCAGTAGTTTCTGCTATCGATGGTGTAGTTTCTTTCGGTAAAATTAAGCGTGGTAATCGTGAAATTATTGTAGAGTCTAAATTAGGTGATGTTAAGAAATACTTAGTTAAGTTATCAAATCAAATTCTTGTTCAAGAAAATGACTTTGTAAAAGCTGGTATGCCATTATCTGATGGATCTATAACTCCTAACGATATCTTGAATATTAAAGGACCATCAGCTGTACAACAATACTTAGTTAACGAAGTACAAGAAGTATATCGTTTACAAGGTGTGAAGATTAACGATAAGCATTTCGAAGTTGTTGTAAGACAAATGATGCGTAAAGTTAGAATTGAAGATTCAGGAGATACTATTTTCTTAGAAAACCAATTAGTTCATAAGTCAGACTTTATAGAAGAGAATGATGAGATTTTTGGAAAGAAAGTTGTTGAGGATGCAGGTGATTCTGTAAACTTAAAAGCTGGACAAATAGTAACACCTAGAGAGTTGAGAGACGAAAATTCTATTTTACGTCGTGAAGATAAGCAGTTAGTTGTTGCTAGAGAAGCTAGACCAGCTACAGCTACACCAATACTTCAAGGTATTACAAGAGCATCATTACAGACTAAGTCATTTATTTCTGCAGCATCGTTCCAGGAAACAACAAAAGTTCTTAACGAAGCAGCTGTAAATGGTAAGGTTGATAATTTAGAAGGATTAAAAGAGAATGTAATTGTAGGACATAAAATACCTGCAGGTACAGGACTTAGAAATTATGATGACATTATTGTAGGTTCTAAGGAAGAGTTTGATCAAATGATGCAAGCTAAACAAGAAATGAATTATAACTAGTAAGTTATGAGTGACAATAATAATAAGCCAAAACAAGGTCAGATAAATATTGAACTAGATGAAAAAGTTGCTGAAGGAACTTATTCTAATTTAGCAATAATCAATCATTCAGTTTCTGAGTTTGTTTTGGACTTTGTAAGCATAATGCCAGGGACACCAAAAAGTAAGGTTAAGTCTAGAATTATCTTAACTCCTCAACATGCTAAGCGATTAGTAAAAGCGTTAAATGATAATGTTAAACGTTTTGAACAAGCTCATGGAGAGATAAAAGATTATGAAAAACAACCTATGCCTCTCAATTTTGGTCCAACTGGACAAGCATAAAATAAAAAAGCCATTGCATTAGCAATGGCTTTTTTGTTTCTAATAATATGTTGTTTAAATAGCTATCTTGTTATACTTAAATTTTAAAGCACCAGATGGACAGCGTTTAATTTGTTCAATAATCCTTTCTGTTTCTGTACCATCTAAATTAATCCAAGGAATTACCGATGTTCTAAAAACTTCAGATAGTTCTTGAGCACATTTTTCTGCGTGAATACACTTGCAAGGTTCGAATGTTACAGTAATGTCGTCATTACTATAAACGTTGTTTAAAGTTTCCATAGTAGTTCATGTTTGGGGTTATGAATCTTACTTAAAATTAAATTTGAAAAATATGAATCTTTCAAATCATCGATGAAATGTATTAAAAAATCGATTAAAAACAAAATTTTTCTAATAAATCCGATGAATAACTTCTTTAATTAAACTCAGATGTAAAGTGAAATTTGATACTTGGATACTTTTGCTGTGTCATCTGTAATGAAAAAGCTGAGTCTGCTAAAAACACCATCTGACCTTGTTTATCCTTAGCTAAAAAACGCTGCTTTACACGTTTAAACTCTTTAAATTCTTCGTTTGTTTCATCTTCAGCTTCTACCCAACAAGCTTTATGTACATTTAAGTTTTCATAGCTACATTTAGCGCCATATTCATGTTCTAGCCTATATTGAATTACTTCATACTGTAAAGCACCTACAGTTCCAATTACTTTACGACCATTTAAATCTAGTGTAAACAACTGTGCAACACCTTCGTCCATAAGTTGATCAATACCTTTATAAAGTTGTTTTGATTTTAAAGGGTCTGCATTATTAATGTACCTAAAGTGTTCAGGAGAAAAGCTTGGAATTCCTTTATAGCTAATTTTTTCTCCTTCAGTTAATGTATCACCAATTTTAAAGTTTCCTGTGTCATGTAATCCAACAATATCACCTGGATAAGAGATATCTACAATTTGTTTCTTTTCAGCAAAAAAAGCATTAGGACTAGAAAATTTTAATTTTTTACCTAATCTTACATGTAAATATGGGGTGTTTCTTTTAAACTCTCCAGATACAATTTTTATAAATGCTAATCTATCACGATGGTTAGGGTCCATATTAGCATGAATTTTAAATACAAATCCAGTAAATTTATTCTCATCAGGATTAACAAGTCTTTCTTCACTTTGTTTTGGTTTTGGTTTTGGAGCAATTTCTACAAAACAGTCTAAAAGCTCTCTAACTCCAAAGTTATTTAAGGCAGAACCAAAAAATACAGGCTGTAAGTTCCCTTCTAAGTATTCTTCTTTATCAAATTCAGGATATATTCCTTCAACTAGTTCTAATTCATCTCTTAGTGTTTGGGCAGCTGTATCTCCAACTAGTGTATTTAGTTTATTAGAAGATAGGTCAGATATCTCAATAGTGTCTTCAATATCTTTTCTGCTATCTCCACTAAATAAGTTTATATTCTTTTCCCAAATATTATAGATGCCTTTAAAATCATAACCCATTCCAATTGGGAAACTTAAAGGTGTAACAGTAAGTCCTAATTTTTGCTCTATTTCATCTAATAAATCAAATGCATCTTTACCTTCTCTATCCATTTTGTTTATAAAAACAATGATAGGAATGTTACGCATTCTACATACTTTTACTAGTTTTTCAGTTTGTTCCTCAACACCTTTTGCTACGTCAATAACTACAATAACACTATCTACGGCAGTTAATGTTCTAAAAGTATCTTCAGCAAAGTCTTTATGTCCAGGAGTATCAAGAATATTAATTTTTATGCCATTATATTCGAAAGCTAAAACCGATGTTGCTACAGAAATTCCTCTTTGACGTTCAATTTCCATAAAGTCACTAGTAGCTCCTTTTTTTATTTTGTTGCTCTTTACAGCACCTGCTTCTTGAATAGCTCCCCCAAATAGTAAAAGTTTTTCAGTTAATGTTGTTTTTCCAGCATCAGGATGTGATACAATACCAAAGGTCCTTCTTCTATTTATTTCTTCTTGAAATGACATAAAATTAAATTTCGGCAAATATAGGATTTGTTATCTTATTATTTAATTAAATAGTTTCACAATTAATTTCTTGTCATTTAGAACATTTACTTTCTAATTAACATATGTTAATGTATTTTTGTAAGGATTTACTTTAAAAATAATTTTAAATGAATGAATATAATCTAGAATCATTATTGTCAGTTTTTATTGATTTAAATAAAGATGAAGTAAATGAAGATAATATTATTGATTGGGTTAATCAATATGCAGAAATTTCAAAACCAGATTTTCTAATGATAATGAATGTAAAGTCATTATCTCCTGTTGTTTATTTCAAAAATTATAATTTAGAATTTTCTGAAAATAGCACAGATTATATTCAAGATATATTAGATGGAATGGAACCATCTCAAAAACAAAAAATAATTAGTGCAGATTCTAAAGTTGTAGATTTTGCTTATGAAAACTATATAGAACCATTAAAGTGCACTTATTATTTAAGATTTAATACTAGCCTTATCCCAAATAAGAAAAGTTCTTTTATCAGAAGCGTTACTGTTTTATCTAGATGTGAAGATGATAAACCACATTTTATATTATCATGTATTGATGATGTTACAAACCTTAATGGAACGCACGAAGAAACGCAAGTAGATATAAAGAATTATGTAGATGGAAAGAATGTTTTAAGCGATGATTTAAAAACTCTTAAAAAAGAACTTGATAATATATTTGAGCCTAAAATAATTTTAACTAAAAGAGAAAGGCAAATATTAAAGCTTATATCTGAAGGTTATACTAGCTCACAAATTGCTAATAGTTTAAATATATCTATAGCAACCGTAAATACACATAGACAAAATTTAATAAGAAAAAATAACGTCACTAATACTGCAGCTTTATTAAATATAATTTAAAATACTGATTTATCAGTATTTTTTTTAGATAAACTATTCAATAATTTTGCATCGTCCTGATTTTAAGCCCCTTTAATCAAAATTCAAAAAGAAAAGAAATGAACTTAACCTACATTATTTTCCCTCATACTTTGTAAGATATTTTCCGCTAAAACGTTTGTTTTCATCGTTGAAATGCATATGTTTGCATTTTAACGATGAAAAAATACACTTAATCGAAATTAATATAGTAGCTATTAACAATTAAATTAACAGAAAACAAGAAATGAAAATTTTCAAACGACTTTTAATTAGTAAACAAAAAGTACTTAGCTTGATGGCCATGTTGTGCCTAAGCACGGTATTTTCCCAATGTCCAATTGTTGGGCCAGAAGGAGTTTATGACCCAAAAGATGATATTCTTATAACATCTTATCACCAGTCAATTGCAAGAACTGAAACTGGTTATATAACTTGGGGAGAAGACATGGCCTCTAACGGTACTTCTGATCCAGTAATGCAAGAAATTTCACCAGCTAATGGTTATAATTATACTGGAAGTATAGTTCAATATGCTGTATCTGGAAATAGTGGAGGACAAGCCTTTTTACTTACAACTACAAACCTTTATGCTTGGGGATATGTAAATGAAGTAGTGAATTCAAACTTTGTGTCTGGAACTGCATTTGCACCAATGGCATTACCAGGAGGTGTTGCAGCAACAGATGTAATTGATTTATTCGCAACTTCAAATGCTTTAGTTATTACAACATCAACTGGAGGTGTTTGGGTGGCTTCTAATCAATCAAGGGTTAGTGGTAACACATCAACTAATACTGCAATATGGCAGGAAGTACAGACATCTGCAGGAGTTCCTCTTACAGATGTGTTTCATGTTACTGGATCTGATGTAGCTCTTTATGCTTTACAGAATGATGGAGATATTTATGTTTGGGGTAATAGTGTATATCTTGGAGATGGTAATGGAGCATCAAATTATGATTATGCAACTTTAATGACGGCACCTTCATCTACTCCTACATATATTTCAGCATTTTTTAACGATACTGATACACAACATGGAATACTAGCTTTAGGTACCGATCAAAAAGTATATGGAGTAGGACATAATACAGCTAATAGAATAATTAATGAAACAACAAATGCAGTTTTAAACTGGGAAACAGTTAAGTACAATGGTGGAGCTGAAATGACAAATGTTTTACAAATTTCTACCAATCAAACTTCTGAGCAATATTCAAGTGCAGCAGCCATTGTAGATGGAGCTACTGTATCAGACCCAAATGTATTATATACTTGGGGTTCAGATAATAGTGGAAATATAGGACATGGTAATGCAGGTACAGTTGAGTATCCTTCAGTTCCAGGTGGTTATACTGTTGGTAGTGATGATGCAATTTATGTTAGTGTAGGAGGACATGCAACAACAATTTATAATAAATCAACTAAGACTATTTGTTTTACAGGTCATGTTACAAATAACAGTACAGGAGGTTTAACTGGAGCTACTGCAACAACTTTTGTTTGTATCACTGTTGTTAATTTTGATTTATGTGGAGTTAATACTTGTTTAGTTGATTCTATATCAGCATCTAATTTATCAGTTTGTAATGACAATGGAACTAATGGCAATTCTGCTGATGATACATTTACTGCTGATATAACAGTCACTTTTTCTGAAGCTCCTACTACTGGAACTTTAGATTTATCAGGAGATGGGACTGCAAGTGTAGCAATTGGTTCGCTAGATACTACATCGTCTCATACTTTTACAGGAGTTACTTTACCTGCAAATGGAATTGCAATTTCATTAACAGCAACTTTTTCTGATGAAGTAACTTGTACTTTTTCAAACTTAAATGTAGTATCTGCCCCAGCTTCTTGTAGTATTGCCCCAATTGTAGCGAATGATGATAGTGCTACAGGCGTGAATGGTGTAACAGGTGCCACAGGTGTTATAGATGTATTTACGAATGACACCTTAAATGGAGTAGCAGTAAATCCATCAGATGTTACATTAACAGAAACGATAGCAGATCCAAATGGATACTTAACCTTAAATGGAGATGGAACAATAGATGTAGCAGCAGGTACACCAGCAGGAACTTACCAATTAACCTATCAAATATGTGAGGTGTTAAACCCAACAAATTGTGATACAGCTGTAGCCTCAGTAACAGTAGATGCAGCTCCAATTGTAGCGAATGATGATAGTGCTACAGGCGTGAATGGTGTAACAGGTGCCACAGGTGTTATAGATGTATTTACGAATGACACCTTAAATGGAGTAGCAGTAAATCCATCAGATGTTACATTAACAGAAACGATAGCAGATCCAAATGGATACTTAACCTTAAATGGAGATGGAACAATAGATGTAGCAGCAGGTACACCAGCAGGAACTTACCAATTAACCTATCAAATATGTGAGGTGTTAAACCCAACAAATTGTGATACAGCTGTAGCCTCAGTAACAGTAGATGCAGCTCCAATTGTAGCGAATGATGATAGTGCTACAGGCGTGAATGGTGTAACAGGTGCCACAGGTGTTATAGATGTATTTACGAATGACACCTTAAATGGAGTAGCAGTAAATCCATCAGATGTTACATTAACAGAAACGATAGCAGATCCAAATGGATACTTAACCTTAAATGGAGATGGAACAATAGATGTAGCAGCAGGTACACCAGCAGGAACTTACCAATTAACCTATCAAATATGTGAGGTATTAAACCCAACAAATTGTGATACAGCTGTAGCCTCAGTAACAGTAGATGCAGCTCCAATTGTAGCGAATGATGATAGTGCTACAGGCGTGAATGGTGTAACAGGTGCCACAGGTGTTATAGATGTATTTACGAATGACACCTTAAATGGAGTAGCAGTAAATCCATCAGATGTTACATTAACAGAAACGATAGCAGATCCAAATGGATACTTAACCTTAAATGGAGATGGAACAATAGATGTAGGAGCAGGTACACCAGCAGGAACTTACCAATTAACCTATCAAATATGTGAGGTGTTAAACCCAACAAATTGTGATACAGCTGTAGCCTCAGTAACAGTAGATGCAGCTCCAATTGTAGCGAATGATGATAGTGCTACAGGCGTGAATGGTGTAACAGGTGCCACAGGTGTTATAGATGTATTTACGAATGACACCTTAAATGGAGTAGCAGTAAATCCATCAGATGTTACATTAACAGAAACGATAGCAGATCCAAATGGATACTTAACCTTAAATGGAGATGGAATAATAGATGTAGCAGCAGGTACACCAGCAGGAACTTACCAATTAACCTATCAAATATGTGAGGTGTTAAACCCAACAAATTGTGATACAGCTGTAGCCTCAGTAACAGTAGATGCAGCTCCAATTGTAGCGAATGATGATAGTGCTACAGGCGTGAATGGTGTAACAGGTGCCACAGGTGTTATAGATGTATTTACGAATGACACCTTAAATGGAGTAGCAGTAAATCCATCAGATGTTACATTAACAGAAACGATAGCAGATCCAAATGGATACTTAACCTTAAATGGAGATGGAACAATAGATGTAGCAGCAGGTACACCAGCAGGAACTTACCAATTAACCTATCAAATATGTGAGGTATTAAACCCAACAAATTGTGATACAGCTGTAGCCTCAGTAACAGTAGATGCAGCTCCAATTGTAGCGAATGATGATAGTGCTACAGGCGTGAATGGTGTAACAGGTGCCACAGGTGTTATAGATGTATTTACGAATGACACCTTAAATGGAGTAGCAGTAAATCCATCAGATGTTACATTAACAGAAACGATAGCAGATCCAAATGGATACTTAACCTTAAATGGAGATGGAACAATAGATGTAGCAGCAGGTACACCAGCAGGAACTTACCAATTAACCTATCAAATATGTGAGGTGTTAAACCCAACAAATTGTGATACAGCTGTAGCCTCAGTAACAGTAGATGCAGCTCCAATTGTAGCGAATGATGATAGTGCTACAGGCGTGAATGGTGTAACAGGTGCCACAGGTGTTATAGATGTATTTACGAATGACACCTTAAATGGAGTAGCAGTAAATCCATCAGATGTTACATTAACAGAAACGATAGCAGATCCAAATGGATACTTAACCTTAAATGGAGATGGAACAATAGATGTAGCAGCAGGTACACCAGCAGGAACTTACCAATTAACCTATCAAATATGTGAGGTGTTAAACCCAACAAATTGTGATACAGCTGTAGCCTCAGTAACAGTAGATGCAGCTCCAATTGTAGCGAATGATGATAGTGCTACAGGCGTGAATGGTGTAACAGGTGCCACAGGTGTTATAGATGTATTTACGAATGACACCTTAAATGGAGTAGCAGTAAATCCATCAGATGTTACATTAACAGAAACGATAGCAGATCCAAATGGATACTTAACCTTAAATGGAGATGGAACAATAGATGTAGCAGCAGGTACACCAGCAGGAACTTACCAATTAACCTATCAAATATGTGAGGTATTAAACCCAACAAATTGTGATACAGCTGTAGCCTCAGTAACAGTAGATGCAGCTCCAATTGTAGCGAATGATGATAGTGCTACAGGCGTGAATGGTGTAACAGGTGCCACAGGTGTTATAGATGTATTTACGAATGACACCTTAAATGGAGTAGCAGTAAATCCATCAGATGTTACATTAACAGAAACGATAGCAGATCCAAATGGATACTTAACCTTAAATGGAGATGGAACAATAGATGTAGGAGCAGGTACACCAGCAGGAACTTATCAATTAACCTATCAAATATGTGAGGTATTAAACCCAACAAATTGTGATACAGCTGTAGCCTCAGTAACAGTAGATGCAGCTCCAATTGTAGCGAATGATGATAGTGCTACAGGCGTGAATGGTGTAACAGGTGCCACAGGTGTTATAGATGTATTTACGAATGACACCTTAAATGGAGTAGCAGTAAATCCATCAGATGTTACATTAACAGAAACGATAGCAGATCCAAATGGATACTTAACCTTAAATGGAGATGGAACAATAGATGTAGCAGCAGGTACACCAGCAGGAACTTATCAATTAACCTATCAAATATGTGAGGTGTTAAACCCAACAAATTGTGATACAGCTGTAGCCTCAGTAACAGTAGGTGATTGTGTAGATTTTGGAATTAATGATTGTGACGGAGATGGTATTATAAACTCAAATGAAGTAACAGACGGAACAGATCCATTAGATAACTGTGATTTTGTATTAGCAAGTCAAACAGTAGCACCAGACACAGCATGGAACAATGCAGATTGTGATGGAGATGGAGTAACAAATGAGACAGAAGTAACAGACGGAACAGATCCATTAGATAACTGTGATTTTGTATTAGCAAGTCAAACAGTAACACCAGACACAGCATGGAACAATGCAGATTGTGATGGAGATGGAGTAACGAATGAGACAGAAGTAACAGACGGAACAGATCCATTAGATAACTGTGATTTTGTATTAGCAAGTCAAACAGTAACACCAGACACAGCATGGAACAATGCAGATTGTGATGGAGATGGAGTAACGAATGAGACAGAAGTAACAGACGGAACAGATCCATTAGATAACTGTGATTTTGTATTAGCAAGTCAAACAGTAACACCAGACACAGCATGGAACAATGCAGATTGTGATGGAGATGGAGTAACGAATGAGACAGAAGTAACAGACGGAACAGATCCATTAGATAACTGTGATTTTGTATTAGCAAGTCAAACAGTAACACCAGACACAGCATGGAACAATGCAGATTGTGATGGAGATGGAGTAACGAATGAGACAGAAGTAACAGACGGAACAGATCCATTAGATAACTGTGATTTTGTATTAGCAAGTCAAACAGTAACACCAGACACAGCATGGAACAATGCAGATTGTGATGGAGATGGAGTAACGAATGAGACAGAAGTAACAGACGGAACAGATCCATTAGATAACTGTGATTTTGTATTAGCAAGTCAAACAGTAACACCAGACACAGCATGGAACAATGCAGATTGTGATGGAGATGGAGTAACGAATGAGACAGAAGTAACAGACGGAACAGATCCATTAGATAACTGTGATTTTGTATTAGCAAGTCAAACAGTAGCACCAGACACAGCATGGAACAATGCAGATTGTGATGGAGATGGAGTAACAAATGAGACAGAAGTAACAGACGGAACAGATCCATTAGATAACTGTGATTTTGTATTAGCAAGTCAAACAGTAACACCAGACACAGCATGGAACAATGCAGATTGTGATGGAGATGGAGTAACAAATGAGACAGAAGTAACAGACGGAACAGATCCATTAGATAACTGTGATTTTGTATTAGCAAGTCAAACAGTAACACCAGACACAGCATGGAACAATGCAGATTGTGATGGAGATGGAGTAACGAATGAGACAGAAGTAACAGACGGAACAGATCCATTAGATAACTGTGATTTTGTATTAGCAAGTCAAACAGTAACACCAGACACAGCATGGAACAATGCAGATTGTGATGGAGATGGAGTAACAAATGAGACAGAAGTAACAGACGGAACAGATCCATTAGATAACTGTGATTTTGTATTAGCAAGTCAAACAGTAACACCAGACACAGCATGGAACAATGCAGATTGTGATGGAGATGGAGTAACAAATGAGACAGAAGTAACAGACGGAACAGATCCATTAGATAACTGTGATTTTGTATTAGCAAGTCAAACAGTAACACCAGACACAGCATGGAACAATGCAGATTGTGATGGAGATGGAGTAACAAATGAGACAGAAGTAACAGACGGAACAGATCCATTAGATAACTGTGATTTTGTATTAGCAAGTCAAACAGTAACACCAGACACAGCATGGAACAATGCAGATTGTGATGGAGATGGAGTAACGAATGAGACAGAAGTAACAGACGGAACAGATCCATTAGATAACTGTGATTTTGTATTAGCAAGTCAAACAGTAACACCAGACACAGCATGGAACAATGCAGATTGTGATGGAGATGGAGTAACAAATGAGACAGAAGTAACAGACGGAACAGATCCATTAGATAACTGTGATTTTGTATTAGCAAGTCAAACAGTAACACCAGACACAGCATGGAACAATGCAGATTGTGATGGAGATGGAGTAACAAATGAGACAGAAGTAACAGACGGAACAGATCCATTAGATAACTGTGATTTTGTATTAGCAAGTCAAACAGTAACACCAGACACAGCATGGAACAATGCAGATTGTGATGGAGATGGAGTAACGAATGAGACAGAAGTAACAGACGGAACAGATCCATTAGATAACTGTGATTTTGTATTAGCAAGTCAAACAGTAACACCAGACACAGCATGGAACAATGCAGATTGTGATGGAGATGGAGTAACAAATGAGACAGAAGTAACAGACGGAACAGATCCATTAGATAACTGTGATTTTGTATTAGCAAGTCAAACAGTAACACCAGACACAGCATGGAACAATGCAGATTGTGATGGAGATGGAGTAACGAATGAGACAGAAGTAACAGACGGAACAGATCCATTAGATAACTGTGATTTTGTATTAGCAAGTCAAACAGTAACACCAGACACAGCATGGAACAATGCAGATTGTGATGGAGATGGAGTAACAAATGAGACAGAAGTAACAGACGGAACAGATCCATTAGATAACTGTGATTTTGTATTAGCAAGTCAAACAGTAACACCAGACACAGCATGGAACAATGCAGATTGTGATGGAGATGGAGTAACGAATGAGACAGAAGTAACAGACGGAACAGATCCATTAGATAACTGTGATTTTGTATTAGCAAGTCAAACAGTAACACCAGACACAGCATGGAACAATGCAGATTGTGATGGAGATGGAGTAACAAATGAGACAGAAGTAACAGACGGAACAGATCCATTAGATTCTTGCTCATATATCCCAAGTAGTATTACAGGAACAGTTACTGCAACTGCAGATTGTACTGCAGCAATTGAAGTAACAAAAATGGCAGATATGTTTGGTAATGAATTGGGTGATGTAATTACCTATACAATTACAGTAGAGAATATTGGAAATGTAACTTTAACTAATGTAACCTTAGTGGATTTATTCACAGATGTTAATGGAGTTGTATATACATTAACTCAAGAACCAACATTTGATAGTGCAGACCTAGGAAGTATTGAAGGAACATTATTAGTAGGAGAGATAGGAACATATTATGCAACTTTCGAAATTACGCAACAAGCAATTAATGCTGGAGGTGTAATAAACAGTGTAATAGCTAGTGCTATAGCTCCAAACCAAGACATAGTAGAAGATACTAGTGATAATGGAGATGATTTTGATGGTAATACAGAAGATGATGAAACAGTAACTGAACTAGGGTGTTTAATGATGTTTAATGAGTTCTCTCCAAATGGAGATGGAGTAAATGAATTCTTAGTAATCAATTGTATCCATAACTATCCTAATAACAAGTTAGAGGTTTATAATAGATGGGGAAATATTGTTTATGAGAAGAGAGGTTATAACAATGACTGGAATGGTACATCAAACGGAAGATCTGTATATAATGGTTCTGAGGATTTACCAGTAGGTACATATTATTATATACTTAACCTTGGAGATGGAACTAAGCCTAAAACAGGTTGGATATACATAAACAGATAAAAAGATAATTAGATTATATAAAACAAAATAAAATGATACAAAAATCATCATTATTAAAAGGGTTAATATTATTAGTGTTCACACTAATGATTAATGAGAGTTTTGCTCAGCAAGATCCTCAGTATACTCAATATATGTATAATACTATGACAGTAAATCCTGGATATGCAGGTCAAAGAGATGTGTTAAGTATTACAGGTTTACATAGAACGCAATGGGTAGGATTAGATGGAGCGCCTAAAACACAAAGTTTAGGCATCCATTCCCCTTTACGAAATGAAAGAATTGGTTTAGGTTTATCTGTTGTTAACGATAAGTTAGGACCAGCAAGCGAAACTTATGTAGATGCTAATTTTTCATATACTATTCCAATAGATGAGTTAGGGATTACTAAATTATCTTTTGGACTAAAAGGAGGATTTCATTTATTAAATACTGATTGGAGTGAAGGTCTTTACCAAAATCCAGACTCTGCTTTTAGTGAAGATGTAAGTTTATTTTCACCAACTATTGGAGCAGGTATGTATTTGCATTCTGATAAATGGTATTTAGGATTGTCGGTTCCAAATTTTATAACTACTAAGCATTATGACGATTTCGAAGAGTCTGTAGCTGCCGAAAGAATGCACTTTTACCTTATTGGTGGATATGTGTTTGATGTAAGTGATTCGGTTAAGTTAAAGCCTGCTTTTTTAGTAAAGGCAGTTTCTGGAGCACCAATTATTGCTGATATTTCTGCCAATGCATTAATTAATGAAAAATTCACTCTAGGTCTAGGCTATAGATGGGATGATTCTTTTAGTGGATTAGCAGGTTTCCAAGTAAGTGATAGTGTTTATATTGGTTATGCGTATGATTATACAACTACCAATTTAAATAACTATAACAGTGGTTCGCATGAGATCATGTTAAGATTTGAATTACAACAATTAGGTAAAATATTATCACCAAGATTCTTCTAAAAGTTAAATTATGATAATTAAAAAATATATAATATTAGCATTTGCTTTAGTAATTACCTTAGCTGGTTTTTCACAAAAAGGAGCAATTCGTAAAGCAACAAAAGATTACGATAAGTTTTCGTATGTAAAAACAAGTGAAATTTTATTAGATGTTGCAAATAAGGGTTATAAGTCGGTAGATTTATTTCAAAAGTTAGGAAACTCATTCTATTTCAATAATAAAATGGAAGAGGCTGCAAAATGGTATGGAGAGTTAATGGCTTTGAATGAAGAAGTTGATTCTGAATATTATTATAGATATGCTCAAGCGTTGAAATCTATCGAAAATTATAATGAGTCTGATAAATGGATGCAGAAGTTTGTAGATTCTAAAGATGGAGATTTACGCGCTAAATCATTTGCTTCAAAGAAAGATTATTTATCAAGTATTGAAAAGTTAAGTGAAACTTTTGAGGTTGAAAATATGTCTATTAATTCTGATAAATCAGATTTTGGAGCAACTCAGTTTAAAAACCAATTAATATTTTCTTCTTCAAGAGGTAAAGGAAAAGTATATAAATGGAATGATCAATCATTTTTAGATTTATATGCTGCTGAGAAGCATGAAGATTCTTACTCTAACCCTGTTCTTTTTGACGATGCTATTAATACTAAGCTTCATGAATCAACAGTTGCATTTTCTCCAAATGAAGATGTGATGTATTTCACAAGAAATAACTTCTTTAAAAGAAAACTAAAAAGAGATGAAGCTGGTGTTAATCGTTTACATTTATATAGAGCAGAACTAGATAGTAATGATAATTGGGTAAATATTAAACCAGTACATTTTAATAGTGAAAACTATAGTGTAGCACATCCAACAGTAAATTTAGATGGTACTAAACTTTATTTCGCATCAGATATGGAAGGTACTCATGGAAATTCTGATATCTATGTAGTAGACATAAATTCTGATGGTACTTTAGGAACACCTAAAAATTTAGGGACATTAGTTAATACTGAGGGACAAGAAACGTTTCCGTTTGTAAACTCTAAAGGAGATTTATATTTCTCTTCAAACGGTTTAACAGGGCTTGGTGGACTTGATGTTTATATTATTAGAGATTTTGAAAATAAGTTTAAAAACCATGAGCCTTTTGTGGTCGAGAATGTTGGAAAACCAATTAACAGTTCAAAAGATGATTTTGGTTATTACGAAAACTTAGTCATTAAAGAAGGTTTCTTTACTTCTAATAGAGATGGAGGAAAAGGAGATGATGATATTTATACCTTTAAAATTCCAGAATGTAAACAAGTAATGGATGGTGTGGTAAAAGATCAAGATAATAATATTGTATCTGGAGCTAAAGTGAGGTTGTTTGATGAAGCTGGAACTCAAATTAGTGAAATGATAGTTGGAGAAAATGGTGCTTATACATTTAATGATTTAAACTGTGAAAAAGAGTACTTAGTAAGAGTTGAAAAAGATGATTATTCAACTTCTGAAGAAAGAGTAGCTACTACAGATAATAGAAAGGAAAAAGTTAGTATGCCATTAGTAATTGAAACTGATAAAGTTGCAATTAAAGAAGGAACTAACCTAAGAGATGCACTTAATTTAAATCCTATCTATTTTGATTTTGATAAATCTAATATTAGACCAGATGCTGAGATAGAATTACAAAAAGTAATCGCTGTATTAAAGCAATATCCTAATATGAAGATAGATATTAAATCACATACAGATAGTAGAGCAACCACATCTTATAACGATGCATTGTCATCTAGAAGAAATAAATCTACTATCAATTATATTGTTAAAGTAGGAGGTATTGACGCTTCAAGATTGACAGGTAAAGGTTATGGTGAAAGAGAATTGGTAAATAAATGTTCTGATGGTGTAAAATGTTCAGAAGAAGAACACCAACTAAACAGAAGAAGTGATTTTATTATTATTTCAATGGAATAGTAAATTATAAACATAAGTTAAAAGGCTACTTTTTTAAGGTAGCCTTTTTTTGTATGTAGTAATTTTAAAATATTGTTGGTATTTTTACATCATGGAAGAAGAAAAAGTAATTCTTGTAAACGAAAACGATGAGCAAATTGGATTGATGCCAAAAATGGAAGCTCATGAAAAAGCATTATTACATAGAGCATTTTCAGTTTTTGTATTTAATGATAAAAACGAGTTAATGTTACAACAACGTGCTCTAGAAAAATACCATTCTCCAGGATTATGGACTAATACTTGTTGTAGTCATCAAAGAGATGGTGAAAGCAATCTAGCAGCAGGGAAAAGACGTTTACAAGAAGAAATGGGTTTTGTTACTGAACTTAAGGAAACAACATCGTTTATTTATAAAGCACCTTTTGATAATGGTTTGACTGAGCATGAATATGATCATGTAATGGTAGGTCATTATAACGAAAGTCCCATTATTAATAAAGAAGAAGTAGCAGATTGGAAATGGATGCCTCTAGAAGAGGTAAAGGTAGATATTGCTTTGCATCCAGAACTATATACTGAGTGGTTTAAAATTATTTTTGATAAATTCTATGAATATTTAAACATATCTCATGAAAGTAACAGTAAGTAGGCGCGCTCATTTTAACGCTGCACATCGATTGTATAGAAAGGATTGGAGCGATGAAAAGAACAATGAAGTTTTCGGAAAGTGTAATAACCCCAATTATCATGGTCATAATTATGAATTAATTGTAAGTGTTACTGGAGAAATCGACCAAGAAACTGGTTATGTAATTGATATGAAAGTGCTAAAAGCAATTATTAAGACAGAAGTTGAAGATACCTTAGATCATAAAAATTTAAATTTAGATGTGCCAGAATTTAAAAATCTTAATCCAACTGCCGAAAATATTGTAGTTGTTATTTATAACAAAATAAAGCCTAGATTAGCTTCAAATTTAGATTTAGAGGTAACACTTTATGAAACACCTCGAAACTTTGTAACTTATGCAGGAGAATAGTATATGAATGAAGAATTGTACCCATTAAAGTTCAAGCCAATATTAAAAGATAAAATTTGGGGAGGACAAAAACTAAACCACATACTTAATAAAAATGGAAATCTGCCTAATATTGGTGAGAGTTGGGAGATTAGTGATGTAGATGGAGATACTTCTGTGGTAAGCAATGGAAAACTTTTAGGTACAACTTTACAGGATTTATTAAAAACTTATAAATCAGATTTATTAGGAACACATAACTATAAACAGTTTGGAGCAACATTTCCTTTACTTATAAAATTTATAGATGCTAAAGAAGATTTATCAATCCAATTACATCCAAACGATGAACTAGCTAAAATACGTCATAATTCGTTTGGTAAAACAGAAATGTGGTATGTCATGCAAGTTGATGATGATGCCAACATTATTGTCGGGTTTAATCAAGAAGTAAATAAAGAAACGTATTTAAAACATTTAGAGGATAAAACACTTACAGAAATTTTAAATTTCGACAATGTAAAAGAAGGTGACGTGTATTTTATTGAAGTAGGCAGAGTACATGCTATTGGTGCTGGAGTGATGTTAGCTGAAATACAACAAACAAGTGATATAACTTATCGTGTTTATGATTGGGATAGGGTAGATGACCAAGGTAGTGAAAGAGAGCTTCATAATGACTTAGCAATTGATGCTATAGATTTTGATATGCCAAATGATTTTAGAAAGACTTATTCCAAAGAGATGAATAGGTCCAATGAAATGGTAATTTGTCAATATTTTAAAACTAGCTTTTTACCAGTAAGTGGTATTGTTGAGCGACATAATGATAAAGATTCATTTATTATTTATATGTGTGTAGAAGGAAATGCTGTTGTAAGAGCTAATGGACATGAAGAAACTTTAGCAAAGGGTGAAACCATTTTAATTCCAGCAATTATAAAAGATTATAACATAAGTGCAAACAATGCAAAACTTTTAGAGGTTTACGTTTAAATTGTGTAATTTTGCATCAAATAAATTATTAGAATTATGGCAAATGTAAGAAACCTAAAAAAAGACATTAACTATGTTTTAGGTGATATTATTGAAGCAGTGTACATCTGGGAATATGCAAACACAGATAAAGACACAACAAAGAGTGAAGCTATTATTGATGAAGCTATTGTTACTTTTGATGAGCTGATAGTAAAAGTTAACGACCGAAGTGTTGAAAACAAAAAAGCACATTTTAAAGCAATAGGTAAAGAGCTTGAAGATAAAGGTAGAGCACTTATTGAAAAAATAAACAAACTTTAAGAAATAAAAAACTCGCTAATTATTAGCGAGTTTTTTTATGTTTTGTTGTTATTGAGTTTTTACTTTTTCTAAATATTTTTTTAATTCAACTCCATATTTAGAATCAGCTATATTTTTAGGTAACGATTTGTAAATTGTATCTAGAAATTTAGGGTTAGCATCGTAAACTTCAGATAGTGCAATGTATGGTGCTACTTCACTATCTTTATTATTAATAGCAAAATTAATTGCATATAAATACTTACGTCTTAATAAGCTATTTGCAACTTTATTTGCTTTACTTATTTCTACAGTGTCTCCACTTTTTTCAGCTAAGAATTTAGCTTTAATAGATTCTAGATTTTGGTTTTTATAACTCTCTAAACCTTTGTCAAACTCTTCTAACTTTTTCTGTTGTTCAGATCCAGTAATAACAGCATCATAAGCAAAACGTTTTAAAGATGTTTTAATATCTGTTACACCTTTATCGGCAAAAAAAGCAATGCTGTTTGCTCTATTACTATTATCATCTAAACTTAAAAATAAAACTTCTGGTTCTTGTAAATCAAACTGTAAATTAAAATTAGAATCACCATTAATTACTGTTGAATCGATAGTAATAAGAGCTGTATCTTGAATTTTATGAAGATAGATAGTTCCTTTCTTTAAATCCTTAATATTACCAGTTACAGTTAAACTAGACTGTTCTTTTCCACAAGCGATAACTAGTACAAGTGCTAATGCAAATAATGCTTTTTTCATTCTATAAAATTTGAAATGCAAATATGTTATAATTATTAATTATTTACTAGCCCGCAGCAGCAATTTTCATTAATTCTGCACACATCATGGCTCCATAAGTTCCAACTACGTATCCAAACACAGCTAATAATACACCTACAGTTGCTAACGATGGGTGGAAAGCCGCTGCTACAACAGGAGCCGAGGCTGCTCCGCCAATATTTGCTTTACTTCCAACTGCAAGGAAAAAGTAAGGTGCTTTAATTAGTTTAGCAATTAAAAATAGAAGTCCGACATGAATAGCCATCCAAACTAGACCAACAACAATTAATCCAGGGTTTTCAGCAATCTTTGTTAAATCCATTTTCATGCCTATAGAAGCTACTAATATGTAAATAAATACACTTCCAATTTTACTAGCACCTGCACCTTCATATTTTTTGAATTTAGTAAATGAAAGAACAATACCTAGAATAGTTGCAATAGTAATCATCCAGAAAAATTGCGATCCAAATGAAGACATTGCTGACGATTTATCACTAACAGCATCAACATTACTCTTTAAGAATTCTGAGATATTGTCTGCTCCAAAGTGTGCAATTCCCACAACTGTAAATGCAATTCCTAATATTACCATTAAGTCTGCTAAAGTTGGGTTTCTAGATATTTTTTGGGCATAGCTAGATACTTTTTCTTTAAGAACTTCAATGGCAGAATTATCGGCTTTTAACCATTTATCTATTTTTTCTTGTTTTCCTATTCCTAATAATAAGAATGCCATCCATATGTTGGCTACAACTATATCAACAATTACCATACCTGCATAATTGTCTGTATTGTATTCGTATATTTCTAACATAGCAGCTTGATTAGCACCACCACCAATCCAACTTCCAGCAAGTGTTGATAGTCCTCTCCAAACAGCATCAGGGCCTGCGCCACCAACTGTTTCAGGTGAAACCATTGATATTAATAATATAGCAATTGGACCACCAATTATTACACCAATAGTTCCTGTAAAGAACATAGCAAGCGCTTTCCACCCTAAGTTAAAAACGGCTTTTAAGTCTACACTTAAGGTCATTAAAACCAATGCTGCTGGTAATAAATACCTACTTGCTATATAATATACTTGAGAAGTTCCTTTTACTACTTCACCAGTTTCTGTTATGGTTGTCCATTTAGGAGCAATTATTCCCAGAGTAGTTAAAGCTCCAGGTAGCATATAAGCCATTAATAATGCTGGAATGTACTTGTAGAATGTTTTCCACCCAGAATTAGAACTTGTAGATGTATAAAATACAAAACCAAGTAATAACATTAGTAATCCAAAAACAATGGTGTCTTGTGTAAATAAAGGTGTAGTATCTTCCATATTTATATTATTTTTTAGTTAGTAGTTAAATTATATGTTTAACCAATAGGTGAGTTTTACATTAAATGACCTTACCCTAGGCGCAAATATATTATCTGTAAAGTAATTATCATTATAAACCACAAATAAATCTGATAAAGGCGCAAAACGCCATTGCAATCTTGTATTAACGCTAAAGTTATCACGTTGGCTACTGTATTGTATAAAAGTTGCCCAAAATAAGTTTTTGTTGAAAGTTACATCAAATCTTGGACCTATTAACCATAAATCGGCATCAGGATAAGGATTTGGTAAATTAATTTTATCATAATTTATTTGGATTGAACTTGTGAAGTATGGTTGTACTCTCCAAGTCATATTAGCTCTTGCAGAGTATTTATAACCATTATAAAATTTACCAATTGAAGGACTTATTCTGTATGAAAATGTTTTACGTTGGTCAGACCTATAATTGGCAGCAAAACTTGTATAGTAATAATCTTTGTTTCCAGGTAGCGGAATTGCACCATCTGTTCCTGTTGGGTCAAACTCATCATATAGATGTGTAAAACGGTTAAACATTTCAAACTCTAAACTTGTAGTATTATTAAAGTTGGTTTGCCATCTTGTAACAATTGTATAGTCGGAGTTTTCAAAATCTAATTCTGGTCGCCATAAAAATACTGGTGTTACAGATAGGCTATGTTTTTGAACTCGGCCTCTTTTTGGCCAAAATGTGCGTTCTATTTTCGGGTTGATTTTAAAAATGTCTGTTCTACGAATAAAACCTAAATCTGATCTAAAATTATCACCAACATAAACTCCGCTTATTCTTGCATTCCAATTTCTGCTAAAATATTCTGTTGAAGCACCAGAAGAAATATCTTTACTATCAACATTAGGAGAGAATGACTTATGTAAAAAATACTTACCTACCCAAGTATTGTCTTTTGATGCAAGTCTGTAATCAATACCAAAAACACGGTTGTATTTATCTTCATCTGCAACAAAATCATAATCTTTAGTTGCTTGTTTGTTTATAAACATAAAACTAATGTTAGACCTACTAAATAGTTTATGTTGTGCTGTTATAACTGCATTGTTTGTACTAGGTATTTCATTTGCTATATCTTCGGCAGTTTGCATATTTAAAATGCCTAAGCGTAAATTGTTGTTTACTTTACCACTTAAACGAACTCCAGCAATAATATCATTTTCAATAGTTTCGTCTTCGGTATTTTTAGCAATACCAATGCGTCTTGAAAAGAAAGGGTTAGCATCACGGTTATTTCCAAAGTCAGCAAATAAGTCACTGTTTTCTATAAAAAATTGACGACGTTCTGGTAGTGATACTTCAAAGCGTGTTAAGTTTATTACTTGTTGGTCAACTTCTACTTGTGAAAAATCTGGATTTACAGTTAAATCTAAATTCATACTATTACCAATAGTGAATTTTGCATCACCACCTACTTTAAAGTCTGAGGTAGATTCATCTGCTTCATAATCTTTAGCTACTAATGAGTTTACAAATGGAATAATAGATATAGGTGTTTTTGAGCTACCAAGAGGTTTCTCAAAAATCATATCTCCCATATAGGCTAGGTTAAAAATGAACTGATTTTGAGGAATGTTAACCCAAGTATTACGTTCGTTGCCTTGAGTGTCAAAATGATAACTGTTCATGCGCCATTTTGTTTCACCCTTTCTATATTTAAAAGCCGAAAGTGGTATCATCCACTCAAGTGTATAATAGTTGTCATATAGTTGAACTTCACAAATCCATTTGGTGTCCCAAGCCATATTAAACCCTCTAAGTTCTGTGCCACCACCAGAAAGTAACATTTCACGTTTTACACCATAAGGGTTTGAGCCAAATATAAATGCATTGGTACCATCATTAAATGTATCGAACATTATTGTAATATTATCACTACCACCAGCTCTAAAGTCACGTCTTAATGATGGGGTAATAAAATCGTTTCCTGGAGCTTTTACTGTAATGCCAACATATAAGTTTTTGTCATCAAACAACATTTTTATTTCAGCTTGTTGTTTTGCGTGAATGGAATCTGAAGGGAAGTATTGCCAAAAATCGCCTGCTGGATCTACAGTTTTCCAAGCAGTTTCGTCTAAAATACCATCAATAGCAATGTCACTATCTAAATACTTTACATGAACAGATTTTTGCTGAGCAATACTCATTAGGCTAAAGAAGAGTATAACTAGAGGTATTATTTTTTTCAAAATGAGTTGGTTAGTTATAACCAAATGTAAAAGTTATTCTTAAAAAAGCATAATGATTAACTAATTTTTAGTGTCTTTCTTAGAATCGGTTGGTTCTCTTTTTGCTTCTTTAAGGGCTTTCATTAGCATCCATTCTATTTGACCATTGGTGCTACGAAACTCATCAGCAGCCCATTTTTCAATAGCTTTTAACATATCTTCATTAACTCGCAAAGCGAAAGCCTTCTTTTTTGCCATGTTAATTGTTTTTGTTTAGTTTTTTCATATAGATTAAAATGCCTATTGGTAAAATAACACTACATCCAATTACAATAGGTAAAAACCATGAACCTAATTCTATTTGTGCGCCTTTTGCACTTTGAATAATATGATATGTAATGTACGTAAAAAGGACAATGGTTAATAAGTTTACTATTCTAACTATTCTCGTGCTAAATCTATAGTTTTTTAAAGCATTTTCCTCAGTGATGTTAACCATGTAATTGTGTATGTGTGGATATTTATTAATAATAAATAAACCTATATACGTTACTGTTGCAATTATTGGTAATAGCCAAATAGCAGTTTTGTTGCTGTAATCATCTGGTTCTCCTTTGGCATTAAAATGCGTAGGAATACTCTCAGGTAAGCTAGTATATTCCATAGCAGCATAAATTACCATTAATAAAATAAGCGTAATAGAAATACCTTCCATTATAATGTCAATGGATTCAAAAGGTACTTTTATGCGTGGTCTTTTATTACTCATTATCTATTTTTATCGCGTTCAAAGATAACAACGTAACCGCCTTCTCCTAGAACAGTTTCTTTTAATGCCCAACCTTCTCTTGCTGTATTGTTCAAGAATTCTTCAAGTTTTTTGGCTCTATTTCTAAACCCTAACGAAGGTGTTTCTACTTTATATTCTTTCATTTATTAATGACTTAAAGTTCCTGTGTTTAAAACTGGAGAAGCATCTTTGTCTCCACATAATATAACCATAAGATTACTTACCATAGCTGCTTTACGTTCTTCGTCTAAATCAACAATTTCCTTTTTACCTAATTCTTCTAAAGCCATTTCTACCATGCTTACAGCACCTTCAACAATTTTATGTCTAGCAGCTACAATGGCAGTTGCTTGCTGACGTTTTAACATTGCATTTGCAATTTCTTGGGCATAGGCTAAATAACCAATACGTGCTTCAAGTACTTCTATTCCAGCAATAGATAAACGCTCGTCAATTTCTTTTTCAAGAGTTTCACTTACTTCATTAACACTAGAACGTAATGTGATGTCTTCTACATGCCCTTCATCAGCAAAGTTATCATAAGGATACATACTAGCTAATTTACGTACTGCTGCATCTGTTTGTACACGAACAAAATTTTCGTAATTATCTACATCAAAAGCTGCTTTATAAGTGTCTTGAACTCTCCATACTAAGATTGTACTAATCATAATTGGGTTACCAAGTTTATCGTTTACTTTTAAACGCTCACTATCAAAATTACTAGCACGAAGTGATATTTTCTTTTTTGTATAAAAAGGATTTACCCAATAGAATCCATTTTTATTTACTGTACCAACATATTTACCAAATAGTAATAATACTCTAGAGTTATTTGGTTGTACCATTATAAAACCTGGAGCTATAAATATGGCAACAACAATTGAAATAATATAAATAGGGTTTTCAGTAATTATTAGTGTAGCAATGCTTCCAAAAAACAGCGCTAGGAAAACAAACAACATTAAATAACCATTTGCAGGTACTATAATTTTTTCTTCTTTCATGATCTTTAAATTTATAATGATATTAAAATGATATCATAAAGATATATTTTATCTTTTGTATTTCCAAATTTTTAGTAATAATTCGGTTTTGGCACAGTACTTGCATTATTGTTAATGTATTACTTAATACATATTTATAAGTAATATATTTGGTTGGTTAGTAGTAAAAAAGCATCGTTATAAACGATGCTTTTTACTTTTATTGCTATTTTATTTAGTTGTGGTTTATTGTTTGATAAAAGAGGTTATTTTATCTATTAGTTCCACTGATAGAGTTCGATGAGGTTCGTTATAGGATTTGCTATTTTCAAGTCTGTCTCCATCTATAGGCACCAATATATGATTCATGTTATTAATAATTACAAGTTGCGAATCCTTTTTTGCTATATGTAGTAAATCGGCTTCGTCTGTACTTACTTGTATGTCTTTTGTCCCATTTATAATTAAAACAGGTATTTCTAAAGTTTGAATAATGCTTTGAGGGTTGTATTGCATCCAATTACTCATAAATGGTTGAATATCTATACTAAATATTGATGATAAAGCTAGTGGAAAGTCGGTAGTAGTTTCACCACTTCTTATAATATTGAATGCTTTTTTTGCATCTTCATTAAACATTGGTGCAGTAGCGTTTATTTGATCTAATATTACTTCATCTATTGGTTTTCCAGCACCAGCTAACGATATGAAACCTGAGACACCTTCTTTAGCACATAACATACCAACTAAACTACCTTGGCTATGACCAATAATATAAATGCTGCTAAAGTTTGTTTTAGACTTAAAAAACTTTAAGGTTGAAATTGCATCAGTAACAAAATCATCAAACATAATGTTGCTACTCACATTTCCTTGTCGTATTTGCTTAACTATTCGTTTATCATATCTAAAAGTCGCTATGCCATTATTGGATAAACCTTCAGCTAATTTTTTTAACGAATTATTTTGCATGAAATTTTGATTGCCATTCCTATCAGTAGGTCCAGCTCCAGCAACAATAATTGCTAAAGGATACGTTTCCATTTCATTGGGTAGGAGTAATGTCCCATCAATATGTTGGTTTATGCTAATATCTTGAATATTGTAATTTTCTTGAGAAAAGAGTGTATTACTAATAATTATACAAATTGTAATAATGACATGCTTCATTAGGTGCATTTTATCTGATGAATTCCAATAAACTTTTAACGAAATTACTACTTTATTTATTTTTTTGATGATGATTTTTAGTTGAAATAGATAAATGAGAAGCGTGTATTTCGTCGAATTAATATGTTTTTAACCTGTAAATGTTAAAAAAAAGTGTATTTCATCGAATAAATAGTGTTTTTTAACGGTTGTTTGAATATCTGTTTTATATTTGAAGTGTACTAAAAAAATAGTTTTTAGTTCAATGGATTAATTAATTAATATTTGCATTACGTGTAAATCTAGAGACCCTAAATCTACATTGTAATATAAAAAGCAAATTAGAGAAACCGAGTTTGAGGGAACTCGGTTTCTTATTTTATATATCTAAAAGTTAAATTAATTCGTTTTCCAATATCTTTTTTTGTTTTTGGTAGTTGATGTAGCCAATGCCTTTGTGTACCTTCTTTCATTAATAATAAACTTCCGTGTTGTAATATTAGTTTATGTTTTAGGTTTGAGTCGGTTTTATGCTTTAAATGGAATATACGTTCTGCACCAAAGCTAATAGATGCAATAATCGGGTCTTCGCCTAATTCTTTTTCATTATCAGCATGCCATCCATTACTGTCTTGACCATTTCTGTATTGATTTAATAAGCAAGTTGTATACTGTGTGTTTGTGTTTATTTCAATTTTTTGTTTTATTTCTAAGAGCGTATTAGTGAAATTATATGGATGCATAACAATATTTGAGTAGCTATAAAATTTATTATTGTTGGCATATAAAGCTGTTAAGCGTGGCTGTTGATAGGTTTTGCCATAAACAGTAATCGTGTCTTGTTGCCATTTAGTGTTACTTAGTATTTTAGATAAGTAAGTGTTAGCTTCAGATAGATTAAAGAAATTGGGATAGTATAAAACATTTGCATCTTTTAATTTTAAGTCTATATATTCTGAAGTATTAAAAAGTGGCATTGCATTATTTTTTTCTAAATTAGCTTAACTTCAAAACTTATGAAACAAAAACTTACACTTTTACTACTGTTGTTTGTAATGTTAATGCAGGCTCAAACTAAAAGTCAACTTCCTGAAGGTTTTGTATATGTCGAAAATATAATACCAAGTGTAAAGGTTGAACTTAGATATTTATCTAATTATAATTTTGTTGGAACTCCAATAGATGGTTATAATGCTGAGGTTTGTATTTTAAGTAAGCAAGCAGCTATAGCTTTAAAGAATGTGCAAGAAGAATTGAAGCAGTATAATTTGTCGATTCTAGTTTACGATAGTTATAGACCACAACAAGCAGTAAACCATTTTGTGCGTTGGGCTAAAGTAGAAAATGATACTATTAATAAGCATATTTTCTACCCAGAAGTAGAAAAACGAAATTTATTTAAAGAGGAATATATTGGAACACGTTCTGGACATAGTAGAGGTAGTACTGTTGATATTACTTTGGTTGATATTAATACATGCGAACCGTTAGACATGGGAAGTCCTTATGACTTTTTTGGAGAAGCTTCATGGGTAGCTCATGCAAACTTAACTACACAGCAACGAGCTAATAGAATGTTATTACAAACAGTAATGCGTAAACATGGATTTAGACATTATCCAAAAGAGTGGTGGCATTTTACATTAAATGGCGAGCCTTTTCCAAAAACATATTTTGATTTTCCAGTAGAGTAGGAGTTTATAATTCCGATATTTTTTCAAATATATCGAAGTAGTGTTTTTCAGTTCTTATTTCAATAGTTAGTCTATCATTAGAAAAATCTATTTTATACAGTTCTTTAGATTTAATAACTTTTTCTAATTCAATTTTTAATTGTTCAATCAACTTTAAATCTAAGTTTTTGGTCTTAATTGTGTAATTCTCATAGCCTACTAAAAATTTGTTTTTTGGGTTTAAAAAATCAAATCTCTTTTTCTTTCGTATGAGAAACGAATTCTCTTTTGTAGTATTACGCTTAGTAGACCAAATGGCTGAAATTCGTTCGTTTTTATAAAAATAATGAACTAATAAGCTGCCAGATTCTATTGGAACTTTTAAATACTTCAAGTCCCAATTTTTCGGGTTATTAATTTTACCAAAAATAGTATATGTCCATGCGTTGTATTGTCCTTTTACAGTTCCGTTTTTAGAAGCAATAAAAGATTCAAATGTTGAACAAAATTTTTTGTTCTTAATAAAGAATGGGGACGATAATTCACTTGGAGCAGCATTGGGCTTTATTTTCATTTTTTAGCAATAAGTATTAAATCTACACTAGCAGAACTATTATATTCAGGATAATCTTGAAGGCTTTGATGTGTTATTTCAAAGTTGTTTTCTTTTAATGCTTTAATAAGATATTCGGTTTCATGATAATTAATAAAAAGCTCAGGTCCTTCTCCAGAACTAGGAAGCTTATAACCCGAAGTACTATTTTTACCTTCCATAGTACTTATATAAATAATACCATTTGGGTTTAATAGTGAATATGCATCCTTAATGAAGGTAAGTGCTTCTTGTTTTGTGAAATACGGAAATGCAAATCCACACATTATAGCATCAAAAGTTTCTTTAATATTAGTGATTGCACGACAATCCATAACCTTAAAATTTGCTGTAGGATTATTTTGTTTGGCTAAGGTTATCATTTTTGGAGCTATATCTAAACCTAAAATTTTATAATCTGGACGTTTATCTAATAAGTATTTAGTTATGTTTCCTGGACCACATGCTATCTCTAATATTTTAGCCTTATGTTTTTCAATTTGTTTGCAAAATAAATTTAGGCTATCAGAATATAAATCCACATTCATGAATTTATTCTCATACTCTTGGGCACAATCGTTAAATATTTTTGTTGTGTTTTTTAATTGATCCATCTTATTACCTTAAGTCCAAATGTACAGAATCTTTTACTTTCAAAAATACTAGATTGCTATTATGGTAAATCAATATAGAATCCTTTTTCTTAATTGTTTTTACAGAATTAGATTCAGTAATACTTTCTTTTTTTGAAAACGGTTTTATTGAAAAATAAAAATAAAGGAAGCAACTAAATAAAATTGTAAAATGAACTGTAAGCATTCCTTTGTGTTTTGAATTCTTTTTTATTACTACAAAAAGTAAACTAATAATCATCCAAATAAACCCTATTATTAGAGTAATTAGTATTATGAAATGGTGGATTCCTGGAGCATGAATATAAGGGTGGCCGTATATTAAATATGTAGTTATAGCAATTCCAAAACCTAAAAAGTAAAATAGGAGAGCTTCAAAAATGCCTTTTTTCATATAGCCTTTTTAAGTTATTTATTTGAATAAACTTTTTAATCTATCCATAAAAGAAGTAGTAGGTAAAGATTTTTCAAATTCATTAGAATTAACAACTTTTTGAGCTTTTGATTTCACTATGGAGTCTCCATTAATTGCTAATACTTCAATAGCTTTAAACCAATTTTCTGATTCATTAATATCGTCATCTTCATCTAGGTCTATTAAAAACCAATCAATAACTTCTAAAAGTTCGATGTTAAATTTTGGATTATTATTTAATTCTAGATTAGTAGTTAAAAAGTTGAGTATTTCAATATAAATCTCTTCATCTTTTGAGTAGATGTCTTCGGTTTCTATATCTGTAAGGATATCTAGTACTTCTGGTTTTATGGAGTTGTTTTTTGCTAGAGTAACAACTCTCTTGATTTCGTTTAATAAAATTGAGTTCCATCTGTTAGAATACTCTGATAAAGCTTCATAAATAATGCTTAAACTCGAATATTCACTAGGAATAGTATTGATACAATACTGTTCTATTTCGGTAGGGTTTTTATTTGTGTACTTTACTAATTCTTTTAAAAACTTTCTAGATTCTTTTTCACTAAGATCATACCAAGAATCCATTTCGTTTTTCTCATGAAATTTTAAACTTTCAATAACTTCCATTCAATCTATATTATTTACTTTCAATAAGCTCTCGTATTACTTCCGAAGTTAATTCGTAACCTTCTAAATGAGGCCAGCCTTCCCAAACTACAATACCTTCGGGATTAATAATTACACAATGAGGTATACCTTGTACTTCATATATATTTTTTAATCTTTTTTGTGTGTCAATGGCACTGTAATATTCAATTTTTGGGCTTGTATGTTTTTTTACAGTGGCCTTGTCTTCATCACTAATACCAATTACTACTAGCTTATCTTTAAATTCTTTTTGATGTGCATTCATTTCTGGAATTGCTCTTTTACAAGGACCACACCAAGTTGCCCAAAAGTCAATGAGTATAAACTTACCAGTTGTATCTGGTTTGTCTGTTAACCATTTTTCTACAACTAATTTTGGAGCTTCTTTATTAATAAATGATTTTGCCCATAACTTTTTTTCTTGAGCAAGCGTAGCCATAGTAAATAAGCAAAAGAATATAATAGATAGTTTTTTCATATTTATTGTTTGAGTATAAATGAATTCTCTTCTAAATTAGTAAAAGAATACTTACCAATGGTATTTAAATAAATAAAAAAACCATCTTACATTAGCAAGATGGTTTTTAACTACTAGAAAATAGTTACACTTATTTATTAGCTGTAATCCAATTGTTTATTTTGTCTTCTAATAAAGCTAAAGGCACACAACCTGTTTCTAATACTTGGTTATGGAATTGGCGAATATCAAATTTGTTATCTAATTCTTTTTCGGCTTTAGCACGTAATTCTCTAATTTTTAACTGTCCTATTTTATAAGATAATGCTTGTCCAGGATTAGCCATATAGCGTTCAATTTCTGAAGTAATACTAGCTTCACTTTCAGCTTCATTTTCTAAAGAATATTTAATTGCTTGTTCTCTTGTCCATCCTTTTGTATGCATTCCAGTATCAACAACCAAACGAATTGCGCGATGCATTTCCATTCCTAACATTCCAAAATATTGATAAGGGTCTTCATATAATCCTAGTTCTTTTCCTAAAGATTCGGTATATAAAGCCCAACCTTCTCCATAACCACTATACCATAATGTTTTTCTAAACTCTGGTAATTCTGTACTCTCTTGAGTTAAAGAGATTTGGTAATGGTGTCCTGGAATCGCTTCGTGTAAAAATAATGCTTCATCGCTAAATGTGTTGTAAGCAGTTGCATCTGGAATTGGTGTATAGAAAATTCCTGGTCGAGTACCATCAAGAGATCCTGGGTTGTATTCTGCACTTGCAGATTTTTCTCTAAAAGCTTCAGTACGTCTTACTTCAAAAGGTGTTTTAGGTTTAATATCAAATAGCTTTTCTATTTGAGGTTTCATGCGTTCATGAATATTATTAAAGTTAGCAACTACTTGTTCTGGAGTAGTGAATGGCATCAACTCTTTATTATTTCTAACAAAATCAAAAAAATCGATAATTGTACCTTCAAAACCAACTTCAGTTTTTACTTTTTCCATTTCTGCTAAAATACGTGCTACTTCACTTAAACCTAATTGATGAATCTCATCGGCAGTCATATTTGTAGTTGTGTACGTTTTTATTTGGTGATCATAATATGCTTTTCCGTTAGGAATTGCATCAATTCCAGAAGTTGTTCTACCAGCAGCTAAGTATTCTGTATTCATAAAATCATGAATACTTTGATAGGTAGGAATTACTTTATTTGTAATAACGTTTTTATAAGCTTTAGTTAGTTTTTCTTTGTCTTCGTTCGAAAAACTTTCAGGCATATTTTTTATTGGAGTATAGAATAAATGATTTTCGATATCAGAATTTGTTAACGCAGCTAATTGTGGTACTACTTTTAAAATTAATGATTTAGGTAAAACATAGCCATTAGCCATTCCTTCTCTCATTTTTTCTTCGGCAGTTGCTAACCAAGTTAGGTAGCCATCCATTCGTTGTAACCATTTGTTATAATCTTCAACAGTATTAAATGGTTGTGCCGATGAACCACTAGCTAATTGACCAAAAAATAAGTTTGGTGACCACATTTGATCTATAGGGAAATAATCTTGTCTAAAGTTTAAAGCAGCCAAATTAATGTCGCATTCCCACTTTAAAACAGCTTTACTCATTTTTTCGCTGTCACTTAATGACGCATCATCATAATGACTTATTTTTTCTAAGTAATTATTATAATGAGTTTTTAATTTGTTTTGGTATTCGCTAGATAAAAAGTTAGGAAATTGGTCATTATACCTATTGTCTCCAGCAGCAGTTGCATTAATTGGATTTAATTTTAATCCATCTTGATAATACGCATCTAGTACATTATTAAAAGCAATTTTTGGGGTTGTTTTGTTATTGCTAGTTTCTGTTTTTGAATCTTCTTTACAAGCAGAAATAATAACTGTAAAGCATAACAGAGTTAAAATTTGTTTTAGCATTTTTAGTGTTTTTTGTTATTTGAATGGCTAAGATACTTAAATAATAGTATAAAAAAACCGCTTCAAAATACTTGAAGCGGTTTGGTTGATTGATTGGTTTTTATAACTAGTCTAAAGCTTTTTTTGTTTGTGTATATCCAATGTATAAACCTAAACCTGCCATTAAGAAAATTACACCAGCAATAGCACCATCGTGTAGTCTTGTGTATTCATCAATAATAGAACCTATTAAAGTACCAACTCCAATTCCCATTATTAAAAAGGCTAAATTGATGATTATAATTTTCCAAGAAGTGCCAGTTTTTTTTCCAATGTTAAAAATACTTGCATCTGCGCCTTTTTCTATAAGTGCTAAACGTTCTTTGTTACGTGTAGAGTAGTGTAAATAAAATACTCCAAATACTAGTCCAAATATGATAGGCACTATAATTACTTCTGATCCCATAATTGTTTGTTTTTAATTGATTATTTTTAATGCGTTTGTTTCTATGACGACTATTTTTTGAATGAGGTTACAGTTTTTTGAAAAAAATATTTTTTTCATCATTTGTGTAACCTAAACCTACTTTATATAGTCTTAATACAAAATGACCACCAACGATAAAGTTTATATAGACAAAATTTTAAATGGCGATGCTAATGCATATGCTGTTATTGTTGAGCGTTATAAAGATTTGGTATACACTTTAGCCTATAGGATGATGAAACACACCGAAGAAGCTGAAGAAGTAGCTCAAGACACTTTTATAAAAGCATATAAGTCGCTAAATAAGTTTAAAGGCGATTCTAAATTTTCGACATGGATTTATAGAGTAGCTTATAATACTTGTCTTGACAGATTAAAAAAGAACAAACGCTATCAAAGCAATGTAGCTATTGATGAGTATACAGAACATCATGTTAAAAGTATTGATAATGCTTTGGATGTTTTAGAGCAAAAAGAGAGACAGTTAGTAATAAAATCTTGTATTGATAAGTTAGATAGCGAGTCAAGTTTTTTATTAACTTTATATTACTTTGAAGAACAGTCTCTAGACGAAATTGCAGCTATTACAGGGTTAAAAGCTAATAATGTAAAAGTGAAAATTTTTAGAGCAAGGAAAAAATTGGCAACAATTTTAAAAGATACATTAGATAACGAAACAATAGAAAGTTATGGAACCACATACAGACCAGCACTTAGATAAATTAGTAGAGCGTGTTATAAAATCATCGCCACTTGAAAGTCCCTCAAAAGACTTTACAGCTAGTATTATGTCCAAAATTGAAACGGCTTCTGTTGGCACTTCAACGGTCTATAAGCCATTAATATCCAAAACAGGTTGGTTGCTGATAATTTTGGCTTTAGTAAGTGTGTCTGTTTATATGATGGTTGGTAATGTTTCAAACTCTTGGTTACAATCACTAGATTATAGTGTGATTACAAATAATAAAATGACTGAAGCAGTTTCTGGAATTACATTTTCAAAAAGCTTAACCTATGCAATTGTGTTGTTTGGGCTTATGTTTTTAATACAAATACCATTACTTAAAAATATTCATAATAAACGATTAGGATTTTAATCTTTAAAATACCAAAACGGAATTGAATAACCTGTTACTTTTACAATAGTTTCTTTTTCTTTTTTCTTTCTAATAATTTTTAAAAGATGTTCACCGTTTTTAAGGTTTGGAATATCTATGTAAGTTTCAAAACCCAATTGTTTTTTCTTGTTTTTGCTAATTAAGAACTTAGATTCGTATACAGTTGAGTCTATCATAATGTCATAAATCTCATTAAATGTGTTTAAGTAAACAGTTGTGAGACTATCTCTTTTAGATCTACTAAAAAACTCTTTTCCGTTTGACTTAATTACAATGTCCGATGTTAGTCCACGCTGATCTTCTTCGGGTTTCAAACTTTCATTAAACCTAAATACTCTATTTTCAATTCTTTCGGTATAAACAATAAAAACTTTTAAATAATTATCTGTGATAACTTTAGATTGTAGTGTGGCTACATTAGCAAAGGCTTCTTTTTCTGTTAACAAATCCTCATAATTTCTATCATCAATATAGTTTTTAGAAGATTGATTTTTTGGACTTATGTAGTTGGATTGTTGGTATTTAAAAGATGTAAGGATAAGTATGGAAACATACACAGGAATTAAAATAAAGCTCAAACGTTTCCCAAACTTATTGTCTAAAAAATTATATACTAGTGGTCTGTATAAAAATGAAAGCGTAATAAAACTAAATACCCAATAAATAGGGAAATAGAATTTAGAAGTCCATTTTTTTCGTTTAAGGAATCCCTGAGTGATAAAATCTATAAGTGTAAAGAATAATCCAAATATTAAAAATAGAATTAAAGCGATACCTAAACCATACCTAATAAAACTAGGTAAAGCATCATTGGCAATTATGTAAGTTGATATTACTGCGTTGGCAATAATGGTAAACGTTATGGCTAGGACATAAAATATTAAGAGAAATGAGACAGCAAAAATGATACTACAGTAATTTTCTAAAGTAGCAATGTACCTGTCAAACGATCCTACTTTTTTGCGTAAATATTTATCAAACTTTGGACTGTAGTTTAGTTTGTCGTAATCAATATCACCTGAAACATACCTAAGTCCTAAAGCGCCAATCCATAATCCTCTAAGTAATACATGTAGTAATAAGTTGAATATTAAAATACCACAAGATATTTGTGCTACTAAGCCAATTATAAACTTATAGATTTGTTGGTTGTTTTGAGCTTCTTGAACCGAAATTTTTATTGGGTCGTAAGCAGTAATCAATCCAAAAATGGCAAAACCAGAAATAATTAATTCTAACTGCCAACTTTCTTCTTGAAGTTTAACTAATAGTTTCTTAAAAGCTGGATTATTATGATCTTGACTCATAGTGTATTAATTCAACTTAAATGTAAGAATAAAATTTTTAGTTCTCCAATTTCTTTTTTTTAGAATAAAATTTTGCTAGAAATGAAACGTTCCATATTATCTTACGTATTTAAGTAAAAAGACACTAATCAAATAGAATGAATGCTACAAAATGAGCAACAACTTATAAAGCAATGCAAGCAACGAAGTGAGAAAGCAATGTTGCATTTATATGATAATTATTGTGATGCAATGTTTTCGGTATGTAAAAGGTATCTTAAAAATCATGAAGATGCTAAAGATGCAATGCAAGAAGGTTTTTTAAAGGCTTTCGATAGTATTCATTTATATAAAAGTACACATACGTTTGGTGCTTGGATAAAGAGAATTGTTATTAATCAATGTATAGATGTATTGAGACAGAAACAATTGGATTACTCTCATGTAAAAGCTGAAACACTTCAAGTTATAGATGATATTAATGATTGGCGTATTGATGGAGGAATTACCAAGTATCAAATTGTAGAAGCTATAGAAAAATTAAATCTAAAATATAAGATAGTTGTTAAGCTGTTTTTAATAGAAGGTTATGATCATGAGGAAATATCTGAGATTTTACAGATTCCAATAACCACATCTAGAACACATTTAAGGCGTGGTAGATTAAAATTAAAAGAATTATTAAAAGAAGATTATGAAGCAGCAAGATATTAGAGATGTCTTTAAAGATGAAGAGAAGCAAAATCATAACATGCTCCCAAAACATCATCGAGATGAATTTATAGCAAAACTTAAAGCTCAAAACACAAAGAAACAGAAACAGTTTTTTAGGATTAATTATAAATATGCAGCTATTTTAATTATTGGATTTTTATTTGGCTCATTGTTTTTTTTAAAAAGTGAACTTGATAATAAAGAAACGGTTTTAGAATTGCAGTTAAAGCAAATAGAGCAAGAGTATTTATCTCAAATTGATATTGAATGGCAGCAATTTACAAAGTATACAAAAGATAAGAGGTTAGTAGAGCGCTATCAGTTAAAATTAACTGATTTAGATAAAACCTATAAGGAGATTTTAAGTGAATTTCAAAAAGACAAAAACAACATATTAGTCTTGGAATCACTAATAAGTAATTTAAAGCTTAGACTACAAATTTTAAAGGACATTCAACAGCATATTAAATTATTAAACCAAAAAAGCGAGCAGAATGAAATCATTATTTAATCTAAAACTATTGCTTTTATATTTTGTAGCAACTCATGGGTTAGCACAGAACGAACATATTTATCACGAAGTTTTGGAAACAAATCCAAATTCAGAAGCAATTTTTAACTTAAAAAACACAACAGTATATATAATTCCTTCTACTGATGGAAAAATGTATTTTGATTATCAAGTAAAGTTTGAGAATTATTCTAATAAAGAAAGAAAAAGTGTACTTGAAGGAATAACTGTAAATGCAGAGAAATTTGAAAACACAATCACTTTGGTTTCTAAAAACATTACAAAAACTCCAAAAGTTGCGATACATTATAACTCAAATAATGGATTAACAATGACAGATGATTTTTTTGGATTTAATAAATCTGATTCATTAAAAGTATTTCGTAAGTCAAAAGATTCTTTGGTAAAAGTAATGAATAAGAATCCTCTTAATAGTTCTGATTGGTTTTTTAAAAAATTTAAAGAATTAGATAAGAATGGTAAAACCAAACGTATTAGTAGTAAAAATGTAAAGATTATAAGGAGCACATTTATTATTAAAGTGCCTCCTTACATACCTCTAACAATTCAAGGAACTGATACACAAATAACCTTTGGAGATGATATTCAAAATGAAATCCATTTAGATTTAAAGCGAGGTTTTTTAAAGGCTAAGGTTTTGGCAAATAATAATAATCATATTAAAGTAAAAGACGCTTCTTGTAAGATTGAAACTATTTTAGGTGGAAGTTTAATTTTTAATAATGTAAAGAATGGAATTATAGGAAGTTTGGATGATGTTACTATTGATTCAGAATTTTCAGATATTGAAATTGGAGAGGTTGGAAAAGATAATAGAATCAAAGATTTTAATAGCACATATTGGTTTTACAATTTTACTGATGATTTTAAAGTGTTTAAAGTTAATGCTGAATACTCTAAGCTTAAATTGTTTTATCCAGTTAAAGATTTTGAGTTATCTGCAATAGGACATAATACCATCCATTATATTGGAGAACATAAAATAAGTATGCAGCCCAATAGAGATGGAGAAAAGTTTAAAATGATGGAGCGAAAGCCTAAAACAAAAACACCATCAGGAAGTATAGATTTAGATATCATTCATGGAGTTTTATATACTTCAGATGAATTTATAATACAGCGATAAATTATGAGAATATTTTTATTATTGACAATTACATTACTAACGATTACCAATATTGGAGCACAAGGTGTTATTCAATTAAAAACAGATTATGGTTCTGATAATAATGAGCTTCATGAGCTAATGCGATTTCAAGGTATTGAAAAAATAACTTTGAGTTTTGAAGGTGAAAGTTTAAAAGGGAAAGATTATGCGTTTATAGTTAAAGAATTTACAAATGGTCGTTTAGAACAAACTGATACCATAATTGCATCGTCTAAGAGTGATTATATTTCTAAAATTGATACCAATACGTTTAAGGTTGATGTTATGATAAAAACACGTTTAGATAGCACTATCAAGTTATATGCAAAATTTAATAGGTTTTCGGTAAATAAAATCTATGATGTAGAGAAGCCTAAAGATGCTTATGCTTTACATGATTTTCTAGGTGCTAATCAAAGTCTAGAAATCAAAGACAATACACCAACTTATGTGTTGGGCTACTTTTTACCTTATATAGATAAGGAAACAGGTTGGAAAATGTATTGTGAAGTTTCAGGAAGTAATTATGCTCCAGAAGATTGGGGAGAACAATTTAATATTCCTAATTACTTTCTAGTTGAAGTTAGGTTTTATTAGTCTTATGATTTTAAATGTGTTTTCAGTTTAATTCGCTTTTTTAAAGGAATTGCCTCGTTTTCAAGCATTAATTGTAAGTGTTCTTGGTTCTTGTCTTTGCTAAATAAGAGTTCAAAAAATTGAGCAGTTGTGATGCTGTTTTTGGGTTGTTCTACGAGTTCTAAAATGTCTCCAGTCTTTACATTTCCTGGTTCTAAAACTTTAACATAAGTCCCAGGTTTACCATGATTTATAAACTGTTTTAAAATGGCTGGATTCCCCATTTTTGCTGCAAATGTGTTACAAGGTTCTCTTGGCTGTGTTATTTGAACTAAAGCATTTCCAATTTTATATATAGCACCTATTATAAGCTTGTTTTCGTCTAATCCTTCTATAGTAAGATTTTCACCAAGCATACCATAATGCCAATCTAAGGTTGGATATAAACTTTCCCAATATGGATAATGGTCTGCTGAAAATAAATAGCAGGCTTTAAATTCACCTCCATGGTATTTTCTGTTAGATACTTCATCATTTTTTACTGTTTCAGTATCAAGAAAAATAGGAGTGAGGGTTGGCTTTTTATAAATTCCCGTTTTTACTTTTTTACCATTAATGGTTATCCATTGTGGTTTTGCGATATTGGTTGATACTACTTTCATAGGTAATCGTTAATACCAACGTTTCTTTTTCTTTTTAGAACCAGCACTTTTACGTCCTTTTTTGTGTTTGCTGCCAGATTTCTTTTTGTGTACAATAGGTTTAGCTTTAGGATCTAAAGGATAAGGATGGTCTTCTTCAATTGGTAATTGTACATTTATTAATTGCTGAATACTTTTTACATAGTTTTTCTCATCTGCAGAACAAAAAGCATAAGACCTACCAATATTACCAGCACGACCTGTTCTTCCAATTCTATGTACATAGGTTTCTGGTATGTTTGGTAAATCAAAATTTATAACCGCATCTAATTCGTTTATATCAATTCCTCTAGCTGCAACATCTGTAGCAATTAAAATATTTACATAACTATTTTTAAACTTTTTTAGAGCTTCCTGTCTGTCGTTTTGTGATTTATTACCATGTATTGTGTCTACTTTATAACCATTTTTAAGAAGTGTTTGCTCTAGCTTATCTACACCAAATTTAGTACGTCTAAAAATTAAAATACTTCCTTTAATTGTATTGCGTAAAAGGTGTAAGCATAGCTCTATTTTATTTCTTTTAGGAACGTAATAAAGTAACTGACTTACATCTTTAGTAACCGATGAAGAAGGTGTAACTTCTATACGCGCAGGATCTTTTAAAATAGTATTTGCTAGTTGTTCAACTTTATAAGGCATTGTAGCCGAAAATAGTAGTATTTGTTTTCCCTCTGGACACAAGCGTTCAATCTTTTTTACATCATCAATAAAGCCCATATCTAGCATTAAATCGGCTTCATCTAGTACTAAGGTTTCTACGTAGTCTAAGTTAATTTCGTCTTGTTTATGTAAGTCTAATAAACGTCCTGGAGTGGCAACTAAAATGTCGACACCTTTTCTAAGTACATCAATTTGAGGCTCAATAGCTACGCCACCAAAAATAACAGTGGTTCTAAGGTTAGTGTTTTTACTATAGGTTTTAAAATTGTTGGCTATTTGTATGGCTAATTCGCGTGTTGGACTTACCACCAAAGCTTTTATTTTTTTTCCTTTTTTAGGCGCATCTTGTTTATCAAAAAGCAATTGAATAATAGGTAATGCAAAGGCTGCCGTTTTTCCTGTTCCTGTTTGAGCTGAGGTAATAACATCCTTTTTCTCTAGTACTAAAGGAATAGTTTGTTCTTGTACTAAAGTAGGATTGTCATAACCAGCTTCGGCAATGGCTCTTAAAATGGGTTTGTTAAGTTGTAAGTCTTTAAATGACATATGTCTTTTATTTATTGCAAAGGTAGTGCTTCAAATTTATATTTAATCAAGAGATTTATTTTAGTCTAAAAAGAATGTGAAATGCTGTTTTTTGATATAGGTCAAAGTTGTTTTGTAGAGATGAAAATATCTTTGAATTATATAAAATATCAACCTAATGAAAACCTTAATTAAGTATAGCTTTTTTTGTTGCATTTTATGTTTAGCTTCATGTTCTAAAGATGATTCAGATTATAAACCTATTGATTTAGTATATCAATTGGATTTTGAAGGTTTACCTACACCAAATATAGCATCAGACAATCTTTTAACAAATGCAGGTGTAGCCTTAGGAAGAAGACTTTTTTATGAGACAAAACTAAGTAAGGATAATTCCATGTCTTGTGCTACATGTCATGTACAAGCTAATGCTTTTTCGGATATTAATAGATTTTCTTTAGGAGTAGAAGGGTTACCTGGAAAACGTCAAGCAATGGCTATTTTTAATATGGCTTGGAATAATAATGAGTTTTTTTGGGATGGAAGGGCGCACTTGCTTAGAGATCAGGCTTTGATGCCTATTCAAGACCCTTTAGAAATGAATGAAACTCTCACAAACGTTATTGATAAATTGGAAACTATTCCAGATTACATTGAACGTTTTGATGAGGTTTTTGGCTCTCCAGAAATAAATGAGTTTCGTATTTCGTTGGCTTTAGAACAGTTTATGAATACTATAGTTTCTAATAAAAGTAAGTATGATAAGGTGCAATTAGGTAAAGCTACGTTTACTACTTCTGAGGAACGAGGTAGAATGTTGTTTTTTAATCAATTCAATCCTGTAAATCCAAATCTATCTGGAGCAAATTGTGCACATTGTCATGGAGGCGCTAATTTTGAAAATAATGATTATATGAATAACGGACTAGATATTGACGCTGATATGGTAGATATAGGCAGAGGAGACGTTATTAATAATGATTTGTATAGAGGAACTTTTAAAGTTCCTTCTCTTAGAAATATAGAATTAACACCACCTTATATGCATGATGGCAGATTTAATACTTTAGAAGAAGTTGTAGATCATTACAATAATGGAATTAAAATATCATCTACTCTAAATTCTACATTAGCTAGTGTTCAAAATAATGGAGGTTTTCAGTTAAGTGAACAGGATAAAGTAGATTTAGTAGCTTTTTTAAAAACACTAACAGATTATGAATTAATTAATAATCCAAAGTTTTCAGACCCTTTTAATTAGAGTCAAAAAAGCCACTTTGTTTAAAAGTGGCTTTTCTATTCTATGTTTACATTCCCATGCTTTTAAATGTTTCCCAAGACATTTCATTATATCCTTCAGGAACATCTAAACTAAAAACAGATTTGTCTTTAATTTTTTTATCAATATCAACCACAGTAAACTTCATTAATAAACCGTTGTCATTACTTTCATATTCTAAAGCTATTCCAGGAAGATCAGCATTTATTGAAGATTGCCCTTCTGTAGCAATTTCAATTTTATCTGTATACCAAAAAGTTGTCTTTTTTCCATCTTTTGAAATAGATTCGGCTTTTTTACATTTATATCCTAGTATTTGTTTTGTTTCGTTATAAAACTTAATTTCTGGTTTTTCAACTTCTTCTTCATCATCTTCACTTTCTATAGTTTTAATATCTGTTTTTACAGCAGTATTTCCCATCATTCCTCCTAAAAGCATTAATACATCTTTAGAGTCATTATTCACAATGGTTGACATGTCCATCATAGTTCCCATTGTTATGTCGCATCTTACAGCTTTTTTACTAAACCATATTTCCATTGAGCTGTTTTCCATCATGGAAACTGTCATTGCCATTTCTGGTTGGTCACTAGATACTTCTAGGTTGTATTTTAAATAGCCTTCTTTTATTTGTGCATTGATGCTTAAAACAAAAGTAAATAGTAGTGTTATAGTGAAAATTGTTTTCTTCATGATGTTTAAATTTTGTTGTCGAACTAATATAAAGGCAATATAAGTGTTTATCTATAATAAAAGTATACGCAATTATGCGTATTTTTCAATTAATGACTTTAATAGTGTATGTAGCAACAATATCATTATCAATTTTTATATGAACATCATGATAACCTTTGGTCTTAAAGTTATGATTGAAAGTTATTAAGTTGTTTTCAGTTTTTAGATTATTTATATGTAGTTTTTTTTCATTCGCTCCAATATAATATACAAGTGATACATTGTTATTGGTAGTGTTAAGTGTTTTTAAATTAAAGTAAACATTATTATTTTTTTTTGTCGTTACATTCAGTTTTTTTGGACTATTAGGAATAACTTTATGTTTAAATGTTTCGCCATATACTATTGGAGAAGTAGTGAAACTTAAGTCAGTTGTATTGCTGTTTAATAGCCACTTTTTATCTAGAGGTAAGTGGTTTTTTGCAAATAATTTAGGGTCTGTTAAAAAATAGCCATCGTTATAATCTTTTATAAAAGTACTATTACCATCCATATAACCACTAGACCAAGTGGCATCACATAAGTACCATTTATTATTTAGCTTTACAGCATTCCATGAGTGATTAGCCATTTCTAGAATTTCAATATTAGCGTCAACAGTTCTTCCATAACCATCTACAATTACAGATTCAATGTTTGCCAAAAAGCACAGTTCTTTAATGAGGTAAGCATAACCTGTACACATGGTTTTTTTGTGTTTTAATAGTTTTTTGAATGCTATTTTTTTGTACTCAGTATTCCATTTTGCAAAGTTTAAACTATCGGATAATCTTTTTTTTCTATTACTGTTTACTTTTTTATGTTGATTTGAGTCTCCTTTAATATTTGTACAAACCCAAGTATATATAGCTCTAAACCTTTCTACATCAGTAGTGAGTTTATAGGTTAGGTTATGAGCTAGTAATGGTAGATTATCTAGCTCATAACCTTCATGTAGTTTTGCAATATTATCTGCTACAGAAAAATCTATAGATTTAAAATCGGAAATCTGAGCAAAAGTAATGTTGAGTGAAAGTGTTAAAAATAAAGTAAATAGATGTTTCATATACTTTAATTTCTTTTTGATTTATATGGTTTTTTAACAGCTACTTTTCCCATTAAAATGCATGAATCAATTGTCATGTTTACTTGTAAATCAACCTTAGTTGCAGATTTACTGTTGTTAATAATTATTTTTTTTGATTCGTAACCTACATAACTAAAAACCAATACATCACCTTTTTTTAGTTTTTCTGGAAACACAAAATTACCATCAAAATCGGTCGTAGTTCCTATAGTTGTACCTTCTAAAAGTATTGTTGCTGAAGGTAAAGGAATACCATTTTCATCTTTTAAGTTTCCTTTTACTGTAATGTCTTTTTTTGTTTGTAATACATTTACTTTTTTAGTTTTTTTTGTGTCCAAATTTCTTTTTACTTCTTGAGCTTGGGATGTGTTAAGTGAGAAAAGAGATAAACAAGCCAACCCAATTCCTGTTAGTAAACTAGCTTTTTTCTTTACGTGTTTATTGTTGCTAAATGACTTTAACTGTGATTTTTTAAACCTACCACATGTGTTTTGAGTGTTTCTGTTTTTAAAATAACTAATGATTTCTTCGGTGTTCATTGTTGTAAAATCAATGACTTCTTGTTGGCAAGAACCGCAAAATCCACCATCTTTTGTAGGAGTGAAGTTGTTAAAGTTTTCTTGACAAGGTGTTTTAATGTTTAAATTAATAGGATGCTTCATAATATTAAGTTTTAATGATTATACATCAAACTTATATTTACTTATAGTAACCTAAAATAGACTTTTAGTAAACACTGCTTTTTAATGAGTGAAGGCTGTTTTTTAATGAGTTTAATTTATAAAACCAACTTGAAGTAAGTTGGTTTTTTTGAAAATTCGTTTAACGGTCTTGTGTATGAGCAGTAGCAGGTTTTACGCAATTGCTTTTGGATAACAATATACTTTAATAAAATGAAAAAACGGTTCAAGTTTACACTTAAACTGCTATTGCTTATACACGTTGTTGGCAACAGTTTTTTTCTTATATAAATTGATGAATGGCTTTATCAGCATTACTTTGAAAAATCTGATTATCAAAATTTCTCCAAATACTACTTTGATTTATTACTTGTCCAGTTAAGACATTCTCTTTACTCCCATAGAACACACCGCTTTTAAATTTTGGATTATTAATCCCTTCTACAAAGCGCTTTGCACCTTTTTCAACAGAATGAGACATTCCTATTAAAGGCATTATTAATTTCATTCCTATATGCTTTAAAAATATTCTTTTAATGAAAGGCAAATCGTCCATACCATTAGTTCCTCTTGTTCCGCCTGGACTCATGCTAATAAACTTAATATTTGGATGTTTTCTTGCCATACTACTCATCCAAAGTGTACCGCCATATTTAATCCAACCATAAATTTGATAAGCATCAAAGTTTCCGTTAAACTTGCTTCCGTTAAAAATTGAAACAAATTCTTCTACTGAGTTTTCTTTTAAATCTGGGCGTTTCATTCCAACTTTTTGAACGCCTCTAGCTGCTTCAGAACTGGCAAATAATGCTACGTTGTTCAACTTATTTTGCTCAATTAGCTCATCTACAAGTACAACATGGCCTAAAAGATTGCTTGCTGTTAATTCTGTAACACCTTCTTTAGTCAATTTTTCTGGTGTTTTGCCACCTGTTCCACCAGCATTCATTATTAAAGCATCAATTGATTTAGGTAATTGTGATACTGCCTTTGTTACTGTTTCTGGTTTTGATACATCTAGGATGATGATTTTAAATATATCTCTTCCCGTAGCTTCAATAAGTTCTTTTTTTGCAAGTTCTGCTTTTTCAAGATTTCTACATGCCAAATAGATTACTTCGGTTTCGTTTATTAGCGCTAACTGTCTTGCCGTTTCTTTACCAATTCCTGCATTGGCTCCTGTTATTAATATTGATTTGTTCATTTTACTTTAGTTTAAAAAGATTGTTTTTTACTGTTCGATATAAAGAGGATAAGCCCAAGCATACCTAAAATGATTTCTAATCCAGTTGCTTTCACCATTCCGTCTGATGGCATTCCGTCAAGAAAAATGCTCAATAACCTTCCTAACCCTAATGATAGAAATAATAGAAAGGTAGAAATCGCTGCTGATTTTCTAAATGGACTTTTAAAACTTCCTAAAAAAGAAAGTAAAGCCGTTGCCAATAATAACATTCCAAAAGACCGAACATCATTTAATGCGCTTGCATTTTCTGCTATTTCTATACCTTCATTCGCTTTGATGTTTATAGGATTAAATATGGTTAAAGAACCAATAGCTGTTAAAATTAATCCTGAAATAAATAAGTAAATTTTTAAAATTTTTGAAGTGTTCATAACCTTGTATTTAAATGATGATACAAAGGTGATGAAGATTGCTGCAGTATAAAATGCAGTTTAGCTCAAAGACTGCTCAATTTAGTTCAAACGATAATCTGATGGTGATTTTCCGAAGTAAATAGAAAAATTTCTATTAAAAGTGGATACCGAATCGAAGCCTACATCGTATGCGATTTCAGACACTCGATTAGTTTTTGATTTTAGTAGTTCTGCGGCACGCTCTATCTTTTTTTGAGTGAGGTATTTTTTAGGACTTTGGTTAAAAACTTCTTTGAATTTTCTTTTAAATGAAGATTCGCTCAAGTGTGTTAGCGATGCCAATTCTTTGATAGAGAGGTTGGCATACATATTCTGCTTAATTACTTTTTTAAATTCAGTTTCATTTGGTTTAAATAAAGCTGCCAGAAAATCTAATTGCGATGGCGCATTTTGTGATTTTATCAATAGTTGAATAAACTCCTTTAACTTGGTTTTTATAATATTATCATCAACCAATTCAGGATTTTCCAACAGGATGTTGATGCTTTGCCTAAAATTATCAAGCATTAAATCTACTTGCACTTGCTTTACATTATAATTACTCTTGTTATTAGAAGTAGAAACATCTAAATCGAACAAATCTTTCACCAATGAAGGATAAAGAAAAACACCTATAGATTCAACACCTTCATGTCGAGTTTCTTTGTTTTTACTTGGTTCGAAAAAATAGTTTAGACATTTAGCAATCATTGCTGTGTCGTGATTCAAATTGAGGTAACTATCTGGTGTTCTCACACCTACCTCTCCCTTATTAACAAACATAAAACAAGCTTCGTTTTCAGCATAACTTTTTAATGTCCTATTAAAAAAGGGGAATGATAGTTTTATAAAAACTACTCGGTCTTTATATGTTATAATTTTTTCTTCGAAGTTCATTCAAATTGTTGCCAATGTATTTATATAAACACGTTTTAATGGTTTATATAAATTGTTAAACGAAGTTAGCCTTTTAAAGTAAGAAAATCAATACGTATTTTAATCATTAAAAATACTTATTGTAGGTAGTACTTTGCCATTAAAATCAAACAACGCTAAATTTTCCCAGGCTGAGCCTTCACTAGATTGACTACCATTGTAAGCAACCCATTCTGGAGCCCAATAACAAAAGCCTAAAGCTTCAGTATTTAGGCATATTTGATTAATATCGTTCATGAAATTTAATTGACCTTGAGGAGTTGCAGGATAATTTGGAATTAGCTGCTCTTGAGAACCTATAATGTTATTTGTCCAATCATTCCAATCTAGTGTAAAAGGATAGGCAGTTTCAGCAATAATCACATCTTTATTGTGGTTGGTTTTAAGATTTGTTATGTTGGTTTCTAAATTTGTTAAACTTGTTCCATGCCAAAAAGGATAGTAGGAGAGTGCTATTATATCGTAATCCAAATCTGTTAGATTACCAAAAAACCAATTGGCATCACTATGTCCTGCAAAGTGTATTATTGTTTTTGCAGTAGGAGCATAGTCATTTACTGCTTGCAATCCTTGGTTTAATAACTCTTTAAATTGCGTTGGATTATTGGTAAGGTTGCCTTCAGGAAATAAAACTCCAGCATTAACTTCGTTTCCAATTTGCATATAATCTGGATTTATTTGCGTAACGATTTTTTTGGTATAATTATAGACGCTGTCTTTAAGAGCTTGAAAACTTATATTTTGCCATTGCTCAGGTTTTTCTTGATGTCCTGGATCTGCCCAAGTATCAGAGTAATGAACAGTTAGCCATACCTTCATGCCTTTATTTTTGACACGTTGAGCTAAGGTTTTTACTTCGTCAAAAGAAGAATGTGTAGTTTCTGGATTTTTCCATAAGCGCAATCGTACTGTATTTATACCATTGTTTTTAAAAATGGAGAGTGCATCTTGTGGTTGATTGTTAGAGTTTATGTAAGTATAACCACTTGCTTCTATTTGAGGTAGAAATGATATGTCTACGCCTTTTAAAAACTCATTTTGTTCAGGTGGATTTTGTGTTTTAGACTCATTGCTATCTGAGCATGAAAAACTGAAAATAATAAGCGTTATTAATACTAAATATTTATTCATTAGGTTGTTGTTCTACAAATAGTTTAAAAGCTTGCATCCATTTTTCACTTTGTTTTTTAAACATACCAGGAAATAATTTAGCCATAAGTTTAGGTATAAAACTATTAAATTTAGTGTATTTTACCTCGGAAGTGTAAAGGGTTTTATTATCGCTTAAAGCTTTAAAACGTGAGGTTTGTGTATTAGTCATATGTACATGCTCATATAGTGCTGTTTTTTCTTCTGGTAAATTATTAACCATAACTGTTTCTAACAATTCTATTGTTTGTTTGCCTTGTATAATGAGTATTTCTGCTTTAGCTCCAATAGTATTTGGTGTGCCACTTATGTGCTTTATATGTTGAAAACCATGTTGCCAATGCTTAAAGTTGTTTTCGTCTTCCCAAAGAGCTACAACCTTTGTTAATGGTGCATTAATTTCTATGTTACATATGTACTTCATATTTATTGAGGTGCTTGGTGGTCAAAACTATATATTCTGCTTATTTTCCATTCATCATTTTGAAGAATCCACATAGTAGTATATTTGGCAGTACTTGTTAAATACTCAGGCTTGTCGTTAGGCTCTTTAGCATAAAAGCTGTGTTCAGCTCTTAATATAGCAGCATATAACTCTCCGTTTTTATACATTGGAAAAACTTCTGTACTACCTTCTTTTAGTTCACGTCTTGCTTTATAACTTAAGTTGGCAAGACCTTTCATGCCATTTATAAAGTCTTTTTGTGTATAAGTTGCACCTCCTTGGTCATGATAAAATTCTACATCTTTGGTAGTAATTTCTTCAAGGATGCTTGTATCTAATTGATTGTATGATAACTCAAACATAATACTGTCTTTAGTTTTTAAAGTATAGTATAAATCACTTTGTTTGTCGTCGTGGTTAGTTATGTTTTTGCGACCATGAATTTGTTCATGTGAAATCTCAACGTCGTTATTAGATGCATGCTCTTTACAGTTAGTAATGAGTAAGCAAATTAAAATGTAAAAAAAGGTTGGTTTAAAAGTCATTTTTGATAATTTGATTGATGATGATAATTTGTAATAAAATTAAGGTTTTTTTATAAATAGTTCTTCAAAAAAATAGCTTTACATTTGTAACTATATTTATAAATGACTCCAAGAAATAGATTGTCATTTTTTAAACAATTTATATGTCATTTAAATCATTAGGCTTATCTGATGCTTTATTAAAAGCAATTAGTAAAAAAGGATATACAACGCCTAGTCCTATTCAGCAAAAAGCAATTCCTCCAATTTTAGAAGGTGTAGATGTATTAGCTTCAGCACAAACAGGAACAGGGAAAACGGCTGGTTTTACGTTGCCAATGTTGCAGCGTTTATCTCAAGAACCACAATTGCGTAACAGACCAATTAGAGCTTTAGTATTAACTCCTACAAGGGAGTTAGCAGCTCAAGTTTTTGCAAATGTTAAAGAGTATAGTGAGTTTTTAGATTTACGTTCGGCAGTTATATTTGGTGGTGTAAACCAAAAACCACAAGTAGCTAAGCTGCGTCAAGGTGTAGATGTTTTAGTTGCCACTCCAGGACGTTTAATAGATTTAGAAGATCAAAATTTATTATCACTTTCTAAGGTAGAAGTATTTGTGTTAGATGAAGCAGATAGAATGTTGGATATGGGCTTTTTAAGAGATATTGAGCGTATTATTAAGCTAATGCCTAAGAAGCGACAAAACCTAATGTTTTCTGCAACCTTTTCTAAAGACATTAAAAAATTAGCGCATGGTATTTTATACCATCCAGCTCAAGTTGAAGCAACACCTGAAAATTCAACAGTTGAGAGTATAAATCAAAAAGTATTTCGTGTTGCTAAGAGCTTAAAAACTGGATTGATAATTAAATTAATTACCGAAGGGAATTGGCAACAGGTTTTAGTATTTACGAGAACCAAGCATGGGGCAAATAAGCTTTGTAAAAAAATGATAGCAACAGGTATTACTGCTGCAGCAATACATGGAAATAAGAGTCAAGGTGCTAGAACAAAGGCTTTAGCTGGATTTAAAAGCGGAAAAATTCGTGTGCTTGTTGCTACAGATATTGCAGCTCGTGGTTTAGATATTACATTATTACCTTATGTAGTAAATTTTGAATTGCCTAATGTGTCTGAAGATTATGTGCATAGAATTGGACGTACAGGAAGAGCAGGAGCTAGTGGTGTAGCCTTATCCTTAGTGTGTGGAGAAGAGCGTGGTTATTTGCGTGATATAGAAAAGCTTGTAGGACTTAAAATTCCAGTTGAAATTATGGAAGGTTTTGAGCCAGATCCAAATGCTCCAAGTTCACCACCTAAGAAAAAACAAAACCAACGTAATTCTAGAAATAAAAATTCTAAACGTTCTAAGCCTAAATCTAACCAAGGCAATCAAAATGGTTCTAGAAGACAAAATCGACAGCATAAAAGCAGTTCAAATGCCAATAGAAATAGAAGACGATAAAAATGAATCAAAGCATTAAGGATAAAATTGTAGCAGTTTGCGAAGCCAAGATTAAAGCTAAAGGCGAAAATGTAGGTGTATCGTTTTATGCTTTTTTTGCAAATAAAAATGATAATCCTGAGTTATTAATGGAAGTTGCTACTTGGTGGATTCAAACATATCAATTGAATCATTTTGAAAAAGCAGTAAAAATTAAGGACTTAATTTTAAAAGTATAATATAAATGAGCTCACAACCCAATAACCCTTTGCATGGTGTAAATCTTGAGCAAATCATTAATGAGTTAGTGGCTCATTATGGTTGGGAGTATATGAGTTATAATATTAAGATACGTTGTTTTACGCACGATCCTTCGGTAAAGTCGAGCTTGAAGTTTTTAAGACGTACACCTTGGGCAAGAACTAAAGTAGAAAACATGTATTTAAACATGTTAAAACAGAAAAACAGATAAAAAAGACGCTTACTAATTTAGTAAGCGTCTTTTTTATTTTGAGTTTATCTTTGATTTATTGTTTTACAAACTTTACAATATGGTTGTTTATGTTTACCATGTAAATACCACTTGATAAACTTGATACATCTAGTTTTGCATTAGTTGATTGTACAAAATCACTCATTAAAAGTTGTCCAGTAATACTATAAACTTCAATATTTGAATCTACAGTTAATCCTTTTATGTTTAAGATGTTAGATGTAGGGTTTGGATAAACAGCAATGTTGTTTAAGTCTACATCTCCAATACTTAAAGTTGATGATATTTCGATAGCATAATCTTCAGTTTGTCCATAATTTGGATTGTAACAAGCATCACTAATAGTGAAATTTACAAAATCACTAATAACACGCATTCTTAAAAGTGTATCTGTAGTAATACCACTTGAAGGAATGTTTATAGTGCCTGAGTGTGTCGTATTATTGGTAGATGTAAATACTGTTTCGTTGGCATCTAAAAAGTCGCCATCATTATTATAGTCAATATATACAACAACATTTTCAGGATTAGCGCCACCAGTTTCAATAGTAATGGTATGACTACTTCCTTCTTCAACCGAAATAGTTTGATGTCTTGTATGGTCTATATAATCGCCTTCATCTTCTGTACCATCAGATACTGCATCAATGTTATTTAGGTTTACTCTATAAATACCAAGTCCAAAACCATTTACTGTATTTGAAGTTGTTGGTGTACATGTTGTTGCTATAACCGAACTTGCAGCAGGAGCAGTACCACCTAATGAAGTTGTTAGTGCTGGACGACTAGCAATAATTGCTGAACGCATTCTTGTAGATTGGCCAGCTGTAAACTCTAAAGCACAAGACTGATTAGAGTAATTCATAAAATTATTGGTTTCATCAACAATACTAGATCCAGTACATGTATTTGTACCATTAGGACAATTACTTGATGCACGTTGGTGAGGGTCTGTGTCACTTACACAATCTCCAGTACTACAATCGGTATCTGCAGGACATTGAGCAGTGTAGCCAGCTCCAGGGTCGGCATCGTCACCTTGAAATGTATGATATAGGTTAAAACCATGACCTAATTCATGCACTAAAGTTCTCCCTTGATTATTAAAAGAATTTACAGTGCCTGTAGTACCAAAACATGTATTCATAATAACTGTACCATCATATTCTGGACTAGCTCCAGGGAAGTAAGCATAACCTTGAGTGCCATAAAGACCATCATTGTCATTAATTTCGGTAACTACCCAAATATTATAATAATCTACATTAGACCATCTACTTAAATTTTTCACATCAATTTGGTTAGCTCCAACACTTGATCCAACTGTTGTACCAATACCTTTTGTAGCATAATCAGTAATTCCAGAACCATCTACACGTACAACACCAGTTGTAGCATTACCACTTGGGTCACGTTGTGCTAATACAAACTCTATCTCTGTATCTATACTAGAGCCATGTAAGTTTCTGTACCTATTATTCATTCTATCAATAGCAGAATTAATTTGCGTCATAGAAATGTTAGCTCCAACACCTTCAGCTTCTCCATTATGTATTACATGAACAACCACAGGAATTTGGTATACTGTACCATTAGTACTTCTAGATGCATCTTGGGTTAGGCTTTTAAGTTTAAGCTCAGTTTTAGCAATTCTAGTAGCATAAATAGGGTCATTTTCCATGAGTTCTTTATGCAAGATATTGGCTGCACACTCTTCAATGTTTTCTGATTGTGCTTGCAGTATATTCACATTATAAATACTACAAAGGGTAAGTAAGAGTATTAATTTTCTCATATAGTAGGTTGTTTAAAATAGATTAATATTTAGTGTTTTTTGATTTCTTCAATTATGAAGAATTAAGGCAAGTTACATATTTTATGTGTTAAAATACATAAAAATGCTTTTAAATGTATTTTAGAGAAAGTGTATTCTTACATTTTTAGGTTTATTGCTAGAGTATAAAAGTTTTGTTTGTAAATGTTTGAATATAAGATAAGTAAGTAGGTGGTTAGATCTGTTATTGAAGCAGTTTTTAGTCAGTACATTTTTTGTTATAATATTCTACTACAGCATTGATTCCATATCTTTTAAAAAACTTGCTGTTTATTTTTTCTAACAAATCTGGGCAATCACTAAAATATCTTTTAGCAATTTTTTTAAACCTTTTAGAATATGTATTACCAATTCTTAAGTTTGTAACCACATCACTACCACTTTTAGAAATATAGTAAGTGGTTTTAGAATAGCTTGAAAAGCCATAACCTCCTGACATATTTGGTCCATACGTTACACCACTAGCATAATCTTGATATAGAATTACTTTTCCTGTTTTAAGAATTTCAATTAGTTTAATACTTCCAACTCCTCCAGAATCTTCAACAACTTTATATTCATACTCTTGTTGTGATGTATCTGAATAAATGACCAATTTTTTAACTGTTTTATAGTTGTAAATTTCTTTTTCAGCGTCTTCTGTTTTTTTGAATAAAATTGTCTCGTCAACTTTAATTCTACCAAGTCCTTTTAAAACTGTTCCATCTTTTAATTCAATCGATAATTTGTTTTGTGAATATATGTTAGAAAATAAAAGAAGTAAAAATGTAAGAAGTAATGTTTTTTTCATTTGGGAAATTTTGGTTTGTATTGAAGTTAAATATAGTGTATGGTATTATTAATTAGAAAATGATATGCCAAATCTTTTCAGATAGTCTTCTATTGGTTCAAGTCCCATCTCTTGTCTTCTTTTGTTTACAGTTTCTGGCGACTCTAAGTTATACAATTTACCGTTTTTGATTTGACTTCCATATAATTGAGGTTTGCCTTCTTCCATTAGCATTCTATCTTTCATTAGGGCATATTGTTCTTTATTCAAATCACCATTTTTTACAGCTTTTTCAATAAGAGGGAAATATTTTATTCTATACATATTATTAGTGTTATGCTGTAATCCTAACCAAATTGCATCCATTTGTTCCTGTGTTACATCATTTAAAGTAGGCATTCCGCATTTTTCAATTATACTTATAACTAATTCTTGATTTCTGTGGTCTTCTTTTGCGTACTTAATTAGATTATTCTCTCGTCTAATTTTTTGATCACTTATATAAACTTCACTAAGTATTTCACTTTTTTTATTACAGTCAACTTCTATATAGTCTACAGAACCAACGTAAGCAAATTTATCTCTGTTTAAAAATAAGAATGTAGAAACTATTAATAATAGAACTATAAAAATGGTTAGAAATACTTTAGTTTTTTTCATTTGTCTCTTTTTTACTATATATAGTGATCATCTTCAATTTTATTAGAGGAACGCAATTAATATGCCTTATGTGTTAAAGAGACAAAGAGTCGGAAAAGTAAGGTTAATGTAGGTCAGATTGTCATTACAGTTAGCAATTTTGTTGCATGTTTCAGCAACTAAGCAAATACAAACCGAATATAAAATCCGTGAGGATTTTCAGAAGTAGGCGTGGACAAGTAATTACTTATAGCCATTGTTGGCTGTAGTTGTTTTTTATTACTCAATTATTTCTTCAAGTTTGTGTTCAATCACCATTCCGTCTTCGGTTTTAGTTGTCGAATAAAGTTCGCCTAAGCTTTCGCAAGTACAACCTGTCCAAGTTCCATTTAATTTTTCCGTTCGCCCATTAAATTCAGCCGTCAATGTTTTTTGTGATTCCATTATTGCACAGTTATATTCTATTCCGTTGAAAACTTTTTTCACGTATTCTTTATGAGTTGTATGTCCCTGAAATTTTCTTGAAACTACTTTACCATTAAAAGGGATTTCATACTCAAATGAGCTTCCAAAAGTTCCGAATTCACAATATCTATTTCCAACAATAGAATCCTTGGTTGGTATCAATTCGGGATAAGCATCTACTTTTGTGAAAGATTCTATAACTTTCGGAATTCCATTAGTCAGAATGAATATAGTCGAGTCAGTTACTATTCCTTGAGAGTTTTTCGTAACACTATAAAGTAAAGAATCTTTATCAACTTTTAATGAATATCTTTTTTTAAACAATTCGGGTTTAGGCTCTCTATTCGATTTTAAAGAGTAGAGAAAAGTTTTTCCATTAGTAAAATTGCTAATCGGATAAATGTAGTTCACAAGTTTTGTGTTATTACAGTCTTTACTTTTCAGTTCAACTTTCTTTTCAGAGTTCTGACAGCTTAAAAGTCCAATTAGTATTATGAAGTATAGAGTTTGTTTCATTTCAATTACAGCCAACGTGTTTGTATATGGAAAGTTGCGGGTTTGCGTGCGAGGATTTTCCGAAGGAAAATCAGACGTAGCAAACGTGCAACGACCTTTTGTTTAGCCTAAAATAAGCAATTTTTTATATACGTTGTTAGCTACAGTTTTTTATTTTTTCAGTGGCTACTTTCAATTTCTCCGAATTAAATCCTTTTGTTAATTCAGTCAGAATCAGTTTTTCTTTTATTCCACTTTCTAATCCATTTAATGATTTGTCATCATCGATAATCAGAAAATCAGATGCTTTAAATTCCGCTATAAATTTCAGAACTTCTTCTTTTCGGTTTTTACAATCCGTGTATTCAGGCAAAAATCCGACGATTTCTTTTTTTATTCCACGATTTTTAAAAATCAGATTGAATTCAGTCAGAGTTTTAACAGTACGCCGAGTTGAACTCAACCAAATATCAAATTCCGCAAAAGTGAGAAGTCGGTTTAGATTTTCAACACAAGATTTATTAAATTCAGAATATCCATCCGAGTCAATTCGGTCAGCTTTCCACGATGGATTTGTTATTAAAACTCCATCTAAATCTAATATCAAAAGTTTGTCGTTTCTCAAATTGTAGCTAACATATGGATATACTCCCTAGGGAGTATATTTTTATTATATAGACCTACAAATTTAGCGAAAATTCCTATAAAACATATACTTAATTATACGTATTAAAAAAGCCTCATCAACTTGATGAGGCTTTTAGTTTTATGCTAACTGTTGCTTAAATTTTCCTTTGCTTTTTCTAATCCTAACAGCAACTACTTTATATTCTGGACACATCGCTTCACTATCATGAACATCTCCAGTAATATTATTAATCATAATTTCTGGGAAGTGGAACGTTGTACTTAAGATACCTTGTTTTACTTCATCAGTAATACGTGCTTTTACATCTACCTTTCCACGAGGAGATTCTAGACACACATAGTCACCTTCATTAATTAAATGTGCTTTAGCGTCTTCTGGATGAATCATTAAGTAATCATCTTTAAGAATTTGCTCATTAGCTGTACGACGTGTCATAGCACCACAGTTATAGTGCTCTAACTCACGATTGGTTGTTAATATATATGGATAATCTTTAGCATGCTCTACAAGCTCCTCTGTTTCTCTCCATGGATTAAATTCGAAATACCCTTTTCCACGTTTAAATTCTGTAGTATGTAGAATTTGTGTGTCTGTTCCATCTGGAGCAACAGGCCATTGAAGTCCGTTTATTCCTAATCGATCCCATTTAATACCTGCAAAGAAAGGCACAATTTGAGAGATTTCTTCAAGCATTCCATCTGGTGTATAATCTGGTTGATTATAGCCCATTCGGTTCATAATATCTACTATAATTTGTCCATCTGGTTTACAACCTTCTATAGGTTCTACCACTTGATGAACTGCTTGTACACGACGCTCTCCATTAGTAAATGTTCCTGACTTTTCTAAGAATGATGCTCCAGGAAGAATCACATCGGCTTGTTTAGCGGTTTCAGTCATAAATAACTCCTGAACAATGACTAAATCAGTCGAATTAAGTGCTTTTATTACCTTCTGAGTATTTGGATCGGTTTGTACTACATCTTCACCAATAATCCAGATGGCTTTTAGCTTACCATCTAAGGCAGCATCAAACATTTCAGGGATTTTATATCCAATATGTGATGGTACATCTACACCATAAAACTCATTATATTTTTTATTGACTTCGTCTTTCGTGATGTCTAAATAACCAGCACCTTGGTGTGGTTGCACGCCCATATCTGCAGCACCTTGTACATTATTTTGACCACGTAATGGGTTGACACCAACACCACGACGACCAATATTTCCTGTTAACAATGCTAAATCTGCAATTTGCATTACTGTAAATGTTCCTTGCGAATGCTCAGTTACACCAAGTCCATGGAAAGACATAGCATTAGGTGCAGATGCATAAGCAATGGCAGCAGCTTTTACGTCGTTTCTATCAACTCCAGAAACCGATTCCATCTTGTCGATATCAAGGTTTAGAATTTCTTTTTTATACTCTTCAAAACCTTCTGTTCTACTATCAATAAATGCTTCATCGGCTAAACCTTCGGTAATGATATAATACATCATCATATTCAATACAGCAACATTAGTTCCAGGACGTAATGCCAAGTGATGTGTTGCGTATTTTGCCAATTCGGTACGACGTGGATCAATAACGATAGATACATTATCAGACTTCATAGCAAACTGCTTCAACTTTGCTCCAGTTACAGGATGCGCATCCGTTGGATTAGCTCCAATAACCATAATACAGTTGGTATCTTTTAGATCATCAATGGAGTTGGTTGCTGCTCCTGTACCAAAAGTACGTTGCATACCTAAAGCAGTAGGCGAGTGACACACACGTGCACAACCATCAATATTATTTGTGCTTAATACAGCTCTAAAGAATTTCTGCATTAAGTAATTTTCTTCATTGGTACAACGCGACGAAGAAATTCCAGCCATAGAATCTGGACCAAATTCTTCCTTGTAACCATTTAACTTAGTAGCTAAATAATCATAAACCTCATCCCAAGTTACTTTTTCAAACTCACCATTACGCTTAATCATTGGCGCATCTAAACGTTCTGGGTGATTGTAGAACTTAAAGGCATAACGTCCTTTTAAGCAGGTATGCCCTTCATTAACTTCTGCATCATAAGGCGCTTGAATGCTCAAAATTTCGCCATTGCTTGTTGCCACTTCTAGATTACACCCCACACCACAATAGGTACAGATTGTACGTGTTGTTTCGGTTGATTTAATCATTTTTGATTGGAATACATCTGAAATGGCAGATGTTGGACAGGCTTGCGAACAAGCACCACAACTTACACAGTCAGAATCCATAAACGAAGTATCTAACCCTTTGATAATTTTAGAATCGAAACCACGACCAGACATACTTAATACAAACTGACCTTGTACTTCATCACATGCTCGCACACAACGATAACAGTTGATACACTTCGATAAATCTGACGTCATATAAGGATGCGTCAAATCTTTTTCTCTGTCTAAATGATTATCTCCTTCTGGATAGCGTACTTCTCTAATCCCTACTTGCGCAGCAACGGTTTGTAATTCACAGTTACCATTAACCTCACAGGTTAAACAATCTAGTGGATGATCGGTAAGTACTAACTCCACAATATTTTTACGAAGTGCTTTTACACTTTCGGTACTGGTATAAATATGCTGTCCAGCAGCCACTGGTGTATGACATGATGCCATTGTTTTGGTAGGTCCATCTTCTTGTAAAGCAACCTCAACACTACAAACACGACAGGATCCAAAGGGATCTAAATTTGGTGCATCACATAGCGTAGGTACTAATCCTTTTTCTTTATAACGTCTGATGAAGGATAACATAGTTTCCCCTTCAACTATTTCAAATTCCTGATGGTCTATATAAGCAGTTTTCATAGTCTTTTCGTTTTAGTTGAAGTATTGTTTTAATTCATCATTAAAGTATTCCATGGCATTACGAACTGGTAACGGAATTCCGCCTCCATGGGCACATAAAGAACCTTCTTCTAATGTCGATAATAAATCGGCAAATAGCTTACGATCTATTTTATAATCTGAATTCAATGCTTTTTCCGAAAGTTCGTGTCCTCGCTTGGTTCCTAAACGACAAGGGAAACATTTTCCACAACTTTCATAAGCTGCAAAATCAAATAAGTGTTCTATAAATTTCATCATAGGAAAATCTGAAGGAATACTTACTACTGAAGCATGTCCTAATAAAAATCCATTTTGAGAAAAGGATTCAAAATCTAAAGTTAAATCTTCTATTCTTGATACAGGTACTAAACCTCCTAAAGGACCTCCAATTTGAAGGGCTTTTACATCTGATTTAAACCCACCTCCAAGATCATAAATAACTTCTTTCATTGGTGTTCCCATTTCTACCTCATACATTCCTGGGTTATTGAAGAAGCTATCTAACGATACTAATTTTGTTCCAGAGGAACGCTCTGTTCCTATGTCCTTCCATGCTTGCCCTCCATTTTTAATGATATAATGCAAAGCTGCAAGCGTTTCTACATTGTTAACCGTTGTAGGTTTATTGAATAATCCTTTTTGAGCAGGAAACGGTGGACGTACACGCACTTCTGGACGCTGACCTTCAATAGAGTTTATTAAAGCTGTTTCTTCACCACAGATATACGATCCTTGGGCTTGAATGATCTTGAAATCAAAGCTGAAACCACTTCCATTTATATTATCACCTATTAAACCTTTTTCTTTTAAGGCATCAATAGCATCTTGAACAATATCTACAGCTTCAGGATATTCGGCACGTATGTATAGAATTCCATATTTGGCATGTGTTACATACCCAGAGATTAGCATTCCAAATAATACCGAATGTGGTTGATGTTCTAATAAATATCTATCTGAATAAGCTCCAGGGTCACCTTCATCGGCATTACAAATAATGAACTTCGTTTCGTTTTTTACATTTCTACAAAACTCTAATTTAAGTCCCATTGGGAATCCTGCTCCTCCACGACCTCTAACATTAGAGGTTTTAATTTCTTCTAAAACAGCTGCTGAGTCTTTTTGTAGCGCTTCTAGAAAAGGTTTGTAATAATCATCAACATTTGTAAAAGGTGCAGTTAAAATTGCTTTATGCTGAGCTTTTATATTGTAAGTGTCTTGATTAAAATTGTTGTCAGAATCAATAATATTATTCAGGTGTTCTAAAGCATCACCAGAGTAATTTTGTCCGTTATAATGAAAAGCACTGTTTTCATGACAACGTCCTAAACATGTCATATGTCCAATTTCATCAGCTTCAAATTTGGTTTGAAGTGCAGTAATTACGTTTTCTTGAGTTCTAGCACATACACATGCTGTTCCATTACAGACATAAGCTTTTTTACCTTTGTTCTCTGGTTTTAGAAAATCATAAAAACTAGCTGTTCCAAAGGTGTTTGCTTTACCAACTAAAAAGTCATTAGCTAATGCAGCTAATTCTTCTTCGCTTGGTGTTCCTTTTGGTTTTGCTAATTGTCCTAAATGATCAAACAGGTTGTCGTGGACACCTTTTCTTCCTAATAATTCACTTAAATTATCTGACATATATTTTTAACTTGCTTTAGTCTTGTTAGTTAGTTTAGTTCGCTGCGGATGAGAATAACAGGTTGCTCTATTGTCTCTACAAAATGCCAATAATGTTATTCCTAGTTCCTTAGCATAATCCACTGCTAATGATGATGGTGCAGATACTGCTGCCAAAAATGGTATTTGTGCTTTAAAACACTTAACCACAATCTCGTATGAAATACGACCACTTACAGTTAGGATTTTAGTAGATTTTATAGCATTGTCGGCAATTAATTTACCTATTACTTTATCTACAGCATTATGGCGACCAATATCTTCCATAGAAGCTAGTAGCTTCCCATCTATTGAAAATGCTGCTGCTGCATGAGCACCACCAGATTGTTTGAAATTAAATTGATAATCATTCATTTTTTTGAATAACTGATTTATTAAATCGATATCAATTTTTTTATGGTCGTCGATAGTTTTACCAATAAACGATAAATCGCTTAATTCTGTTTTACCACAGATTCCACAAGAAGATACAGAGAGTAGGCTTCTGCTATTAGTATAACCTTCTCCAAGTTTATCTTCTGGAATATTTACATTAACAATGGTAACGATACCATTATTGTTTTCTTTTTTAATTGATACTTCTGGAATAAAATTGACATCGTTAATAATACCTTCGGAATGTAATAGACCTCTAACAAGGCTTACATCATTTCCAGGCGTACGCATAGAAACAGTAAAGGGCTCATTGTTAATATTAATTTGCAATGCTTCCTCTACTGTTAAGGCGTCAACAATTTTATTGACCTCTTTTGATTCGAATTTTTTGCCTTCGTAATTGCGAGTTGCCATTAGTTCTAGAAGTAAGAAATTAGTGTTTTCTCAAATTTAATGAAAATATAAACTGGAAACTGTTAAAACAATCCAGTTATATTTCCATCATTATCTATATCAATATTCTCTGACGCAGGATGAGCTGGAAGCCCAGGCATACGCATTATGTTACCAGAAATTGGTACTAAAAATCCTGCTCCTGCAGCAATTTCAATTTCTCTTATAGTTACTCTAAATCCTGTAGGTCTTCCTAGTAACTTATCGTTATCAGATAATGATTTTTGTGTTTTTGCAATACATACAGGAAGTTCTTCAAGACCTAATGCAGCAATAGTGCGTAGGTTTCTTTTTGCTTTTGCATCATACTCAACACCATCCGCACCATAAATTTTTGTTGCAATTGCTTCTATTTTAGATTTTACATCCATTTTCCAATCGTACATTGGAGTAAAGTTTGCACTATCTTCTTCTACAATATCAATTACATGTTTAGCTAAGTCAATAGCTCCATCACCACCTTTTGCCCAAACTTCAGCTAAAGCAACTCTAACTCCTTTAGCGTTAGCAAAGTCTTCAATAACTTCAATCTCGGCATCGCTATCTGTTATAAATCTATTGATAGCAATTACTGGTTTGATACCAAATTGTTGTACATTTTCTAGATGTTTTTCAAGGTTTGGTAAACCTTTTCTAAGTGCGTCAACGTTTTCTTCAGTTAAGTTTTTAAGGTCTGCACCACCATGGTATTTCAGGGCACGTATAGTTGTAGTAATTACCACTGCTTTAGGAGAAATTCCTGCGCTTTGACATTTAATATCTAAGAATTTTTCGGCACCTAAGTCTGCACCAAAACCAGCCTCGGTTACAGTATAGTCACTTAAGCTCATTCCCATTTTAGTAGCGATAACTGTGTTTGTTCCTTGTGCAATATTTGCGAAAGGGCCACCATGGATAATAGCTGGATTGCCTTCGATAGTTTGCACTAAGTTTGGCTTAATAGCTTCTTTTAATAAGGCAGCCATAGCACCTTGTACTTTTAAATCTTTTGCGAAAATTGGTTCTTTTTTGAATGTATATCCAATAAAGATATTACCTAAACGTGTTTTTAAATCAGCAAGGTCTTTTGATAAACACAAAATTGCCATAATTTCTGATGCTGCAGTAATATCGAACCCAGTTTCACGAGGAATACCAAATGTTGTTCCTCCTAAACCAACATTAATTTTTCTTAGGGCTCTATCGTTCATGTCTATAACACGTTTCCATGCTACTGTTCTAGCATCAATACCTAAGTTATTTGTTTTACTTTGAAGGTTATTGTCAATTACAGCAGATAATAAGTTGTGAGCTTTTTCAACTGCTGAAAAATCACCTGTAAAGTGTAAGTTAATGTCTTCTAATGGTAATACTTGTGAGTAACCACCACCAGTAGCTCCACCTTTAATTCCAAAAACTGGTCCTAATGAAGGTTCTCTTAGTACAACTGTTGTTTGTTTTCCTAATTTGTTTAATCCTTCAGATAATCCAATTGACATGGTTGTTTTACCTTCACCAGCAGGAGTAGGAGATATTGCTGTAACTAATATTAAGTTACTTTGCTTCACTTTGTCTTCGTCTATTTTTGAAAGTGGAATTTTAGCTTTATACTTTCCAAACATTTCAAGGTCTTCTTCTTTAAGGCCAAGTTTTGAAGCTATTTCAGTGATGTGTTTTTTCTGAGCTTTTTTTGCAATATCTAAATCTGTCATTTGTGATTTTTATTAGTTAGTTATTGGTTTTATGATCATCGTCTAAACTACAAAATATATTGCAAAAAAAAGCCTTTCCTAACGGGAAAGACTTGGTGATTTTGTTAAGGTTTTTTATGACTAGTTTATGATTGTATTTACAAATGTATTTATAGTGTTTAATTTGTTGTTAGTGATGTGTTTAACAAAGGCGCTACCAATAATTGCACCTTTGGTATATTTTGTAGCTTGGGCAAATGTTTTGTTATTTGAAATACCAAATCCAACAATTTGAGGATTCTTTAAATTCATACTATTAATGCGTTTAAAATAATTAGTTTGAGTGTCTCCAAAACCAGTTTGTGCTCCAGTTGTACTTGCAGAACTTACCATGTATATAAAACCATTTGAGATAGAGTCAATGTACCTTATGCGTTCTTCACTAGTTTGGGGTGTTATTAAAAACACATTTATCAAGTCATATTTTTCAAAAATGGATTTGTATTCTTCATGATATACATCCACAGGTAAATCGGGAATAATTAAACCATCTATACCAATTTCTTTACATTTTTTACAAAAATCTTCTACGCCATATTGTAGGATAGGATTAAAATAACCCATAATTATTAATGGAATTTTTACTGAGCTTCTAATGTTTTTAAGTTGCTTAAAAAGTAACTCTGTAGTCATACCATTTTTTAATGCTTGAGTTGAACTTGCTTGTATTGTTGGACCATCTGCTAAAGGGTCACTAAAAGGCAATCCAATTTCAATCATGTCTACACCATTTTTTTCAAGGTTTTGAATGATAGTTACTGTATCATCAATATTTGGATAACCAGCAGTAAAATATATAGATAGTAGTTTTTTATCTTCTTGTAATTTTTGATTTATTCTATTCATGATTGGTAATCTTCAATAGTGTTAGAAGTTTTAATTTTCAATTGTTTTTAAAACGCCTTCTTGATTAATGATATAGGTTTTGTTTTGACTTGATAATTTATATTCGAAACCGAAATTGGTTTTGTAAAAGATAGCTTCAGTTTGTTTGTTAGTGCTATAGTTTACCTCAAGTTTTTGTGTAAAACCTTGTGAGTTGCTTAGTAAATGTTTTAAATCACCATAGCGAGTGTTTCTAAAAAGCGCAAAAGCTGTTTGTTTTATTAATAAATCGGCATCTTCGATATAATCAATATTTTTTGATGTGGATTGTTCTGTGAATTGAAGAAAGCCCCATTTTTCAGGTTCGTGCATGTTTATCACTTTTTGATTACTCCAAACCCAGTTATACTCTCTTAAATACTTTCCGTTGGCTTTTTTACGATCGTATTTACCATTAATAATATCATGATCCCATTGTACACGAGAAAAATTAATACGCCATTGTTCGCCTTCTTTAGGAATGCTTTTAGGTCTGTTTTTTAAACCAATTAGTGGTTTTAATGGAATGGCTATTTCTACAGTCCAATGCGAATCTATATCATTAGGATTATTTAAAGTGCCATAGATTTTTACTGCAGATTTTAAGTTGTTTAAATTCCATTCAAAATTTGCTTTTCCACCTATACGATAAGGTTTGTTTAAATATAAATCCCAAACCGTATTAAGCGCATTTATTTCTACTTCACCATAACCAATTCCTGTGCTTGAAGGGTCTAGAAATACTTCAAAGTCGTTATTGTAGTAAATAATAGTATCACGTTGTTTAAGGTTTCCCCAAATATGTGGTTCTTTCATTTCTGCATACACATACAAGTAATCATTATTCCAAAGCATTTTTACTTGTGTGTCATATTTTGTTTTTTTTACTCCTTCTATATCTATAAACTTATCACTGAATAGAGCAGTCTTCCAACTAGGTTCGTCAGCTAATCCATCAATATCAATTTTATCAGTGGTTTTAGTTACGATATAATGTTTTGGTATGACTAAGTCTTTAGAAACATCTACTTTAAGAGTTTCTTGTCCTTGAGAAATGTTTATTGTAAATAATAAACCAATGAATATGAATAAATAATACTTCATTTATAAGTTGAAATGATTGATATATGTTTCTAAATCTTTATCACCACGTCCAGATAAACTAACTACTATAATGTCGTTAGGTTTGAATTGTTTTTTTTCAAAAACTGCTAATGCGTGTGAGCTTTCTATAGCTGGAATGATGCCTTCTAATTTACATAATTCTAATCCAGCAGTCATAGCATCATTATCAGTTATTGAGATAAACTCTGCGCGACCAGATTTATATAGGTGTGCATGCATTGGTCCAACTCCTGGATAATCTAAACCAGCCGAAATAGAATAAGGTTCGGTTATTTGACCGTCTTTAGTTTGCATTAAGAGGGTTTTACTACCATGTATAATGCCTTCTTTTCCTAAAACTGAAGTAGCAGCACTTTCTCCAGAATCAATACCTAATCCAGCTGCTTCAATAGCGATTAAATTTACAGCTTCATCATCTAAATAATGATAATAAGCACCAGCAGCATTACTACCACCACCAACGCAAGCTATAACATAATTAGGTTTGGTGGTATTTTCATGTTCTTGTAATTGCCATTTTATCTCTTCGGAAACTACAGATTGAAATCTAGCTACCATATCTGGATAAGGATGAGGTCCAACTACACTACCAATAATGTAATGTGTGTCAATAGGATTATTAATCCAATCACGAATGGCTTCGTTAGTGGCATCTTTTAGTGTTTTACTTCCTGAGGTTGCTGGAATTACTGTAGCTCCTAGCATCTTCATTCTAGCAACATTAGGAGCTTGACGAGAAATGTCAATTTCTCCCATATAAACAATACATTCTAATCCCATTAAAGCACAGACGGTTGCAGTAGCAACACCATGTTGACCAGCTCCAGTTTCAGCAATAATCCTGTGCTTTCCTAAGCGTTTGGCCATTAATATTTGACCAATAGTATTGTTTATTTTATGAGCACCTGTATGATTTAAATCTTCTCGTTTAAGATAGATTTTAGTATTGTATTTTTCTGAAAGGCGTTTGGCATAATAGAGTGGAGAAGGACGACCAACATAATCTTTTAGTAATTGGTTAAACTCTTTTTGAAAATCTGGTTCAGCCATAACTTTCAAGTAGTTTTGTTTTAGCTTTTCTACATTTGGGTATAACATTTCTGGAATAAATGCACCTCCAAATTCTCCATAATAGCCTTTTTTGTTGATATTGTATGTTTTTTTCATGCTATTGCATTTTTAAATGAGCAAGCGATTGTGAAATCTCATGATGAGATGTCTCGATTATGCTCTACATGACAAATGTTGTTTTTAAAGTTTTTTAATTCTTCAATGTTTTTTAATCCTGGTTCAATTTCAAACTTACTGTTTACATCAATTGCATAACAATATTTTGATGCTTTACTATTTTGAAATTCTTTTAACTTATCAATTTGATCTAATCCAATACCTCCACTCAAAATGAAAGGTTTTGTTGATGTATAGTTATTTAAAATGTTCCAATTGAATGTGTATCCATTACCTCCTGGATGTTTTCCTTTAGTATCAAACAGGAAATAGTCACAAATACTTTCATATGGTTCTAAAACTGAAAAATCAAACTTATCTTTTATAGAAAACACTTTTGTTATTTGAGGAAATTTTACACCAGAGTCTGTGATACACTTAATAAGGTCTTTTATATATGTTGTTGTTTCTTTACCATGTAGCTGTAACATGTCAAAGTGATACAAGTTTAATTTTTCGATAATAACTTTAATTGGCATATCAACAAAAACTCCAACCTTTTCTACCTTTTCAGGTAATTTAGGAATAATGCCATCAAAGTTTCTTGGAGATGACTTATGAAATATAAATCCAAGATAATCTGGTTGCAAACTTGCAACAGCATTTATATTATCTTGATATTTCATTCCGCAGATTTTTAGTTTCATTTGTTCTAGCGAAAGCGGGAATCTCACCACGCTTTGTTTTATCATTTTGTTATGTCTCGATTGTGTTCGATATAACGTTAATTTTCTAATTTATTTATAAACTCACTTGCACTTGCTCCTGGATTATCTGTTTTCATAAAGTTTTCACCAATTAAAAAGCCTTTATAACCATAAGGTTGTAGTTCTTTAATAGCATTAACAGAACTAATTCCACTTTCAGATACTTTTACAAAATCGCCTGGAATAGATTTGCTTAAAGCTTTACTTGTTTCTAGACTAACTTCAAAGGTTTTTAAGTTTCTATTATTAACACCTAACATGTCTAATGATGGCATTATTGATTTATGTAACTCTTCTTCATTATGTACTTCTAGTAATACATCTAATTGTAAACTTTTTGCTAGTTCGGAAAATTGCTTTATTTCTTCTCTTGATAATATTGCTGCAATTAATAAAATTACATCAGCACCATAAGATTTAGCTTCAATGATTTGATATTCATCGATGATAAACTCTTTGCGAAGTAATGGTAAGTTACAATTTGCACGTGCCAATAATAAATCGTCTAAAGAACCTCCAAAGTACTTACTATCTGTTAGTACAGACATACCACAAACATTTGCATTTTCATAGCCTTTAGCTACATCTTGCACATTTAAACTTTGATTAATTACAGATTTTGAAGGTGAACGACGCTTATGTTCTGCAATTATTCCTGTTTTACTATTTCTTAATCTGTTAGCTAATGAAAAGGTTTCTTTATTAAATAAAACCGATTGCTCTAATTGAGAAATAGGAATTAAGGATTTACGTAAGGTAACTTCATTACGTTTATCTAAAACTATTTTATCTAAAATGTTCATGTTACTTACTTAATTCTATTAAATCGGTTAAACTTTCTTCTGCCTTACCACTAAGTAGCGACTCTTTAGCTAATTCAAATCCTTCTTTATGGCTTATTTGCTTTGACGTAGCAATGGCTAAACCTGCATTTGCGAAAACAACATTATTTTGTTCGATAGTTCCTTTACCACTAATAATGTTAGTGAAAATTTTAGCAGCACTTTTAACAGAGCTTCCACCAAAGATTGCTTTTTGCTCTACTTTTTTTACATCTAAATTTTCTGGAGAAAGTATGGTTTCAGAATTATTTGAAATAATTTTTGTTTTCCCAGTTAATGATATTTCGTCATAACCATCTAAGGCATGTACTATGCTGTAGTTTTTGTTTGATTGTTGGTATAAGTAACTATATAACCTTTGTAATTCTAAATTAAAAACACCAACCATTTGGTTTTGTGGAAATGAAGGATTTACCATTGGTCCTAACATATTAAAGAATGTTTTTACACCTAATTCACGACGAATAGGAGCTACATTTTTCATAGCAGGATGAAATAAAGGCGCATGTAAAACACAAATATTTGTTTTGTCGATACACTTCTTTAAAAAGTCTGGATTGTTAGAAAATTTAATCCCTAAATGTTCCATTACATTTGATGAACCACAAGCTGATGATACTCCATAATTGCCATGTTTTGATACTTTTATTCCTGCTCCAGCAGTAACAAACGATGATAGAGTGGAAATATTAAAAGTATCTTTACCATCACCACCAGTTCCGCATAAGTCGATAGCATTAAAGTCGCTTAAGTCTATTGGAATACATAATTCAAGTAAGGCATCTCTAAAGCCAGTAAGCTCTTCTAATGTTATACTTCGCATCATAAAAACGGTTAAGAAAGATGCTATTTGACTTTGGTTGTATTCGCCATTAGAAATATTAACTAATACCTGTTTAGCTTCTTCGCTAGATATGTTTTCGTGGTTTATTAACCTGTTTAATAACTGTTTCATAGCTTAAGAGTTTAACCAATTTTTAAGAATTTGCTTTCCATTAGGTGTTAGTACAGATTCAGGATGGTATTGCACACCTCTTACATCATATACTTTATGTCTTAGAGACATTACCTGTCCATTTTCGTCAAAGGAAGTAGCTTCAAGCTCTTCAGGTAAATTATTGTCAACTACCCAAGAGTGGTAGCGACCTACTTCAATTTCTTTTTCTAAGCCTTCAAATAAATATTCATCATCCACAGTAATGGATACTTTGGTAGCTACGCCATGATAAACATCTTCTAAATTTATTAAAGTACCACCAAATACTTCTCCTATGGCTTGTTGCCCAAGACAGACACCTAAAATACTTTTTGTTGGCGCATAGGTTTTAATAATTGTTTTCAATAAACCTGCTTCATCAGGTATTCCTGGGCCTGGAGATAATACAATTTTATGAAATGGCTTTACGTCTTCTATATTTAATTTGTCATTTCTTACTACAGTTACTTTGCAATCCAGATCTTCTAAATAGTGAACTAAATTGTATGTAAAGCTGTCGTAATTATCTATTACTAGTACTTTTTTCATAGCGATATGCTTTCTGCTATTTCTATAGCTTTGGTTAATGCTCCTAGTTTATTATATACTTCTTGTAATTCATTTTCTGGATTAGATCTAGATACTAATCCTGCACCTGCTTGCCAATGTAATTGATGGTTTTTACTTAAAAATGTTCTAATCATAATGGCATGGTTATAATTGCCTTCAAAATCCATAAAACCAATAGCTCCTCCATAGTAGGTTCTATTTGTTTTTTCATAGCGATCTATAAGCTGCATAGCATTGTGTTTAGGCGCTCCACTTAAGGTGCCAGCAGGAAATGTATCTGCAACTACTTGCATGGTTGTAGCATTGTCGTGTTTTTGTCCAGTAACTTTACTAACTAAATGAATAACATGTGAAAAAAATTGAACTTCTCTGTATTTTTCGACAGTTACTTCGCTACCATGTCTGCTTAAATCATTTCTAGCTAAATCAACTAACATTACATGTTCGCTATTTTCTTTATCGTCTGCTACTAATTGTTTTGCTAATTCGGCATCTTTTAAATCGTCACCAGTTCGTTTAAAAGTTCCAGCAATTGGATGTATTTCGGCTTTGCCGTCGCTAACAACTAACTGTGCTTCTGGCGAGCTTCCAAAAATTTTAAAATCACCATAATCAAAATAGAATAGGTAAGGAGAAGGGTTAATGCTTCTTAATGCTCGATATACATTAAACTCATCACCTTTAAAATCTTGTTGGAATTTTCGAGATAATACTAATTGAAAAACGTCACCTCTAGCACAATGCTTTTTAGCTAGTTCAACGTGTTCTTTATATTCATCATCAGTTAAGTTTGATGCAATTTCACCTTCTGCATTAAAGTTATACGATGCAAAGTTTTTTGCTTTAATTAATTGATGGATATCATCAATATTATTTTCTGTATCAAAACAATGCGCGAAAATATACGCTTCGTTTTTAAAGTGATTAATTGCAATTATATTTTGATATACAGCATAGTAAATATCTGGAATGTCTATTGAGTTGTCTTTTTTAGTGATTTCTACATCTTCAAAATACTTTACAGCATCATAAGTAGTATATCCAAAAATTCCATTGTTAATGAACTTAAATGTCTTTTCGGAATTTACCTTAAATCGTTTTGTGAATTTGTGAATTTCTTTAGTAACGTTTATGGTTTTAGCACTGTTTTTTTTAGAACTCCCATCTGGATAGGTTTGAGAAATCTCATTGTCTTTTACTTTTATAGAAGCAATAGGGTTGAAACAGATATAAGAAAAGCTATTATCGTTGGTATGATAATCGCTACTCTCCAGTAAAATACTGTTAGGGAATTTATCTCTAATTTTTAAGTAAATGCTCACAGGTGTAATAGTATCAGCAAGTATTTTTTTATAATGTGTATATAGACTAAATGTTTTCATTTATCTCTAATATTTTTGTTCTTCTTTTATTTGTAATTATAAAATAAAAAAGGCTTGTCGTGAATGACAAGCCTTTTTTTATATTTAAATTAAATATACTATAGGTTTCTTCACGAATTTTTGTTTCGAGAAGTCCACCACCAAGTATTATTTAAAATTGTGTTCATTTGTTTTGTTTATACAAATGTAGAAATGAATTTTTTTTAAACAAATAAAATTGAATAAAAATGAGAAAGATTCCTGCAAGAGCAGGAATCTTTCGATAAAAGGTTGCTATTAATCAAAGATTTACCTTTTATTTAAAATTTTAAAGACACTTTTAAATCAAACTCATTAGAGATTGCTTTGTCTTTTAATCCATCAAAAAAGCTAGCCGAACCATATTTGATGTTATACTTTGTTCTGTCTATTTTTAGTTTAGTTACAGCAGTACCATCTAATACTTCTAAGTTAAATGAAATTGGATTTGTAATACCTTTTATAGTTAGGTCTGCATCTACTTTATAGTTGCTTCCTTTACCAGTAACTTTAGTAAACTTTAAAGTAGCTGTTTTGTGATTTGCAACTCCAAAAAAGTCATCAGATTTTAAATGTCCATCTAACTTTCCTTTCCATTCACCTTCTAAATCTGTTGTGTTAATAGTCGTCATATCCATAACAAAATTACCACCAACTAAAGTTTTTCCGTCAAAGTGTAGTTGACCTTCTTGTAATTGAATAGTACCTTCATGCTGCCCAGTTACTTTGTGTCCTGTCCAGTTTATTGTACTTTCAGAGATATTTACATCCTTTTTAGTCATTGAAGTAAAAGAAGATAGTACTACAACTAATGCTAAAAATAGTCCTGTTTTTAATACGTTGTTTTTCATTTTTTAAGTTTAATTATTATTTAATTTATGTTAAGCTCTTAACTTATCTAGTAAGTTGTTTAAAGTTTCTAATTCAGTTGTATTTAAGTTTTTTGTAATGTCTAAACTATTTTGATATGTAATAGGATCTAGTTCTTTTAATAGGTTTAATCCTTTTTCAGTAATAAATATTTCAATTTTCCTTCTATTGCTAGGGCATGTATTACGTGTTACTAATTCTTTCTTTAGTAATTTATCAATAAGTCTTGTAGTATTACTCATTTTGTTAAGCATACGCTCTTGTAATGTACTTAAGTTTGCAGGTTTCCCTTTTTGACCTCTTAATATGCGAAGTACATTGTATTGTTCAGATGATAAGTCATACCTCTTAAATTGACTAGTAGAATTTTCCTTAAACCAATTATTAGTATAAATAAGATTGATTATTGTTTTTTCACTAATCCTCAATTTTACGGTACTTTTTATATCTGTTTCTATAGACATTTGTATATACAATTGTTGTTGGTACAAATGTATGTTTTTTTGCTAAAAATAAAAGTGAAGAGGATATAATGTTTTGTTAAATTTTTAAGTAGCTTAGTTTTGATGTTTAAATTTATATCATGAAGTACTTAAAATACCTATTATTAATCCTTGTTTTTTCTTGTAAAGGAGAAGTAAATGTAGAGTCTCATAAGGAAGTTACTAAAGAAGAAGTAACTAAACTAGAAGAGGAAGTTAACACAGATAACGTTGAATTAGAAATTCATGACTTTAATGGATTGGAGAAGTATTTAAACTTTAAGGACGATAAAACCTACGTCGTAAACTTTTGGGCTACTTGGTGTGCGCCTTGTGTTAAAGAATTACCACATTTTGAAGCACTTTATAAAAACTATAAGGCAAACGATGTTGAGGTTTTGTTGGTAAGCTTAGATTTTCCAAATCAATATGATAAAAAGTTAAAACCATTTATTGTTAAGCATGATTTACAATCAAAAGTTTTGGTTTTAAATGATGTTGATATGAATACATGGATACCTAAAGTCAATGAAAATTGGGATGGCGCAATTCCAGTGACCATCATTTATAATAAAGATAAACGTGAGTTTTACGACACAACTTTTACTTACGAAGAGTTAGAAACAGAATTAAAACAATTTATAAACTAAACACTATGAAATATTTAAAAACAATTACAATGATTGCTGTGGTGTTGTTAGTAAGTGCTTTTACTACTAAAACAGCAGTAGGACCAAACCATGGTTATCATATTGGAGACGTTGCAACCGATTTTTCATTAGAAAATATTGATGGTAAAATGGTGTCTTTAGCAGATTATAATGATGCTAAAGGATTTATCGTGATTTTTACATGTAATACATGTCCATATGCTGTGGCTTATGAAGATCGTATTATAGATTTAGACAAGAAGTATGCCTCTAAGGGTTATCCAGTAATCGCAATTATGCCTAATAATACTGATGTAAAACCAGGAGATAACATGAAAGCAATGAAAGCGCGTGCTGCTTCAAAAGGGTTTACATTTCCATATTTAATGGATAAAGGACAAAAAATTTATCCGCAGTATGGTGCAACCAAAACACCACATGTGTATATACTTGAAAAAACTAAGCGTGGTAATGTGGTAAAGTACATTGGAGCAATTGACGATAATTACCAAGATGCCTCAAAGGTTAATACTAAGTATGTTGAAGATGCGGTTGATGCCTTACTAGATGGTAAAGAAATAAAGGAAACTAAAACCAGAGCTATTGGTTGTTCTATAAAGGTTTAAAAAAAAAACCGAAGTGTATGTAACACTTCGGTTTTTTTTTCGTCTATATAATATATCCTAAAGAAATGTTAATTTTGCTAAAAAAATAAGATATGGCGAATTTAACGCAAGAAGCGTGGAAAAATCAATTAGAGTCAGATAATAATGCGGTTATTATTGACGTTAGAACAGATGGAGAAGTGGCTGAAGGATATATTTCGGGCGCAATGCATATAGACATTTATCAAGGACAAGGCTTTATTTATAAGCTAGAAGAACTTGATAAGTCTAAAAATTATTATGTGTATTGTAGGTCTGGAGCAAGAAGTGAAAAAGCTTGCGAAATCATGAATCAACTCGGAATTGCAAATGCTTACAACCTATTAGGAGGTATTTTGCAATGGCAAGGCGACATTATACATTAACATCAATCAATTATGAAACGACTAGTATTAACATTATGTTTGGCAGTAGCTTTGGTTAGCTGCAAAAAAGAAACTTCTACCGAAATAGAAGTAGTAACTCCAGAAGAAATGAAAGAACTGGCTGAAATGGAAGACGTTCAGTTAGTAGATGTACGTACTCCAGAGGAGTATGGTGAAGGCTTTATAGATGGCTTTCAAAATATAGATTTTAGATCTGATACTTTTCAAGAAGACATTCAAAAGCTAGATAAAACAAAACCAGTCATTGTGTATTGTAAGTCTGGTGGTCGTAGCGCTTCTTGTGCTCAGGAAATGAAAGAGAATGGATTCGTAAAAATTTACGATTTAGAAGGAGGCATTACTAAGTGGAAGTATAAAGGTTACGAAGTAAAAACAAATCCTTAATCACTATAAAGGTTTAATAAAAAAGCACAACTCTAATCAGGTTGTGCTTTTTTTATGCAAGTTCGTTATTAATAATACTTGTAATAGCTTCTTTGTTTTCTAAAGCTAGTTGTGAGAATCTAAACAAGCTTCTACATCTATCTAAGTTTTGATTTTCGTAGGCTACTTTATAGTATATATTGCCATTTAAATAATCGGTTAGTGCTCTTAAACCATGCATAAAAGGCATGAGTGCACAAGCAATAGGTAAATAGCTTATTTCTTGAGCAGTTAAAAAGGCATCGTTGTTATTTAAGCCTTCTATAAAACTCTTAAATAAATCAAGATTAAATTTAATTTTGCTAAGGTCTTTTTCATCTTCATTAGATTGACTTACAGCAGTACGTACAGCATCACCAAAATCGTAATGAAAATAGCCTTTCATAATCGTATCCAAATCAATTAAACACAATCCAGAATTGTCTTTATGGAATAAAATGTTATTTAGTTTTGTATCGTTATGACATACTCTTAAAGGTAAGTCTGCTTTATAAAACGCATCAAATTGTGTTAGGTTTTCTAAAGCAAAATCAACTTCGGTTTTAGCAATGGTTTTACGTTCGTTACTTGTATTACTAAGCGCCTCGTTAAATTCAGTAATTCTAAAAGGTAAATAGTTAAGCAAAGGCAACGTATCTGGATAATCGTTGGTGTTTTCATGTTGCAATAAACTATGAAAACAACCTATAATACGTCCAGCTTCAAACGCAATGGTGTTATTAGATGTATGATTATAGGCTACGCTGTCTTCAACATAAGTTAGTATACGCCAAATATCGTTTTCTAAACTGTAAAACGGTTTGTCATCATTGGTTTTAATTAATGCAATACTATGGTATTTTTCGTGTTTAAGTTGCTTTAAAGTCAGTTCAATATTGTTATGCAGCCCTTTGGCATCTTTAAACACATTTACATTAATACGCTGTAAAATATAAGTAGGTGTATTATTTATACTAACCAAAAACGTATCATTTATGTACCCTTGGTTAATGGTAGTAAATGATACGTTTGTAGTATCTACTTTAAATTGTTGTAGTATGTTTTTTAAAAGCGGCTTATCCATCACTTAGTTCCAAAGTGGTGTTGGATAGCTACCTTTATTAGTTAAGTCTGCTAAGGTACTTACTGCTTCTTCTTTATCGGCATAATAAGTAACACCAAACCAGTTGCTTTTAGAGTCTATTACATTAATATCTATTAAACCATTGCTCATCATTTCTTGCGCTACAAATGGTAAATAAATTTCGCTTTTTTCTAAGTTACTTGGTTCTTCTAAAAAGTTTTTGAAATAAGTTTCTATATAGTCAAAGATAGATGTATTACAAATCCAGAAATTCATAGATACAATAGTATCAGGAGCTAATTGTGCACCAGAATCTTCATCAACAATAATATCGTCTTTTCTAACAATTTTAGTATGCTCTACAATAGATGTTAATTGTTCACCATTAGCTTTACATACACCTCTAGAAACCGATCCATGGTCAGATAAGGTATCTTTTAAGCTATAACCAACAATGGCATAAGTGTTTTCGGTAGCATTTTTCACAAATTTAGCTGCACCTTCAAAAGCTTTTTGTCCATAATAATCGTCTGCATTAATAATAACAAAGTCATTTTTAATAACATCACGAGCAGTCCAAACTGCATGTGCAGTTCCCCAAGGTTTTTCTCTTTGTGTGTCAAGCGTTACACCTTTAGGTAAATCGTTAATATCTTGTACTAATACATCAAGCTTAACATTGTCTGGTAAGCGTTGTGATAAGTGTTCTTGTAAAAAGGATTGATTTGCGGCTTTGGTAATGACTACAATATGGTTAAAACCTTGCTCGATAGCATCATGAATGCTAAACTCCATTAAAAATTCGCCTGCAGGACCAAGGTCATCAAATTGTTTTAGTTTTCCGTAACGACTACCACTACCAGCAGCCATAAGTAATAAGGTCATATTGATTAAGTTTTTTGTAAAAATAGGATATTGAAATGAAACCTAATAACATACACTTACTAAAATTGTAATGAATGGTTTTTTAAGCTGAAATGTAGTTGGTTTTTTGGTTCGTTTAATGGTTTTATATTTGATTTCTTTTGGAATTGTGCATGAGTATCATTTCTCAATTAACTATACGTTTATTTCAAAGACTTTAAATTCCGATAAAGAATATTAGTTGTAATAAAATATGAAAATTAATAACTATTGTTTCTTGTTGTATTAATTAAGTGGTTTGAATGCTTTCTTAATTGGGTCACTTTGTTTGTCATTTTATAAGCTTTTCCTCTAGAATGGATTTTTATTCCCTCTATTTTTAAATTAGTTTCACAATCTGTGGTTCCGCTAATAATTAGGTTTTTTTGATCTAAATTAATTATCTCTTTATCATTATTGTCTTTATCAACTAAGTAGCTTAAATCGACTTGAGGTTTGTTTGCCTTTTTAAAATTAAGAGATAAAGACTTTAAGTTTCTAATATAATTCTCATTTGCATTTTCATCAAAATATATTGTTTCAATACAATTAATAAATTGTAAAGTATTTATTTGATCAATACATTTTAGGTTTTTGATTGAATGTGTTTTTTGCCTTTTGAACCCTACTTTGTATATAGATGAATCATAAAAATGAAGTACAATTTTAGAGTTAAGAGGGATGAAAATTTGTAAACCAATAATTCCATAACCACATTTTCCATGTGGCCACCTTTTTTGTTCTAAAAATTGATTGTATCTAACAACAGGATTATCTGAGCTAATAAATGGTCTTTCAGTTTCATTTATTAATAATTTAAAGTCTAAATCGATAATATTAAATGTTATTTCTGGTATTGTTGTTATAGAGAATTCAATAAAATCATCATGCGTTAATGTGGGGATTAATTTTTCAATTTGAGTATTTGGGTATAACTCTAATATTTTATCCTTCATTCCAGAAATCATTCCTTTCATATTGTCAATTCTAGTTGGATTCCTTAAATCTGTAAGTGCAACAAAAAGTAATAAGTCAATATGTGGATTTGAGTTTTTTTTAGGAATAATTAATTCTTCTATTATTTTCTTTATAGTTTTGGAAAGAAGATTTTCAATCTCTCCTAATCTTTCTTCAATTATGCCATCATATCCATAGAAAAATTTTTTAGAGCCTTGTGTTTTTAATTTAGAAGTTTGATAAAAGAAATCTCTTTTTAAATTAAATATTCCAATTTGTTTTAAATTCTTTTTATAAGAGAAATTTCTAAGATAAAATTTTGGGATGTAATGTTGATTTTTCCTTTCAGTATTCATTTTTGTTATGAAGATTCATAATATAATATTCTTGAAGATTATTTTTAAAAAAGTAAATAAACGAATTTACTCGTTTTTAGTAAGAAAATCAATACGTATTTCTACGTAATTTTAGCACTTTAATTTAAAATAAGACGCTTTACGTTTACTTGGTTGTTAGCTTCAATTTTTGCAAAGTATATACCTCGTGTTAATAAGGATAAATCTATTGTATTGGAGTTGTGTATGGTTTTTAAAGTCTTGCCATTAACATCAAAAATGGTAATGCTGTCTATAACGTTTTGGGTGTAAATATTAAAAATAGAATTGCTTGGGTTAGGAGCAATGCTAATGGTGTTTTCTAAATCAATGTCTGTGATACCAAGAGTGTTATCTACACCAGCTCTAATGGCAAATGTAAATTCAGATTCTTCATAATCGTTGGTCAACAATGTTACTAAGGCATTGTTTTCGGCTGAAAGAAAGTTATTATGACGTATGGTAAACACATACGATTCACCAGGAATTACAACAACTGGCAAGCTGTTAAATCCTAAAAGTTCCCATTCAAAATCGTCCACAGCTGTAATACTAGCATTGGTTATTTGTAAAAGGTCGTTTCCTGTGTTTTCTATTATAAAATCATTTTCTATACTGCTAGTGTTTAATCCAAAATCTGTATTGTTTAAAGCAGTTACAGTAGTATCGCCATCATTAATTGGTTGTGAGTTTCCTGTAATTTCTATTTCTGAGCCATTAAAAACTAAATTAATAAAATCTGAATTGCCATTTGCTGAAGCTTCAAGGACAACGGTTTCAGCTTTCGTATTAGTTATTGTTATGCTAGAAGTACAATCGCCAAAATTATCTGTAGTGCAAGAATTTGCTGATAGGATTGCATCACCACTAATAGAAAAGTTTAGGTTGTGTATTCCATTAATTAAATTTTCAAAAGCATCTTTTAAGTTAACCGTAAACTCTATAGTATCAATACCATTGGCTTCAACTGTGGTGCTATTAAAAGTGATTGATTGGTTAAAATCTATGCTTCCTGCATCTATATTAAAAGTACTGGTTGGACCAATAGTAGCATCTTGAGTAAGTTCAAAAGTGTGAATTCCAACGATAGTTGGATTATATGTGAAGCTGTAAGTGCCATTGCCAATATAAGTAGGATTGAGAGTGGCGCTGCCATCTCCAGAGACTGTAATAATAAAATCTGACGAAACGTTTTCATTAGTTCTTGGATTTCCAAACACATCATGAGCAGCAACAGTTATAATAAATGGTTCGCCAACCACAGGAGTATTAGAGCTATATTGAACTACAGAATTGGCAACGAATTCTTGGGTAGGAAATATGGTAGTTGTTTGTGGACTATTACTTAATGCTCCATCATTTATTGTGGCAGTAATTTCTGCTGTTGTAGCCATGGTCATGGTGAAGTTAACAGAACAATTTCCGTTAGCATCTGTAATGCATGTGTTTGCTGGACTATATGTAGCATTATTATTATCGCTAATGGTAACAGTTTCGCCTTGTACAGGCATATTAGAAGCATCTAAAATTGTTACTTGTACTTGTTGTAGCAGTCCAGCTAAACCATCATCTATATAAGTAATTGACGAGTTGGCAGCAGAGGCTTGTCCATATATTTTGAAAGAAAAAAGGGTTAATAACAAAGTAAGTTTAACAAGCTTATTCATGTTTGTAGTATTTGAAAACGCAAAGCGAAGTTAACTTATTTGTGTCAGAAAATCAATACGTGTTTTTACGTGGTTATGATTGAATTAAGTTGAAAAACAGTGTTTTATAGTCTTGGTTTTATTTTTTAGGTAAATACAATTTCATGTTTTTTATATCTACCTCGTCTAAATGACCCATTTTAGTTTCATCTTTTGTAATTAAGTGTAAATGAATGTTGGAGTCATGATGTGTGAAAACGCCTTTATGTTCGGTTGAGAAAAACCCAACAATAGTAGCTTGTTGCTCTTCTAGTTTATAGCTAATCTGTCCTTGATGAGCTTCTTTTGGAGACGACACTTTTGTGCCTTCAGGTAGATTTTGAATATGGATAACTGCGCTTGAAATAGTTCCAGTTAATTTGAAGGCAAAAGGTCTTTTATTATCAGTCGTTTTTTGGTCAACCAGAGTTTCAATGTCTTTAATGGTTTTGATGTTAGATGGTAATTCTATTTCATCCCATTGGGTTACATTTGTGTAAACAAAAAAAGGTGCAGTAACATCAAATGTTTTTTCAACTGTCATAGTTGAGTCTGATGTAACTTTTGAAACGTAGCTATTTCCATCAACAATAAGCAATTCACCAGTTAAATAACTTTTAGGTCCAATACCATAAAGCCCTTTTTTATTAGTGATGGTGTCGAGGTTAATATTTCCTGCTAATTCGCCTTTCCACATAACATTTTTCATTGCACTTACAATAGTTATATCTGGATAAGTTTTAATAGCAGTGTTTTCCTTTTTATTTGAATTGCAGCTAAGTGTACTAATGATTGTAATTACTAGTAGTATTTTTTTTAGTGTCATTTTTATATTCTCTTGTTGTTGCAATTTAAGGTAATTCGCTTACAAGTTTATTACCAAGATCCTTTTTTAAAAATGAATATTTTTTTGCCGAATCGTTAGAGTGTACCCAAATAATAGGCTTATGATCTTTTAGTTTTTCTACTTGTTGTAAAGGTGTAGTTATTGTTTTAGTATTACCAAAAATATTGGTTAAATACAGTTTAATATTGGTATTATCTAAAGAGTAATTATAAATATAGTTATGGTTTTTTTCTTGAAATACAACTTTTAAGATTGTACCTGTCCAAATACCAATAACAATTCCAATATTAGGATTAATTAAAGGTGTTAGTTTAAATAAGAAATACAATACAGTTATAGTAATAGGTATTGTTAACAACGATAGCTGTTGCTGTAATAATTCTTTTCTAGAAATTGAAAGATAACTCTTGTTATCTGCTGAATGGTTTTTAGTGAACACTTGTATGATTTGGGCTAGATGTTTAACAAAAAAATAATCTAGCAAAACTACTTTGTTACTTAACTAAAATCAATACTTATAAATAAGTATTTTTAGTGTTTGTAAGGAGAGGCTTTAAAGTGTTCTCTAAAGCTAAACTGTCTGTCTTTAAAAGTGTCTTGTAATATTTTAAATTGCCTAATTCTATCAATGCGAAAAGCACGATAGTCGTTTCTTAAATGGCACCAAGCAATGAGTATCCATTTATTTTCGCTTGAATACATAGCACAAGGTTCTATAGTTCTAAAGGAAACGTTTTCTTGATTAAGTTTTTGGTAATTGATTTCTACCAAATTAAAATTAGTAATGGCTAATTGTATTTCGGAAAGCGCATTACTATCTATGGTTTCACGATTGTTATTAAGTACATAAATTTTATCGCTAAGTAACTCACTTTTTTCTTGAATAGAGGTTCTAAAAACCGATTTTATTTTGGTTAAGGCTGCATTAAAATCGTTAACAAAAGATTGGTCTTTAGATTGGTTTATTATATGTTCGGCAGTAATTAAGGCATTGGCTTGTTTTTCGGTAAATTGCACTGGAGCCACAGTATAACCATCCATTATGCTATAACCACGACCTTCAATAGTAATAACAGGAACACCAGCGTCTTCTAACTTTCTAATATCTCTATATATAGTACGAATGCTAACCTCGTATTTTTGAGAGAGCTCAGTAGCTGTAATTAAACGCTTAGATTTTAAAAGCGTGAGTATGGATATAAGTCTTGCTAGTTGTGACATAAGACTATAAATATAGTGAACCCATTACGGATTCACTATACTTAACATTGGTTTTCTAGTTCATAGAATGTAAAGCAATTTTATTGCCTTCAGTGTCTATAAATTGTGCCATAAACCCATGCTCTCCAATAGCAGTTTTAGGCATGATTACTTTTCCGCCAGCGTCTTCAACTCTCGATAAAGGTGCGCTTAAATCGTCACCACCATTTAAGTAAACAGTGACACCATCTTGAGTTGGTTTAGCAAATTCCGATTTAATTAAACCACCACCAACACCATTGTTTTGCATGTCGTATGGTAACATTCCATATTCTACATCATCCATTGGCATATCTGTAATTTCGCTTGCAAGGACATTTGAGTAAAACTTCTTTGCGCGTTGGTAGTCTGTTACTGGAATTTCAAACCAGCTAATTGCATTTGTCATAATTGTTTGTTTTTTGATTATGATGCAAATGTAGTTGTGTTGATGACAAATTATGTCAGGGGTTGAAATTTATTTTTTTATTCTAATATTTTAAGGGAATAAGTAAGAAAGCTAATACGTGTTAATACGTGTTTTTTAATTTTATGTATTTGATTTTGAGTGTGTTATTTTTAAAAATTGTATCTTAGCCTTACTCCAAAGATGATCTCTCATCTTAAATGAATGTCATAGTACATTCATTTATTATACGACAAGCTCCCTAAAACATTTATTACAACTTAATTGCACAATAGTTGTGCGGGATAATTAATTAATCAACCAAAACAAGTAAATATGTTTAAAAAAGTTTTTGCATCAGTTTTGATGTTAGTAATGGTATTTGGAGTTTCAGTAACTCTTAATGCTCAAGAAGATAAAGATTACCAAATGTGGGAAAGCATTATGCTTACTCCAGACAATACGAAGCTAAAAATATTAGCAGATAATATGCGTAAGCATAATGAGAAATATCATAGTGAGGACCCTTACAAAGCAACAGTTTACAATATTAGTTCTGGGCCAAATTCTGGTAAAATTATTTGGGAAATGGGACCAATGATGTTTAAGCATAATGATACAAGACCAAGTGATGGAGGACATGATGATGACTGGAGAGATAATGTGATGCCTTATATAAAAAAGGTGCACACTATTGAATATTGGTCTAAAGATGACAAATTATCGAATACTAGTTCTTTAACCGATAATAATTCTGACCATCCAATTATGTTTGTTAGATACTTTGAAATTAATCAAGACCATAGTTATACTATGAAATCTGTGTTTAAGCAAGTAAGTGAAACGATAAAATCTCTTCCAGGAGACAATCCTTGGGGATTGTATTATAATGCCTTTTTGCAAGGTGATTTAGGGCGTCACGTAGCTGCAGTTAGTTTTTATAAAAATTGGGCACAGTTTGATGAGGATAGAAAATTTAAAGATGCCTACGAAAAGTTACATGGAGATAATACTTGGGATAGCTTTTTAGACACTTTAGATGATACATTTACCAATCGTTGGGACGAAGTTTGGATATACAATAAACACATGAGTGGCGATTAACAAAAAAATAATCAACCTACTTTTTTAATAGTATAATGTTGTAATAAAAATCACTATAAACCTTGGCAATTTGCTGAGGTTTTAGTTTTTAGAAAATATTTGAGCTTGGTACTCTCTAGGAGACATTGAAGTTTCCTTTTTAAACGCATTATAAAACGTAGAAGCTGTATTAAAACCTACATCGTAAGCAAGGTCTTCAATTTTTTCGTTAGCAAATTCTGGTTGTGATAACTTTTGTTTAATAGACTGTATTCTAAAACTATTAATTACCTCAGGAAAACTTTTATTGTAAATAGATTTTGTGGCTTTTGATACCAAATAGGTTGGCGTGTCAATAGCTTCAGCAAACTGAGCTAAGGAAATGGCTGGTTGCATAAAAATTTTATCCTCTTCAATAGCGACTTTTATTTTTTGTAATAACTCTGTAGGTAAAGCTTTAGCACTCGATTTTTTTACCACTACAGGCGATTGTAAAGCATAAAAGAATAAGAAATACATTACTAAAGAAGATAAACCAATACCAATGGCATACGTATTAATATTTTCACCAAGCAATTGATAGATTAATATTATTGATAAAACTACCAAAGCGTAAAAGAGAGCTTTATGCCATTTGGTTAATTCAGCAGCTTTAGATTTAAATACAAATTGACTAGCAATAAACCCTAAATAGGCTGCTAAACTTATGTTTGCTAATAAGTAAAGGTCGTAAGCAAAATTACTATTGATTAAAATAATGGTAAATCCAGTAATGGGAAATATGAGGTGCAATAATTGTATTGGTTTCACCTTAAACTCATTGGTTTGATTTATTGAAAAATAAATCAATGCTAAAGGACCAATACAGGCAAAACCAAAAAAGCCTAAACCAACTCCTAATGGAGAAATTTCTGGTAAAGCATAATAAAAAATAGATTTAGCAATTCTGAATGCAATAGCAATAAAAAGGAAACCAAGTGTGACATCTTTTACTCTGTGTTGTTTTTTTATGAATAGAAAATAACTCGCTAAAAATCCACAAGAAGTGACAGCAATACTTGAAAAAATAATTAAGACTAAAGCGGTATTCATCTCTGTTTTGGTTTCTACAAATATAACTGTTAATGTAGTGTTTGTTTTGTTAAAATGCTCTTAAATCTATCTCCATATTTCGCGAATTAGGAGATTTTAGAGATGTTAAGAGGCTAGTTTTGTGTGTATAAATCAATAAAAACACATTATGCTAAAAAAGTACTACACAACAACAGTTTTATTATTAGTTACATTTTTTTCTTTTGCACAATTCCATACTTTGAACATGCCAAAGTCTAGTCCAGAGGTTCAAGAAAGTCAAAAATTAGGCGTTACTAAAATCACGATTAATTATAGCAGTCCATCAGCAAATGGACGTGATGTTTGGAATGATCCAAATATTATTCCGCAAGAAGGTAACCCTATTCCATGGCGTGCTGGTGCAAATATGAATACAACTATTGCATTTAGTACAGATGTGTTAATTGAAGGACAAAAACTAAAAGCAGGAAAATATGGTTTTCATATCATTCCAAAAGGAAACACATATACCTTGTTATTTGCTCATAGTAACGATCAATGGGGAAGTTATTATTTAGATGTTGAAAAGGATGTTACCTTGAGTGTTGATGTGGACGCTGTGGAGTCTCCATTTTCAGAACAAATGGATTTTGAATTTTTAGATCGTACTGAAAATTCACTTATAATTGGATTGGAGTGGAATAAACGTCGCGTTCCATTTAAGGTTGAAGTCGATTTAAATAAAACGACTGTTGCAAGTCTTAGAAGTGAACTTAGAGGTATAAATACATACCATTGGCAAGCGTGGAACGATGCTGCAAATTGGTGTTTAAATCACGATACTAACCTTGAAGAAGCACTAGAATGGGCAAACAGATCCATTAATGGTGGTTATGGTGGTTTTGCGGCCGATAAAAACTTAAGAAATTTAGGAACCAAAATAAGGCTTCTTAAAAAGTTAAATAAAACAGCAGAATTAGAAACTACTAAAACGGAAGCAAAAGCATTATATGCTACTGCTAATGAGGCAAACGGTTTTGGAATTTTCTTAATGCGCAACGGATTCTATCAAGATGCATATGCTTACAATAAAGAGAAGTTTCAACAATATCCTGAGGCTTGGTTTTTACAACTTAATAGAGGTTTAAGTCAATACTTTTTAGGAAACACTAAAGCTGCAGTAAAGGATATTAAAAAAGTTATGGAAGCTGCACCAAAGCAATTTCATAATAGACTTAATGAGATTGTTAACGAAGTAGAATCAGGAACATATACATTATAAAATCATCTATCAAAAAATGAAACGATTTACATATATCAGTCTACTAGCGTTTTTGCTAGTAGCACAACAAGGGTTAGAAGCACAAATATTAAAGCGTAAAGGCATGTTAGGTATCATGATGCAGACGCTAAATGAAAATATTGTTGCTGAACAGGACTTACAAGTTAATTCTGGAGTACTTATTACTACTGTAATGCCAAATTCTACATTTTCAAATTTAGGTGTAAAACAAGGCGATGTGCTTACAAAGTTAAATGGAACTGCAGTAAGTACAGTTCAAGACGTATTGGCTATTACAGGTCAATTGTATGAAGGCGATAAAATAAAAGCTGAGTTTTATTCAAATAATAAAAAAGAAAGCAATACAGCTGCTTTAAAAGGAAGACCTATAGAGTCTTTTGAAAATGGGAATGTAACCTACAGTGAAGTGGTTTATAAAGACAATGTCTTGCGAAGCATATTGGTGACACCAAAACATAAGCAAAATGCTCCAGTAATTTATTTTTTACAAGGTTACACTTGTGGTTCAGTAGAAACTGTTTCTAATGATAGTCCAATGAAAAAACTGTTAAGTGATTGGGTTAATGCTGGATTTGCTGTATATCGTTTAGAAAAACCAGGAGTAGGTGATAGTAAGAGTAAAAAGCACTGTTCAGAAATTAGTTTTGATGAAGAATTAATTGCTTTTAAAGAAGGCTACAAGGATTTATTAAAGCAAAAATCTGTTGATACAGATAATATCTTCATGTTTGGACATTCTATGGGTGGCGTTATAGCACCTCTTTTAAACGACATGAAATCACCACGTGGTATTTTAACTTATGGAAGTATTGGGAAAAACTGGTACGATTATATGATAGATTTATATACTATTCAGCCTAAACATTTTGGTGTATCTGATGCTCAGATAAAAGAAGACAGTAAAATAAATTTACAGTTTAATGATGACTTTTTAATTAAGAAACTATCTGGAGAAGAGATGTTGAAAAACAAAACCTATGCAGACTTTTTTAATCAAGGCGATTTTGAAAACAGCCAATATATAGGACGTCACTTTGCATTTTGGCAAAGCTTAGTAGATGTAGATATTATTAAAGCGTGGGCAAAAGTAAAGACCAATGTTTATGCTATGCATGGAGAGTTTGACATTCAAGCAATAGATGAAAAAGGCGCTCAAAAAATTGCAGATATAGTGAATGAAAATGGTGGTAAAGGCGATTTTATTTTAATTAAAAATGCAGATCATGGTTTTGTTAATTTTAACTCTATGCAACACAATGCTGAAACTTTAGGAAACGGAACGTATATGCAACATGCTAGAGATAATTATAGCAGTATGTTAGGTGCCGAAAGTGTAAAATGGATTCAGGCTAAAGTTAAAATATAAATGAAGTTAAAGGTTTTTATTGGTTTAAGTTTTTTATGCTGTATTAGTATGCTTAATGCTCAGGACGTTAACTTTAATATAGACCAGAAATTATGGCAGGAGGATTTTCAGTTTTTAAAAAAGAAGATTGAAAAAACGGTTCCAGCGTATCAAATTCCTGAAAATAAAAAGGCATTTGATGAGGTTTATGAAATTATTCGTGACTCTGATGTTGGTAATCAAAAAGAAGAGATTGTTTATGGTTTACAGCGCTTATTAAACACGCTAAATGATGAAGGTTGTAATGTGCCTTTATTTCAAAAAGGTGTGGCACTAAAACTTTCGCCAATAAAAACCTATTGGTTTAATGATGGATTATTTGTGCTTGATGCAACAGAATCCAATAAAGATATCATTGGGCAACAAATTGTAAAAATTAATGATGCACCAGTAGAAGAAGTTTTTGAAACATTAAAACCACTTATAAATGCAGATAACGATTATTATAAAAAGCATTTGTTTCAAGCTTACGGATTGATGCCATCAGTTTTAAAATTAATGGGTTTTGGAAATAATGACAATGAGGTTTCTTTGCAATTTGCTTCTGGTAAGACTAAGCAAATAATAAGTAGTTCTATTAATGATTATGCACAATTATCAAGAGGATTGCCTAACGATGAGCTTTTTAGTTTTACAAATACAAGTCATGAAAATGAAAATTATTGGTTTGAATTTCTTCCAAATTCTAAAACACTGTTTGTGCAATTACAGCGTATTGTAAATAATGAGAATGGTGAATCATTTTCAGATTTTGTAAGCCAAATAGAAACACTTATAAAAAGAAAGAAAGCAGATAAGATTATTTTAGACGTACGCTATGGAGGAGGAGGTAATGGTTTTAAGCTGAAAAAGTTTACCGACCTTTTAAGAGATGCAAAAGCCATTAATCAAAACGGAAATTTGTTTGTCCTTACTAGTAGAACAACACGAGGAACATTATTAGAACTAGTCTCCATTTTAAAATTAAATACTAAAGCTGTTATTGTGGGAGAACCAACAGCAGAAGGCGTAAATACTGTAGGTGATATTAGGTATGCAACCTTACCTAATTCTGGAATAATAGTGTCATTGACGCATACACTTTGGTCAACTAGTTGGGAGAAAGATACAAGTACATTTTTACAACCAGATATTCTGGTTAAGTATTATTATTCTGATAAAGCTAGCAATCAAGATTCATGGTTAGATGCTGTTAGAAGTTATAAGGTTAAAATATCTCGTGTTTCAATCCCAGATGATTTACAAGAAGGGTTAATAGGTACCTATAAAATTGAAGGAAGAAAGGTAACTATAGAAGATAGAAATGGGAGGTTATTCTTGACTATGAATAGAAAGATGAAGAGCTTTTTTGAAATTCATACAGAGCTTTATTTTCAGTCTGATGGTGTGCTTGCTACAGATATTGATGGAGTGGAAATCAAGTATAATAAGAATAGTTCAGGTGTTTTAAAGTTACAATATATCCAATGGCAGCATCTTAATTTAAAAATCGATTAAAGAGTTACAGTTGTAATTTTTAATATTAAAAAAATCACTTATGAAAAAAAATATCTACATATTTATAGCACTAGTACTAGTTGCAGTATCAGTAAAATCACAAGATTTTGATTTTGCTAAAAATCAGATAAAAGTTTGGGAGTTAGCCAAACAACGAACAGTTGAAGTAGCTAAAGCAATGCCAGAGAGTAAATATAGTTATAGTCCAACTTCCGATGTTAAAAGTTTTGGACAACAAATGAATCATATTGCAAATAGTATGCTTTCTATGCATACACGTTTTATACTAGGAAAAAGTTATTCTGGAAGAGAAAAAGATGCTTCTACTATGACCAAACAACAAATTATAAGCGATTTAGAAACTACATTTGATACTATTATTAATGATATGAAAACATTATCAGATACAGCTTTAAAGGCAACAGGGAAAAGTCATGGAGCGTTTCCGCTTACTAAATGGCAGTCCTTATTGTTTATGAGGGATCATATTACTAATCATAGAGCAAAAACAGTGTTATATTTAAGACTAAATAATATTACACCACCTAGATATGGTTTTAATTAAATTTATATAAAAGTATTTAATGTCAAATAAAAGTAAGCTCAAGAAATTTCATAAACTAAATAGACGCATTCATTTGTATGCTGGTCTTTTTATGATTCCATATATCTTTATTTTTGGATTATCAGGTTTAATGTTTAATCATGCAGCATTTATGAGTGAGAATAGATCTGTAGAAACATTTCATTTAGAAGGAGATAGTCAACTAAATAATCTATTTCCTAATATCAATACTTTTGCGGCAAGTATAGCAGACTCTATTAAAAATCAGAATAACATTAATAGTTTTAAACTTGATAACATAAAATATAGTAATACCATGATATTGAGGTATACTAATAAAGAGGCTGATCATAGAGTTAAAATTGATATTCCTACAAATAATGTAGAAATGATTGTTTTACCTGATTTTGTAGAAAATAATACAGTAAATAGAGGGATTATCAATGCTCCAAAAAAACTTAATACTGATGACATTTTACAAAAAGTAGAAAAGGCCTTAGAAAATCGTGGTATAACTCCTGATAGATCTAGAGCGCAACGAATTCCAAATTTGGAATTTGATCTTACTACTAATGATAATGATTATAGAGTAATTTATAATTTACAGTCAGGAGATTATAGGCTAATAGATCTTCACCAACGAAAATTTAAATGGAATTATTTTTTTGTAAATCTACACCAAGTACATGGTTATCCAGTAGCAGGTTTTTCTTTGGAATGGTTATTTGTGTTTTTTGCAGATTCTTTGGCTGTGTTAATGATAATTTGGGCAATTTCTGGATTAATCATGTGGTATAAAATGAAAAGGCAATTTGTAATTGGGCTTGTTTTAATTGGTGTTTCCATAATTATTGCTTTGGCAATTATGATTAATCAACTTGAATTAGGATATTAATAGTTAAATCATGAGAAAGTTTAAAATAATTGGTTTGAGTAGTTTCTTCTTATTTATGGTAGGTGCTTTATTCGTCTCGTTTAACGATTATGAGGAGCCAAATGAACACAAAGTTACTGTTCAAAATATTTATGAAGAGACATTACATAATTTTGGATTATCATCTAAAATGAATGATTATAATGTTCCAGGAATCAGTTTTGCTATTATTAAAAATGGAAAATTGATTTGGGCTAAAGGTTTTGGGTACATTCAAAAGGGAAAACCAGAAAAGATTAATACCGAAACTATGTTTTCGGTAGGTTCAGTTAGTAAGGTTGGTGCCGCTACCATTAGTTTAAAATTACAAGAACTAGGAAAATTAGATATTGATAAAAATGTAAACGAATATCTAAGTTCATGGAAGGTACCAGATAATCAGTACACCAAAAACAATGCTGTTACATTAAGAAAAATCATGTCTCACACTGCTGGATTAACTGTACATGGTTTTGCAGACTTTCTTCCAGATGAAAAATTGCCAACAACTGTACAAATTTTAAATGGAGAATGGCCTGCTAAAAACAGTAGTGTCTATGTAAATATTCCTATTGGTAGTAAGTTTAGGTACTCTGGTGGAGGTACTACAGTTGAGCAATTAGTAATTGAAGAGCTAACAAATAAAAAGTTTCATGTTGCAGCAAATGAATTATTGTTTCAACCACTAAAAATGAACAGAAGTAGTTATCAAAATCCTTTACCAAAATCATTCGGAAATATTGCGAAAGCACATAATAGAAGTGGAAAACCTACTGCTTTACCAAGAGGTTATCAATCTATGCCAGAAGCTGCTGCCTCTGGTTTATGGACAACTCCAAGTGATTTTTCAAAATTGATGATTCAACTAATGAAAGCTCATCAAGGAGAAAACACATCTTATCTGCCTAAAAAAACTGTAACAGATATGATGCAACCTGTTGCGCCTAGTGATTATGGATTAGGACCTAGAATAAATACCAACGGACAAAATATTGAGTTTTCTCATGGAGGAGCAAATGATTCTTATAGAGCTCATTTTTCAGGATTTTTACCTAATCAAAATGGTTATATCATTTTTACAAACGGAACAAGAGGTTCAGGTTTAATAAATGAATTGCGTCCACTTTTTAACAAATTATTGAATTAATAAAATGAAACCTCTTTTTACACTACTTATCGTATTAATACTATTTTTTGGATGTAATCAAAAAGAAGAAAATTATACAATATCAGAAAAAGACAAAAAAGAAATTGAAACACTAAAGAAGAATATTCCTTTAATTCTCGCTAATGAAGGATGGGAAGCTTATGAAAAAAAGTTTTCTAAGAATTATAAAAATTGGCATATGCTTGGAGATCAAATTCGTAATAGAACCGAATATCTTTCTCTTGTAAAACAATGGTATGATGCAGGTAACAGAGCTAATGATAGCGAAGTAGAATCGGTAGATTTTATTCCTATAGCCAAAAATAAAGTCATGTATTTGCATAAGCAAATCGAAAAATTCGATTTAGTTGATACAGAAGATAAGGTTGCACGAGACATTCGATTTATTGGCATTTTTATTAAAGAAGAAGGCGAATGGAAAGTTGATTTTACAGCATTTATGGATGCACCTAAAACATAATAAGTATGATAAGAATCCATAACTATTTACTGATAATTTTATTAGCTTTTTCTCAAGCAGTTGTATCACAAAACAGCAATGTCAATAAACTTAGAACTGATTTTGTAAAAGGATACAGAGCGTTACAATTACCTTATTTACAAGTGAATTATACTCAGAATTTAGGAGCGATAAAGCAATCATCTGAGATTAAAAATCAAGAAGCTTTTTTTCTAACATTTCAAAAGCAATTAAAAAACATATCTGTTCATAATCTTGATGAATATCAACTATTGGATTATCATTTAATGCGTTATGAAATCGATTTAAATCTAGAACGTATCTTTTTAGAGAAGCAATGGAATTACAATACTCATCTAGACGATACAAAAAGTATTTATTCTATTAATAATGGTAAAAAATGGTATGCCTACCTTTTAAAACGTTGGGTAAATGCAAATGTAACACCAGACGAAATTTATAATTTTGGTTTGCAAGAAATAGAAAAAGTGAAAACTGAAATGAAAGCCATTCAAGTAAAATCTGGTCTTTCTGAAAAAGCTTTTAATGCTTATTTAAATGATACTTCTTTTTATTTCAATACAGTAAAAGATATCCAGTTTAATTTTGAGAAAGTAAAAAAAGAGGTTGCTAAAAAATCAGCTGAATTATTTCCATACATTGATAAAGTTCCAGATGTAACAATTGCACAAGGAACAAACGAAGCGCTTTCTCAAGTACCAGCTTATTATAATAACAATACTTTTTTCTATAATTACTTTGACAAGCCTTTTAACAAGCGTCAATTTGATTGGATATACATCCATGAAGGCATTCCAGGACATCATTATCAAATGAACCTAAACAATGTTATAAAACGTACAGAAATACAGCAATTGTTTTGGTATTCTGGATTTGTAGAAGGTTGGGGAGCTTATGTAGAATATTTAGGTAAAGAGTTAGGCGTTTATAAAACAATCTACGACGAATATGGTAAATGGGAATGGGATTTAATTCGTTCGGTAAGAGTAGCTTTAGATGTCGCTATAAATTACTACGGATGGTCTGATGATAAAGCACTGTTATTCTGGAAAGAGCATATAAAACATCAAGATAATATTGGTGTTAGAGAAATTAATAGAATGAAACGTTGGCCTGCACAAGTAGTTACTTATAAATATGGTGCAAATAAGTTTTTAGAGCTCTTAAAACAAGAAAAATCAAAGCATGATTTTTCCTTTAAATTGTTTCATAAAAAGCTATTAAAATATGGTGATGTGCCTTTGACTAAAAGTATAGTAGATGTTTTGTGTAATTAAAATAATAGATTAATAATCACTTTTTTGTGTAATTTTTTTACTATGTAGTAATAAGTTTTCTACAATTATTTTTGCTGCAATTTGACTACCTGTTATTGAAGGATGAAATCCATCAGAGCTATAATATTTTTTATTGTTTGTAGTGTCAATATATTCTTTCCATACTTTTCCAACTGGTAGTAGAATTGAATTGTTTATTTCTGCTGCATCTTTATGGTTTTTTATAACATCATCAAATGTATAATAGTATCTTAATGAAGGCCAAACAGTAAAATAGCATAATTGAGTTTGATTTAGCTTACATAAATCATTATATTTTTTACCATATTCAATTAACATTTTCCTTCCATTTTTTTGAGAAGAAGGGCCTTGTTGAATAATAACAAAATCATATTTTTTGCTGGAAATATGTTTTTGCACTTTGCCATCTTTCCAATGATCTTCAATTGCATAGTTTGGATATGCGATCATTTTAGTATTAAGTGTTATGCCATATGGTTTAGCATATTCTTCAACTAGTTGCGGTAAATTATTTGTATAAGTTAGACTATTACCAATAAATAAAATACTAAGCTTTGTTTTGGAGCTTTGATTTATCTTTTGTTGGCTGAGTACATATGAAAATGTATTAAGTAATATTAAAAAAAAGAAAACCCCTTTTTTCATAATTGAAAGACTTTATAATAATAACTTAAAATATAATAAATAAAAAAGGAAGTGTAACACACTTCCCTTTTTTATAATTCATTATCGTTTATTTGGTTACAGGAAAACCTCTGTCACGCATTAGTGCTTCAACTTTAGCATCGCTACCTCTAAATAACCTGTAGGCTTCAGCTGGGTCGATTGAGTTTCTAGGAGCAAATAAATATTTAACTAATTTATCAGCCATTTCCTTATCATAAAAACCTCCAGGAGCTTCTGTGAATGCTTCTGCAGCATCAGCAGTTAATACATCAGCCCACATATAACCATAGTAAGCAGTAGCATATCCTTCACCAGAGAACACGTGTCCAAAATGTGGTGTTCTATGTCGCATTGGTAATTCTTTAGGCATTTTTAGTTCAGCTAAAGTTTCACGCTCGAATTTGTCTACATCAATATTTGCTGGGTCTGCTAAATGAAATTTCATATCCATAATTGCAGATGCTAAATATTCAGTAGTTCCAAATCCTTGGTTAAATGTAGCAGCTTTTTTAATTTTTGCTACTAATTCTTGAGGAATTACTTCTCCAGTTTTATAATGAACTAAAAATTGATTAATCACTTCATCTGTAGATAACCAACGTTCTAATAATTGAGATTGAAACTCAGTATAATCTCTAACACCTCCATTAAGTGTTGGGTATTTTACATTAGAAGAAAAGAAGTGTAATGCATGTCCAAACTCATGGAAGAATGTAGTAGCGTCATCCCAAGAAACTAAAAGTGCTTCACCAGGAGCAGGCTTTACAAAATTTGAGTTATTTGATGCTAAAACAGTTTGCTTACCATCAAAAGTTGTATGACTTCTATATGTTGTAGCCCAAGCCCCAGAACGTTTTCCTTGTCTAGCATAAGGGTCTAAATACCATAAGCCAATATGTTCTCCAGAATCTTTATCTGTTACTTCCCAAACATTTACATCTTCATGAAATACAGGAACACTACCTTCTGGAACAGGTGTAAAGTTATAGTTAAATAAACGACCAGCTACATAAAACATAGCGTCTGTTAATTTGTCTAATTGTAAATACTGTTTTACTTCATCGCTATCTAAATCGTATTTAGCTTTACGAACTTTTTCAGCATAATAGCGATAATCCCAAGGCTCAATAGTAATGTTATCTCCATTAGCATCAGCTACTGCTTGCATATCAGCTACTTCTTCACTAACTCTAGCAATTGCTGCAGGCCATACAGTTTCCATAAGTGCCATAGCATTTTCTGGTGTTTTAGCCATTCTATCTTGTAAACGCCATTCTGCATAGTTTTTATGACCTAAAAGCTCTACACGTTCACGACGTAATTTCAAAATATCAGCGATAATTTGATTGTTATCATACGCATCACCATTATCACCTCTTGAGTAGTAATTAGACCAAACTTGTTTGCGTAATTCACGCTCAGTAGAGTACGTTAAAAATGGGTCCATTGACGAGCGTGTATTAGTAACTGCATATTTGCCATCTTGTCCTTTATCAGTTGCGATTTTTGCTGCCGATTTTATATAACCTTCAGCTAAACCTCCAAGTTGGTCTTTAGTTAAATATGTTACGTAGTTTTCCTCGTCATGTAATACGTTGTCTCCAAACTTGTTATAAAGTGTAGAAAGTTCTTTGTTAATAGCTGCATAACGTGCTTTTTTATCAGCATCTAGTTCTGCACCATTCATAGCAAAACTATTGTATGTTAAATCCACAACACGCTGTTGGTCTGCTTCAAGTGGTGTTTTTTGAGATGCATCGTAAACAGCTTTTATACGCTGAAATAATTTTTCGTTTTGGTTAATTTTTGAAGAGAATTCAGATAGTTTAGGAACCAATTCTTTTTGTATTGCTCTAAACTCTGGCGAAGACATATTACTACTTAAAATGCCATAGTATGAAAATACACGATCCAACTCAGCTCCAGAACGTTCCATAGCTACTATGGTGTTTTCAAAAGTTGGAGCTTCGGTACTGTTAGCAATAGCATCAATTTCTGCAAGGTTTAATTCCATACCTTTTTCTACTGCTTCTTTAATGTCTTCTACTTTCATTTTGTCGAAAGCAGGTGTACCTCCATAAGGTCCTGTCCATTCTTGTAATAGTAAATTGTTGGTCGTCATACTAGTGTCTTTAGTTTCGACTTTGTCTTCTTTACAACTTACAAATGCTACCATTATGCTTAAGCTAAAAACTTTAGCATACTTGGTGATTGATTGTGTTGTCATGTGGTTGCTTTTTTTAATTAATAAATGTTTCCTTAATTCTTTTTAGAATTTTGGAGCTACAATGTACTTAATTTTGGTAGAAACTTTAGTTAAAATGCTGTGAAGATTTAATCAAGTATTTCTACTCTTTTTATGTAGATGTTTCTTAAAGGCCAATCAGCTTCATCACGTTCTACAGCAGCAATTTTATCTACTACGTCCATTCCTTTAGTAACACGACCAAAAATAGTGTAGTCACCATCTAAAAAGTATGCTCCAGGAGTTTGCTGCACTATGAAAAACTCGTAAGGAGATGCTAATTTATGAGGGTTATCAATCTCACTACTAGGCATACTTATTACACCTCTGTGGTGTTTGTAACCTTTTTTTGTATCTGTAGGTAATAAGTATTTTCCAATTTTTTTACGTTTTCTAGAGGTTGCTTTGTCGTCGCTATTACCTGCTTGCACCATGAAATTATTTATTACACGATAAAATTGGGTATTATTGAAGTAATTCTGTTTTGCTAAGTATATAAAGTTTGCACGATGAAATTTTGTGTTGTTAAAAAGCTGAATATCAATATTACCAAAATCGGTTACTATTCTAACTTTACTTTCTTTGTGTTCTTTTTCATATTGTAAAAAGAACTCCATTGCATTTTTATCGTTTAAAACTGGATAAGATTCTTCAGTATCATTTACGCTTATTTTTTTACTATTGCTAACCGAATCTACTTTAGTTTTAGTAGGCGTTTTTGCTGAAGGTATAGTTTTCTTTTTAGATTGATTATCTTCACAATTAAAGAGTAATACAAATACACAGAATAATAAATACTTTTGCATTAAGTTATATTTAATTTCACTATGAACTTTGACGAATTTTTAATATCGATTTCAAAAATAAAAAATATAGAGTTACCAGCTCAAGCTTCTCAATTTAAAATGTCACCTCCATTTAGACAAGAACTTATAGAGAAGTATAAAGAGCGTATGAAAAGTGCTAAAAGAGCAGGAGTAATGGCTTTATTTTATCCAGATAATATAGGAGATACTAAATTGGTACTTATTTTAAGAAAAACGTATAATGGAGTGCATTCTGCACAAATTGGGTTTCCTGGAGGAAAACTAGAACCTAATGATGATTCGTTACAAGATGCAGCTGTTCGTGAAACCTATGAAGAGGTAGGTGTTTTAGTATCACAAATTGAGGTGCTTAGACAAATGACAGAAGTTTATATTCCACCAAGTAATTTTTATGTGCAGCCTTTTTTAGGTATTTCTAGAACCACACCAAAATTTATAAAGCAAGATGATGAAGTGGAATTAATTGTTGAAGTGTCTTTAAATCATTTTCTTGATGAAAATATTGTAGTGAGTAAACTAGTAAAAACATCATTGAATACTAAAATAGAAGTGCCAGCATTTGAACTTAATGGACATGTGGTTTGGGGAGCAACTGCAATGATGTTGAGTGAGATAAAAGATTCGTTAAAAATGCTTTTATAATTAACTTTTTTATTTTTTTGTTGAAAATCACTGAATTTTAATGAAAAATGGCATGATTTAGTAGTTTTTTGAGATTTTCTTATAATTCATAAAGCGAAAAATTGTGTACGTTTGCATTCTCTAAACTAATTATAACTTATGGGTATGTTTAAGAAAAACCCTTTTGGACACTATTTGTTTTTAAAAAAATGGCTTATTAGAATTGCTGGCGCAATGTCTCATAGACGTTACAGAGGTTTTAATGAAATGCAAATTGATGGTTCTGAAGTGTTAAAAAACTTACCAGATACTAATGTTTTATTTATATCTAATCATCAAACATATTTTGCCGATGTTGTAGCAATGTTTCATGTATTTAATGCTAGCTTAAGTGGTAGAGATGATAACATTAAGAATATTGGCTATTTATGGAATCCTAAGCTTAATTTATATTATGTAGCTGCTAAGGAAACAATGAGTTCTGGCTTGTTACCAAAAATATTAGCATATGCTGGCTCAATAAGCATTGAACGTACGTGGAGATCTGCAGGTAAAAATGTTAACCGTCAAGTTAAAATGAGTGATATTTCTAATATTAAGAAAGCACTAGATGATGGTTGGGTTATTACGTTTCCTCAAGGAACAACAACTCCTTTTAAGCCAATTAGAAAAGGAACTGCTCATATAATAAAGCATTATAAGCCAATCGTTGTGCCAATAGTTATTGATGGTTTTAGACGTTCGTTTGATAAAAAAGGACTTCGAATAAAAAAGAAGAATATTTTGCAGTCAATGGAAATTAAAGAACCTTTAAAAATTGACTATGAGAACGAAACAATTCCAGAAATTGTTGAGAAAATTGAGTATGCTATAGAGCAGCACAAGTCATTCTTAAAAGTAATTCCAATGAAAGAATTACTAGCTCAAGAAGAGCTTAATAAGCAACGCGAATGGTAAGTTACTTAAACTTCTAGTTTCTTTAATTCGTTATAGTTTTTATTTAAACGTTTTAATAGAATACCATATATTAAATAATACAATAATAGTATAACAGCAATAGCAATAGCTAATACAAGTAGTGTTATTAAAATTGTAACTGCGTAAAATTTAAATAATTCACCATTAGCAGAGGCTTGTTCTATAACAGAAATCATTTCTTCATCTTTATTAAACTGTATACCTAATACTGCAAAAGTTGAAATAAATAAAAAGATAAGATTAAACCCTACATATTGCTTAACAGTTTTGCGTGTTTTTAATATGTTTTGCATCAGTTTCTTTGCATTATCTGTTGCTGAAATATTTTTGTAATTCATATAGAATCGATAGAAAAAATAGCCTAAAATAATATAGCTAGAAATAGTAAGCGGAATAATAATATTATCGGCATTATAACTTTCAAATCTAGACATGGCTTCAGTATCTTTTAAAGCAAATGATATAATGCCCCAAAACACAAATTCTAATAGAGAGATTATAAAAATCCATTTCACAATTGAAGAAGATTTTTTTAAAATCATGCTGTATATCTCGTCATAGGAAAGTTTAGGAAACTTGTTTCCTTGTTTATTCCAGTCTTTTTTTAATAATTCTAATTCATCCATAATGCTTACGGATTTAGTATGGTTTTTAGTTTAGTTTTTACACGATTCATTTTCACTCTTGCATTTACCTCACTAATTCCCAAGGTTTCACTTATTTCTTTATAGTTTTTGTCTTCTAGATATAAGAAAACAAGCGCTTTTTCAATGTCATTAAGTTGGTGTACTGCTTTATATAAAAGCTTTAGCTGTTGCTCTTCAGTATCATCGTATTCTTCAGCTTTAATTTTAAATTGAACACCTTCAAATTCTTGTGTGTTAATTCTACGCTTGCTTTTTCTATACAGTGTAATAGCTGTATTTAATCCAACACGATACATCCAAGTACTAAATTTGGCGTCACCACGAAATTTAGGGTAAGCCTTCCATAATTGTATGGTGATTTCTTGAAACAAATCATTATGCGCATCTTGATTGTTGGTGTATAACCTACAAACTTTATGCACAATGTTTTGATGCTTCTCAAGCAATTCTACAAAACTATGTTCAAGCTTTTTATCCAATATCGATTAGTTAGTTACTATGTAAGTAGCTTATTTTTTTAAATTGTTACAACTGCGTTAAAATAATATTTAAAAATAGTTTATAAAGTGCTTATATCGTAAATTTGTAGTACATTTTTTTGACACTGCTTTTATGAATATTCCTAAATCAAAGTACCCTCGAGTAGTTATTATTGGAGGAGGTTTTGCTGGAGTAAATTTAGCTAAATCTCTAGCAAACAATAATGTTCAAGTTGTTTTATTGGACAAACATAATTATCATACATTTCAACCTTTATTATACCAAGTATCGACAGCTGGGTTAGAACCAGATTCGATTGCATATCCTCTTCGAAAAATAATAAAGAATCATAAGAATACAGTATTTAGGTTAGCAGAAGTCAATTATATAAATTCTGAAAAACAAGAGGTTGAAACTTCTATTGGAAATATTGCTTATGATTATTTAGTGATAGCAACAGGAACAAAGACTAACTTTTTCGGTAATAAGAAAGTTGAAAAGTATAGTATGCCAATGAAAAAAGTACCTCAGGCATTGAACATTAGAAGCTTGATATTACAAAATTTTGAAAAGGCTATTATTACTAAAGATGAAGCAAAACGTAAAGCCTTACTTAATTTTGTAATAGTTGGAGGAGGACCAACAGGAGTTGAGCTTGCTGGAGCGATAGCCGAATTGAAGAACCACATTTTACCGCATGATTATCCAGATATGGATATTAACAAAATGCAAATTCATTTATTAGAGGGTAACGATAGAGTATTGCCTCCTATGAGTAGTCATGCTTCAAAAAAGGCTGAAGAGTTTTTGTTAAAACTAGGTGTGAATGTGCACTGTAGTACGTATGTTAAGGATTATGACGGAAATCAAATAACTACAAATACTGATTTAGAGTTACAATCAGAAACACTTATTTGGGCTGCAGGTGTAACTGGTGCTCCAGTTAAAGGTTTAAAAGCCGAAGTATTAATGGATAGAACTAATAGATATAAGGTTAACCAATTTAATCAAATAGAAGGCTATGATAATTTATTTGCGTTAGGAGATATTGCCTTAATGAAAACTGAATTGTATCCTAATGGTCATCCGCAAGTTGCACAACCAGCTATTCAACAAGGTAAGCTTCTAGGAAAAAATCTTATAAGGAAAGTGAATAATCAATCAATGAAACCATTTATTTATAATGATAAAGGCTCGATGGCAACTATTGGTAGAAATAAAGCTGTTGTAGATTTAAAGCATTTTAAATTTGCTGGTTTTTTTGCGTGGTTTGTATGGATGTTTATTCACCTTATGGCATTAGTAGGCTTTAGAAATAGGGTTGTAGTTTTTTTTAATTGGAGTTATAACTATATAAACTTTGACAAAGCAGCTAGGTTAATAATTAGACCTTTTAAGAGGGAAGATTAGTAGTTTTGAGATAATATTCCTCTAACAATTAAGTATTGAGCTAAACCATAAGTAAGCATGATACTAATGTTACTATGCCATAAAGGTTCAACAAACTTGTTTAAAGCTAAAATACTATCAGAAATTATGAAACTTACAGCACCTAAAAAAACTAAAAGGTAGCTACGAATAGTTACATTTCCTTTTCTTAAATATGCCGAGACAGCCATTGTTAGTATTATAACCATATAAACTAAAACAGGAGCAAGCATTTCACCTAAACCATCTTTTAGGATATATAATAAAATAGCTCCATAGATAAAGAGGGTAATTCCAATTATAGTAGGGTTTCTAGTATTGTTCTTGCGTTTCAAAAAAACGAAGACATACATTATATGCGCAATTAAAAATGCTGCTAATCCACCAATAAAAAACATTGGAGAATCATTGTCAAACATTAATAAAATATCACCTAACAATGAAAATATTAAAGCTCCCAAAGTAATTAGTATGGTGAATTTTGAAAGCCCATTACATTTTTTTATAAAAAAAATAATCAAAGAAGTTAATATAGCAGGTTTTGCAAAGTAATGAAGCATTGCAATTTCTTTTACAGAGCTACTAATTATAGTAGTTATTACTATAACAAAGTAAAAAACAGTAAATAAGGTTAGCTTATTAGTTTTCATTAGTTGGATTTGAGTTTTAAAGATAATCAATTCGTCTGTAATTTTTTACAGTTCGGTAATTATAAGTTTTGGTTAAGAAGGTTATATCGCAATTTTGACCCATCAATCAAACCAAACAATTTAATAATTATGAAATCAATAGTTTCAATTTTTATCTTTTTAATAACAATGTCTCTTAGCGCAGAGACAATAATAAATGGTACAGTAAATGACCAAAAAGGAAATCCAATTTTAGGAGCAAACGTATATTTAGAAGGTACATACGATGGAAGTACTACAGATGAGTCTGGAGTTTTTAAGTTTAGTACTACAGAAGCAGGATCTCAAACATTAATAGTATCTTATTTAGGATATGAAACTTTTACTATGGTTGGTGATATTAAATTTATGGTTAACTTAAATGTAAAGTTAAAAGAAGATGTAAATACTTTAGATGCTGTAGTGCTTTCAGCTGGAAAATTTTCAGCTGGCGATAATAGTAAAGTTAATGTTCTAAAACCTTTAGATGTAGTTACCACTGCAAGTGCATTGGGAGATTTTGTTGGTGCTTTGCAAACATTACCAGGAACTACAACAGTAGCTGAGGATGGACGTTTATTTGTGCGTGGAGGAGAAGCTGAAGAAACACAAATTTTTATTGATGGAATTCGCGTTTTTACACCATATACACCAACTACAAATAATACTCCAACAAGAGGTAGATATTCACCATTTTTATTTGACGGAATTACATTTTCAACTGGTGGTTATTCAGCCGAATATGGACAAGCATTATCTAGTGTATTGTTGTTAAATACTATTGATGAACCAGATCAAGAAAAGACTGATATTGGTATAATGAGTGTAGGAGCAACCTTAGGAAATTCCCAAAAATGGGAAAAGAGTTCGTTAAGTGTTAATGCATCGTATATAAATTTAGCGCCATATGTGGCATTGTTTCCAGATAGGAATGATTGGGAGAAGCCTTATGAAGGTTTATCTGGAGAAGCTGTTTTTAGGCAAAAAACAGATAATGGTTTATTTAAGTTGTATTCGGCTTTTGATACATCAAATTTTGAATTAACTCAAGAAGATATTAATGCCCCAGAAGGAGTACACTTCAAATTAAAAAATAGAAACTTATACTTCAATGGTTCTTATCAAGGAATGATATCTGATACATGGTCTTTGTTTTCAGGTTTAAGTTACACAAATAGCAATTTTAAAGTGAATTTTGATGAAGCTAATGTAAATAGTCTTGAAAATTCAATTCATGCTAAGGTGAAATTAAAACGCAGATTTAGTAGTAGGTTTAAGTTAAATTTTGGAGCTGAATATTTCATTACAGATTTTAATGAAGATTATCGAGACATAAGCACAGAGAAAGTGGATTATGGTTATAATAACAACATCAGTGCAGCTTATGCAGAAGCAGACATCTTTTTTTCTAAGAAATTAGCTATGAAAACTGGTGTAAGAGCCGAGTATAGTGAATTATTTAAAGAGTTAAATATAGCACCTCGATTATCATTGGCTTATAAAACGTCTGATAAAAGTCAAATATCATTAGCTTATGGTAATTTTTACCAGAATCCAAATAGCGATGTTTTAAAATTTGAACAAGATTTAAAAGCTCAAAATACATCTCACTATATATTTAATTATCAATTTAACGATGAAGGTAAAATATTTAGAGCCGAAGCTTATTATAAAAATTACGATAATTTGATTAAGTATGATGATGAGTTCCCTAGCTTTGATAGCAATTATAATAATCAAGGTGATGGATTTGCTAGAGGTTTGGACTTGTTTTGGAGAGATAGTAAGAGTATAAAAAATGTAGATTATTGGTTAAGCTATTCTTATTTGGATTCTGAAAGAGATTATAGAAGTTATCCTAAAGCAGCACAACCAAACTTTGCAAACACTCATAATTTATCTGTTGTAGGTAAGTATTGGATAAACGATTGGAAATCTCAGGTAGGTTTTAGTTATGCATATGCATCTGGACGTACTTATACTAATCCTAATTTAGATGGTTTTTTAAATCAAAAAACAAAGTCATATAATAGCTTAAGTATCAATTGGGCTTATTTAATTAGTCAACAAAAAATATTGTATTTCTCGGTTAATAATGTTTTAGGAATAAGAAATGTTAATGGATATCAATATGCAAATACACCAGATATGAATGGTAATTTTGCTAGACAAACGTTACGTCCAGCTGCAGATCAGTTCTTTTTTGTAGGATTCTTTTGGACAATTAGTGAAGATAAAAAGAGTAATCAGTTAGATAATTTGTAAAAATTCAACTTTTCCATGAACTGATAAATGTCATAGTTATTGAGCTTAAAATCAAGTAGCTTTAGGTTATTAAATCTTGTAATCATGGAAGCGAAAAAAAATCCCAACCTTGAAGTTGGCAGAAACAGTAGCCTATACTTTGCTATAGGACTTAATATTATGTTATTGATTACTTACAATATGTTGAATTATAAAACTTATGATCAAGAAGATTTAGCAATGGACATATTAGAAGTTGAAGAAGTTATTGAAGAAGAAATACCGTTATTAAATATTGATACACCTCCGCCACCTCCACCACCTCCAATTGCTACTCCAGAGGTAATTACTATAGTTGAGGATGTTGAGGAAATAGAAGAAACTATTATAGAAAGTACAGAAACAGATCAAGAAGAAGGTATTGAAGAACGCGAATTTGCTATTGATGATGTAGAAGTAGAAGAAGTAGAAGAAGAAATAGAAGTAGCTTTTGCAGTTGTAGAAAAAGTTCCAATTTTCCCTGGATGTAAAGGAAAGTCTAATGCAGAATTAAAGAAGTGTTTCCAAAAAAAGATGAATGAGCACGTTATGAAAAACTTTAAATACCCTGATGTTGCAATGGAACTTGGAATTAAAGGAAGAGTTTTTGTATTGTTTGCTATCGATAAGGATGGTTATGTCACAGGAATTAAAACTAGAGGACCAGATAAAATTTTAGAAAAAGAAGCTGCTCGAATTATTGAGAAGTTACCTAAAATGACTCCAGGAAAACAACGTGGTAAAAATGTAAAAGTGCCTTATAGTGTACCGATTATGTTTAAACTACAAAATAATTAATTACAAGCTTTAATAAGAAAGCCCTCAATACTAAGTTGAGGGCTTTTTTTATTTTTTTGCTATTTGCTCGCCTGCTAATATTTTTATTGGTAATCTATTTTGAGCTGGAGGATATAAGCATGTAGTGTATTTAGAAAATGCACATGGAGGATTATATAAATAATTAAAATCTAAAGTAACCTTTCCATTAGTTTTTGGTAAATCTAAATATATATAGCGACCTCCACCATAAGTTAAATCACCAGAGGTTTCATCACCAACCATAGTAAAACCTCCAGAACCAACATCTAAAGTGTAATCTTTATTGTTATAATTAAATGTTACTTGGCCAATAAAATTAGTATTGGCATTAACGCCTAATTGTGAGTTAACAGATTCTGTTTTTTCTTTTTCAAAGTATTTAAAATCTGCATCAAATATTAGATTTGGATTTATCACAAAGCTTTTGAATCCTTTAAAGGCTTTAATAGCTGGATTTTTAGTGTCCCAAACTCTAAGGTATAAACTATTAGAACGTGTAATAACTTGCCAATTTAGTTGTTCATGATATAATTTTTCTGAACTACCATATTCATCTAAATGTAATTTAGTTAATGTAATTACAGAATCTAATGTAGTCACAACTTTCACATCATTTTTTGCTTCAAAATAAATACCTTCTTTTAAAATAGAAACTTGACCAATGGTATTGGGTAAAGCGTCAATATTTAAAACAAAATCATTAATAGAATCCTTTCCAAAAGTGTTTTGTAAAGAGTCTAACTTGAATAAACCAGTAAGTTGTAAATAACCATTTTTTCTACTTAAATCTAAGTCAGCTTTATAAGCTTCAATGTTTTTATTATAATTTTCTGGTAGTTGTTTAGTTTCATTGCTATTTTGTTTACATGAAACTAATGTTACTATCAATAAAAAGAATACTTTAAATTTCATTTAATCACCTTTTTTAGTTGCTGTAAATTTACCATTTGGTTGCACAAATGTCAAATTAGAGATAGTCCCATCTTCGCCTTCGGTAAACTCTACTTTATATCCATCTAAAATTTTAAGATTAAATTTATGCTCAGCTACTGGAAGTAGCTCATATTCTGGTTGTCCTTGTAAAAATACATATAGTACATTTTCGTCTTTAATATAGACCTTTACTTCATTACCACGTAAATCATAAGAGCCAACATATTTTTGTAATGATTCGTTAGTGACATCTATAGTGTTTGGAGTACGTTTAAATTTAATTGGTCCTAGAGTAGGTTCAATTTCTATTTCTAGGTTTGAAATTTCACCACCAACATTACTGTTAAAAATTACTTTTAAAGCATTTCCTATTTGTGTAGTATCTACTTTACCTTCGTTTACATCAATGAGTTCAAAAGTATCATAATGATAATGATTTATATATTGACTTGTAGTATTTAACTTGGTAAATAAAGAATCGTTTTTTACTATAATTTCAAACTTACCATAACCAGGGTTTGTGTATGTTCCAGTATATTCAATTTTGTTATGTGATGGTTTTGTGCCTTTTACATTAGCAGCGTTATCTTCATCTTTGTTTTCTTCTTGTGCTTTTTTTGCTTTTTCTTGTCTGTCAATATAGCGCTGTGTCCAATCTGTAGTACCTTCACCTAATAATCGATCTGAAATGGTATTTCTTACCAAACCTGTTACTGCAGATCCATTTTGATTAGTTAATACTACAATACCTATTTTGTCGCTTGGAAAAAATGCAACACTAGCCGAAAATCCATCAATATTACCACCATGTTCAACACGATAATGACCTCTGTACGATTGTAACATCCAGCCATAACCGTAATTTGCAAAATGCATATCTGGTAATTCTTCGCTTGGTAATGCAGCACCAATAACCATTTGAGAGCTCATAGCTTCTTTAATATACTCTTCAGGAATTATTTGTGTGTCTTTATATTTTCCATTGTTAATCCAAGTAATTAACCATTTAGACATATCATTTACACTACTGTTTATACTTCCTGCTGGTGACATTCCAGCAATATCATAATAATCCATTTTAGATATAATATCACCTTTTTTAAGCTGATATCCCAAAGCGGCATTACTAGCCGATTTCATTTCTGCAATTGTAGCATTTGTTCTTGTCATGCCTAATGGTTTAAAAAAGTAATCACTTATGTTATCTTCCCAACTTTTTCCAGTAATTCTTTCCGCTATCACACCTTGAGTTAGAAACATAAAGTTATTGTAATACCATTTTTGTCTAATTCCAGTAAAAGGTTCTTGATACTCAATACGTTTTATTAAGCTGTCTTTACTATGAGTTGGGAAATAATACCATGAGGCATCATGTCTTGGTAATCCTGTACTATGCCTCATTAAATCTTTAATGATAATATTATTATTCATGTCGTTATTATAAAATTTTAGCTCAGGAATATATTCTAGAGGACTATCATTAAACGATAATTTATCATCTTCCCTCAATTTTCCTAAAACGGCAGATGTAAATGCTTTTGAAGATGATCCAATAGCAAAAAGTGTATTGGCATCTACAGGTATTTTGTTTTCATAGTCTCTATAGCCAAATCCTTTGGCATAGATAACTTTGTCTCCTTCTACTACTGCAACCGCAAATCCAGCTGCTTTTGTTGCTTCTAGAATCTTTTCTAGTTCAGTATCAATTTTTTTTAACCTTTTGTCGGTTTGACCTTGTGTTGTTGCAAAAAAGCATAAAGCTAAAATTGCTAAAAAGAATTTTTTCATTTGGTTGATTTTATACAGGTTAGACATGTTGAGGTTTATAAAGTTACAGTTTTTAATTCTCTTTTATTAAAAAATTACAATTCGTCATTTAAAAATTACAATTCGGTAAACCTATTTTTAATAAAGAAGACTTTAGGTGGATATTTGCTGTATCAATTTAAAACAAACAGTCATGCAAAAATTAGCATTAATCATCGCACTATTAATAACAGGGTTTATTGGTGCACAATCAAATTATGAAAAAGGAATGCAAAAAGCATTTGAATTATGGGGAACTAATCCAATCGAAGCTGCAAATTTATTTGAAAGAATTGCTAAAGCTGAAACAGATAACTGGCTTCCTGCTTACTATGCTGCACAAGTAAATATTGTACAAAGTTTTGGAGAAAAGGATAAGGACAAGCTAACAGCACAATTAAACAAAGCACAAGATTTAATTAATGATGCAACAGCAATTTCAAAGAATAACCCAGAAATTATGATCATGCAAGCATTATTACATACAGCTTGGGTTGCTTATGATGGAGCTACTTATGGAATGACGTTATCAGGTAAAATAGCAGCATTATACTCACAAGCAACACAAATTGCTCCTAATAACCCAAGAGTAATACTTAATAAGGCAGAATGGGACATGGGAAGCGCTCGCTTTTTTGGACAAGATACAGCACCATTTTGTAAAGATGTAGAAAGAGCCTTAGAACTTTTTGCTAACTTTAAACCTGAAACAAGTTTTCACCCAAAATGGGGAAAAGAAAGAGCTGAACAAATCTTAAGCTCTTGTAGTAAGTAGATTTAATTTTATTAGTAATGAAAGAGTTTATAAAAGTAGTTGGTATTGGAGTTGTTATTGGAAGTATTATTCTAATAATAGACCAAGTAATTAGATACTTTTCTGGGAATAGTATAGAGTTTGATAGAAACTTTTTAATTCTATTTGGATATTACATGATGTACTCTATTCCAATATGTATTGTAAACTCTTATTTTTTCGATTATATAAACACAAAAGTTAATTGGGCGAGATATAAAAAATATCGATTTGTAATTGGATTTTTAGGCTCAATAGCAATAACTCTAGTAACTCTTTTTATAATTAGAGTGTTCCATAACCTTGTTTTAGAAGGAGAAACTTGGGAGGAGTTTATTACTAATGAAAGTGCTGAGTTTTATTTAATATCTCTAGTAATTACACTTGTTATTTCATTGTTTTTTCATGCATTCTATTATTACAAAGAAATGCAAAAGAGCAAGATTAAAGAACAAAAGGTAATAGCAGGAACAGCAAGTGCAAAGTTTGATGCCTTAAAAAATCAATTAGATCCGCATTTTTTATTTAATAGCCTTAATGTATTATCAAGTTTAATTGACGAAAATCCAGATAGTGCACAAAAGTTTACAACGGCCTTATCAAAAGTGTATAGGTATGTGTTAGAGCAAAAAAATAAGGATTTAGTAACTGTAGATGAAGAGTTAGAGTTTGCTAAAGTATACATGTCATTACTTAAAATGCGATTTGAAGATAGTATCATTTTTGAAATCCCAGAAAAGGCTTCAAATCCAGAGAGTAAAGTTGTTCCATTATCCTTACAATTATTACTTGAAAATGCAGTAAAACATAATATGGTTACTAGTAGTAAACCTTTACATATTAAGATTGTTGAGAGCAATGGAGAATTAATTGTAGAAAATAATCTACAGCCAAAACAAATAGTGAAAAAGAGTAGTGGTGTAGGACTAGATAATATTCGTCAGCGCTACAATCTATTAACCGAAAGAAAAGTAAAAATCAATCAAGAAGCAAAACGTTTTGCAGTGGCAATACCTATGCTTACAAAACAAATATCAGTTATGAGAACAAGAACAAAAAGTCAATATGATGACAGTTATGTTAGAGCTCGTAAGCACGTTCAAGAAGTAAAAGAGTTTTATTATAGTTTAATTTCTTACGTGTTTGTTATACCATTTTTAATTTTCATTAACTATAGAACATCATGGAACTTTCAATGGTTTTGGTTTCCAATGTTTGGTTGGGGAATGGGATTAATATTTCATGCATATAAAGTTTATGTTAACGATGGTGTTCTAGGACGTAGTTGGGAACGTAAAAAGATAGAGCAATACATGCAAGAAGAGGAAAATAAAAAACGTTGGAATTAAAAACTTAGATTATGAACGATTTAGATAAAGAACAAGCTTATTTAAGTGCAAAACGACGTGTAGATAAATTAAGAGGTTTTTATTCGCATCTTACAGTTTATATTGGAGCTAACTTATTAGTTTCTGGATATAAAATTATTAGAAATATTAGAAGAGGCGAATCTTTAGAAGAAGCTATTTTTGACCTGAGTTTTTCTGGAATGTGGATGCTTTGGGGATTAGGGCTAATAATACATGCATTTGTTGTGTTTATCTTACCTAAGATTGTTGGAGAGAATTGGGAAGAGAGAAAGATTAAACAATTTATGGAAGAAGAAGAAAAAAATAAATTTAATTAAAAAACATTATGAAACGATACGATATAGAACCATACGATGAACAAAAATCAAGATATGATTTTGAAAAAGAAGAGGCTTATTTAAGAGCAAAAAAGAAACTGGATAAGTTAGTTGGATTTTATTGGCACCTGGCAGTATATATAGTTGTAAATATATTTCTAATTATTTTAATTGGTGTTAATTCTGGTAGTGGCTTTTGGCACTTTGGTACTTTTGCAACACCACTTTTTTGGGGAATAGGGTTGTTTTTTCATTTCTTAGGTGTTTTTGGTCCAGATTTTATGTTTGGAAAGGACTGGGAAAAAAGAAAAATACAAGAGTATATGGATAAAGACCGAGAAGAGCATCGTAAATTTGAATAATAAGTACGACGCTAATAAATGAAACAAAAACAGATTTAGGAATAATTTTAAGTTAGAGTATGAACGTAATAATTATAGAAGACGAAAAACCATCAGCAAGACGTTTACAACGTATGTTGGCTAAACTAAATGTAGAAGCAAATACAATGTTGCATTCTGTTGAAGAATCTATTGATTGGTTTGAAAATAATAGTCATCCAGATCTTATTTTTTTAGATATTCAATTAAGTGATGGTTTGTCTTTTGAAATTTTTGATACTATAGATATAAAGTCTGCTGTAATTTTCACAACTGCTTATGATGAGTATGCTTTACAAGCATTTAAGCTTAATAGTATAGATTATTTACTAAAACCAATTGATGAAGATGAGTTAGAAAAGGCAGTAAATAAGTATCAAGAACGTTTGCCAAAGCAACAATCTGTAACATTAGATTTTAATGATATCAAGAATTTATTGGTCAACCCAATTGAGAGAGAGTACAAAAAGCGTTTTTCTGTAAAGGTTGGACAGCATCTTAAACTGATTAATATTGACGATATAGAATGTTTTTATAGCGAAAATAAAGGTACTTACTTGCATACTACCGAAGGTAGAAACTATCTTTTAGATTCTTCACTAGAGCATTTAGAAGCAGAGTTAGAGCCTCATACTTTTTTTAGAATCAATCGTAAATTTTTTGTAAATATTAATGCTATAAAAGATATAATTAGTTACACCAATTCAAGGCTTCAAATAAAGTTAAACTCCTATAATGAGCAAGAGGTTATTGTTGCACGAGAACGTGTAAAAGATTTTAAAAATTGGCTAGAATAATTAGAAGATATCAAATAAGCCATCTAGTGCATCACTAGCAGAATCAATAATATCTCCTGTTCCAGTAAATAAATCACCTAGTATATCTGTAGTTAAAAAAATATCTAGTAAAAGAAGTTGTTCTAGTGGAGTAGACCAATATTCTCTAGATGTTTTTTTTGCTTCTTCTTCCCAAGTTTCATTAGCTTTTTCTTGAGAAGTAATAACTGTTGCTGGTATATTGTTTTCTTTTTGCTGTAAACGAAGTACATCATATTTACTGCGTTTTTCTTCATTACCTAAAACATTAAATGCTTCAATTACTAACTCAAATTTTTCTGCTGCATCAGGAGACTTATTATTATCAGGATGGTAAATAGCAATTTGTTTTCTGAAAGCAATTTTAATAGTTTTTAAATCACTTTCTTCATCAATATTTAAAATCTGGTAGTAGTCTTTTAGTGCCATTTTCAAGGATTTATAACTTATTAGTACAGTATTATTAAGCCTTGTTACAAGAATTAACCCTTTTTTTCAGGCTTTGGTGGCATTGGACCTCTTAAGTGAATAATAAGACCATTTAAAAAATTTCGTAGTATTTGATCTCCACATTCCACATATTTAGGATGGTTTTCGTTTCTAAAAAATGCGTTGATCTCACTTTTTGTAACCTTAAAATCCACTAAAGCACAAATTTCTACTATGTCAGTATCTCTTAATTTGTGAGCGACTCTTAATTTTTTAAATATATCGTTGTTTGTTAATCCCATGCTGCAAATGTAATTGTTTATTTAGTTTTAACTTAATCTTCTTCAATTCTATTTTCATCAAAAGCCGATGGTAATAACTTAGGAATAAATTTAATAAACAAAGGTAATAGTAAAGCTCCTCCAGGAAGCATAAATATTGCTAAACTTGGTATAGATTTAAATAAATCTAATAACTGTTCTTGTACCTTTTTTTGTTCTTCTTCGTTAAGGTCTCTTTTGGTAGATTGTGAAATTAGTTTTACAAGTTCTTTACTTTCCTTTAGTTCTTTATATAAGCGTTTACTATTTCTAGAAATAAGCTTACTAACCATTTTACTTGAGTTATCATAAAAGCTTTTTACAAGGTTTTTGGAGCTTAATAGTGCAATGTTGTCCTTGTGTTTAGTGTAAAATTTATTAACGGAGTTAATGGCGTCATTAACAACTGCTTTTTCAAACTTTAAGTCATTACCTAATTGATGTAAAAATGAGCGTTCGTTTGTATCTATTACTTGATCGCTCCAAGTAGACATACAAGCAATATCTAATAAGTAGTGTGCTTCTAAACCAGATTTAACTGAGCTTATTGCTTCTTGATATGATTTACTTTTATGGTCGTGGTATCTTAAAGAAGATTCTAGAAGCTTTATTAAACTGTTATCATATTCTGTGCGTTCTTGTTTGGCGTTTAAAACATTAATGACAACGGTTTCTAAATTAGCTTCAATATGTTTGATATAATCTTCACTTATATTTCCTTGTTTTAGATATTGTTGATAAGCCAAAACATCTACAAATAACAAAGCATTAGTAATAAAGTAATTGAAATTTTTTGTAATTACATTATTATCAATTTGTATACGTTTATGTAGAATACGCTCTAAAGTAGCTGAAGCAATTTTACCTCCAAGAATATCCGAAAAAACAGATGTTTTATGTTCATTTATTTCGGTGTAAAACTTAATAACACTATCTATAAAATTGTTATTGCTAGTTTCTGTATTGTAAGTGTATAAAAGTGCCAGAAGCAAATTGATTTTACAACGCTCTTCTTGAGTAAAATCGGAATCATCAATTGATTTATTTATGATTAAAAGGTTGCTTCCATAAAGAAATCCAGCTACTCTTAAATCAAAATACACCTTTTCTAATTCTATCTTAGAATTTGACGTGTCTAACGATTTTAATAATTTATTTATCCAGCCTCTAGCCGAAGGATTCATGGGTCTAGTTTTAAAGGTATAAAAATAAAAAAGCTACTTGAATAAGTAGCTTTTTTTAAATTATATAATTTCAATTATTTTATAATTCCACCACAACTTACTCTACCTCCTGCAGCGCCAGTTGGTTGCGATGTAAAGTCGTCTGTACCTTGATGAATAATAATAGCTTTTCCAACAATATCTTTTGCAGGATCACCACAACCAATACACCATTCGTCAGTAGCAAATGTAATAGTTCCTTGCCCTTTTTCATTGGCTGTAAAATTTCCTATATCTCCTTTATGGTATCCTTTGTCTGAACCCCATTTTCCGTGTGGTTGTGCAGTTGGATTCCAATGGCCTCCAGTAGATTTTCCGTCTGGAGATGAGCAATCACTTTTTTCATGTAAATGTACAGCATGAGTACCTTCGCTTAAACCAGATAAAACTGCCATTAAAGAAACAATTCCATTTTCTTGTTTAAAAACAGCATTACCTGTAACACCACTATCACTTTTTGCTTCAAGAGTAACAGTAATTTTAGCATCTGCCGAACTTGTTGATTTTTTTTTGTGAGTAGTTTCTTTTTTTGTTTCAGTTTTAGTGACTTCTCCTTCAGGAGTAATTTCTTTTTCTTTAGTGTCATTTTTACATGATACAGATAAAACTAATGCTGAAGCTATTAAAAGAATAGTTGATTTTTTCATGATTTAGCGTTGTATTTATATTTCGAATGAAAGTTAAGTCAATATTAGTGTATTTGCAAATATAGGTTTTATAACGCTTGATTTTTGCGTTTTTTTGCATGACAAAAGTCATGTTTTAAATAAAACTATAAAATTACTTTTGTATATAATTATTAGGTATGAGTAATTTAGTGAGTAAGTATAACGTTGCTGGTCCTCGTTATACTAGTTATCCAACGGTTCCGTATTGGGATAACGAAACGTTTTCAGTAGATGGATGGAAATCCTCGTTACTGCGCTCTTTTAATGAGAGTAATGATAGCGAAGGTATAAGTATATATATTCATTTACCATTTTGCGAGAGTTTGTGTACATTTTGTGGTTGCAATAAGCGTATCACAAAACGTCATGAGGTAGAGATGCCTTATATTGTCGCTCTTCTTAAAGAGTGGGACTTATATTGCAATTTGTTAGGTGATAAACCTAAAATTAAAGAGTTGCATTTAGGTGGTGGAACGCCAACCTTTTTTAGCCCTGAACATTTAAAGAAGTTGATTAATAGCATAATCAAGCGCGCAACTCTTGCTGATGGTTTTGAATTTAGCTTTGAAGGACATCCAAATAACACCACAAGAGTACATTTACAAACATTATACGATTTAGGATTTAGACGTGTTAGTTTTGGTGTTCAAGATTATAACCCAACAGTTCAAAAGGCAATACATAGAGTTCAGCCTTTTGAAAATGTAAAGAGAGTTACTGAACAAGCAAGAGAGATTGGATATACATCCATTGGACACGATATAATTTTTGGTTTACCATTTCAAGAAATTGAGCATGTAGAGCATACTATTTTAAAAACCAAAGAGTTACTTCCTGATAGGTTAGCTTTTTATAGTTATGCACATGTGCCATGGATAAAAGGTAATGGTCAACGTGGTTTTAATGATAGCGATTTGCCTTCTGCACAAAATAAGCGCCAACAATATGAGCTTGGAAAAAAAATGTTGGCAGAAGTTGGTTACCATGAAATAGGAATGGATCATTTTGCGTTAACAACAGATACATTGTATAAATCTATGGAAAATGCTAAGCTACATCGAAACTTTATGGGTTATACTGCTTCTAAAACAAAGGTGATGATAGGTTTAGGTGTGTCGTCAATTAGTGATAGTTGGTATGGTTTTGCACAAAATGTTAAGACTATAGAGGAATATTATAAGTTAATTGAAGCTGATGAAATTCCAGTATATAGAGGTCATATTTTAACTAATGAAGATTTAATAATTAGAAAGCATATTTTAAATTTAATGTGTAATTTTAAGACCTCTTGGGAAAGAGAATTTTTATATTTTAGCGAGCTGCCAGATGTTTTAATAAAATTAAAGGAGATGGAAGACGATGGTTTATTAATAATAAACCAAGATAATATTGAAGTAACATTAAAAGGGCAACCTTTTATTAGAAATATATGTATGGCTTTTGATTTGTTATTACAAAGAAGTAAGCCAGAAACACAATTATTTTCAATGACAATTTAACAACCTAACTAAAAATTATATTTATGAAAAAAATTATAGTACCAATCGATTTTTCTGAACAATCAGAATTTGCTTTAAAGACAGCTGCAAAATTTGCTCAAAAAAATAATGCAGAAGTATTAGCATTACATATGTTAGAAATGTCTGATGCAATTTTAACTTCTAATGATGATGTTGAACAAGAAAAATTGATATTCTTTTTAGAGTTAGCAAAAAAGCGATTTGAAGAGTTTCTAGAAAAAGAATATTTACAAGGTGTAAACGTAACACCAATAGTGAAGCATTTTAAAGTTTTTAGTGAGGTAAATGATGTGGCTAAAGAACACGATGCCGATTTAATAGTAATGGGATCTCATGGTGTAAGTGGAGCTAAAGAGTTTTTTGTTGGATCAAATACTGAGCGCGTAGTTAGAAATGCTGAAGTTCCTGTATTAGTTGTTAAAAATGATGTTGTAGATATACATTTTGATACAGTAGTTTTTGCTACAAGCTTTGATGACGATAACGTTGAGGCATATTTAAAAGTTTCAAAATTATTTAAGACCTTAGATTCTAAAGTAAAATTACTATATGTTAATTTACCAAATGAGCACTTTAGAAGTACTGAAGAAGTAGATAAAAGAATTGCAGAGTTTTTACAAAAAGCAGATGGTAATTTAGACAATATTGATAATGTAGCTTATCAAGCTGATTATAGTGTAGAGCAAGGTGTAATTAACTATTCAAACAAAGTTGGAGCAGACTTAATTGCTGTGTCTACACATGGTAGAAAAGGATTATCTCATTTCTTTGCAGGAAGTATAGGAGAAGATATTGCTAATCATTCTACTTTACCAGTAATGACATTTAAGATATAATTTAAGTTATATTATATATTAAGAAGAGGAAATGGTTAAACTGTTTCCTCTTTTTTATTTTAAGGATTTACACACTCCATTGTGCTAGTAGCCATATCATAAACAGGAGTAGGAGAGATGTAAGGAATTCCTAAGCCAAGACCTCTTAGAATAAATAAAGCACCTATAACAATTACAAAAACTGGTATTGCTTTTTGGATTCGTTGTCTAACTTGTCCACTTAAAAAGCGACTAATGTAGATAGCTGTTGTCATTAGAGGTATGGTGCCTAATCCAAATACAAGCATATAAATGCTTCCTTTAGCAATACTACCTGTTGCAATGGCTGCAAAAACAGCCATATATACAAGGCCACAAGGTAAGAAGCCATTTAAAAAACCAATGGTTAAAAATGTATCTGGTGATTTCTTTTTTAATTCTTTACCAAGAGCAGATTTTACTTTAGATATAATCTTGAATAAAGGTTTTGAAAAATTATACTTACTAAAGGTTTTGTATGGAATTAATACAACAATTATCATTAAAACACCAATAGCTATAGATAGTTGTTGTTGTAACCCAAATATGTAAAGGCTTTTTCCTATTAAACCAAAAAATAGTCCAATAATACTATAAGAAAGCAATCTTCCAAAATGGTAAATTGCTATTTGAGAGGCTTTTTTATAAGTGTTTGTTCTGTCTACAGGTAGCATAAAAGCTATGGGTCCACACATGCCTACACAGTGAAAACTTCCAAGCAATCCTAAAACCAAAGCAGATAATAACATAATTAATACACAATATCTTTTTTAAATAAATAAGATTTTCCGTTATATTGCCAATCTATTTTAATGTTCCAACGACCATCTACCAAACGCTTGTCAGGTATGAGCAAATGTGGTTTAGATAGTGAAATAGGAGTTTCAAAATCTAATTGTTTGTTAGATGGTCTATATAGGAACACTTTTCCAGTTATTTTTTTAATGTCTAAGTTTTCTGGGAACGAAATCATTAAACCTTCTGGTGTTCTGTTATAATCAATATCTTGACTTAATTTCTTTGCATTATTAAGTTTATTGATGTCTTTTTGATATTCTAATTCTTCTTTATAATATTCTTCAGTTACTAGATCATGATCATATTTGTCATTAATATTCATGTTAATAACAAAGTATAGTATAAAAGCTATAAAGCCTATAAATGCTAATACAATTCCTGTTCCCCAATTAATTTTCATAGTGTTTTAATTATAGCTTCTAGGACCTAAAAAGTTGGCAGTTGTAGTTTCAATAAGTTCATCATTGCTATAAATACCAATTTTAATATTATTTCTGTCTCCAGATAGTTTTGAGTTATCAATTTCAATAAATAAAGTACCTTCAGAAAGTCCTTGTTTTGGAACGTTAAATGTATCTTGAGTAGATACTAATTTGACTGTACCTTCATGTGAAATTAATTTTATACTCACGTTATTAATCTCTTCAGTTGTTTTGTTTACCAGTTTATATGTAAAGACATTGCTTATAATGCTTCCTTCTTTATGTTCATAAAGTTGACCAGGAAGTCTTAAAACTCTAGCTTCGACATCATTTCTTAAAAATAGCATACTAATTAGTACTATAACTAATACACTTAATACAGCAATGTACCCTTTAACTCTAGTAGTAACTTTAAATTCTGCTTTATTTTCAATATTATCTTCACTTGCATATCTAATTAAACCTTTAGGAAGATTAATTTTCTCCATAATGGCATCACATTCGTCAATACAAGCAGTACAGTTTACACACTCTAGTTGTGTACCATTTCTTATGTCTATTCCTGTTGGACAAACATGTACACATTGCATACAGTCTATACAATCACCATGACCTAAAGCTTGACGGTTTTCATTTTTTCTAAACTTTTTTCTTCCATTTTCTCCTTCACCGCGTTTATGGTCATAAGCAACAACTATAGACTTATTATCTAAAAGTACACCTTGTAATCGTCCATAAGGACATGCAATAACACAAACTTGTTCTCTAAACCAAGCAAAGACAAAGTAAAATATAGCAGTAAAAATTAGTAAAGGAAATAAAGTTCCAACATGAGCACTTGGGCCTTCCAAGATATATGCTAATAACTTATCGCTACCAATTAAATAAGCTAAAAATACATTTGCGATTAAAAATGAAATTAAAGCAAATAAGAAAAACTTTAAGCCTTTTTTCCTGATTTTTTCAGTATTCCATGGTTGCTTTTTTAGTCGTATTTGTTTTCCTCTATCTCCTTCAATCCAATACTCTATACGTCTAAATACCATTTCCATAAAAATGGTTTGTGGGCAAATCCAACCACAAAAAATACGACCAAATACTACTGTAAATAATGTAATAAAAATGACACCAATGATCATTGATATTACGAATAAATGGAAATCTTGAGGCCAGAATGGATTACCAAAAATATTAAAACGTCTCTCTAGAACATTAAATAGTAAAAATTGATTACCTCCAATTTTTATAAATGGAGCAGAGAATAAGAATACTAATAAAAAGTAGCTTACATATTTTCTGTAATCATAAAATTTACCACTTGGTTTTTTTGGAAACACCCAAGCACGTTTACCTTCTTCATTGATCGTACCAATTGAATCTCTGAACTTTTCGTTACTAGGTGTTTCCAAAATTTCTAAATGTTATGCGTTTAGTATTCTAGTTGTAATATCTATAATTATTCTTCCCAAATATCTCCTTCTGGAGCTTTTGGTTTTGCTGGTGTAGTACCTTGTAGTGTTAAAAGGTAACTAGATACTTGTGCAATTTCACTTGGTTTAAGTGACTGTTTCCATGCAACCATACCTTTACCATCTCTACCACCTTCTGATACTGTTTTGAATACATTCTTGATACCTCCACCTAGTATCCAGTTTTTATCGGTTAAGTTAGGTCCAATTCCACCTCCACCATCTGCCATATGACAAGCAACACAGTTAGCTTCGAATATTTTTTTACCAGCATTTAAATCAGATGTTTCTGTTAAAAGTTCAACAGTATTAAAGTCTACTAAGTCTTTAGCTGTTTTTTTGTATTCTTCAATAGCAATTTTAGCTTCGGCTAATTCTGTTTCTAATTCATCTATTTGCGAAGGACCATCAAAAACATGATATCTAGCTAAATACACTACTGCAAAAACAATAGAGATGTAAAAAGAATATATCCACCAAGGTGGTAAGTTATTGTCTAACTCTTTAATACCATCGTAGTTATGGTCTAAAATAATTTCACCTTCTTCTTCAATAGGTTTGTTGTCTACAAGCTTGTTATAGATGTTTTTTACCCAACCAAAGTTATTCGTTTCTTTTTCGGCTAAAAAGCGTGCTTTTGCTTCTTCATCCATTTTGTGAAGCATTACATTTTCTAAAGCTCCTATAATTGCTTCAATTGCAATTAAAATTAGTAAGACTAAGAATAAGAAAAGCATAACAGCTGGATATTCTAAGAAAGCTGGTTGATCTCCTGAGTCTACCATAAATTCTACAATTCCGAAGATAATGAAGAATATAACTGGGACTCTTATATATGATGGGATTAAATTTCTCATAATGTATTGTCGTTTTGGTTGTCTAAAGGAATATTACTAACAGTTTTTATGTAATCTTTCTTTGCTGTCATAACCCACCAAGTTAGCACAACAAAAAAGATGAAAAATATTAAAAGAGAGATGATAGGATATACCTCTACATCTGACATGCTCTCCATATGATTTTTTATATATTTTAACATGATTCTCTTTTAAAGGTTATTCTTGAGCTACTTTAATATCTGTACCTAAGCGTTGTAGGTAAGCTATAAGTGCTACAATTTCTCTATTTCTCATTTCAACAAAATCTGCACCACCATTTGCTTTATCAGACTCATATGTTTCAGCAAAATCAGGGTCAGCATAAAGATTTTTCTCTATCTGTGTACCTTGTGCTAACATATTTTCTTGAGCATTTGCGATATCTTCTTCAGAGTAAGGAACACCAAGTGTAACCATTACTTCCATTTTAGATTTAGTTAATGACTTATCTAACTCATTGCTAATTAGCCAAGGGTAACGTGGCATGATTGAACCAGATGAAGTACTTTGTGGGTCATACATGTGGTTAAGGTGCCAGTTATCAGAGTATTTACCACCAATTCTATGTAAGTCTGGTCCTGTACGTTTTGATCCCCAAAGGAATGGATGATCGTAAACAAATTCTCCAGCTTTTGAATATTCGCCATAACGTTCTACTTCTGAACGGAATGGACGAATCATTTGCGAGTGACATGTATTACATCCTTCACGTATATAAATATCTCTACCTTCTAATTCTAATGGTGTGTAAGGTTGAACACTAGAGATTGTAGGTATATTTGATTTTACCATAATGGTAGGTACAATTTGAATAATACCACCAATTAATATTGTTATAGTAGCTAAAATGGTTAATTGTATTGGCTTACGCTCAATCCAAGTATGCCATCCTTCACCAGCTAAACGCTTTTTAGATACACGCTTTAAAGCAGGAGCTTCAGCTAATTCGTCTTCAACAGCACTACCAGATTTAACTGTAAGTATAATGTTGTAAACTAATATTAACATACCAACAACAAATAATGTTCCTCCAATGGCACGCATCCAATACATTGGCATAATTTCAGTAACAGTTTCTAAGAAGTTACCATAAACTAATGTTCCGTCTGGATTAAACTGTTTCCACATACTAGCTTGTGTAAATCCAGCAACATACATTGGTAAAGCATACATAATGATACCTAAAGTTCCTATCCAGAAATGTAAATTCGCTAATGGAACTGAATGTAGTTTAGTTTTAAACATTCTTGGTACTAACCAATAAATCATACCGAAGGTTAAGAAACCATTCCAAGCTAAGGCACCAACGTGTACGTGAGCAATAATCCAATCAGTAAAGTGAGCAATTGCATTAACGTTTTTAAGTGATAAAGTTGGTCCTTCAAAAGTAGCCATACCATAACCAGTAATTGCAACTACCATGAATTTTAAAACCGGATCTGTACGAACTTTATCCCAAGCACCACGAAGTGTTAATAAACCATTAATCATACCTCCCCAAGATGGCATTAATAACATTATAGAGAATGTTACCCCAAGGTTTTGAGCCCAATCAGGAAGTGCCGTATATAATAAGTGGTGAGGTCCTGCCCAAATATAGATGAATATTAGCGACCAGAAGTGTACTATAGAAAGTCTATATGAGTAAACAGGTCTGTTTGCTGCTTTAGGTACAAAATAATACATTAAACCTAAGAAAGGAGTTGTAAGGAAAAATGCAACTGCATTATGTCCATACCACCATTGTACTAAGGCATCTTGTACACCAGCATAAACAGAATAACTTTTCATTGCGCTTACAGGCAATTCTAAACTATTAAAAATATGCAGTACTGCAACAGTAACGAAAGTTGCTAAATAAAACCAAATAGCAACGTATAAGTGACGTTGTCTTCTTTTTAGAATTGTACCAATAAGGTTCCAACCAAAAACTACCCAAATTAATGCAATGGCAATATCAAATGGCCATTCTAATTCGGCATATTCTTTAGAAGTTGTGTAACCTAAAGGTAAAGTAATAGCAGCGCCAACAATAATTAATTGCCAACCCCAAAAGTTGATTTTACTTAATAAGTCGCTAAACATTCTAGCTTTAAGCAATCGTTGCGATGAGTAGTAAACACCTGCAAAAATTGCGTTACCTACAAAGGCAAAAATTACTGCATTTGTATGTAAAGGTCTTAAACGACCAAAACTAAGCCATGATACGCCATCTGTTAAGTTAGGGAACATAAACATGAACGCTAGTAGGAGACCTACTAACATCCCGACAACTCCCCAAAGTATGGTTGCGTAGATGAACTTTTTAACGATTTTATTATCGTAATAAAACTGTTGCATTTCCATAATTGTTTGTATTAGTCTTTTTTGGTTAGTATTGAATTTTCAGATTTATTTTTTATGATTTCGTCTTCAAATAATATTCTTACTGAAGGCGTATAACTATCGTCGTATTGTCCGTTTTTTACTGCTATTACAAAAACAATAAAAAAGACAATAGCAACCAATATGCTTATTGCTAGTAAAACGTAAATGACACTCATACCTATTTTAAGTTATCAGACTTCAAAATTACTCTCATGTGTTGTTCTAAAATATGACAAATGTCATATTAGTCTATTTTTAATCATTCTAATTTCTTTCCTAAAAAATTAGTGGCAATTGTTGTAAATACAACAATGCTAATGGAACTTAAAGGCATTAATATTGCGGCAATAACTGGAGCTAATTGACCAGTGACTGCAAAATATAATCCTATAACATTATATATAAATGAGAGTACGAAACTCCACTTAATAATTTTTATTGCTGACTTAGAAGCTGTAATGTATTTGTATAGTTGATTAAACTTACTAGCATCTAAAATAGCGTCACATGCTGGAGAAAATACATTAACATTCTCTGATATTGCAATACCAACATTACTTTGGGCTAGTGCACCTGCATCATTTAATCCATCTCCAACCATAAGTACGTTGGCATCTTGTGTTTGATGATATTTAATATACTCTAACTTATCATCAGGTTTTTGATTGAATAATAATTTAGTTTTTGTAGGTAATAACTTTTTAAGATTATCTTTCTCTCCTTCATTATCACCAGATAAAATTGCTAAATCATAATTTGTTTTAAAGTTATTAAATAATTGTGAAATTCCTTTTCTATAAGCATTGTAAAAAGTGAACTTTCCTTTATATTCATTATCAGTACTTATGTGTACTGTTGTGTTTAATGTTGATGGAGTAGTAGAAAGCCCAACAAATTCGGCTGAACCTACTTTTATTTTTCGATTACCATAATTGGCTTCAATTCCTTTACCTAAATGTTCTTGATAGTTATCAAGTGTAATAATATTATTTTGTTCTAATATATTATAAAGTGATCGACTTAGTGGATGATTAGAGCCACGTAGTGTGCTTTTTAAAATTTCTTTTTCTTCTTTTGATAATTCTTGTCCATCGTAATTAATTGATGTTTCTGCATTAGCAGTGATTGTTCCTGTTTTATCAAAAATAATGGTGTTTATTTTGGCTAGTTGCTCAATAACACTTGCGTTTTTTAAATAGAATTTTTTCTTTCCAAATATCCTTAGCAAGTTTCCTAAAGTAAAAGGAGCAGATAATGCTATTGCACAAGGGCAAGCTATTATTAGTACAGCTGTAAAAACATTTAAAGCTTTAGTCGAGTCATTAAATAACCAGAATGAGGTAGAAATAACAGCTATTAATAAAACAGCAATGGTGAAGTTTTTACTAATCTTATTTGTTAGAGTCGTAAAAGCGTCTTCTTTATTGGTTTTAAACACATCATTACTCCATAATTGAGTAAGATAGCTTTGTTCTACCGATTTTAGAACTTCAATTTCAATAACACCATTTAGTTGTTTTCCGCCAGCAAATAATTTATCACCAGACTTCTTACTTATAGCTTCAGATTCTCCAGTAACAAAGCTATAATCAATTCTAGCATCTCCTTTTATTAAAATACAATCAACAGGAATTAATTCTTCGTTTCTTATAAGTAATCTATCCCCCTTTTTGATATCATAAACTTGGATGGACTCTTCATTTCCATTTGCTGTTATTTTTGTTACTCCTATAGGAAAGTAAGATTTGTAGTCTCTTTCAAATGATAGAAAGGCATATGTTTTTTGTTGAAAAAACCTTCCTAATAATAAAAAGAAAACCAAGCCTGTTAAGCTATCAAAGAAGCCAGTACCAATATCCAAAACAATTTCGGCAGTACTTCTTAAAAATAACACTAAAACCCCTAGTGCAATTGGTACATCAATGTTTAGTATTTTAGAGCGAAGTCCTTTATATGCAGAAATAAAATAATCTTTTCCTGCATAAAAAACTACAGGTAATGAAAAGGCAAACATTAACCATCTAAAAACATGTTTGTATTTTTCTAACCAAAATCCTTCAACTTGAAAATACTCAGGAAAAGATAAAAACATAACATTTCCAAAAGCAAAACCAGCTATTCCAAGTTTGTAAATTAAAGATCTATCAGTTTTATTTTTACCTGTTTCAAAATCTTCAAGGCTTATATATGGTTCGTAACCAATATTATTAAGTAATGTTACTAGTTCCTTTACAGATAATTTATCTCCATTAAAAGTGATTCTAACAGTTTTCTTTCCAAAATTAACTAGAGAAGCACTTACATGTTTTTGTAACTTATTTAAGTTCTCTAAAATCCATATACAAGAACTACAGTGTATATGTGGAATGTATAGGGTGATTATTTTAGTGCTACCATCATTAAACTCAAGTAGTTTGTCTACAATTTTCTCATTGTCTAAAAAATCGTATTTACCATTTAATTCACGAGGTGTTGCTCCTGGAGCGTTTTGTAAGTCGTAATAGCATGTTAAATCATTGACAGAGAAAATCTCGTAGACAGTTTTACAACCGCTACAACAAAAGTTTTTTTCGTCATAGATTATAGGAGAAGATTCACAATCTAGTCCACAGTGGAAACATGATTTATGCTCCATAATTATTTGCTCATTTATACCTAGTGCAAAACTCTAAAAATGTGTTAAAATAAAATATGATAATTGTCATGTTTTATTTATTTTTACAAAAGCAACAATTTATAGTATGGGTAAATGTGAACAATGCATAATCAGACAGTTCAATTCTTTGAAGGCTTTAACAAAGGATGAATTAGTTAAGATTTCTAACTGCAAAACTTCTAAATATATAAAAAAAGGTGAGGTAATCTTTGAAGAAGGTGAAACCTTAAATGGAGTTTATTGTGTTAGAGATGGTATTTGTAAACTCACAAAGTTAAGTGCAAATGGTAAAGATCAAATTGTAAAGCTTGTTGTAAAAGGGGAGTTGTTGGGACAACGTTCAATTATTAGTAATGAAAGTGCCAATCTTAGAGCAACTGCTTTAAACGATATGGAGCTATGTTTTATCCCTAGACAGGAAATTATAGATGATTTACATAAAAATACTGAGTTTACTTTTGATGTATTGAAGCATATGGCTAATGACTTAAAAGAGGCAGATGAAGTTATTGTTAATATGGCTCAAAAATCTGTTAAGCAAAGGCTTGCTGAATCTTTGATTCATATTCATGATAGTTTTGGGACAAATCCAGATGGTACTTTAAGTGTGTTGTTGTCAAGAGAAGATTTTGCTAGTATTGTTGGTACTGCTACAGAGTCTGCTATTAGAGTGCTTTCTCAACTTAAAAAAGAAGGACTTATTTCTACAGTTGGAAAATATATAAAAATTGAAGACCTTGAAGGTTTAAAAAGAATAGAATAATAAATCTGGTCTGTGTTGAGTAATCTAAAATATTTATGCTTATTTTTTATTATAACAACTCAGCTTTGTACTTCACAAATAAAATTTGAAAATCGCGCTTCAGAGTTAGGTTTAATAGATAATGCTGGTGTTTCTACTTTAGGAGGTAATGGTATTTCGTTCTGCGATTTTGATAATGATGGATGGGATGATATTACATTTTGTTCGCAAGCAGGTGATAATATTAAGTTTTACCGTAATAATAATGGCTCATTTGTAGAGCAAGCTTTTAATGTTTCTTTCCCTTACCAAACTAGGCAAATAAATTGGGTAGATATTGATAACGATGGTGATAAAGACATGTTTGTTACTAGCGATACTAATGGGGTTAAATTATTTGAAAATAACGGAAGCTTAAGCTTTACTGACATTACTGAAATTGCTGGTTTACCTACAACAAATTTATATACTTATGGTTCTTCTTGGGGAGATATAGATAACAATGGCTTTTTAGATCTTTTTATTAGTAATAGGGATGAAACTACATTTTCTACTCAAAACTATCTGTATAAGAATAATGGAGATAATACTTTTACAGATATAAGTGATTCTGCGGGCATTTTAACAACTAGTAATCTTTCTTTTTGTGCTGCTTTTTTTGATTTTGATAATGATGGTTGGCAAGATATTTATGTTGCTAATGATAAGTCATTTAATCCAAATGTATTATATAGAAATAATGGAAATAGTACGTTTACCGAAGTTGGATTCCTAACAGGAACAGATGTGGCAATTGATGCCATGTCAACTACTATAGGAGATTATAATAATGATGGTTGGTTTGATATTTATGTGTCAAATACTTTTTCGGGAAATGCCTTACTTCAAAATAATCAAGATGGTACATTTACTGATGTAGCTAATCCTTCTGGAACCATATTTAATAGTTTTGGTTGGGGATCAGTTTTTTTAGATGCAGAATGTGATACCGATTTAGATTTGTATGTAAGTGGTTCCATGGATGGATCAATACCACAATTTATATCAGCTGCGTTTTATGAAAACGATGGAAATGGTATATTTTCTATACCAAACAATGCTGGATTTGTTGGTGATGAAAAACCAAGTCATTCAAATGCTATTGGAGATGTAAATAATGATGGTTTGCCAGATATTGTTGTAAATAATAATTTGAATGAAAACTTATTTCTATGGAGAAATGAAACAATTACAACTAATAATTGGCTTAAGATAAAATTAGAAGGTACAGTTAGTAATCGAGATGGTATTGGTTCGGTTATTGAAATATCTATAAATGGAGATAAACAATATAGATATACTTTATGTGGTGAAGGTTATTTGTCGCAAAATTCTGAAAGTGAATTTTTTGGACTAGGAGCAAATGCGTATGTAGATTATGTTAAAATAAAATGGTTAAGTGGTACCGAAGATATTTTTACTAATGTAACAGCAAATCAAACTTTAAACGTTGTAGAAGGAAGTACTTTAAATGTTAGTGATGTTGAAGGTAAACATATATTAGTTTATCCTAATCCTACTAATTCAAGTTTTAATGTGGATTTAGGCAAAGTTTATCAGGATATAACAATTAGTATAACTAATACTTTAGGACAGCAGATTATGAATAAAGAATATAGCAATACTAAGAATATAAATATTGATTTAAGTAATGATTCAGGTGTTTATTTTATAACAATTACTGATGGAGAAGGTTTGCTTAAAACAAAAAGGATAATAAAAAGGTAAATTGGTTTAAAAAAGGATATAAAAAAAAGCACCTAATCAGGTGCTTTTTTATTACTACTCTAAATAATAACTTTAATCAAGTTTAAAAGACTTTATCTCTTTAAAAGGAGAGGTTTCTAATGCTTCCATAGTTTCTTGATATGCATTCCAGTGTTCTTTAAAGAAAGTATTTGTTTTGTCTAATGCATCATTCAAAGCATCTTTGGCATGTTTTAGTAATGTATGTTCAGTACTTGTTAGCCCATTTTGACGAGAGCCAATATAATAACCAGCATTTCCTAAACGTTGGTTTACATTTACTTCTGGATTTCTAGTAATACCTTGTCTGTCGTCTTCTTTTCCTAGGTATATGGCTATAATTTCATCAATTTTCTTAACCATATCCTTTGAAGCTTTAATGTTTTCCTTGTACTTTTCTTTATCTAACTTAGAAAGTTTTTTACTGTAGTTTGAAGCAATTGTTTTGCTTTCTACTAATTGTTTAACTGCATCAGCTGCAGTTTGCCTCATATCTTGTAATTGTTTTGAAGCTGTGTAAACTTCATTTATTGAATTCATTGACACATCGATACGAGGGTCAGATTTAACAGTTATCATTTCTTCAGAAGTTTGATCACCAAAACTCATAACTACTTTATATGTACCTGGTTTTACACCAACACCTCCTGGTTCACTACGTCTTGTTCTAATTCTTCTAGATGGTCTATCACCACCTTTTTCGTCCATATACCAAGTCCATTTGTATACACCAGACTCTTTTGGAGCTTTACGTTTTAGAGTTCTAATTAAGCGATCTCCATCATAAATATTCATAGATAAAGAATCCCATTTAACTGTTTTGGTTTCAGTTTTGTTATCTGATTGGTTAGTGACCTCTTTTTTAGTTTTCTTCTTCTTTTTCTTCTTTTTTGAAGTTTCCTCTTCTTTTGGAGCTTTATCTTTTTTCTTATCAATTTTTACATAATAAGACATAATTGCACCATAATTTTTGTTTTCTCCATTGTATAAAGCGTCTCCACCAAATCTACTTCCTGTTGGTTGTTGATAAGCTGCTTGGTATGCAGTAGGAGGTGAGAATAACTCTAGCTTTTGGTTTAGTGTAGCGTTATTCTTAGCCATAGCTCTTAAAGGTCTAATATCATCTAAAACCCAAGCAGCACGTCCAAAAGTTCCAATAACTAAATCGTGTTCACGAGGTTGAATAACTAAATCTTTTATTGAAACTGTAGGGAATCCTTCGGTCCATTTTGTCCATTTCTCTCCAGCATTTATTGATATGTATAAACCATCATCTGTTCCTAAGAATAATAGGTTAGGTTCTTCAATATCTTCAACTATTGATAATGTATAACTTTCAACATCATTGCTATCTACAATACGTTCCCAAGTTTTCCCATAATCTTTGGTTCTATATGCATAAGGAATGTAGTTAAAACGTCTGTAGTCATTTGCTATTAATAAAGCCTCTCCTTTGTTTTTGTTTGAAGCTTTAATTTGAGGTATCCAACTACCTTCAGGTAAACCTTTAATGTTTTGAGTAACCTCAGTCCAAGTAGAACCACCATTTTGAGTATAATGTACACGTCCATCATCAGTACCAACCCAAAGCATGTCTTTTTCTACAGTTGAAGGCTCTATTACTAAAATAGTACAGTGATTTTCTGCTCCAGTAGCATCCATTGTTAAACCACCACTTTCACTTTGTTTTAATTTGTCTGGGTTGTTAGTTGTTAAGTCTGGAGAAATAATTGTCCAGGTTTCTCCTTTATCTGTAGATTTATGAACAAACTGACTTCCAAAATAAATAGTGCTATTACTATTAGGGTCTATGTTTATAGCAGAGTTCCAGTTAAAGCGTAATTGTACATCAGCTTTAGGATGTGTAGGTCTTACCATATAATTATTTCCTGTCTGCCAATCGTAACGACTTACAAATCCTTGTTGACTCATTGTCCATCCATAGCGAGAATCGTCTTTATCAGGTACAACATCAAAACCGTCACCAAAGCTTATTTCTTGCCAATAAGAATTACGAATACCTTGATCTCTCCATACATAAGCAGGACCTCTCCAAGAACCATTATCTTGCATACCTCCATATACATTGTATGGATATTCATTATCTACATTAATATGATAGAACTGTGCTACGGGAAGATTTCCTATAAAACGCCAAGTTTTACCACCATCTTTTGTGATGTTTAATCCACCATCATTTCCATCTATCATAAATTGTCCATTGTTAGGATGAATCCACCAGGCATGATGATCGGGATGAACACCGTTATCAACTCCATAAGCTGGCATTAATTGATTAAAACTATTGCCTCCATCTTCACTTACATTTACATAAGTAAAAATTGTATACAAACGATTTTCATTTTGAGGATCAACATAAATTTCACCATAATAGAAAGGTCTATTACCAATTTCTCTCATGTTATCGTTAACTTTTCTCCATTTTAAACCACCATCAGTACTTTTATAAAGTGCATTTTTTTTAGATTCTACTAAGGCATATACCACGTTTGGTTTATTAGGAGCAATAGCGACACCAATACGTCCTAAATTTCCTTTAGGAAATCCATCTTCATTTGTTATTTTTTTCCAAGTTTTACCACCATCATGTGTAATATGTAAACCAGAACCTTCACCGCCAGAATTAAAAAACCAAGGGTCACGCTTGTGTTCCCACATGGCTGCAATTAATTTGTTAGGATTTGTTGGATCCATAATTAATTCGGCAGCACCAGTTTTATTATTAGCAAATAAAATTTGATTCCAAGTTTTACCTCCATCCGTAGTTTTATATACACCACGTTCTGGATGCTCTCCCCAAGGAGAGCCTATAGCAGCTGCATAAACAATATCTGGATTTGTAGGGTCAATAATAACACGATGAATATGACGTGTTTTTTGTAGCCCCATAGCTTCCCATGTATTTCCACCATCTAACGATTTGTAAATACCGTAACCACCATTAAGACTATTTCGAGGATTACCTTCTCCAGTACCAACCCAAATAACACTAGGGTTTGACTGCTGAATTGCTACAGAACCTATTGATGCTGTTACTTCTTTTTCAAAAATTGGTTCCCATTTAATACCTCCAGAAGTAGATTTCCATAATCCACCAGAAGCAGTTCCAGCATACATGATATCAGGGTTATTTAAAACAACATCTATCGCTGTAACACGACCAGACATACCTCCAGGACCAATGTTACGAGGCTTCATGTTTTTTACTAAGTCCATTGAAAATTCCTGAGCGGAAAGAATTGTAATGCAAAAAAGCATCACCAGAGAAAAGATTTTTTTCATCTTATTTTGGTTGTTAGTTGTAAAGTTTAAAGGTAATAAAAACCCAAGTATTAATTTTCTTAATAAGATGTTAAGGAAATGACTGAGTAATTGTTAATTGGGTGTCTTTTGATTATTAGCACAATACATGATGATTTTCTCTATACGATCTAGCCTTGTAGCTTCACGTTTTGCTTGATTGAGCCAGTATAAATAAGATTTTTTATAGCTACGTGCAAATGCATTATAATTTTTAAAGGCTAGGGTGTTTTTACTGAAAGCTTCTTGTAAATCTTTTGGAATAACTAAATTTTCAACATCATCTAAGGCATTCCAGCTACCATCTTTTTTAGCTGATTCAATTTTTAGTAAACCGCTTTCATGCATTAAATTACTTTCTAAAAGTTGGATTATATATTTTTTGTTTAATGCACTCCACACACTTTTAGGTTTACGAGGACAAAAATATTGACGGCGTTTCCCATTTCCTAAGCTTTTTACTGTAGAGTCTATCCAACCAAAGCAAAGAGCAACTTTTACGGCTTCTTCCCAACGCATTGTTGGAACTTTTAATTCTAATTTATAAAAGATGAGATATACTCCTTTGGACGAATTATGGTTTTGCTGTAACCAATCGTACCAATCTGTATCACGTTCAAAAAATAATTCTGGTTTTTCAGACATCTTTAGTCTTTCAGGTAATTAAATTTTATCACTTCTACTGTGCCATCCTTTTTATGCATATCAACATAAACATTCATTTCTTTGTCACTAATTCTTTCAAAAGTCATGCCTTCAAAAACGACTTTGTTTTTAGTGATTTCTTTTAGTGGAAAATCTACAGTGTCATCTTTAGATTCCCAACCTTTTAATTCGCTATTAAAATGTTTTAGTTGTAAGATTAATGTGTTTTCGATTTCTCGTATAATTTCAATTTCATAAAAAGAAATCTTTCCATCTTTAATAAGTTTAAAAGTAGCCATCATTGAACCACCTGAAGGTTGGCTCCAATTTTCTTCGGTTTGACCACCAAAAGCTTCACCTTTCCAGTTTCCAGCTATCCAAGCTATGTTTTCTAGTTTTGGTTCTAGAGGTTTATTAGATGATTCTTCAATAATTTTCGTCTTACCTAATTCACCAACTACAGCAAGTTTTTTACCATCTGGACTTACCGAAACTCGAGTAATGTTTGTAATGTTATAAGTATCTAGTGTAGCTACCTCTACCCAGTCCACACTTTTATTTGGAGTAAATGTATAAAGTTTATTTTCGTGTCCCACTAAAATGGTACCATTTGGCAGCCAACACATATCTTCAGCTTTAGGTAATGTAGCTACAATAGCTTTTGTGTCACCAGTAGTTGGATTAACAGAGTGAATTTTCCATACGCTATCATCCTCTTTATTTATGAAACTTACTAAATCTGTATTTGGAATTTTATGTAAAGATCTTCCTATGTTTGAATGAAACTTATAGTTCTTTTTTTGTTCTAAGTTAGTACTGTACAATGCTAGTTTAGAATCTTCCAAAACAGATGATATTAATATTTTTTCATTATGCCACACATGATATCCTATAATAATATCTTCTATAAGTAATTCAGATTCTCCATTTCTTAAATTGTACTTATATAATGCTTGTTTACCGTCTTTTTCAAGTCTAATTGCAGAAGCAGCTTTTTCTCCAGGAATTTTTAAGGGAGAATATTCGCTTCCTTCAGTATGATTTACGTAAATACTTGAATCATATTTTGTATTGTACTTGACAATATCTGTTTGTCCTTTACGAGTACCAGCATATAAAATAGTATGGTTGTTTAAAAAAGAAGGTTGGTTATCGTAGCCTTCATTATTTGAGATGTTTTTGAAGTTAGACAATTCAAACACACCTTTCTCTGTGTTTAGGTCAAATAAAAAGACTTCTGTGTTTGGTTGTGCAAAACTTAGTGTAAATAAACTTAAGCAAAAAAGTGTAAATAGTTTTTTCATTGGTAGAAATTATGCTTTAAAGTTATGGAATAAGAATGTAAAAAAAAACGTCTCAAAAATTGAGACGTCTTTTACCTAACTAAACTAAAAATATTTGCTTAAAAACAATATTTGTTTTCAGATGCAACTTTGTCAGCAATTGTAGTACGTAATGCTACTACGTTTGGCTGATTTGTATATTTTGTAAATCGTTTTAATCCCATAAGCATCATGCGTTGTTCATCACCTTCTGCAAAGGATACAATACCTTCTTTAGCATTTTTAATTACGATATCAACAGCATTGTATAAATACAATTGTGCCATTGCTATTTGATGTTTTTGAGAGTCTTCTCCAAAACGTTTTGCATTTTTCTCAGTTCTTAATATTGCCGATTCTGCCATATAAATCTCTATTAAGATGTTTGAAGCAGCCATTAATAGCTGTTGGTGTTCTTCTAATTGAGGTCCATATTTTTGAACTCCAGCTCCAGCAACCATTAAGAAAACTTTCTTAAGTTTTGCAATCATTTCTTTTTCTTCAGAAAATAGTTCTGAATAATCTGGAGTGTCAAATGAAGGAATTCCCATTAATTCTTCTTGAACAGCCATGGCAGGACCTAGTAAGTCTACATGACCTTTCATAGCTTTTTTAACTAACATACCAACAGAAAGCATTCTGTTAATTTCGTTTGTCCCTTCATAAATCCTAGCAATACGAGCATCTCTCCAAGCTGCTTCCATTGGTGTTTCTTTAGAGAATCCCATTCCTCCAAAAATCTGGATACCTTCATCTGCACAGTCTTGCACATCTTCAGATACTGCAACCTTTAAGATTGAGCACTCAATAGCATATTCTTCAACACCTTTAAGTTCTGCTTCTTGATGCGAGTTTCCAGCAGCTTGACGTAACTCAATACGATCTTCAATGTTTTTTGCTGTCCTGTATGAAGCAGATTCACCTACATACGTATTAGTGGCCATTTCAGCTAATTTATACTTAATAGCACCAAACTCAGAAATAGGTGTTTTGAATTGTTTTCTAGCTGTAGCATATTCTGTAGCATAACTAGTTATACGTCTTTGTGAGTCTAAACAAGCAGCAGCTAATTTAATACGACCAACGTTTAAGGCATTCATGGCTATTTTAAAACCTTCACCTCTTTGTGCCAACATATTTTCAACAGGCACTTTAGTATCATTGAAAAAGACTTGACGTGTTGAAGAAGCATGAATTCCTAGTTTATCTTCTTCTTCACCTAAAGTAATACCGTTTTCAGGATTGTTTTCTACTATAAAACCAGTTATGTTTTTGTCATCTTCTATACGAGCAAAAACAATTAATAGGTTTGCAAATCCAGCATTTGAGATCCACATTTTTTGACCGTTGATTACATAGTGTTTTCCATCTTCGGTAAGAGCTGCTGTGGTTTTACCTGAATTAGCATCACTACCAGCTCCAGGTTCGGTTAAACAGTAAGCTCCAAACCATTCTCCAGAAGCTAATTTTGTTACATATTTTTGTTTTTGTTCTTCGGTTCCATATAGTGTAATTGGCATAGTCCCAATTCCTGTATGAGCTCCAAAAGCAGTACTAAATGAACCTGTACCACTAGAAATATAGTCACATACCAACATAGTAGAAACAAAGCCCATGTCCATTCCACCATAAGCTTCTGGAACAGCAACGCTTAAAAACCCTAACTCTCCAGCTTTACGCATTACTTCTTCAGTATAAGCGTAATCTTTCTTTTCGAAACGTTCACGATGTGCAATAATCTCACGATCATTAAACTCCATTACAGCATCTTTCATCATATTTTGCTCTTCTGAAAAATCTTCAGGAGTAAAAACGTCTTCACATTTCGTTTCTTTTACAAGGAATTGTCCTCCTCTTAATAGTTCTTTTTCTTTTGTTTCCATTGCTTTATGTGTTTGGGTGTTTCTTTTAGTTTAAAAATTCAAAAATTCCTGCAGCACCTTGTCCAGTACCAACGCACATGGTAACCATGCCATATTTTCCTTGCATATTACGTTTACGCATTTCATCAAATAATTGTACTGACAGTTTCCCTCCAGTACAACCCAGTGGATGTCCAAGTGCAATTGCGCCACCATTAACATTAATGATATCTGGATTTAAATCTAATTCTCTAATTACTGCTAAAGATTGAGAAGCAAACGCTTCATTTAACTCAATAAGCTCTACGTTATTTTGTTGTAAACCTGCTTGTTTTAAGGCTTTTGGAACTGCAGCTACAGGTCCAATCCCCATAATTTTAGGAGGAACACCAGCAGCAGCATAACTTACTAATCTTGCTTCAGGTTCAATACCCAATTCTTTGACCATATCTTCACTCATAACCATGACAAACGCAGCGCCATCACTAGTTTGCGATGAGTTTCCTGCTGTTACTGAACCATTAGCAGCAAAAACTGGACGTAATTTTGCTAAAGCTTCAACACTAGTACCTCTACGAGGACCTTCGTCTTTGGTAACTGTATAACTTCTAGTAGCACGTTTACCTTTAGCATCAATGTATGTTTCTTCTACATTAACTGGAGCAATTTGGTCTTGAAAACGGTCACTATCTAAAGCTTTTAAAGCTTTCATGTGTGATTCGTAAGCAAATTTATCTTGATCTTCTCTTGAAATATTATATTGTTGAGCAACAGCTTCTGCTGTATTTCCCATTCCCCAATAATAGTCTTCGTGACCAGCGTTTACTAAATCGTAATTTAATTCTGGTTTAAATCCTGTCATTGGCACAGAACTCATACTTTCAGTTCCTCCTGCAATGATACATTCTGCCATTCCTGATTGGATTTTAGCAACTGCCATTCCAATTGTTTCTAATCCAGAAGAACAAAAACGGTTTACAGTTACTCCAGGAACATCTACAGAATCTAATCCTATTAAAGAAATGATTCTTGCCATGTTTAATCCTTGTGAACCTTCTGGCATTGCATTACCAACTATAACATCATCAATTCGTTTTACATCAAACTCTGGTAATTTTCCCATCATATATTTGATGGTTTCAGCAGCTAATTCGTCAGCTCTTTTAAATCTGAACACACCTTTTTTAGACTTTCCTACGGCTGTTCTATATCCTTTTACTATATATGCTGTTTTCATCTTTTAGTTTCTTAACGGTTTACCAGTTTTTAACATATGCTGAATTCTTTCTAAGGTCTTACGTTCTGTACATAGACTTAAGAAAGCTTCTCGCTCAATATCTAATAAGTATTGTTCAGTAACTTTTGTTGGTTCTGATAAATCTCCTCCAGCCATTACATAGGCTAGTTTATTTGCAATTTTTTGATCGTGTTCTGAAATGTATTTTGAAGCATTCATAGCATCTGTTCCTACCAAGAACATACCTAATGCTTGTTTACCTAATACTAAAATGTCATCACGTTTTACAGGTTGTGTATATCCAGTATCAGCCATTAATTTGGCATGTGCTTTAGCAGTTGCAATTTGTCTGTCTTTATTCACAACAACTACATCTTTTCCTTTTTGAAGTATGTTAGTGTCAAAAGCTTCATAAGCTGAAGTAGCTACTTTTGCCATACCAATGGTTAAGAAATGCTCTTGTAAAACATTCAATTGTACATCTCCTTTGTGGAATAAATCTTGGGCTCTTAAAGTCATTTCTTTAGAACCTCCACCACCAGGAATTACACCAACTCCAAATTCTACTAAACCAATATAAGTCTCTGCGGCAGCAACGACTTTGTCTGCATGTAAAGATAACTCACATCCACCTCCAAGTGTCATTCCGTGAGGTGCAGCAACCGTTGGAATAGAGGAGTAGCGCATACGCATCATGGTGTCTTGGAAGTACTTGATAGCCATGTTCAACTCGTCATATTCTTGCTCAACTGCCATCATAAAAATCATTCCGATATTTGCACCTACAGAGAAGTTAGCACCTTGATTTCCTATGACTAAACCTTCAAAGTCTTTTTCAGCTAGATCCACTGCTTTGTTTAATCCAGCTAAAACATCACCACCAATGGTGTTCATTTTAGATTGGAATTCACAGTTTAAGATTCCATCGCCTAAATCTTCAATAACAACACCTGAATTTTTAAATACTTCATTTGACTTTCTAATGTTATCTAGAATAATGAACGCATCTTGTCCAGGTTTTTTAGTTTGTTGTTTTGATGGAATGTCATAATAATACGTTGCACCATTGTCCACAGTATAGAACGAAGCACTTCCTGAAGCAATCATGTCATTAACCCAAGCTGCTGGCTGTAAACCTTCAGCTTTCATAATTTCGATACCTTTTTCAACTCCAATAGCATCCCAAATTTGGAAAGGCCCATGTTCCCAACCAAATCCAGCTTTCATAGCATCATCAATTTTATATAATTCATCAGTGATTTCAGGAATTCTGTTTGATACATATTGGAACATTGCTGCGAAATTCTTTCTATAAAATGCTCCAGCTTTATCTTTTCCACTAACTAGAATTTTAAATCTATCGATAACCTTATCAACAGTTTTAGTTAATTCTAAAGTGGCAAAAGAAGCTCTCTTTTTAGAACGATATTCTAAAGTGTCTAAATCCAATGATAAGATTTCTTTCTTCCCATCATTAACAACTTTCTTGTAGAACCCTTGCTTCGTTTTGCTTCCTAACCAGTTGTTTTCCATCATGGTGTTGATGAAATCTGGGAGTTTAAATAATTCATGAGCCTCATCATCAGGACAGTTGTCATAAATCCCATTTGCAACATGAACTAAAGTATCTAATCCAACCACATCAACTGTTCTGAAGGTTGCCGATTTTGGGCGCCCAATAACAGGTCCTGTTAATTTATCAACTTCCTCTATAGTCAGTCCTAATTCTTTAACTTGATGGAAAAGAGATTGAATTCCAAAAATTCCAATTCTATTTCCAATAAACGCAGGTGTATCTTTAGCTATTACAGACGTTTTTCCTAGGAATTGCTCTCCATAACCATTTAAGAAATCTAAAACGTCTTGAGAGGTTTGTGGTCCTGGAATAATTTCAAATAACTTAAGGTAACGTGCAGGATTGAAGAAGTGAGTTCCACAGAAGTGCTTTTGGAAATCTTCACTACGACCTTCGCTCATAAATTTGATAGGAATTCCAGAGGTGTTAGAAGTGATTAAGGTTCCTGGAGTTCTGTATTTTTCAAGATTCTCAAAAACCATTTTCTTGATATCTAAACGCTCTACAACAACTTCAATAATCCAATCTACATCTTTAACCTTTGCGATATCATCCTCTAAATTTCCAGTAGTAATTCTACTTGCAAATTTTTGATGATAGATAGGAGAGGGTTTAGATTTTAAAGCACCTTTAAGAGAATCGTTTACTAAACGATTTCTTACGGCTTTATCTTCAAGGGTAAGACCTTTTGCTTTTTCGGCATCATTAAGTTCTCTAGGAACAATGTCTAAAAGCAATACGTCAACTCCAATATTGGCAAAATGACATGCAATGCCACTTCCCATAATACCAGAACCAATTACTGCTACTTTTTTAATTCTACGTTTGCTCATTTACTTTACACTCTTTTCTTTTGATTGTATATTTTTTTATTAGAAACCAATTCGTTAATGATTTCTGCTACTTCATAAAAATGGTTCAGTTTTTCTTCTGAAACATGTTTTTTTATTGTTTCATTAAAAGTTAGAACCTTATCTTTAGAATATTCTCTTTTTTCAAGCCCAAATTCTGTTAAGTGTATTAAAACACCTCTACCATCGGCTGGGTTTGGTTTACGCTCTATAAGACCTCTTTCGTCCATAGATTTTAGAATACGTGATAAACTTGTTGCTTCCATTCCCATTTTAGGTCCTAAAGCAGTTGATGGAGTTCCATCTACAGGATCAATGCTTAATAAAGTAAAAGCAGTAGCCATTGTTGCATCAAATTTGGCAGCTTCTTCATTATACATTTTTTGTACTGTTAACCACGTTGTTCTAAGTACATAGTCTATAGTTTTATCTTTCATCTGTTTTGTTTTTTTATTAACTTAGTCAGATGTGTTTTTCTAATCGGTTAATTTTTAGTGTTTTAATGTTTGTTACTCGTGTGAAATAACTGTGAAAGTTCAAATATAATAAATTATACTATGCGCGCATAGTAAATTTATAAAAAATTATGCATGCATAACAATTAAATTGAATTTATTAGTGTTTTGATATAAAAAAACTCCTTAATTTATAAGGAGTTGAGAGGTTTATGGTCTGTAAATTTTTTCAATGAGATGTTTGTACTTCTCTTTAATGACTTTACGTTTCATTTTTAGTGTTGGAGTAAGGTGACCATCATCTATAGTCCAAATATCTGGAGTAAGTTCAAATTTTTTGATTTGCTCCCATTTTCCGAACTTACTATTGCATTCTGAAACTTCTTCTTGAATTCGTTCTATTAGTATAGGGTTTTTTATAATGTCATCGTATGAAGTGAAATCTATATTATCATGTCGTTTTGCCCATTCTTCTATAAACTCTACATTTAATTGGATTAGTGCAGCAGGCATTTTTTCGCCTTCACCAATTACCATTATTTGTTCTATAAATCGAGACTGTTTTAACTGATTTTCTAATAATGAAGGAATAACATATTTACCACCTGATGTTTTAAACATGTCTTTTTTACGATCTGTAATTTTAAGAAATCCATCTGCACATATTTCACCAATGTCTCCTGTATGAAAATAACCGTCTAATAATACTTCTGAAGTTTTTTCAGGATCTTTAAAATACCCTTTCATTACATTTGGACCTTTAACAAGTATTTCACCATCGTTAGCAATTTTAACTTCTACATTGTCTATAACACGACCAACAGTACCTACATTAAAACCACCATTTCTCATGTCGTTAACAGAGATTACTGGTGATGTCTCGGTTAATCCATAACCTTCCATAATAGGCATTTCTGCTGCGGCAAAAATACGTGTAAGTCTAGGTTGTAAAGCTGCACTTCCAGAAACCATTAAATCAAGATTTCCTCCAAGACCTTCTTTCCATTTGCTGAAAATTAATTTTCTAGCTAGACCAAGTTTTTTTTCATACCACCAACCATTTCTACCATAAGGTTCAAATTTTAAACCTACATCTATTGCCCAAAAGAACAGCATCTTTTTTATAAAAGAAAGCTCACTACCTTTAGCTACAATTTTATCATAGACTTTTTCGTAAAGTCTAGGAACTGCTGTCATTACATTTGGTTTAACTTCTTTTAGGTTATCACTCATCTTTTCGATAGACTCAGCAAAGTAAACTTCTACACCACAAAATTGGTATAGATATAAAATCATACGCTCAAAAACATGGCAAACAGGTAAGAAGCTTAGTGATTTTGAATGCCCGTAATCAAATGGTACTCTTTTTTCACTGTCTAAAACATTAGATACAAGGTTGTTGTGAGATAACATAACACCTTTTGGCCTTCCTGTTGTTCCAGAAGTGTAAATTAAGGTAGCTAAGTCACTTGGCTTTACATTGTTTTTTCTATCGTCTAAAACATCTTGATTGCTAGTGTCTTCTCCTAATTTTAAAACTTCTTTCCAGTTTTTTTCATTAGCTACTTCATCAAAAGTATAGACTTCTTTTAATTTTGTATTGCCTTTAATGGCATTTAGTTTTTCGAGAATTTCTGAGTCAGAAACAAAACAATAAGTAGCTTCCGAATGGTTTAGAATATATTCGTAATCTTCTTTTGAAATAGTAGGGTAAATAGGCACGTTTTGTGCACCTACTTGTAGCACACCAATGTCTAAAACATTCCACTCAGTTCTATTGGTAGTTGATATTACTGCTATTTTATCATCAGGTTTAACTCCTAGTCTAAGTAAACCACGACTAATTGTATTAGATAGCTCTACATATTCTTTAGATGAGATAGACTCCCACTTCCCATTGTATTTTGATGTAAATGCTTTTTCTAAATTGAATTTTTCTAATTGGTATTTCGGAAAATCAAAAATTCTTGTTATTTCTGCCATTAATTGTTCTATTTGAAGAACTGAAAAGTATAAAAATTATCTAAGATATCAAATATCAAATGGCAAAAGAACTATTAATTGAATGTAAGGATAAATGTAGTGTCTTTGTTGTTTGATTTAAAATGAATGTTGCCGTTATGTGTTTCCATTATGCTTTTGGTAAGAGTTAAACCAATACCTGAACCATTTTTTCTTGTAGTGAAGTATGGAATAAAAATGTTGTCTTTTATTTCGGCTGGTATACCAATTCCATTATCTTTTATTAGTACTTGAGTCTTTGTATTTACTTTTTGAACAGAAATAGTTAGTGTAGGAGACTCAATGCCATCCAGTGCGTATAAAGAATTTGATATTAGATTTATAATAACCTGTTCAATTTGTTTTTTGTCTATAGTAACTTCTATTGTTGAATCTGACTTGAAGTTGGTTTTAATTTTTTTTGTTTTAAATTCTTGGTCAAATAAGTTAAGTGTACTTGAAATTAAAGAACTCAAATTAGTTATTTCTTTTTGAGGTAAAGGAAGCTCAGCTAATTGCCTATAGGTTTCTACAAATGATGTTAAATGATGAGAGCGTTTTTTTATTATTTGCAAACCAGTAGAAACTTCATCTAAGTTGTCATTATCTATAGAGTCTTCGTGTAATAATGACTCTAAACTTTCAGCTAAACTACTTATGGGAGTAATGGTATTAATAATTTCATGTGACATAACATTCATTAACTTATACCAAGCTTCTTTTTCTTTTTTATCAATTAACTGTTGGATAGTTTCCAAGGATACAATTAAGTATTGATAATTGTTTGTTTGTGTTACAGAGGTTTTTAAAAAGAAGTTCTCGGTTTCTTCATTAATGTTTAGGGATACTACATGTTTCATGTATTTCCATTCTGAAATAAGTTTAGAGAGTGATTGTATTTTATCTTCTAATAAATGCCAATTATAAAATTTAGGAATTTTTAAAAACTCTGTAAAAGCTTTATTGATTTGGAATATTTCAATATTATTATTAGATCCTTTTCTTAAAATTAGAATTCCAATACTTAAACTTTCAATAATATTTGTAAAAATTACAGTTTCAGAAGCTCTTTGTAAGTTTTCTTTTCTTCTTTTTGTTAAAAGCTTTGATGCTTTTATATTAACTGAAGAAGAATGTCTTTTAGTAATTGTATTAGAAAAATCATCGTGGAGTAAACAGTCTATGGTCTTTTCAATATCAGTAAATTGTTTGTTTAAATAGTCTAGGAAAAGAATTATTTGTAGTAGTAATAATAATGTAATGCCAATAGAGGTAATTAGGTAGTCGGTTTTTAAAAAATAATAAATTGTAATACCATTAACTATAATGATAAGCACTCTTAGAATTATATGAACATATTGTACTTTACCCATTTTAAAGATTATGTTTTTCAAGACGTCTATAAAGTGCTGCTCTAGTTAAGCCTAGTTCTTTTGAAGCTTTTGAAATATTACCTTGATGTTTTTCCATTGCTTGTTGTATCAATAATTTTTCAACTTCTTCAAGATTTAAATTATCGATTAAATTACCAGTATTTTTTTTTGTAGAAAAATGAAGGTCTTCTATCTGTACTTCGTTATTGTCTGTAATTATAACTGCTCGTTCAACAATATGTTCTAATTCTCTAATGTTTCCAGGCCAGCTATAATCTTTTAAAGCTAATAAAGACTGTTTGGTAAAGCCGATTATTTGTTTTCGGTAACGTTGATTTAATTTTTTTAAAAAATGAGTAGCTAAAAGTTCAATATCATCTTTTCTATCTCTTAACGGAGGAAGGTTTAATTCTATAGTGTTAATACGAAATAATAAGTCTTGTCTAAAAGATTCTTGTTCAACCATTTCATGAATTGGAGCGTTGGTTGCACAAATAATTCGTACATCAATACTACGTTCTTTACCTTCTCCAAGACGAGTTATTTTTCTATTTTGAATTACTGACAATAATTTAGATTGGAGGTGTAAAGGTAGATTTCCAATTTCATCCAGAAAAATAGTACCACCTTGAGCTAGCTCAAAACGCCCTATACTATCTTTATGAGCATCAGTAAAGGCACCTTTTATATACCCAAAAAGTTCACTTTCAAATAAGTTTTCATTTAAGGCACCAAGATCAACATGAATAAAGGGATAGTTTTTTCTGTTAGATAGCAAATGTATTTCTTTGGCAAATACATATTTACCAGTACCATTTTCACCAAGGATTAAAATATTAGCGTCTGTAGGAGCAACCTTTTGGACTAATTGTTTTGTGTTTTGCATTATTACTGAGCTTCCAATAATGTGTTCGGTTTTTTGATGAAAGTCTTTATTATTTTTATCCTGAACAGATTCTAATTGAATGGTTTTTCTTTTAGAACGTGCTAACTCAACCCCAGCATTAACAATACTGTAGAGTTTTTCTGCATTCCATGGTTTTAAAATAAAATCTGTAGCTCCTTGTTTTATAGCTTCAACAGCAAGGTTAACACTACCAAAAGCAGTCATTAATATTACTGTTGTTTCAGGACTATGTTTCTTTATATGTTTTAGCCAATAAAGCCCTTCTTTACCATCTTCAAATCCAATTCTATAATTCATGTCAAGAAGAACAACATCTATTATGTTATTACTAAGTTGACTATTAATTTGTTTTGGATTGCTAGTGGTTAAAATATTATTAAAGTGTTTTTTTAAACTAATTCTAGCTGAAAAAACAATGTCTTCATCGTCATCAACAATTAATATGGAAGCTTCTTTTTTACGCATATGCATAGTTACATAGTTGTTTGAAAATGAACAAATAAATGTTCGAAAACGAACACTTTTAAATTGCTTATTTTATTTAGTTTATTGATTGTTAGTGTTTTACGTGTTTGTTTTTTATTGGCACGTTTGTGGGCATATGTTTTGTAAATAGTTTCATAAAATGGATAGACAGATTAAGTCAAAAAAAAATAAATCAAAAAAAATGTTGCTTTTTACTTTGGCGATAATTCTATTAAGCGGGTTTATTTTAGCTAATGCTACTAGAAAAAAACAAGTGAACCTTAATGCTAAGGATTTAAAAATAAGTAGAGTCTCTTTGGGTGAGTTTGAAGATGTTATTTTATTTAATAGTGTAGTAGAACCAAGAACTTCGGTTTTAGTAAATGTTATTCAAGGAGGTTCTGTGGCAGAAGTATTTGCTGAAAGTGGTCAAATGATTACTAAAGGCATGCCTCTTTTAAGGGTGTATAATCCTAATGCAGAACTAAATTATTTGACTCAAGAAACTGCTATGATTGAACAAATAAACAACCTTAGAAATATTAGAGTTAGTATTAAGAACCAACAATTAAACTTAGATCAGCAATTATTGAGTATTAGCAATGACTTTGAAAATGCTAATAGACAATACAAGATAGATACTACATTATATACAAAAGGAATTATCGCTAGACTAGATTATGAAAAGACAGTTCAGGAATATCAATTTCAAAAAGAGCGTAATGAAGTAATTAAAAAGAAAGCTTCTGAAGAAAATACAAGTAGAAGTATACAACTAGCACGCGTAAATGAATCTCTAAAAAACATGCAAAAAAGTTTAGAGTTATTGAGAAAGAATAAAGAAAATTTTATTGTTAAAGCACCTGTTGATGGATTATTATCTTCTTTTAATCCAGTTTTAGGAGAAAACTATAATCAAGGACAACCAATAGGGAAAATAGATGTGTTAAATGGATTTAAATTGGTAGCTAATGTGGATGAATATTATATTTCTAAAGTTGATCAAGGAATAAATGGAATTACCAACGTAGATTCTGAAACATATAGTATTGAAATTAAAAAGATTTATCCTGAGGTTGTTCAGGGAAAATTTAAAATAGAAATGCAGTTTAATAATGATTCGATTTTAAAAAATATAAAAAGAGGAATGTCATTAAATACAAAAGTTTTTTTATCTAATAATAGTAAAGCATTATTAGTTGATAAAGGGCAATTTTATAACAATACTAATGGACAATGGGTATTTGTTTTAAATAATAATAATGTAGCAGTAAAGCGGTCAATAAAGATTGGAAGAGAAAACCCTTACTATTATGAAGTATTAGAAGGATTATACGAAGGCGATAAAATTATAACATCCAGTTATGATGATTTTGAAGACGTAGAAGAAATAAACATCAATTAAAGTATGATAATATTAACTATTAATACAGTGTTAAAAATTGTAACATTAATTTTAAACTAAACAAACAGTTATGATAACAATAAGAAACCTCACAAAAATCTACCGTACAGAAGAAGTAGAAACTACAGCATTAAATAAGTTGAATTTAGACGTCAGGCAAGGTGAGTTTGTCTCTATAATGGGAGCCTCAGGATGTGGAAAATCTACTTTACTAAATATTATTGGATTATTAGATTCTCCTAATTCAGGAAGTTACAAGTTTGGTAATGAAGAAGTGTCAAGTTATTCTGAAAAAGAGCGCTCAGGATTACGTAAGGCGAGTATTGGGTTTGTATTTCAAAATTTTAATCTTATCGATGAACTTACAGTATTTGAAAATGTTGAATTACCATTAATTTATAATAATGTAAAATCATCTGAACGTAAAAAGCGTGTTTTAGAAATACTTGAACGTGTTGATATAGCACATAGAGCAAAGCATTATCCTTTACAGTTATCTGGAGGTCAACAACAGCGTGTAGCAGTAGCAAGAGCTTTAGTAACTAACCCTAAACTTATTTTAGCAGATGAACCAACAGGAAATCTTGATAGTAAAAATGGCAATGAGGTAATGGAGTTGTTAACTGAGTTGAATTCATCTGGAACAACAATTGTTATGGTAACTCATTCATCATATGACGCTCAATTTTCTAGTAGAATAATCACTTTAAAAGATGGTATTGTAATTTCTGAACAAGAGAATGAATACAAGATAGATGTGTTAGTAAGTTAAATTTTTCAATCAATCAAAAACGAACAAATATTATAAAGATGATAAAGACATGGTTCAAAATATTTTATAGGAACAGTAAAAAAAACTGGTTACATCTTATTATTAATGTATTAGGATTAACCTTAGGTTTTGCTGGGTTGCTAATTGTATTATTATACCTAAATGATGAGCAAGATTATAACAAATCAAATCCTTTCAAGGATACATCATATAGAGTTATTCATAAAATGCCTGACGGTGAAGTTTGGGATACAAGTACTAGTATAGAAGGTCAGAAATATGTTGATGAAATTCCTGAAATTACAGAAGTGTATTTAAGTGATAGTTGGTATCAAGATTGGGTTGTAAAGGTTGGTGAAAAGCAAGTTTATACACGTAATATGTTAAGAGGAGAACCAAGTTTTTTTGAGTTTTTTCCTTTTAAAGTTATTGAGGGAAGTATAGTAACTTTTAAACAATCTAGGAACCATATTGCTATTTCAGAGAAACAATCAAAAATATATTTTGAAAATAAATCTGCAATAGGTGAAACTATATCCATTAATGGAAAAAGTTATATAGTAACCACAGTTTATAAATTGGAGGGGAAACACTTTTTTATGCCTAGTGCTGTCTATCAAAATAAAAAGGAACCTACTGGGAATTGGGGAAGTTTTTCTAAGAATCTTTTTGTGAAAATACTTGATGGAGCAGATATTACATCTGTTACTAAGAAAGTAAATGAAACTTGGTATAGAAATGCTATTGTACCTGGAGCTAAAAGAGAAGGGATTCCTGTTGATGAGTATAATGAAAAATATGGAACAGAGGCTGTTTTAGAGTCTTTGTCAGATATTAGGTTGCATACCATTGCTGAAGAAGCTGGCCCAGAGGGTAAAGGGAATTATCAATTAATACTTATAATGCTGTCTTTATCTATATTATTAATTATAATTTCCTGTGTAAATTTTATAAACCTTTCTATAGCTTCAGCTACTCAAAGAGCTAAAGAAGTAGGTGTTAAAAAAACATTAGGGTTGTCCAAGTTTTCTCTAATAAAACAGTATACGTTTGAGATTATGTTTCAAGGATTAGTAGCTTATATTTTATCTCTAGCTATGGTAGAACTTTTATTGCCTTCATTTAATGAGTTGATGAATAAAGAGATTTCAATTTTAATTCCTAATTTATTGTCTAAAATTCTTGGTATAGTAGTGTTGGTGTCATTAGCTATAGGAATAATACCAGCTTTATATTTGTCAAAATTTAAAACAGTTGAGGTACTAAAAGGAAATATATCTAGAAGTAAAAAAGGAATTTTTGCAAGAAATATTATGCTAGGTCTTCAGTTTTTAATTTCAGGATTTTTCTTGGTAGGGTCTTTAATAATTTACCAACAAGTAAATTACATGATGAATAAAAACCTTGGATTTGAAGGTGATCAAGTTGTAATCCTACCTATGAACGAATATGAAAATAGGTTCCAAAAGTATTTGTTAGCAAAAAAGGAATTAACTAAGCATCCAAATATTGAAATAGTCACTAGTAATTCAGCGATAATTGGTGGAGGTAGTTCTACATCCACAAATGTAATGTATAAAGATATTTCGGTTCAAACAGAATTAAATGCTATGGATTATGAATATTTAGATATGGTAAATATAGAAATTGCTGAAGGAAGAAACTTGAGGCAAGAACTTGCATCAGATTCTACTACTAGTGTTTTAATAAATGAAACCTTAGCTAAACAATTTAATATCTATAATGATCCAATAGGAAAGAAAATAACCACTGGAGCAAGTGGAGAAGAACCTTTTCAAGTAGTAGGTATGGTAAAGGATTATCATATTGGAGGTTTAGATTCAAAAATACCTCCTATGATATTTTTTCATTGGAACACAATAAATTGGATGAAAGATAACTTTTGGATGATGCAAGTAAAGGTTAAGGGGGATGATATTCCAGAAACACTAGATTTTCTTGAAGATTATTGGGAAAAAAACATAGAACAAGGATATCCTTTTAGTCCAGATTTTATAAATGAACGTTTTGCCAGAACATATAAAAAATACGAGCGTCAAAAAACTTTATTTTTTATACTAACTGCCATAGTTGTTTTAATGTCTCTTCTTGGGCTTTTTGCTTTAGCAACGTTGACTATTCAACAGCGACTTAAAGAGGTTGCTATTCGTAAAACATTAGGAGCTTCGGTAAAAGAAATAATGAGGCAGTTAATAAAAAGTTTTATTAAGATTATACTTATAGCATCTGTGTTTTTAATACCAATAGCATATTATTTTATGCAAAATTGGCTTGATAATTTTGTGTATAGAATAGATATGCCAAAGTTACCATTTGTAATAACACCTATAATATTATCTTTTTTAGTATTTATTGTTGTTGGACTAAAAGCTTATAATGCTACTAAGGTAGATTTAATAAAATATTTGAAGTTTGAGTAAAAAAAAGCCTTAACTAAATTAGTTAAGGCTTTTTTTATGAATATTATTTTATGAAATTTTTGAGACTAGAGCTAATAATTAATGCTTTTCACACCATTCACGAGCATTAACAAACGCTTCTAACCAAGGTGTCACTTCATCTTTACGTCCTTGAGGATAATTAGCCCAATTCCATTGGAACGTTGAACGCTCTATATGTGGCATTGTTACTAAATGACGTCCAGTTGTATCACACATCATGGCTGTGTTAAAATCAGAACCATTTGGGTTATGAGGATATTCTGCATAACCATATTTAGCAACAATCTTGTATTTGTCTTCATTATATGGTAAGTCGAATTTACCTTCTCCATGAGAAATCCAAACACCTAGAGTTGTACCAGCTAGTGTTGATAACATGATTGAGTTGTTCTCTTGAACTTTTACAGATGTAAATGAACTTTCGTGCTTTTGAGAATCGTTATGAACCATCTTGCCATGAACTTCATGTTCTGGATTAATAAGGTCTAATTCCATCCATAACTGACAACCGTTACAAATACCAACAGATAAAGTATCTTTACGTTTAAAGAAATCGTTGATGACTTTATTTGCTTTTTCGTTGTATTTAATAGCTCCAGCCCAACCTTTAGCAGAACCTAATACATCAGAATTAGAGAATCCACCAACAGCACCTAAGAATTGAATGTCTTCAAGTGTTTCACGACCAGAAATTAAATCGGTCATATGTACATCCTTAACGTCAAATCCAGCTAGGTACATTGCATTTGCCATTTCACGTTCGGAGTTAGATCCTTTTTCACGAAGGATGGCTGCTTTTGGTCTTGGTTTTGTTGTATCAATTTCAGGAAGTTTTCCTGTAAAGTGACTTGGGAATGTATATTGTAATCCTTGATTTTTGTAATTGTTGTAACGGTCTTCAGCTAAACCATTAGCAGTTTGCTTTTGGTCTAATAGATATGATGTTTTATACCACATATCTCTTAGACGAGAAACTGTCATTGTAAATACATCAGCTTGATTGATGATGCTTAATACATCAGATTCTGTAACTTTTCCGATGTTGTGGAATTCAATATTAGCATCAGTTAAAACAGATTCAATTGAATTGTCTTTCGCTTGAATTACAATACCAGCATTTTCAGCAAAAAGTACTTTAAATGAATCTTTTTGGTTTAAAGTAGTAATATCTAACTCAGCACCTAGATTCGTGTCAGCAAAACATAATTCTAATAGTGTTGTAATTAATCCTCCAGAAGCTACATCGTGTCCAGCAACTATTTGCTCATTTGCGATTAATTGTTGGATGGTATTGAATACTGTTTTTACATAGTCTGCACTCTTTACATTAGGTGTGTTGCTTCCTATTTTGTTCATGATTTGAGCAAACGAACTTCCACCTAATTTAAAATCATCTTGAGAGATGTTTATATAATAAATATCACCAGCATTCTTTTGGAATACAGGTTCTACCACTTTATTTATATCGTTACAGTTTGCAGCAGCCGAAATAATAACTGTTCCAGGAGCAATCACTTCCTCGTTAGGATATTTTTGCTTCATAGAAAGTGAATCCTTTCCAGTAGGAACATTGATACCTAAATCTATTGCAAATTCAGAAATCGCTTGAACAGCTTCATATAATCTTGCATCTTCACCTTCATTTTTACATGGCCACATCCAGTTAGCAGATAAACTCACACTTTTTAAACCATCTTTTAAAGGTGCCCAAATAATGTTTGTTAATGCTTCAGTTATACTATTTCTACTTCCTGCTTGAGGATTGATTAAACCAGAAATAGGCGAGTGCCCAATTGAAGTGGCAATACCTTCTTTCCCTTTATAATCTAAAGCCATTACACCAACATTGTTTAATGGTAATTGTAATGGTCCAGTACATTGTTGTTTTGCAACTTTGCCGCCAACACAACGGTCTACTTTGTTAGTTAACCAATCTTTACAAGCTACAGCTTCTAGTTGTAAAACTTGATCTAAATAATCATAGAATTTATCAGTGTTATAAGAGATGCCACAATAATTTCTATCGATTGTAGAATCGTTCATTATAGTTTTTGGTGAACTTCCAAACATATCTTCCAATGCTAAATCCATTGGTTTGTGTCCATTGGTTTTAGATTCAAAAGTAAATCTATCATCTCCTGTAACATCACCCACAGTGTACATTGGAGAACGCTCACGCTCAGCAATTTTGTTTAGTGTGTCTATATGTTCTTCAGAAATAACTAATCCCATTCGTTCCTGAGATTCGTTACCTATAATTTCTTTATCTGATAAGGTTGGGTCACCAACTGGTAATTTATCTAAATCAATATTTCCTCCAGTATATTCAACTAATTCTGATAAACAATTAAGATGTCCACCTGCTCCATGATCGTGAATAGAAACGATAAAGTTTTCATTACTTTCAACCATACCACGAATAGCATTGGCAGCACGTTTTTGCATTTCTGGATTAGAACGTTGTACAGCATTTAACTCAATACCTGACTCAAATTCTCCTGTGTCTGCAGAAGAAACAGCAGCGCCTCCCATTCCAATTCGGTAATTTTCACCGCCTAGGATTACTATTTTATCACCTTCTTTCGGTGTGTCTTTTAAAGCTTGGTCAACTTTTCCGTAACCAATACCTCCAGCTTGCATAATGACTTTGTCGAAACCTAATTTGCGAGTATCTTCTTTATGTTCAAAAGTTAAAACAGAACCACAAATAAGTGGCTGTCCAAATTTGTTTCCAAAATCTGAAGCTCCATTTGATGCTTTTATTAGAATATCAATTGGAGTTTGGTATAACCAATCACGCTCAGGAAATGCTTTTTCCCAAGGTCTGTTTTCTTCCAAACGTGAGTACGACGTCATGTAAACAGCGGTTCCTGCTAAAGGTAAAGATCCTTTTCCTCCAGCTAGTCTGTCTCTAATTTCACCACCAGATCCTGTCGCAGCACCATTAAAAGGCTCTACAGTTGTTGGGAAATTGTGTGTTTCGGCTTTTAGTGAGATTACTGAGTCAAACTCTTCTGTAGTATAGTAATCAGGAACATCAGCACGTTTAGGTGCAAATTGTTCTACTTTAGGTCCTTTTATAAAAGCAACATTGTCTTTGTAAGCTGAAACTATATCGTTAGGATTTTGTTTCGATGTTTCTTTAATCATTTTGAATAAAGATGTTGGCTTTTCTTGACCATCAATAACAAAGGTGCCATTAAAGATTTTATGACGACAGTGTTCTGAATTTACTTGTGAGAAACCAAATACTTCAGAATCGGTTAATGGTCTGCCTATTTTTTTGCTAACGCCTTCTAAATATTCAATTTCTTCGTCGCTTAAAGCTAAACCTTCTTGAGTATTGTAAGCGGCAATATCATCTATGTTTAGAATTGCTTCTGGTTCAATATCAATTGTAAAAGTATCCTGATTAAGACTATTGAATTTTTGAGAAATCATTGGGTCGAAGTCTGAAAAATCTTCAGCTATAGTTTGAAATTCTTCAATTCTAATAATTCCAGAAATTCCCATGTTTTGAGTAATCTCTACAGCATTGGTACTCCAAGGCGTAATCATAGCTGCTCTAGGACCAACAAAAAAAGCATCTAGAGATGCTTGTTCTATTTTTGGTTGGTTGCCAAAAAGCCACGTTAATTTTGAGATAGTCTCAGTTGATAATTCTTCTGCTGTTTGTACAGCAAATACGTTGCTGTTTACGTTTCCAAAGAAATGAATCATTATGTGTTAGTTTGTGTTGTGTTTATTAAAGTGCAAATTTAGGTTTTTTCGTTGTATTAGCTATCTAAATTGCAATGTAATTTTTTGAGTTATTCACGAGGTTTTAAACATAAAAAAAGCGACTTAATTAAGTCGCTTTTTAAATTATTGTTTAATCAGTTTTTTGGTGACTGATTGACTATCTGTATTTATCTTTATTAAATAAATGCCTTTGTTTAAATGTGAAACATTTACACCTTTATTATTTTTAGTTGTAGTCGCTAACACTTGTTTACCTAAAACATCATAGATAACAATGTTTAATTCTTTAGTTGTATTAAAGAAAATAGTATTTGTCTTTGCTGGATTTGGATATACTTTAATGGTATTTAAAGTTGGAGTGTCAACACTTAATGTTTGTGTATGTGATCCTAAATCGTCACAATTGTTAGAAGGAAAACTATCCCATTCTGATATTGAGAAAGTTGTATTCGGTCTGTCAATTGTAGGTTTTCTTACTAAAGTTGTATTTTGAGCATAGTTAGAGCTACTGTAAAAATCTCCTAAAATATCTATAAGTACACCGTTTTTAAATAATCCAATAGCATCATTTCCATTAAATGATGTAATGGCATTATGTAAGTGGTCGTACTCTGAAGTACAAACATTGGATCCTCCGTTTGCAACTACATAAACATTTTGATTTGCTAATTGTGATGTATTGAAGTTGTATGGAGTTCCCCAAGAAGCATTACCATTTGTACTTAGTCTAATAGTATATGCAGAAAGATTTACTGCACTACCTGTAAAGTTAGCTATTTCAAGCACCTTGTTACTACCGCTTCCTTCAATGTATTCGGAGAAAAATAAATCTATTTCTCCAGAAGAACCATTGTCGGTTGTTGTTTCACAGTCTTGATTTGAAACTGTAGAAACATTATTACTAGTATCTCTTGCGTAAACAGTAAAACAGTAATTAGTATCAGGAGATAAACCAAATACTGTAAAAGAAGTGTTAGATGTTGTATGCGTATTTACATTATCAATGTAGATATCGTATTCTTCTACCGCAACATTATCGGTTGAAGCTGTCCAAGTTAAATCTATTGTAGTATCAGTTGGATTTGAAGCTGTTAAGTTTGTTGGAGCAGTAGGTGCTTCAGTATCTGGAGTTGGGTTCCAAATCATGTTCGCGTATTCTGGATGGTCAACAAATGGATTTGCATTTCCTTGAAAGTTATATGCTTCATCGTTTCTAGCACGTTCTCTATCGTCAACAGGATCTACATTGTAATGCCAATCTAGAAGAACTTCAATAGCCCAGTTATGAAATACTTGGTCTTCTGTTCCGTTAAACATATCAAAGCTTGTATAGCCATCAACAGTGTTTTCATATCTAACTGCAAAGTATAATAAAGCTCTAGCAATGTCTCCTTTAAACTCATCAATTGGTTCAAAAACAGTTCCTGAGTAACCAACCATATCACTAGAACCTCTTTTAGAGCCATTAAGAGAAGTCCAGTTTGCAGATGCTACATTTCCAAAAGGTAATGAACCTCTAAAGTTATTTACACGTCCATCAGTTGGAATTACATGGTGAATATCACTTTGCATTGGGAAATTACTGTTGAAAGATGATTGAGGCACTAGATGTTCTCTGTTATAGCAGTCTCCTTCAGAGTTTTGGTTTCCACATTGATCATTTCCATGTGTGTAATTATAAGGGTCTGAACCAGATGGGTTTTCTGAATAAAAATCTAGAATTGTTCCATCGTTTTCATAGTTAGTTCCCCCAGTTACGTTTACATCAGAATGTGTGTCGATATAACCTTGAGATCCACTTACGCCATTACCATCATATAATTGGTCGTAAGTTCTGGCAGTATGACCATTTGCAGTAATGTTTCTTAACTCCGTTTTTAAAGTAAAACCAGTTAAGCCATTTGCAGAATCGTAATAATTTGCAGGAATTTGAGCGAAACTATTTGCTGCTATAAATAATGCTATTAAAGTGTAAAAATGTTTCATTAATATTGTTTGGGATTATTGTTTTCTTTCTAATAGTGCCATGTAAAATCCGTCGTATCCAGATTCATGTGCTAAAACTTTTTTGTCTTTTATAAAGTTAAATTCCTTTCCAAAATCGGTTTTTAAGAAAGCATTTACTTGATTTTGATTTTCTGAAGGTAAAACAGAACAAGTAGCATAAACCAATTTACCACCTGGTTTTACCATTTTAGAATACTGATTTAAAACATCTTGCTGTACAGTACGAATTCTGTCTAAAAATTCTGGTTCTAATTTCCATTTTGCATCTGGATTACGTCTTAAAACTCCTAGCCCAGAACAAGGTGCATCAATTAATACACGATCAGCTTTGTTATGTAACTTTTTTATTGGTTTTGTAGAGTCTATAACCTTTAAGTCTACATTATGCACACCATTGCGTCTTGCTCTAACCTTTAATTTTTTAAGCTTACTTTCATAAATATCCATTGCTACAATTTGTCCTTTATTTTCCATTAAAGAAGCAATGTGTAGCGTTTTTCCACCAGCTCCTGCACAAGTATCTACAACTTTCATGCCTGGTTTTACTTGAAGAAAATCGGCTACTAATTGTGAAGATGCATCTTGTACTTCAAACCAACCATTTTTAAAAGCCTCAGTTTTAAAAACATTAGCGCGCTTGGTTAATTTTAATGCAGATGGATATTGGTCCAGATATTCCGTGTAAATATCTTCAGATTCTAATTTTAATTTTAAATCTTTTTTGTTTGTTTTTAAAGTGTTTACACGAAGAATCACATCGGCTTGTTGGTTTTGTTTAGCAATTTCTTGTGACCATTTTTCTTCACCTAACTCATTAACACCAACTTCATCTATCCAATCTGGAATAGACTCACGATAAATTCTAATTTTTGAGAGCTCATCAAATTTACCTTTAATTTTTCTAGTTGGCGTGTTTTCAAAGTATTTCCAATCTGGAAGTCTAATGCCCTTTAGTGTTGCCCAAACAGCAAATAAACGCCAAGCGTCATCTCGATTAAAAGGTTGTTTTACGTTAGCTATTTCGGCATATAAACGTTTCCAACGTACAATGTCGTAAGTGGTTTCGGCTACAAAGGCACGATCCCGACTTCCCCAACGTTTGTCTCTTTTTAGGAGTTTTTGCACTACTTTATCGGCATATTCACCTTCATTGAAAATGTCTAGTAAGCCATCAATTACTGCAAAGCATAAGTTTCTGTGTAAACGCATAAAAAAAAATTAAGCATGCAAAGGTACGTTAAATTGTTTATTTGTGTATTTGTTTGTGCGATTATTCGTTATGCTTTTTTAATTTTATGAAAATTTGAATTTTATGAGAAGAATTTTACCTGTGGTATTATTGGTTTTAATAATGTCTTGTAAAGATAAAGAAGTCTCAATTAAACCAAGAAATATTTCAAATGTTGAAGTTGAAATATTATTGCAAGATTCGTTGTTGAATGTAAGAGCTCTTGAGATTGATGAAGATGATTACTTTGGGTTTGCTACATCTAATGGGAAAATTGGTGGTAAAGATTTCAATTTTAAGGGAGGTAATATTTATGTAAATAAAGAAAATAAACAGGATGATTATTTAAAAGAAAGTGCAACTGTCAATTTTCAAATCAAGCATGATACAATTATCCCTAATTTTAGGTCGTTGGCTGCTACAAAAAATGGTGGATTTGTATTAGGGATTGGTAATCCAGCTTTGTTATATAAAATTGATAATGATTCGATTAAATTAGTTTATCAAGAAAGCCACCCAAAAGCATTTTATAACTCAATGGACTTTTGGAATGATGATGAAGGTATTGCTATGGGAGATCCTACAGATGATTGTATGAGCATTATAATTACACGTGATGGTGGCAATACATGGGATAAATTGTCTTGTAATGATTTGCCAAAAATAAAAGAAGGAGAAGCTGCTTTTGCTGCTAGTGATACCAATATTTCTATAGTTGGAAATCATACTTGGGTTGCCACAGGAGGGAAGGTTAGTCGAGTTTTATATTCGCCAGATAAAGGATATACCTGGGAAGTTTACGAGACTCCAATTGTACAAGGAAAACCAACTACAGGAATTTATAGTATTGATTTTTATGATGAATTAAACGGTTTTGCTATTGGAGGTGATTATACCAATCCTAAAGATAATTTGGAGAATAAAATGCTAACTAAAGATGGAGGTAAAACATGGAAATTAGTTGCTCAAAATGAAACACCAAACTATAGAAGTTGTGTGCAGTATATTCCAAATACAAATGGAAAAGAATTAGTTGCTATTGGTTTTGAAGGTATTGATTTTAGTCATGATGCTGGTAATACCTGGAAACATATTAGCGATGAAGGTTTTTATACTATTAGATTTTTAAATGATAGCACTGCTTATGCTGCTGGAAAAGGACGTATAAGTAAATTAGTATTTAGAGAATAAAAAAAGAGAAGCATTTGCTTCTCTTTTTTATTGTCATTAAGGTGTTTTCTTTCTAAATTCTTTTTTGCGTTTTCTCATTTCGTCTAGCATACGCTTTTTAAAAGACCATTCAGCTTGTTGAAGCATTAGTATTTTTTTAGCAGGAATTGCTGTTAATAGATTGTTTACTAAATCGGCTTTTAAGCGTTGTTCTTCTTTTTCATAAGCCATCAATTCTGTCAATCTAGTTTTGGCTTCTTCTTCGCTTAAAGTTTCAAAATTAATTCTACGATGTTTTTCTCTAGAATTATGACGAAGCATTTGCATTTCGGTTTCATGGGCATTGTATATTGGCCAGAATTTTTGTGCTTCTTCTGATGTTAAGTTTAAACGTTCGGTTATAAATGCAACTTTTTGAGCTTTAATTTTTTCACTTATGTACTCTCTTTTTTGAGCAAAAGTGTTTAAGCTGAATAGGAGAGCTAGTATAGGGATAATTAACTGTTTCATGTTTGTATGATTACTGTTCAATAATATCTTCAATGTCTACATTTTGAATTATATAATCCTCCATGTTTTCATCAATAAAGGTTTCTGTATATATTTCTGAATTTATATTTTCTATTTCTTCATCTGTTAATAAAGAAGCTAATTCGTAAGTGTCAATATCTTCAATAATATAGTCGTCAACTAATTGGTAATCTAGTTCGGTAATAGTTTCGGAATTAAAATAAACTGAAAAAAATATTAATAACGCAGCTGCTATTCCAGTTAAATAAAATATGTTTTGAGCGCTAAAGAGATTTATTACTTTTGGATTCTTGTTTTCATCTTTTAATTTATCAAAAACAATTTCCTCAAGGTTGTTTAAATAGCTTTCTGGTTTTGTAAACCCTGAGTCTTTATTTTTTAGCGAATCATTTAATTTAACCGAATCTAAAACGTGCTCCTCAAGATTAGTGAAATAATCTTTTGGAGTTTTAAAACCAGTTTCTTTTATGTTGTTTAAATGTTTCATTTCAATTTCTTAGACCTAAATTACTCTAAAAGGTTTAATTATTAGTTAAATAGGTTTCTATTTTTTTTACTGCTAAATGATATGATGCTTTTAAGGCACCTTCACTTGTTTCTAATATTTCTGACATATCTTTATATTTGATGTCATCAAAATACTTCATGTTAAATACTAATTGCTGCTTTTGAGGTAGTGTAGCAATTGCTTTTTGTAATTTTAGCTGAATTTCATCGCCTTCAAAATAAGTATCAGCACTTAAGTTATTTATTGCATTGGCTTGCACTTCTTCATTACTAATTTGCAATCGTTTTGCATTTTTATTTACTTGGGTAATAGACTCGTTTGTTGCAATTCTATACATCCAAGAATATAATTTACTATCTCCTTTAAATTTGTCTATACTTCTGTATACTTTTATAAATGTATTTTGTAAGACATCATCAGCATCATCATGAGTAATTACAATTTTACGTATATGCCAATACAGTCGTTCTTTATAAAGAGTCATTAACTCTCTAAAGGCTTTATCTCTTGTTTTGGCAGATTGTAACTGTTGTATTAACTCTTTTTCGTTATTCATGCATTAACGATTTCTCTTTAGACTTAAAATGTTTACAAAGGTTTAATTTACTTTATTTTTTTGTAATTAAATGTGATTTGTTAAGTTTCAGTAAATCAGTGATTTGTGATTAATTTAATCGATAAAGTGTATTAAAATATCGATAAAATGCATTTTTTTCTTGGTTATTACATTTTTTTGATATAGTTTTACATCAGCTTAACCGACTTATATATTACCATTTCCCCCAAATTGTGGTAATAAAAACGAGAAAAGGATGATACCCCAAATTTCATCCTTTTCTTTGTTTATATATATTTTGATATTATTTACTGAAAAGATTGCATAGCAACAAGGTTACTATATACACCTTTTTTATCCAGAAGTTCTTGATGCTTTCCTTGTTCTACAATTTCTCCTTTTTGCATCACAATAATTTCGTCTGCATTTTGAATTGTAGATAGTCTATGTGCAATTACAATAGATGTTCTATTTTTCATCATGTTTTCAAGTGCTACTTGAACTAAACGCTCGCTTTCAGTGTCAAGAGCAGAAGTAGCCTCGTCTAAAATCATGACTGGAGGGTTTTTAAGTACAGCTCTAGCGATACTTAAGCGTTGTTGTTGACCTCCAGATAACTTGTCTCCAGAATCACCAACTGTAGTGTTAATGCCTTCAGGTAAGTCTTTTACAAATTCCCAAGCATTGGCTACTTTTAATGCGTTGATTATTTCTTCATCACTTGCATTTTCTTTACCTAATAGCATATTGTTTTTTACAGTATCATTAAATAAGATAGATTTTTGAGTAACCAATCCCATTAAATCTCTTAGTGATGATTTAGATAAATCTCTAATATCTTGATTATCTATAGTTATTTTTCCATCTGTAACATCATAAAAACGCGTAACCAGATTTGCAATAGTAGATTTTCCACTTCCTGATTGACCAACTAATGCTATAGTTTTTCCTTTTGGAACATTAATAGAGAAGTTTTTTAAGACTAAATCGTCCTCGTATTTAAAAGAAACATTTTCTAAAGCAATATTAGAGTTGAAATCTTTTTTAGCAATAGCATTTGGCTTATCTTTTAATGGGGATTCTGTGTTTAAAATTTCTAAAACTCGTTCGGCTGCTGCATTACCTTTTTTTACTTTATAGCTAGCTTTACTAATGGCTTTTGCAGGTGTAAGTATGTTATATGCAAGTCCCATGTAAACTAAAAACAAACCTGGATCTAAAGTTTTGTCTCTTAAAACCATTTGTCCTCCATACCACAGAAGCACAGCAATAACTGTAATGCCTAAAAACTCACTAGTAGGTCCAGCTAAGTTTTGTTTATTTAGTAAAGAGTTAGAGAATTTGTAAAAACGGTTAGTTGAACTCTGAAACTTATCACCAAATGCTTTTTCTCCATTAAAACCTTTAATAACTTTTAATCCAGATAAAGTTTCTTCAACTATTGATAAGAAATGTCCTTGTTCTTTTTGAACACGATTAGATTTTCTTTTTAATGATTTACCTATAAAAGAAATTATAAATCCAGAAATAGGTATAAAAATAAATACAAATAGCGTTAGTTTTGAACTAATGGCAAACATTGAAATGATAGTAAATAATATCATTAATGGTTCTCTAACTATAAGTTCAAGTATAGATAAAAAGGAGTGTTGTATTTCTAATACATCAGTCGAAATTCTAGACATAGTATCTCCTTTTCTTTTTTCAGAGTAAAAAGACAAAGGAAGGCTAGTGATTTTATTATAAAGCTCATTCCTCATGTCTTTTAGTACACCATTTCTTAAAAAGGTAATAAAAAACATAGCTAAATAGCTAAATAGGTTTTTTAATAAAAACGTACTTACAACTAATAAAACCATGAAAATTAGAACATCATCACTACCTTCTGCTTTTTTTAGGGTAACAAAATAGTTAAGATAACTTTCGCCATAAGAAGTAATGTTACTAAAACCTTCCCAAGTTGGTTTGATATGTAGTGGTTTGGTATTTCCAAACAGTACTTTTAGCATTGGAAATAATGATATCATTGAAAGAGTACCAAACAACGCGTAAAAGACATTTGAAATAATGTTTAATATCGCAAATGATTTATATGGTTTCGCAAAGCGAAGTATTTGTTTAAAATAATTCATTAAATAAGATTCATATCTTTTAAGATGTTATTAATCTTAGCATCCAATTTTTGTTCCGTTGTATTAAAATCTGCCACTTTGTCTAAATCTGTATTAACACTAATATAGAATTTTATTTTAGGTTCTGTACCACTTGGTCTAAGAGCAACCTTACTACCGTTTTCTGTATAATAAATTAATACGTTTGATTTTGGTACATCAATTACTGTTTTATCATTAGTTAATAGGTTGATAGCTTCAGAGCTTTGATAATCTTCTAATAGAACTACTTTTTCGCCTGCAATTTCAGATAGTGGATTTTCACGTGCATCAATCATTATTTGTTTAATTTCTTGAGCACCTTCAATTCCTTTTTTAGTAATAGCTACTAAGTGTTCTTTGTAAAAACCATGTTCAGTATAAAGGTTTAAAAGTTCGTTGTAAAATGAGCTTCCATTATTTTTTGCATAAGCTGCAATTTCACAAGCTAAAAGGGTAGAGGTAACAGCATCTTTATCTCTCACAAAATCACCAACCATAAAACCAAAACTTTCTTCACCACCACCAATAAAGTCTAATTCTGGAAAATCTTTAATCATTTTTGCAATCCACTTAAAACCAGTTAGACCAATTTTACATTCTACGTTATATGCATTGGCTAAAACAGACATCATAGGTGTGGAAACAATTGTAGAGCCAATAAACTCTTTGCCTTTTATTTTATCTTGTTCTTTCCAAAGTTTTAATAAGAAGTTGGTCATCATAACCATGGTTTGATTACCATTTAATAAGACCATTTTGTTATTTAGGTCTCTAACAGCAATACCTAATCGATCACAATCTGGATCTGTACCAATTACAATATCAGCATCTATTTTATTAGCTAATTCAATAGCCATTTTTAGTGCAGCAGGTTCTTCAGGATTTGGAGATGCTACAGTTGGGAAATCACCATCTGGTATAGCTTGCTCTTCAACAATATTAACATCGGAATATCCTGCTCTTTTTAAGGTTTCTGGAATTGACTTGATAGATGTACCATGTAATGAAGTGAAAACAATTTTTAAATTGTCTCTAGAGCTATTAGGTTGGTCTAAACTTCCTTTTTTTACAGAAGCATTAATAAATGTATTATCAATATCTTCTCCTATATATTGAATTAAATCTTCATTAGCTTCAAACTTGATATCGGCGTAATCAAGACTATTTATTTCATTTATTATCTCATTATCATATGGAGGAACTAATTGTCCACCATCTTGCCAATATACTTTATAACCATTATATTCAGGTGGATTATGTGAAGCTGTTAAAACAATTCCACAATGACAATTAAGATGTTTTAGTGTGAATGATAGCTCAGGAGTAGGTCTTAAATCTTCAAATAAATAAACATAAATGTTATTTGCTGTAAATACATCAGCAACAATTTTTGCAAATTCTTTACTATTATGTCTGCAATCGTGAGCTATAGCTACTTTTAGCGATTCATTTGGGAATGATTGGTGTAAATAATTACTTAATCCTTGGGTGTTTTTACCAAGGGTATACTTATTCATTCTGTTGGTTCCAACACCCATAACACCTCTCATGCCTCCTGTACCAAACTCTAAGTTTTTGTAAAAACTTTCTTTAAGTTCATCGGGGTTATTAGCTATAAGTTCTTTTATTTGATTTTGAGTGCTTGTGTCAAAAGTTGGTGTTAACCAAGCATTTGCTTTATCAAGGATTTTGGAATCTATGTTTGTCATGGTTTAATCTAAATTATTAGGCAAAAGTAATTATTTGTTAAGATATCTAAGCCAAGATTAATAATTTTTAGATTAAATTAGAAGCTTTATTTGCTGTTTAAAATTTAATGAGACACTTATTTCTTTTCATTTTTTTTCTAATTTCCTTTTCAAGTTCTTCTCAAAAGGAAGCTGCACATTGGTATTTTGGAGAGCATGCAGGATTAAATTTTAATTCTGGAGCACCTCAAGCTATTACTAATGGAGAAATAAATTCTTCTGAAGGATGCAGTGTTATTTCTAATGCACAGGGAGATTTATTGTTTTATACAGATGGTGTTACTGTTTGGAATAGTAACCATTCAGTTATGCCTAATGGTGAAGATTTATTAGGAAGTGAATCTAGTGCTCAATCTGCACTTATTGTTCCTCACCCTATAAGTACTAATCTTTATTATATTTTCACTACAGATGTTGTGCAAGCTTATTTAAATAATGGGCCTGGAAATGGGTTAAATTATTCTATAGTGGATATGAGTTTAGATGGTGGTTTTGGAGATGTTACACAAAAAAACACTTTATTATTATCTAATAGCTCTGAAAAAATTACTGGAGTAAAAGCACAAGATGGTAGTGGTTATTGGATAGTAGTTCATAATGGAATAAATGCATTCTATTCTTATAAATTAACAGCTGCAGGTTTAAATCCTCCAGTTATTTCAACATTGGGACCAACAACTACAGATTTTAATAATATTAGAGGTTGTTTAAAACTATCTCCTGATGGACAAAAATTAGCTATTTCATATACAATTTACGAACCAGAGTTTAGTGGTTCAGTATATTTATATGATTTTGATATAGACTCGGGAGTTGTAAGCAATCAAGTTTTAGTTGCAACAGATTATGTCTTTTATGGACTTGAATTTTCTTCAAATTCAACAAAACTTTACGCAAGTGGGAAAGTAATAGCTTTTGTAAATGGGGATATTGATACTACAAAGATTAGAGTGTTTCAGTATGATTTAAGTAATCCAAACATAGCAGGAACTGAATATTTAGTTCATGAATATGAAAAAACGTATTTAAGTGATTTAGGAGGTTCTTTACAAATTGGTTTAGATAAAAGAATATATCATGCAGTTCCTAAAGATAAAATTTCAGTAATAAAATCGCCAAATCAGCTTGGTGTAGCGTGTAATTTTAATGAATTTGATGTAGATTTAAGTGAAAAGCAAGCAAGATATGGGTTACCTCCATTTGTGCAATCGTATTTTGAGAGTATTATTAGTATCGAGAACCTTTGTTTTGGTGATAATACTCAATTCTCTCTTGATACAGATGAAGCGATAGTTTCTGTTGAATGGAACTTTGGAGATCCTACTAGTGGTGTTAATAATACATCTTTATTAGAAAATCCTATTCACACATTTTCGCAACCAGGTTCTTATAATATTACTGTGGATGTTACTTTTGTGAATAAACCACCTCAAACATATTTTGAGATTATTGAAATAGGAGAGGTGCCTAATGTAGTAAGTAACATTACTTTAACACAGTGTGATATTGATGGGTTTGATGATGGAATTACATTGTTTAATTTAAATGAGGCATTACATCAAATAAATAATGGAAATCAAAATTTATTAATTAGTTTTTTTGAAAGTCTAATCGATGCTGAAAACAATAATGCTGCTTTAGAGTCAGAAGAGTACGAAAATACTAATAACAATCAAGTAATATATGCTAGAGTGTTTGATAATCCAGATTGTTTTTCTATCACACAAGTTACATTACATGTAAAGTCAGCTTCAAATTTAGGAACCTATATCACAATCGATGTATGTGAGTCTGGGAACGATATTTCAGCAACTGTAGACATAACTTATGTGTTAGACTTGTTAACTCCAGATTTTCCAGGTAATGATATTACAGTTTTTCAATCGGAATTTAATGCATTACTAGAAATTAATCCATTACAAGATGATGTGTCAATACCATTTACTCAAATACCTGAATTGTATTTTAGAGTAGAAAACAATAATGCTTGTGACGCTATAGGAAAGATAGGATTAAATATTTTAGAAGCACCAGAAGCTCAAAATTTAACAGTACCTTTTTGTGTAGATTCTAATGATAATATGTTAGATGCAGGTAATGGTTTTCAAAGTTATTTATGGTCTACTGGTGAAACAACTCAAACTGTATTTATTGATGCACCAGGAGATTATGAAGTTACTGTGTCTAATGGTTTGGAATGTACAGCAACATTTATTATTTCTTCTGTAGTTACTGATGGGGTTTCAATAGAGGAAGTGGTTGTAAAAGATTTTAGTATACAAAACTCAATTACAATTATAGCTCAATTAGATAGTAATAGTGATTATGAATATTCAATAGATGGTGGTGTTAATTACCAAAGTAGTAATTCGTTTAATTACATAACTCCAGGACTATACAATGTATTTGTTAAAAAAGATAATTGTACTGTAACAAGTGAAGTAGTGCTTGTTGGAGGTTTTCCAAAGTTTTTCACACCTAATGGAGATAGTTTTAATGATGTTTGGCGTATCAAGGAGCCTCAGTTTTTTGAACATGCCATAATTAATATTTTTGATCGTTATGGTAGGTTATTAAAAACTACAAATGCTTTTGAAGGTTGGGATGGTACTTTTAATGATCAATTAATGACTCCAAATGATTACTGGTTTACAATAGACTTAGGAGATCGAATTATTAAAGGACATTTTTCATTGAGCCTTTAAATATGCTCACTAATCTTATAACGCTCTTTGTTTTGACGGGATTGAATAACTATTTCTCCTAAAAAGCCAGCAACAAAAAATTGTGTTCCTATTATCATTGTTGTTAGGGAAATATAAAATTGTGGACGTTGTGTAATTAGTCTTCCTGTTGGATTAATAAATAGTTTATCAATTCCTAAATATATAGCGAACATAAAGCCTATAAAAAACATTAAGGCACCAATAGCTCCAAAAAAGTGCATTGGTCTTTTTCCAAATCTAGAGACAAACCAAATAGTAAGTAAGTCTAAAAAACCATTGATAAAACGTTCCATACCAAACTTAGTTTTACCATATTTTCTTGCTTGATGTTTTACAACTTTTTCTCCAATTTTTGTAAAACCTTCATTTTTTGCCAGTACTGGGATGTAACGATGCATTTCACCATAAACATTTATGGTTTTAGTAACTTCTTTGTTATAAGCTTTTAAACCGCAATTAAAATCGTTTAATTTTACACCAGAAGTTCTTCTTGCTGCCCAATTAAACAATTTTGAAGGTAAGTTTTTAGCAATAACAGAATCATACCTTTTTTTCTTCCAACCAGATACTAAATCAAAATTATCTTTAGTAATCATGTTGTAAAGCTCAGGTATTTCATCAGGATTGTCTTGTAAATCTGCATCCATGGTAATCACGACATCTCCTTGTGCTTTTATAAAACCAGCATGAAGTGCTTGAGATTTACCATAATTTTTTAAAAATCGAATTCCCTTTACAGTGTCACTTTTTTGTGCAAGATTTGTGATTATCTCCCAAGAGTTATCAGTACTTCCATCATCTATAAAAATGATTTCATACGAAAAATGATTGGATTGCATAACTTTTGCAATCCAATCATGTAATTCGTTTAAAGATTCGTGTTCGTTAAGTAGTGGTATGACTACTGATATATCCATTTAAATGTCTTTTCAGAATTCAAATGTAAAGAAATTATGCGTCTTGTGGCTTATTTCTTTTCATAATTGCAGCTACAATTAACCCAATGATTATTTGAAATATCATTCCAAAAGCAAAAGATTTTAATAAACCAGCTAATCCATATTGGTTTTGGTTTTCAATATCTTCTACTGATTTGGCTATTGTTTCTGATGGTGTACCAAAGCCTTCTAGCATTTCAACAGTCATCTCAATAGTTTTTTCTTTAATATAATCTGCAGCTTCAGGGTCAATAAAGTTAAAAAGTATATAGCTAACTACAGTACTAATAGCAATACCAATAGCTACAGTAAAGACGTATGAAGTTAAAGCATCTTTAAAGCTTATGTAGCCTTCTAATATGCTTTTGGATTTTGCTGTTGATACAACTCCAAATCCTATAACTACTAGAAGTAGACATATTCCTAGCCACATATTAACCATAAGATCTAGGTTTATAGCGTAAATAGCTACAGTAATTAAAGAGAGTGCAGCACCTAAATATAAGCCATAATTAATTGCATTAGATTTAAAAGATTTTTCCATGATGTTTATTTTTTGGTTGTTTTAGTTGGTTAGTAAACAAATATACTAAAACGTTACATTTGTGATTGAGAAATAAATTAAAAATAAAATTAAATAAAGTGTTGTTCATTTATAAAAAATACTTAAATTTGCAGCTCGAAAAAATGAAAGATTTTAAAGTTTAAGAGATGAAAAAAGGTATACATCCAGAAAATTATAGAATAGTAGCTTTTAAAGATATGTCTAACAATGATGTGTTTTTAACAAAGTCTACAGCAAACACTAATGAAACACTTGAGGTTGATGGTGTTGAATATCCATTAGTAAAAATGGAAATTTCTAGAACATCTCACCCATTTTACACTGGTAAATCTAAATTAGTAGATACAGCTGGTCGTATTGATAAGTTCAAAAACAAATACGCTAAATTCAAAAAATAATTTAGTACAAAATATATTTGTAAAAGCCTTTCAACTATTGAAAGGCTTTTTTATTTTTACACAAAAGTTAGCTACATGAATTATATTCTTTTTGATGGACCTTCGCGTAATAGCCTGCTTCCATTTACTTATACAAGGCCAGTTGCAGATATTAGAATAGGTATACTAACCATTAGAGAAAAGTGGGAAAAACACTTGCAAACTACCACAACTACTATTACCGAAGATTATTTAACTGATAAGTATCCAATGGTAGAAATGGAGGAGAATATTATGATTAATGCATCATACGCTCCTAATACTTCTTTAGTTGAAGTTGTGAAGTCTTTAAAAGAAAATCAAGCCATTTTTGAAGGCGATAATATAATTGCTTTTTTCTCTAAAGATTCTCAAGAAGAAATTGATTTTGATACATATGAAATTATCGATTTTGAAGAAGAAGTTTTAAAGATTGAAAATACTTGGGATATTTTTTCAAAAAACGATTTAGCCATTCAGTTAGATTTTGATTTAATAACAAATGGTAGAAAGTCCCAACCTATTTCTAAAACTAATAATGTTATAGCACCAGAAAATATATTTTTAGAGGAAGGGGCAAAAGTAGAATATGCAACCTTAAATGCTAGTACAGGACCTATATATATAGGTGAAAATGCCGAAATTATGGAAGGTGTATTGGTTAGGGGTGGTTTAGCTATGTGTGAAGGCTCTAGAATTAAAATGGGAGCAAAACTTTATGGGGCTAATACTTTTGGCCCATATAGTACTTTAGGTGGTGAGGTTAAAAATACAGTTGTTTTTGGGTATTCTAATAAAGGTCATGAAGGGTATTTAGGAGATTCAGTCTTAGGTGAGTGGTGTAATTTAGGAGCAGATACCAATAACTCTAATCTTAAAAATAATTACGCTGAGGTGAGATTATGGAATTACGAAACCGAGGGATTTGCTAAAACAGGTCTACAGTTTTGTGGGTTAATGATGGGTGATCATAGTAAATGTGGTATTAATACTATGTTTAATACAGGAACAGTTATTGGAGTGAGTGCAAATATTTTTGGCAGTGGTTTCCCTCGTAATTTTGTACCAAGTTTTAGTTGGGGAGGCAATAGTGGATTTACTACATATTTAACCAAAAAAGCTTTTGAAGTTGCTAAGGTAGTTATGTTAAGGCGAAATGTTGAGTTCTCTACTCAAGATGCTGCAATTTTGGAACATATATTTGAAGACACAAAAAAGTTTAGAAGACAATAATTAGTTCTTTTTTACTCTTTTTAAGTCTAATAAATTTACTGGATTAATACCTAAACCGGAAACTTCTTTTCTGGTAAATCGTACGACTTCATCATAAAACATAGGTGCAATAGGTGTGTTACTCATTACTAATGAGTCCATTTTAGTATATAACGTTTCACGTTTACTTGTAGAGGTTTCGGTAAATGCTTGTTCATACCATGAATCAAATAACTCACTTTTAAAATGTGTGTAATTTGGACCATTAGGTGCAAAGTTCTTACTGTAATATAATGATAAGTAATTTTCGGCATCTGGATAATCTGCAATCCAACTTGCTCTAAACATATCAAGCTTTCCGTTAGCTTTCGCTTCTTTAAGTGTTGAAGCAGGAATTACATCTACATTAACGAATAATCCTGTTTTTTGTAGTTCTTTTTGAATGTATTCACAAAAACTTAAGTAGTTACTTGTTGTGGTAATCGTTATTTCTGGAGTTTTACCAGTTTCGTTTATATATTGATTTACTAGCTGTTTTGATTTTTCTGGTTGATAAGTAAATCCAATGGACTCACTATAACCAGGTAACCCTTTAGGTATAAAACCTCCATAAGCTGGTATACCAATACCATTACGTAAATAAGTCATCATTTTTTGTCTGTCAAAACCATAATTTACAGCTTGACGTATTAACAGCGATTGCATTTCAGAACTTTCAGATTCCATAAAAAAAGCTAAATATTCAGTATTTAAGTATGGACCACGAATCATATTTACATCATTAGAATATTGTTCTCTTAATAAGCCATTAACAGTGAGTATTTCGTCTTTATATGAAGCGTCTAATCCAGAAACAAAATCAATATTTCCTTGAGCGAACTGTAAAAATTCACTCTGTTTATCTGGTAAAAAGGTAATAGCAACTGCTTCTAAGTATGGTAGGTTGTTCTTGTTTTCGTCTATTTCAAAATAGGTTTCATTTTTTCTAAAAACTAGTTTTACATTTTCTTCCCAACGTTTAAATTTAAAAGGACCAGTTCCAATTGGATTAGACCTAAAGTCACTCCCATAATATTCAACAATTTCTTTTGGGACTACAGAACAATATTTCATTGTTAATAGTCCTAAAAAAGCAGGAAAAGGTTGTTTTAGTTGTATTTGAAATATACTGTCGTTTACAGCTTTGAAACTATCCACTTTGTTTAAAACCCAGCTACCTGGAGACGCTACATTTTTATCTTTTAGTCGGTTTAAACTATATTCAAAGTCATTTGCTGTAACATATCGTGTACTGTCCTTTCCAAATTTTATATGCTTATGAAATGTTACATCACGCCTCAGGTTAAATGAGTAGGTGAGGGCGTCTTCAGAAATTCCCCAATCTTTAGCTATACATGGTATTACGTTTAATTGTTCATCCATTTGTACCAAACCATTAAATAACTGGTTTGTTGCCCAAATATCAGCTAAGTCTTTTGAAAATGCAGGGTCTAATGAGCCTATGTTTTTGTGTTCATTGTATTTAAATACTAGATGATTTTTTTTCGCAGTATTTTTCGAATTGCAAGAAACTAATATTAAAAGTGTGAGTATAGCAATTAAGTGATTTAGTTTTAAATATGAAGAGATACTTCTAGGTTTTATCATCTGAGTTATTAGTTGTAAATTTGCACGCTTGGTAAAAATACAAGAATGAACGCTAGAAAAAAAGTCGCATTTTATACTTTAGGTTGTAAACTTAACTTTTCTGAAACTTCTACTATTGCAAGAAGTTTTAATGATGAAGGATTTGATCGTGTAGATTTCTCAGAATCTGCAGATATTTATGTAATTAACACATGTTCGGTTACCGAAAATGCTGATAAGCGTTTTAAAACTATTGTTAAACAAGCACAAAAATCAAACCCAGAAGCATTTGTTGCTGCTATTGGTTGTTACGCCCAGTTAAAACCTGAAGCATTGGCTGATGTAAATGGTGTAGACTTGGTTTTAGGTGCTACTGAGAAGTTTAAAATTACTGATTATCTAAATGATCTTACTAAAAATGACTTTGGAGAAGTACATTCTTGTGAGATTGAGGATGCCGATTTTTATGTAGGAAGTTATTCTATAGGTGATCGTACAAGAGCTTTTTTAAAAGTACAAGATGGTTGCGATTATAAGTGTACTTATTGCACTATTCCTTTAGCTAGAGGAATTTCTAGAAGCGACACTTTACAGAATGTTTTAAATAATGCCAAAGAAATTTCTGAGCAAGATATAAAGGAGATTGTACTTACTGGAGTTAATATTGGTGATTATGGAAAGGGTGAGTTTGGTAATAAAAAGCATGAGCATACTTTTTTTGAATTAGTACAAGCTTTGGATGAGGTTGAAGGTATTGAGCGTCTACGTATATCATCAATCGAACCAAATTTACTTAAAAATGAAACCATTGATTTTGTAGCAAAAAGTAGAACTTTTGTGCCTCATTTTCATATTCCATTACAGAGTGGTAGTAACGATTTGTTAAAGCTTATGCGTCGTCGTTACTTAAGAGAGTTGTATGTAGATAGAGTCAATAAAATAAAGGAGGTAATGCCTCACGCATGTATTGGAGTTGATGTTATTGTTGGTTTTCCAGGAGAAACTGATGAGCGTTTTCTTGAAACATATAATTTCTTAGCAGAATTGGATATTTCGTATTTACATGTGTTTACTTATTCTGAAAGAGCAAATACATTAGCAGCTGATATGGAAGGTGTAGTGCCTAAAAATGTGCGTTCAAAGAGAAGTAAAATGCTTAGAGGGCTTTCAGTAAAGAAACGTCGTGCATTTTATGAAAGTCAGTTAAGAAGTAATAGAACAGTTTTATTTGAAAGCGAAAATAAAGAAGGTTATATTCACGGATTTACCGAAAACTATGTCAAGGTAAAAGCGCCATGGAATCCTGAATTAGTTAATACATTACATGAAGTTAGTTTAGCCAATATTGATGAAGATGGATTGGTTAGATTTGATTTTGTATAGTTTCTTATACTGAAACATACATAATATGTAGGTTAACCCTTGTTTTGTTCGTTTTAACTTGTTTTTTATTTAATCAAGTTTTTTCAAAATATATTTAGGGCTCTTAAAAGCCCTCAAATGAAAAAAATACTATTATTTATATGTGTTTCTCTAGTTGTGTTAACTAGTTGTAGTAGTGATGATGAAGTAAATGATTTATCTATTCATGGTTCATGGAAATTGTCATCTTATATAATTGAAAGACCTTTCGATATTAATAAGGATGGTGTTGAAAACCTTAATTTATTAAACGAAATAGATTGTATTGTTAATGAGACATTAATTTTTGAGAAAGATGGAACATTTATTTCAGATGATTCATTTCATCACGAAATTAATATTTCTAAGCATGAAGAAGGAGTTTATGTTTTTGATATTGAATGTTCCGATGGTTATATTAGTACTTCTAGCACTTACGAAGTAAATAATAATGGCATTATAACTATTAATAATGTTGAATTTACGCATAGTATTAGTGGTAATAAAATGACACGTAATTTTCCGAATTTTATAGAAGTTTATAACGAAGATTTTACCGAAGTTATAGAATATAAAGACTTAACATTAGTTTATGTTAAATAGCTTCTAGTTGTAATATAGATATAAAAAAGCCGAAGCTTAGCTTCGGCTTTTTCAATTTATTTAATATTATTATATTCTTACTCCTACAGGTAACATAGCTTTGTACCTTCTATTTCTACGAATAAATTTAGCAATTGGAGGACTTGTTGGTACCACGCTAATATTTCGTTCTTGAATATTCTCTAAAACTATTTTCAAGAAATCTTCAGTAAATTCATCAGACTCTACAGATTCTGGAACAATTAATTTTGTTAAAAAAATCTTTCTGTCTTGAAGGGAATACTCAATTTTGGCAAGTTTGTCATCAACCTTTAATTCAAATTGACGTAAAAATGTATTGTCAATCAATTCTGCTGCTTCAATCATAATTAGTATACTTTATTCAATGGAGATAAACCTATATTCTATAGATTTGTGGTGCAAATTTACAAAAAAATACTTAAACTTAACGTTTTTTTAACCTAGTTGCTTATGAATCAAGAGATAATTCATATATACCTAATGCCTGGAATGGCAGCAAACCCATCAATTTTTGATAATATAAAATTACCTGAATCTCAATTTGAGTTGCATTGGTTAGAGTGGATGATTCCAAATCCTAACGAAAGTTTAACACAATATGCTCAACGAATGGCGCTGAAGGTTAAGCATGATAACTGTGTGTTATTAGGTGTGTCGTTTGGAGGAATATTAGTTCAAGAAATGAGCAAAAATTTAAAGCTAAGAAAGCTTATTATAGTATCTAGTGTTAAAACTAAACACGAGTTACCTAAACGTATGAAACTTGCTAAAGCAACAAAGGCATATAAATTGGCACCTACTCATTTAGCGCAAAATGTAGATGCTTTAGCAAAATATGCTTTTGGTAAAACTGCTACAAAAAGAGTAGAGTTATATAAAAAATATCTTTCTGTTAATGATAAGAAATATCTTGATTGGGCTATTGAGCAAGTAGTATGTTGGGAACAAGAAAAACCTGTCCCTGAAATAATTCATATTCATGGTGAAAATGATGGTGTTTTTCCAATTAAGAATATAAACGAATGTATTATTATTAAAGGCGGAACGCACATTATGATAATTAATAAATATAAGTGGTTTAATGAAAACTTACCTAAGCTTATATTAAGTTAAAATTAATTTTAGTATTAGTTTTTTTTATATTTTTAATCATATAAAATTTTCGAATAATGAAGACGATAAAAAACCTACTTGCTGTTGTTGGTTTAATATGTTTGTCTGGACTGTTAATATTTGCGGTTCAAGATGCTCCTAGTGATAACAACTTAGAAAAAAAAATCTATAACGATTATAATGTGTATGCTCTTAATGTACCAGATGATTTAAATTTTGCTAATGAAGCATTGCCTTTAGAAAATCCTGATATTTTAGAGCGTATGGATAGAGAACTTTTAGTTAATACTTATTGGCAATCTAATGCTTTATTGATGTTTAAACGTTCAAATAAATACTTTCCTATTATTGAGCCAATTTTAGAAAAACATGGTGTGCCAGATGATTTTAAATATTTAGCAGTAATTGAAAGTGGATTGCAAAATGTAACATCTCCAGCTGGAGCAAAAGGGTTTTGGCAAATAATGAAAACTACAGGAAGAGAAAATGGATTAGAAATTAACTCGAATGTAGACGAACGTTATAATTTAGAATTAGCAACAGAAGTAGCGTGCAAGTACTTATTAAAAGCAAAAGAGCGTTTTGGTTCATGGACTTTAGCTGCGGCATCATATAATGCTGGAATGGCAGGTGTGTCTAGACGATTAAAAAGCCAAGGCGTAGATAACTATTATGATTTGTTATTAGGAGAAGAAACAGGACGTTATTTGTTTAGAATTGTAGCATTAAAAGAAATTCTTAACCATCCAGAAAAATATGGATTTAATTTTAGGAATAAAGATCTATATAAAACTATACCTACTTATAAGGTTGCTGTAGATACTGCTGTAACCGATTTTGTGAAGTTCTCAGAAGGTTTTGGGATTAACTATAAAATATTAAAGTTACATAACCCATGGTTAAGAGAAGGGCATTTAAATAACAAGTCAAGAAAACAATATTTTATAGAAATTCCTAAAGATGGTCATTACTCTAATCCTTAGGTATTGAAGATAAATAAAAAAAGCACTGAGAAATCAGTGCTTTTTTTATTTATCTTCTACTTCTTCGACCTTGTCTTGCTGAAGTAGGTTGACCGTAATGTTGATTAGGAACAGAAGCACGTTTCATTTGTTGCTTCATCATTTTAATTTGATCTCCTAACATATTTCTTTTATCTAAAGCTTGTGCTTCCGAAAGTAGTTTTTGAGCTTCTTGTTTACGTCTTTTAGTAAAAGCAATTCCTGCTAAGTTCAATTTAGCCATAGCCATATCATGATCCATAGATAAACCAAAATTAACCGCATTTTTAAAATATTTCTCAGCAGCATTCATATCTGTTTGAGAAACCATAATACCATTTAAAAAATTATAATAGCCTTGTTGCTTTGTTGTTAAAGCCGTTTTTGGGTTTTTTATTTTATCTAACCATTTTTTAGCACCATCAAAATCTTGTTTTCTTAATTTTAGAAATGCTAATAGAATAAATTCATTTTTTAAGTATAAAAAGATGAAAATTAACGAAAGTAAAATAAGCATAATCCCATTACCAATGTAGCCTTCTGTAAATTGATAGACTGCGTAAGCATTGATTAAAACTGCGATGACTATTTTTATATTTTTGTTGTACATTGTTATAGTTTTTTTTGAAGAGTGCAAAGGTAATAAAAACAATTCAAAATATTTTTAAAATTAGACTTGTCAAAGTAAAAAGTCTTCGTATATTTGCACGCAGTTTTGAAGAGGATGTCAAAACTAAACATGAAATTAAGAAAGACGATTTTAAAGATATAATACAATGAGTAAAAGAACGTTTCAACCATCAAAGAGAAAAAGAAGAAACAAACATGGTTTTAGAGAAAGAATGGCTTCTGCTAATGGTAGAAAAGTCTTAGCACGTAGAAGAGCTAAGGGTAGAAAGAAATTATCTGTATCTTCTGAACTTCGTCATAAAAAATAATGATTAACAATTGTTGATATATATAAGGTGTTACTGGTGGTAACGCCTTTTTTTATATCTAATTGTTAATTATTTTTGAAAAATTTTAAATAACACAGCAACAACTATAAACAATGCCAAAAAGAAAAGACCTTAACTCAATTTTAATTATTGGATCAGGACCAATTATTATTGGACAAGCATGTGAATTTGATTATTCGGGTTCACAATCTTTACGTTCTCTTCGTGAAGATGGAATAGAAACTATTCTAATTAATTCTAACCCAGCAACTATCATGACTGACCCTTCAATGGCAGATCATGTATATCTTTTACCATTAACAACAAAGTCTATTATAAAGATTTTAAAAGAGCATCCACAGATTGATGCTGTTTTACCAACAATGGGAGGACAAACTGCATTGAACTTGTGTATTGAAGCAGATGAAAAAGGTATTTGGGAAGATTTTGGTGTAAAATTAATAGGTGTAGATATTAATGCTATTAACATTACTGAAGATAGAGAACAGTTTAGAGAGTTAATGGGACAAATAGGTGTGCCAATGGCACCTCAAGCTACTGCAACATCATTCTTAAAAGGGAAAGAAATTGCTCAAGAATTTGGTTTTCCATTATGTATTCGTTCGTCTTTTACACTTGGAGGAGCTGGAGCAGCTATTGTATATGAAGAAGAAGATTTTGACAAGTTATTACGTCGTGGTTTAGAGATTTCTCCAATTCACGAAGTAATGATTGATAAAGCGATGATGGGATGGAAAGAATACGAGTTGGAGTTATTACGTGATAAGAACGACAACGTTGTAATTATCTGTTCTATTGAGAATATGGATCCAATGGGAATTCATACTGGAGACTCCATTACAGTGGCACCAGCAATGACTTTATCTGATACTACATTCCAGAAAATGCGTGATATGGCTATCAAAATGATGCGTAGTATTGGAGATTTTGAAGGAGGATGTAATGTACAGTTTGCTGTAAGTCCAGATGATCAAGAAGAGATTATAGCAATTGAAATTAATCCACGTGTATCACGTTCGTCTGCATTAGCATCTAAAGCAACTGGATACCCTATTGCAAAAGTTGCTACAAAATTAGCTATTGGATACTCTTTAGATGAATTAGATAATCAAATTACAAAATCTACATCAGCCTTATTTGAGCCAACGTTAGATTATGTAATTGTAAAAATACCTCGTTGGAACTTTGATAAGTTTGAAGGATCTGATAGAACTTTAGGTCTTCAAATGAAAGCTGTTGGTGAGGTTATGGGAATTGGACGTTCGTTCCAAGAAGCATTGCACAAAGCAACTCAGTCTTTAGAAATTAAACGCAATGGATTAGGTGCTGACGGAAAAGGTTATAAAGACTATAATCAAATCTTAGATAAATTAAAGCATGCATCTTGGGATCGTGTGTTTGTAATTTATGATGCGATTCAAATGGGAATTCCTTTAAGTAAAATTTACGATATCACTAAAATTGATATGTGGTACTTAAAGCAATATGAGGAGTTATACCAATTAGAAAAAGAAATTTCTACATATACTATAGACACTTTAGATAAAGATTTATTGTTAGAAGCTAAGCAAAAAGGATATGGAGATCGTCAGATTGCTCATATGTTAGGATGTTTAGAAAGTCAAGTATATAAGAAAAGAGAAGAATTAAATATTCAACGTGTGTACAAGTTAGTAGATACTTGTGCTGCTGAGTTTAAAGCGCAAACACCATATTATTATTCTACGTTTGAAAATGTAGTACAAGATAAAGATGGTAATGTAGCTTCAGCAAATGAAAGTGTTGTTACAGATAAAAAGAAAGTAGTTGTTTTAGGTTCTGGACCAAATAGAATTGGTCAAGGAATTGAGTTCGATTACTGTTGTGTACATGGGGTATTAGCTGCTAAGGAATGTGGTTATGAAACAATCATGATTAACTGTAATCCAGAAACAGTTTCTACAGATTTTGATACAGCAGATAAATTATATTTTGAACCAGTATTTTGGGAACATATTTATGATATTATTCGTCATGAAAAACCAGAAGGTGTAATCGTTCAGTTAGGTGGTCAAACAGCACTTAAATTAGCTGAGAAATTAACAAAGTATGGTATCAAAATATTAGGAACAAGCTTTGAATCTTTAGATTTAGCTGAAGATAGAGGAAGTTTCTCTACATTGTTAAAAAAGAATAATATTCCATTCCCTCAGTTTGGAGTTGCTGAAACAGCAGATGAGGCTTTAGCTTTAGCTGATGAATTAGATTTTCCAATTTTAGTACGTCCTTCATATGTATTAGGAGGTCAAGGAATGAAGATTGTAATCAATAAAGAAGATCTTGTAGAGCATGTTGTAGACTTACTACGTAAGATTCCAAATAATAAATTATTATTAGACCATTATTTAGATGGTGCTATTGAAGCTGAAGCAGATGCTATTTGTGATGCAGATGGAAATGTTTACATCATTGGTATTATGGAACATATTGAACCTTGTGGAGTGCACTCTGGAGATTCAAACGCAACATTACCAGCTTTTAACTTAGGTGATTTAGTAATGCAACAAATTGTAGATCATACAAATACAATTGCTAGAGAATTAAATACAGTTGGATTAATCAATATTCAATTCGCTATTAAAGATGATACAGTTTATATTATTGAGGCGAATCCAAGAGCTTCTCGTACTGTACCATTTATAGCTAAGGCATATAAAGAGCCTTATGTGAATTATGCTACTAAGGTAATGTTAGGAGAAAAGAAAGTTACTGACTTTGATTTCAACCCTCAATTAGAAGGATATGCAATCAAGCAACCAGTATTCTCATTTAATAAATTCCCGAATGTTGATAAAACATTAGGACCAGAAATGAAGAGTACAGGTGAAAGTATCTTGTTTATTGATAGTTTAAAGGATGATGAATTTTACGACTTATATTCAAGAAGAAAGATGTATTTAAGCAAGTAAATTCTTGCTTTTTATCGAATCTTGACATATAGTTACCTGAAAATTATTATTTTAGTAAAAAAAATACGCCTCTTACTATGAAAACAAAATTACTATCTATTGTATTTACTTTAGTCGTAACATTTGGTTTTGCTCAAACAGAAACTATTACTGTGCCTTGGGATTTTTTCTCTGTGCCAGCTTCTGATACAGCAAATTTTCCATTAGGACCTATGTTTGATACTGAATTTACAATTGAAGTAGGAGATAAGGTTGTTTGGGAATGGTTATCCAATGGTCATAATGTAAAAAGTGTGGCTGGATCAACAGAAACTTTCGGAACAACTGGTGGAGATTTTGATACTTTCTTAGCACCATACTCATACGAGTATACATTTACACAAGTAGGTGTTAATCCATATGTTTGTAAACCTCATGAGTTTTTTATGTATGGAACAGTTACTGTAGTTCCAGAAGGGACTTTAAGTAATAGGGCATTAAAAGAAAATATTAGTTTTTCACTATCTCCTAATCCATCAAATCAGTTCTTAAATTTATCGTTGCCTATTGCAATTGATAGTACTGTTTTAGAAGTTTTTGATGTTCTAGGTAAAAAGATATACGAACTTAAAATAGGTACAGCTAATTTTTCTAGAATAGATGTTTCTTCATGGAATAGCGGTGTTTATTTAGTAAAAGTATCAAATGATTATTCGTCGCAAACAAAACGTTTTGTAAAGCAATAATTATAAAAATAAACAATTAAAAAAGCCGCTTGATATCAAGCGGCTTTTTTATTATTAGTTGTTATCATCTTCAGCTCGTTTTATAATAGCTTCAGGTAATGATTTTTTAGCTTTAGCTCCCATCTTTTTGAGCTTTTCTACACTCGTTACTAGATTACCTCTTCCTTCAACTAATTTATTCATAGCAGCAGAATAATCAGTTTTAGCAGCATCAATTTTTTTACCAACTCCAGTTAAGTCTTTAACTAAGCCTTCAAATTTATCATACAATGCTCCAGCTTGTCGCGCAATTTCTATGGCATTTCTTTGCTGTTTCTCATTATTCCACATAGTGTCTATAGTACGTAATGTTGCTAACAATGTAGAAGGTGTTACAATAACAATATTCTTTTCAAAAGCTTTATTATATAAAGTATTATCTTCATTAATCGCTACAGCAAATGCAGGCTCAATAGGAATAAACATCAATACAAAGTCTGGTGATTCTATATCATATAGGTCTTGATAGTTTTTGGCAGATAATTGCTCTACATGCTTTTTAATTGAGTTAACGTGTGCTTTTAAATAAGCTACTTTTTCATCATCATCGGCATTAACATAACGGTTGTAATCTGTAATAGATACTTTAGAGTCAATAATCATTTTTTTACTATCTGGTAAATGCAATACCACATCTGGTAATACACGACTACCATTTTCAAGTGTAAAACTTTGCTGTACAAAATACTCTCTGTCTTTTTCTAATCCAGATTTTTCAAGTACTCGTTCTAAAACCAATTCGCCCCAATTACCTTGCATTTTGCTATCGCCTTTTAAAGCTTTAGTTAGGTTGGTCGCTTCTTTGGTCATTTGCTGATTTAAATCTTTTAACCCTAAAAGTTGCTCTTTTAATGCAGAGTGCATACTAATACTTTCCTTTTGAGTATCTTCAACCTTTTTTTCAAAAGTTTGTATTTTTTCTTGTAGCGGATTAAGTATCTGCTTTATATTTTCTTTGTTTTGAATAGTAAACTTTTCTGATTTCTCATCTAGTATTTTGGTAGCTAATAATTCAAAATCTTTACGTAATTGTTCTTGTTGTTTTGCTAATTCTTCATCACGTTTTAAGTTTTGTTGTTGCAGATTATCGTATTCTGCATTTTTTCTAGTGAGTTCTGTGTTTAAAAATTCTTTTTCACGACGAATCTCTTCTCGTTCTAACTCTAATTTTGATAAGTTTTGCTTAAGCTCTTCAATAGTTTTACTTAGTTGATGTTGGCGTTCTTCTAAAGTGCCTTTTTCATTATTGTTTTTTAATGTTGTAAAAAGTTTCCCAAGGTAAGCACCAATACCTGCGGAAATTAGTATTGCTAAAATAAGAATGATGTTGTCGGTCATTTAAGAATTGAATTTTATCAAAGATAAATTATTTGAAATGCTGAAACAAGTACGAGTATTAAGATTATTTTTTCACTTTAAAACTACCAGTAGCATTATCAAATGAAATTAAATCTTTTGGAAATAATGTGTTGAAAACACCTTTCTCAATAAGATTACATGGTGTGTCTGTAAAAACTTGATTATCGTTCATAACTATAAGTCTATCACAAAGCTGAATCGCTAAATCTATTTCATGCGAGGAGAAAAGCACTGTTTTATTAGTGTCTTTCGCGAGCTTTTGCAGTAACTTTAAAATATATGCTTTGTGATACATGTCTAGATGCGTTGTTGGTTCATCTAATACAATAAGGTCCGTGTCTTGTGCTAAAGCACGAGCAATCATAACCTTTTGTAATTGACCATCACTTAGCTCATAACATTTTTTATGTTTTAAATCGCTAATGTTGGTTTGTGCTAAAGCTTCTAAGGTAATTGTTGTGTCTTTTTCACTTAAATTACCTACCCAATTTGTATAAGGCTGTCTTCCAAGAGCTACAAGTTCTAAAACTGATAAGTTTTTTGAAGCAACCGTTTCAGTAAGTACTAAGCTTAAAACTTTAGCCAGCTCAATATTTGAATACTGCTCTAGCGGTTTTTGGTTAATTTCTACAGCGCCTTCAAGCTTTGGTTGTACATTAGTTATGGTTCTTAAAAAAGTAGATTTACCAATACCATTTGCACCAATTAAACCAACGAGTTCTCCAGAGTAAAGATTTACATCAATATTTGAAGCTATAACACTTTTAGTTTTTTTTGTTTTATAGCCTATTGATAATGCTTTGGTTGTTAAGATTGTATGTTTACTTTCTTGACTCATTAAAAAACCATTTTTCGTTTTCTTACTAATAGCCATATTACTACAGGTGCACCTATTAATGAGGTTATGGCGTTAATTGGTAATGTATAATCGCTATTAGGTAATTGAGCGATACTATCACAAATTAATAAAACAATAGCTCCAAACAGCATTACAGCAGGAATCAAAATTTTATGATTTGAGGTGTTAAATATTTGACGAGTCATATGTGGAATTGCTAACCCAATAAATGCAATAGGTCCAGCAAAAGCTGTAATAGTACCAGCTAACAAACTGGTGGCTATAATAATAAGCATCCTGCTTTTTTTAATATTCAAGCCTAAGCTTTTTGCATAATTTTCGCCTAATAATAAGGTGTTTAATGCTTTAATAGAAGCTATGCAAATAATGATCCCTAATAAGCAAGTAATACTAAGAATAAAAAGCTCATCCCAACTTAAATTTCCTAAACTACCAAATCCCCAAAAAATGTATTGTTGTAGTTGTTCTGCTGAAGCAAAATAGGAGAGTACGCTTACTATGGCAGCAGTAATACTAGCAAACATTAAACCTATAATAAGAATTGCCATTGTGTCTCTAACTTTTATTGAAACTAGCATAACAGCTAATAGTACTAAAAAACTACCTAAACTTGCAGCTATTACCAAACTCCACTTTGAGGCTAATAATATTGCTGAAGCTGTTCCAAATAATGAAGCTCCCATAATGACTAAAGCAACACCTAAACTGGCTCCAGAGCTAATACCAAGTACAAAAGGACCAGCTAGAGGGTTTCTAAAAAGCGTTTGCATTAATAATCCAGAAACACCTAAGCCAGATCCAACTAAAATAGCAGTAATTGCTTTTGGTAATCTATAATTAATAATAATATGTTGCCAAGAATCATTTTCAATTGAGCCACCAATGAGTGCATTGAAAATAGATTTTAATGGTATTGATACCGAACCTAAACTTAGGTTGGTGAAAAAGCAAGCTATAACTATTAAAATTAATAGAATGAAAGATGTTGTATATGTCTTTTTTAATTCCAATTATTCTAAGGCTTGAAAAAAGTAAGGTTGATAATTATCTAGTAAGTGTGGATGACATATTTTGATAATGTCTTTTAAAACCAAATCTGGTCTTGCTGTACCTAATTCATAATACAAAACGCCTCCTGTTGCTCCTGTTGTATTAGAAAAAGAATACACATTTTTATTTTTAAAGGCACTAAATTTGTTATAGTGACTATTGGCTTCTTCTAATTGTGATAAACTTGTATAATAAGATGGACTTAACCAAATATCTGCGTCGATAGCTTTTTCAAAAACACTTTCAAAACTAAGTGCTAAGCTACCTTTACTATTGGTGTCTTTCCATAAATAGTTGACATTAGCATCTTTTAAAAATTGAGCTTCTGGACTTGCACCATTTGGTAAATACCATACATCTTTATGCATTGCTCCACTTAAAATTGATGGTTGGTTTGTAACTGATTTAGCTATCTTTTTTGCTTCAAGATAATTAGCTTCAATAGTATTAAAAATAGAGTCGGCTTTAGTTTCTTTGTTAAATAAAACACCAAAAAACTTAATCCATTCAGCTTTTGCTAACGCTGAAGATTCAACCCAATCACCATTATATATAACTTCAATACCAGACTTTTTTAGGGTTTCAAATGTTTTATTGGTGCCATCAACACCAAAACCAATAACTACATCTGGTTGTAACTCTAAAAGAACTTCAGTATTAATACCTTCATTTTTACCAAGTTCTCTAACGTGATCATTATCTATTAATGCACGTGTTTTTTTGGAAGAAATATAATCTGTTCCAGGAAAGCCAACTAAAGCTTGTTCAACTTCTAATAATTCTAAAGCAGGAATATGAGTTGTAGAGGTGACTACTATTTTTTTTACTGGAAGATTTTCTTTTAAAAATTCATGTTTAAAGCTTAATTCTGAATTTGGCCAAGGACTACTAATCTCTAAAGTAGTATGTGTGTCAAACTTTGTAATGGAAAACCCTTGAGCATATTTCAATTCTACTTTTTCACCTTTTTTATTTTCGGTGATTTGTGTTTTAGGCTCATTTTTACACGAGTAAATAAAATTAATAAAGGCAATTATTATTAATAATCTATATATTTTTTCCATTGGTAACTTTTGTAACTAAAACTCTCAAGATTCTAAAGTAATTTTGATGAAAATTGATGTCATGAGAGGCGATTCAAATTTAACAATATATATAGTAGCAGGAATAATTATAGCTCATTTTTTAGTTGGCTTTATTTATCTGCTATATAAAATGCATAAGAAAAAGTAGTTTTATTAGCTGCAAATCTAACCTAAATCAATACTTTTGCAGAGAATTTTGGTTCTAGTCAAGATTTTACTTGATTGGATTAAAAGGGAATCTGGTGTAAATCCAGAACTGTTCCCGCAACTGTAAGCTATACTGCTTTGTGCTAAAACTTCAAAGTCACTGGAAATTTCTGGGAAGACAAGTACAAAGACGCAAGTCAGGAGACCTGCCATTTTCAAATAACTAAGTCAAACTTTCGGGATAAAAGTTTACGTATGTTAAGTCATACCATTCTCGAATAATTTAATTAAAAATGAACAAAAAACATTTTGTTTTAGGAGCGCTTTGGGCGTTTACAGGAGTATTTGGTTTTGCGCAAGAGGAAGCCAAAGAGGAAAAGCTAGAAGAAGTAGTCGTAACAGATTCAAGATTTGAATTAAAACGCGAAAACTCTGGTAAAACAGTTATTAAGATTTCTCAAGCAGAAATAAAAAATAACATAGGTCGTTCGGTTGCCGATTTAATCAATACTAAAAGTGGTATTGAAATAAACGGAAGTAGAAGTGTTGAAGGTCAAAATCTTGGATACTTTGTACGTGGTGGTAACAATAGACAGGTTTTAGTATTAATAGATGGTATTCAAGTTAATGATCCAACATCAGTCGCAAACGATTTTGATTTACGTTTATTAGATTTAAATACTGTTGAATCTATCGAAATTATTAAAGGTGCTGCAAGTACTTTATATGGAAATGGAGCTGCTACAGCTGTAATAAATATTACTACTAAAAAAGCGGCTGATGAGACTATTATTTTGAATATGACTTCGGTAATTGGAACTAACCAATCTGCAGATGAGCAAGATTTTGATTTAAGAAAAGCAACAAACAATGTGTCATTAAATGGAACTGTTGGTAAGTTAACATACGTTGGAACATTTGGTAATAGATATGCTAGTGGTTTATCTGCTGCAGATGTAGAAAATGCTGAAAAAGATAAGTTTTCTAAGTATAATACAAGTTTAAGAGTTGGTTATAAATTTACAGATCGTTTTGATGTAACTGCTTTTGGAAGCTATGATAAATATAAGACTGATATTGACGGTTTTCCAGCACCTACGTATACATTTGCAGATACGGACGATGAATACATCTCTGAACAAACACGTTTTGGAATTTCTCCAAAATATGCTTATAACAATGGTAGTGTACATGTAAATGCTGCATTTACTAAAACTGAAAGAGAAACTATTGCTGAATTTGGTTCTATAAGTGAAGGTGAAAGTGTATTAGTAGATGCTTATAATAAGTACAATTTTAACGATAAGTTTTATACAATTGTTGGGTTAAATTATGGTGATTACCAAAGTAAATTCTCGGAGGAAGAATCGTATAATACAGTAGATCCTTATGTAAATATGGTATATGTATCAGATTTTGGATTAAATATTAATACAGGAGCACGTTATAATAATCATAGCGAATATGGTTCTCATTTTGTTTATAATGTAAACCCTTCGTTTAGAAAGCAAGTAAAAAATGGTTATGCTAAAGTATTCGCATCATATGCAACATCGTTTATAGCTCCTAACTTATCACAGTTATTCGGACCTTTTGGTGCTAATCCAGATTTAGATCCAGAAGAAAATACAACTATAGAAGGAGGGTTGGAATATGTAAATAATAAAGGTTTTAGATTAAGTGGAGTTTACTTTACTAGAGATGAAGAAAACACAATTATTTATACTACAGGATATGAAAATGCTACCGAAGATGCTACAGTACAAGGAGTAGAGGTAGAGGCAGATGTTACATTGGTTAAAAATTTAAACGTTAACGCAAATTATACGTTTACAGAACTTAAAGATGGTGTACGTTTAAGATTGCCAAAACATAAAGCTAATTTAGGTGTAGGTTATACATTCAACACTAAAGCATTCGCTTCATTAAATTATCAATTTACTGGAAAAAGAACAGATACAGATTTTTCTACATTCCAAAATGTTGAATTAGATTCTTATTCAGTAATTAACTTATACTTTAGCCATACATTGTTAAAAAACAAAATGAGGGTATTTGCTAATGTTGACAATTTATTTAATGAAGATTATGCCGAAATAATTGGATATACTACAAGAGGTACAAATGTTAGCTTAGGATTTAACCTTACTTTATAAGATTTTTATTTAGGAATTAAATCAACAAACCAAAATCCCGACTCCGAAGCCTTGTCTTTAGAGTCGGGATTTTTATATGATTTATAAATCTTTTCGCCAATGTTGAAATTTACTGGATGTTTAAATATTGGTCCATCAAAGCAAAAAGTATGAAACTCACCATTTTCACCACAAGGGTCTACATCTTCAGGTAAATTTTCAATAAAATCATGATCAATAATAGTGCCTACAAAACTATCGTCAAAATATTTAGCGCTAGCAGCAACTACTATGGTTTTAAAACCTAAATCTAGAAACTCATTTAATAATTCTTTTGTGTTCCTTTTCCATAGCGGGAAAACGGCTTGAAAACCTAAAGTAGCTAATTGCTGTTCTCTATATGTTTTCAAGTCTTCTAAAAAAATATCTCCAAAAGCACTGTGTGTAAAACCGTCCGATTGTAATTTTGAAAGCGCTTTATGTATAGTGCTTTCATAGGTTTTCATGGTTGGTTGCTCAGGAAGTTCTATAACTTGTAAAGGAGTATTTATTGCTTTAGTTTGGGCATACATGAGCTCATTACGAAGCCCATGCATAGACACACGGTTATAGTGACTATTAACTGTAGTAATTAACGTATCTACATTGTAGTTTTTGTTTTTTAATAAATGATACAAAGCTAAAGCAGAGTCTTTACCAGTACTCCAGTTAAAAAACGTTTTATATGACATATGTGTTTTCTCTAAAAGGAGATACTACTATTCTTGAGTAAAAACAGAATTTTTAATATACATTATATCTGAAAATGGAACAGTTTTATTGCTATCTCCAATAACTTCAAAATTAAATTGAGGAATAGACAGTCTACTAGAACCTTCAATATCTGCTAAAGCAGCAGCAAGAAGTGTTTCGTTTACATCGCCTAAAGTACCATAATTATAAGATACTTCTTCCAAAGCAATTGTTGGTACTAATCCAGATGAAGGTACCTGTTCATCAAATTTGTTTACTGTTATAGCAATAAGAGGTTGCATAGCATAGTTATGATTAGGATTAGCACCTTCACGTTGTAAATTTGGTGAGTCATAAATAGTAACTGAGGCTTGTGACTTACCTGTTGTTGTGGTTCCTATTTGAATGACTTGATCCATATGTGCTCGTAAACTATTTATAATCATTTCGCTTGCTGATGCTGAACTACCAGTAGTTAATACATAAACCTTATTTAAGTTTAAGTTGTTGATAGTATTTCCATTTTCCAACGTATTAGAGAATAAATACTCAGAATTATTGCCTGCTAATTCATCATTATAATTAAGTTTAGCAAACACATCACCATTAAATTGTCCAGTAACCATACTTCCCAAAGCAGTAGCTGTTCCAACATTACCTCCTGGATTGTAGCGCAAGTCTAATATTAAATGTTGTACATTATTTGCTGCAAAATCTCCAAAAACAGCATTTAATTGCGAATCATAAGCAGGTGTAAAACCATTGTAAACTAAATAACCTACGTTTTCACCATCTACTTGAAAAATATCAGATAAGTAAACTGGATTTTCTGTATAAGATGTTTTAGTTAGATTAACAGTGTCTGTAGTTGACTCTAATGAGTCATCATCAGTATCTTCAGTACCATTATCATTATAGTTTGCTAAGTTTAAGGTAAAAGAATCACCACTAATTAATTGTCTCCAATTTTCAAGTGTTAACGTAACACCATCTACTTTGTCAAAAATTTGACCACGTTCTAAGCCTTGATTATCTGCATTACTTCCTGGTAAAACTAACCTTACTACACCATATAATTCAGTTATACTACCTGGAACAAGATATAGGTTAGCTTCCATACCATTACTAAAGTTTAGACCTCCAGATAATTGTTCTTCTAAAGCAATGTAATCATTAGTAATCCAACTAAACCTATCTACTGTTTGTCGTTCGTATATTAAGCTTTCAAATAAACTCTCAGGTGTAGAAAAAGAATTTAAATATGTTGCATATTCATTGTTAGAAGAAAATCTATCATTAGCCAAATCTGGTATGTTTTGCTTATATAAGTAAACGGCATTCATGCCTTTCCATACAAAATCTTTTATTTCACTTGCAGAAATTGCATTATCATCATTATCTTCAAAACAACTGTAGGTTAATCCTAATACAATTAATACAAAGACAGCTTTTATTCTTAATTTCATAGTTTGCTTTTTTTGTTTGTCTTTAAACTCTAAAGTTAATTACATTATTGTAAAATAAAAATTATTTTAATTGTCGTGTAACAAAATTTAAAGTACCTCGTCGTAATAACAAATAGCAACATAAGAAGCTATTTAACTAACCAATTAAAAAAATGACACAGGCTGAGTTTTTAAACATAGTAATGCCTTTTAAAGATAAAGTATTTCGTTTGGCAAAACGGTTACTGGTTTCTCAAGAAGAAGCCGAAGATGCCACACAAGAAATTTTGTTGAAGTTGTGGAACAACAAACAAAAAATTCAGGAATACAAAAATGTAGAAGCATTTTCTATGACCATGACTAAAAACTTTTGTCTAGACAAATTAAAGTCTAAACACGCACAAAATTTAAAAATTGTGCACAGTAATTATCAAGACAAAAATGTGTCATTACAGAAACAGGTAGAGCTAAACGATAGTGTAGATTGGGTTTCTAAAATCATGGAAGAATTACCAGAGCAGCAAAAAATAATATTGCAGCTTCGAGATATAGAGCAGTACGACTTTGAAGAAATAGCAAAAATGTTAGATATGAATCAAACAGCTATTAGAGTAGCACTGTCAAGAGCAAGAAAAACATTAAGAGAAAAATTAACTAAAACCCACAGTTATGGTGTTAGATAATATAGAACAACTTTTAGAAAAGTACGAAAACGCAGAAACAACATTGCAAGAAGAGCAGCAGTTAAAAGACTATTTTTCGCAAGAAACTGTAGCGCCACACTTAGAAATGTATAAACCAATGTTTACGTATTTTTTGCAAACCCAAAAAGAACAATACACTAAAGACGTTCCTCTAAAACCTAAGAAGACAATCAATTTGTATAGATGGATTTCGGTTGCAGCAGTAGCAGTTCTAATGTTTGGGATTTACACTCAAGTTGGGAATTCTTCAAAATCAATTGAAGGTCAATTAAATGATGAGCAGTTATTAGCTTATAATCAAACAGTAGAAGCATTTAACTTATTATCATCAAATTTTAATAAGAGTAAAGATAATATCAATACTCTAGGTTTAATGTCTACCTCTTTAGATAAAGGCACAGAAAACATTGCTTATTTAGGTGAGTTTTCGAACACAACAAACAAAATTTTTAAAAACAAGTAACAAAATAATTAAAACAAGTAAACATGAAGAAGTTAGTATTAATAATAGCAATAGTAGTAGCACCAATAATGTCTTTCGGTCAAAGCTTATTCGATAAGTACGAAGATTTAGAAGTTGTAACATCTGTAGTGGTAAACCAAAAAATGTTTAGCATGTTAGCACAAATAGATGTTGAAACAGACGATCCAGAAGCAGACCAATTTATTAATATGGTAAAGAGTTTAAAAAGTCTTAAAGTATTAACTACTGGAGATGCTAAAGTAGCTGGAGAGATGAAAGCAGATGTAGCTAAATACTTAAGAAACTCAAGCTTAGAAGAATTAATGCGTATTAAAGATGGAGACCAAACGGTTAAGTTTTACGTAAAAGAAGGTAAAGATGAAAACCATGTAAAAGAACTATTAATGTTCGTAACAGGTTTAAAAGAAGTAACAAAAAATGAAGATATTGTAATTAATGGTAAGAAACGTGAAATAGAAACTGTATTATTATCGTTAACAGGAGATATCGACTTACGTCAAGTATCTAAGCTTACTAGTCAAATGAATGTACCAGGAGGAAAGCATTTAGAGAAAGCTGGAGAAAAGCAAAACTAATAACAATAGATAACCAACAATTATAATGAGTACATCAATCAAAAATATAATCATGTCAATCCTTTTGGTTACGGTTTTAACAAGCTGTAACCAAGGAGAGACTTTACAAACTTACTTTGTAGATAATCAAGAAACACCAAACTTTATATCTGTAGATATTCCAATTAGTTTTGTGGATATTGAAAATGTAGAGTTAACGCCAGAACAACAAGAAGCTTATGACTCGATAGATAAGTTAAACATGTTAGCGTATACACTTGGAACTGATAATGCAGAAGATTATAAAGCAGAATTAGCAAAAGTAAAAGTCATTTTAAAAAATGAAAAGTACGAAGAGCTAATGCGTGGAGGTAATGCTACTGATGGTAAATTTGTAGTAAAGTATATTGGTGATGGTAATTTGATTGATGAGCTTATCGTTTTTGGTAATGCTAATGATAGAGGATTTGCTTTAATAAGAGTTTTAGGAGATGATATGGATCCAGCAAAAATCATGAAACTTGGAGATGTGATTGGAAACATGAGTTCTGATGAAAACAAAGTAGAGGAGTTTATGGACTTCTTTAAATAATATATCTACATTAACTTCATGTAGTCAAATAACAGAAGTAAAAATGTTAATGAAAAAGAAAACCTGCCTAATCTGGCAGGTTTTTTTTGTCTTCGTCCTTAGATTTTACAATAATAATATTGAAAACAATAATAAAATATCCAGCAAAGAGTAGTGCTCTAACAACTAGATTATCTAGTATGTCTAACAAGCCACTCACTACAAAACCAATAGTGAGTAATGCACATGCTAATAAAGATATTTTATCGTTCATTTAAATTATATTCCAGTATAGTTAGCTGGAGTTATTGCTTTTAGTTCTGTTTTAATTGCATCATTAACCTCTAATGTATCAATAAAATTAGAAATAGAACTTTGCGTAATTGCTTCGTTGGTACGTGTTAAACCTTTTAATGCTTCATAAGGGTTTGGATAAGCCTCACGACGTAAAATGGTTTGAATAGCTTCGGCAACAACAGCCCAGTTATTTTCTAAATCTTCAGCAAACTTAGCGTCGTTTAGTAATAATTTATTTAACCCTTTTAAAGTCGATTTAAAACCAATTAAAGTATGACCAAATGGTACACCAACATTACGTAATACAGTACTATCTGTTAAATCACGTTGTAATCTTGAAATAGGTAGTTTTGCCGATAAATGCTCAAATACAGCATTAGCAATTCCTAAGTTTCCTTCACTGTTTTCAAAATCAATAGGATTTACTTTATGTGGCATTGCCGAACTACCGACTTCACCTTTTTTAATCTTTTGCTTAAAGTAATCCATAGATACGTATGTCCATACATCACGATCTAAATCAATAATAATTGTATTGATACGTTTTAAGCAATCAAATAAAGCAGCCATATGGTCGTAATGCTCAATTTGCGTTGTTGGAAAAGAATGGTAAAGACCTAATTTTTCTTGTACAAATTTGCTTCCAAAAGCTTTCCAATCAATATTTGGGTAAGCAACATGGTGTGCATTAAAGTTACCAGTTGCACCACCAAACTTAGCAGCACTTGGTATATCGTTTAATAAATTAAATTGCTCTTTTAAACGTACTATAAATACTTCTATTTCTTTTCCTAAACGTGTAGGAGAAGCTGGTTGTCCATGAGTACGTGCTAACATAGATACGTCTTTCCACTCAATAGCAAGTTCTTGTAAACGTTCTAAAACACTAAAGTATTCTGGAACATATACATCGTTCATAGCTTCTTTAATACTTAAAGGTACAGCTGTGTTATTTATATCTTGAGATGTCAATCCAAAGTGAATAAACTCTTTATATTCAGAAATATTTAAAGCATCAAACTTCTCTTTAATAAAGTATTCAACAGCTTTTACATCGTGGTTAGTAACACTTTCAATGTTTTTGATTGCTGTTGCATCTTCAGCCGAAAAATCTTTGTATATTTTTCTTAAATCTTCAAATAAAGCTTGATCAAAGCTTTCTAGTTGAGGTAATGGGATTTCACAAAGTGCAATAAAATATTCAATTTCTACTTGAACGCGGTATTTTATTAAAGCCTCTTCAGAAAAATAAGGTGCTAAACTTTCAGTTTTACTTCTGTATCTGCCATCTATTGGCGAAATAGCATTAAGCATTGATAATGACATAGGTTGTGTTGTTTTTAAGAAGTGGCAAAGATAATTCTTTTCAACATAAGACCTATAATTGAAACTCGAAGTTTTTAACTAAAACACCTACTTTTTCAACTTTTTAAGCAATTGTCTTGCTCTGGCTTTAAATCCTGCACTACCAGCAGCAAAGTCTTGTTCTAAAATAGTAATGAGTTCAGGGTGTATCCAATCGTAGTCTTGACCAAGTAAAAATAAGGTGTTCATAGAGTACGCTTTTGCTGCAATTTTTTGATCGGTAATCATATAGTCAAAACTTAACTCTATAATACGTTCTTTGTGTTCGGGTTTTAAAGAATGCTTAGTAGCATTATTATGTTTGTGGTAATAAGCTTCGGTTAAATACTCACAAACTTTAGCTACAGGACGTACTGCAGGATCTTGATGTACTTTATGCATTTCGGTGGTAAACCTATCAAGATGAGGTAGTATAGCATCTAATTTTTCACGAGCTACAAATTCAAATAACCAAGCAGCACGACAGGAAACTTTGTCATCAACTGTAAATAATATATCCATTACTTTAGGAAGTAGTTCAGGGTTGTTAATCACTAAATTTGCATATTTTTTACGGTTTTCTCTTGAGTGATTTACATAATTTAATTCCTTGTATAAAGCTTCCGTAGTCATCAATTATTTATTACATTTAGAACTCTAAAAATAATAATAATGAAGATTCTTAAAAAAATACTGTTGCTTTTATTAGTAGTTTTTGTAATTGCTCAATTTTTTGGACCAGAAAAAAATGAAGGTGATCTAGCAAGTATAGAACCATTTTTAGCTGAAACAAATCCTCCTGAGGATGTCAAACTAATTTTAAAACAAGCCTGTTTTGATTGTCATAGCGATCACACACGTTATCCTTGGTACAGTAGCATTACACCAGTTAATTATTGGATGGCAGATCATGTAAAACATGGAACAAAACATTTTAATGTGTCTAAATGGGAAGGAGCTTCTTTAAAGAAAAAAGACCATAAGTTTGATGAACTTATAGAAATGGTTGAAGATAAGTCTATGCCATTAGATTCATATACTTGGACGCATAGCGATGCCAAATTAAGCGATGCACAAATACAAAGTGTATTGGCTTGGGCTAAAGAGGTACGTGCCATGTATGCTAAACAAAAAGCTGCTCAATAGTTTTAATGAAAACACTTTTAGTTATTGGTTTTGTGTATCCAGAACCAAAATCATCAGCAGCTGGAAGTAGAATGCTGCAACTAATTTCCTTATTTCAATCTCAAGGATATAATGTCACCTTTGCAACGACGTGTACCGATAGTACCAACGCTTTTGATTTGCATAGCATAGATGTTTCTGTGGCTGAAATTGCGTTAAACGATGTAAGTTTCGATGACTTTTTAATACAGTTAAATCCAGATGTTGTGTTGTTTGATCGTTTTATGATTGAAGAACAATTTGGTTGGAGGGTTGCTGAACATTGCCCAAATGCCTTACGTATTTTAGATACCGAAGATTTACATTGTTTACGTAAAGGGCGTCATGCAGCGATAAAAGCAAACCAAGATTTTAATGATACTTACTTATTTAATGATATAGCTAAACGAGAAATAGCGAGTATTTATAGATGTGATGTTAGTTTGATGATTTCGGAAGTAGAGGTGCAGCTATTACAAGATAAATTTAAAGTAGACAGCAGTTTACTGTATTGCTTACCTTTTTTATTAGAAGAAACTAGCAAAGCAACAAACCAATTACCCAATTTTGAGACACGAGCACATTTTGTAACCATTGGTAACTTTTTACACAATCCTAACTACGATGCTGTATTGTATTTAAAGCAAACCATTTGGCCATTAATAAGGAAACAATTACCAAAAGCTGAGTTACATATTTATGGAGCTTATGCCTCCCAAAAAGTAACACAATTACATAAACCTCAAGAAGGGTTTTATATTAAAGGATATGCTGAAGATGTAAGTCAAGTCATGCAACATGCTAAGGTGTGTTTAGCTACTTTACGTTTTGGAGCTGGACTAAAAGGAAAGCTTGTTGACGCAATGCAAAATGGTACACCTTGTGTTATGACGTCTATTGCTGCCGAAGGTATGTTTGGAAATTTAGAAGCTAATGGATTGGTAGTAGATACTCCAGAAGCTATTGCTGACAGTGCAGTTAATTTATATACTAATAAAGACCTTTGGGTAGCCTCACAGCAAAATGGGTTTTCAGTTGTTGATAAACGTTTTCAATTGGAGGCTTTTAAAGCTAATTTTTTGAACCATATTCAAGCAATACAAGATAATTTGCAAGCACATAGATTACAAAACTTTACAGGTGCTATGTTGCAGCATCATAGTATGCAGAGTACTAAGTTTATGTCACGATGGATAGAGGAGAAGCAAAAAAATAAAACCAATGAAGCTAATTAAATATATTACGATACTATTGGTAATAAGTGTGTTTGCTTGTAAAGATACTACACCAAATTTACCAGACCCTTTAGAAGCTGGTTGGAATAACGAAGCTGTTTGCGAAGTTGTAGAGGATAATGCCTCTTTACGTGTGCTTAAATGCACTTTCCCTCCAGGAGTTGGACACGAAAAACATTACCATAAACCACATACAGGTTATACTTTAGTTGGAGGTACTTTTAAAATTGAAGATGCCAAAGGCACAAGAACCGTTACTATACCAGATGGTTATACCTTTAGTAAAGACAGCATTACACAACACCAAGTACAAAATGTAGGAGAAACTACAGCTGTGTTTTTAATTATGGAGTATAAGTAAGGTTTTTATGGAGGGTTCGTTTAACGTTTTGGTATAAGCTTTGTTGCGTTTTTGTTAGTCTAAAAGTAAGCAAATTATTAAACAACTTTGTGCCTGCGTATTTTTCCGAAGGAAAAATAATGCAGCAATAAAGTTTATACATTGTTAGCTACTGGCTTTATTCAGTTATTTTTATTTCATATCGTCTTGAATTCACACGTTTAAATAAATCAGCAATATTCTCTCTTTCTGAAATTATTCTAGTTTTTCCATTTCGAATAATTCTTAATTCTTTGAGATTTTTATATAATTCCTGTCTTTTGAATTCTGATTGTGGATTATAATTTTCTATCCACCCCAATTTACGGCTTGACCTTCTTTTAATTTACAAGTAATTATTTTTTTATTCAAATCAATTTTCAATTCAGAGTTTTCAATTTTTTCCAGTTCTGACAACCAATCTGATTCCATCATTTCTGGATTAGAAACGAACCCTCCAAATTCAGTTTCTTTTATAAATTCATATTCAATTATTACCAGTTCATTACTTATGTTGTAAATAAAGAACTCAGTTTTTATTGAACAACTTGTTAAAGTGAGAAGTAAAAGAAATATTAACTTTTTCATTTATATAAACTTTAGTTTTCATTAATCTTTTCCTTCTATTGATATTTTAACAAGTTCAATTCCTATTTTTAAACCCAAAAGAATATTTATTATTTCTTCTTCTGCTGAAATGATTATTAATTTATAATCTCTTTTTTCTTCCGAAAATTCCACGGTTTCTATTTCTGAAATTCTCAAGGACAAGGAAAGTCCTAAATTTAAAGTAACATTCACAAACCAATTGACCTGCATTGTTCCTTTTTTAAGTTCACCAATCATATAGAATTCATTCCTTCTTTTGATTGCAAAACTATCAATAACTTCAAATTCTCCTTGTTCAGTTTGGATGTTCATTTTGCTTGTAGCTAACGTATTTATATAAACACGTTTTAATGGTTTATATAAAAGTGTTAAACGAAGTTAGCTTTTTTAAGTAAGAAATTCAATACGTATTTCTACGTAATTTTAAGAAAGTGTTAAAATAGTTGCAGATTCTTAAAATGTAAAGTATATTTGTCATATAGTAAAAATAATTTGTCTAATATTAAAATATACTTGTCATTATGACCTCAGAAAAATTTATAGATTGCGAACGTAAACAGTTTAAAAAAATGCTAAATTTTAGGTTGTCACATACCTTTTTAAAAATTGGAATAGCCATAGTTGTAGCCTCAATAATTGGTATGTTTGTACGTGCATTTGCTTTAGATGGCGATACCGAAACCTTAAAAGAATTGTTCAAAAAGACGTTGCTAATTGGTATGTTAATTATGTCGGTGTCTAAAGACAAAGAAGAAGACGAGATGACCAATGCACTTCGTGCACAATCATACTCCATAGCTTTTATTGTAGGTGTGTTATATGCTTTAATTATGCCTTATGTAGAGTTTGGTGTGTCTAACGTTGTAAATAATGGAGGCGAAAACTTTAAAGATTTAGGAGACTTTCAAGTGCTATTATTTATGCTTATGATTCAGTTGCTATTTTACCACAACTTAAAACGTTACAGATAATGCAAAATACCATAAAAGTAGAACGCGCTATTTTAAGCATTACGCAAGACGACTTAGCGAAACGCATTGGCGTATCTCGACAAACCATAAACTCTATTGAAGCAAATAGATATGTGCCTTCAACAGTATTGGCATTAAAGATGTCAGCTGTATTTAATAAGCCAGTAAACGAATTTTTTACGCTTACTGATGAGGATTAGGTTTCTAATTTAATAACATTTTAAAATTTTAAAAAATCGTATCTGAATTTTTTCGGACAGGATTTTTTATGTCCAAAAACAACAAATAAAATTATTGAAAAATGAAAAGAATATTTACAATCATACTCTTTAGTATTTATACTACAATCTCTTACTCACAAGACATAAGTGGTGTTTGGAACGGTATTATTGAGCTAGGTGAAAACAGACAAATAACTTTCGTGTTTAAATTAAAGAATACTAAAACTGGTTTAGAGTCAGTAATTGATATTCCAAGTAATCGAGTTGAAGGGCTTAAACCAAAAGCAACAGTGTTTACTAATGATTCACTTGATATTGATGGTTCAAACTTGGGTTTTAAGTTTAAAGGAAAATTTAATAGCGAAAAAAAGGAAATTGAGGGTACATTTATGGAAGGGCTTAATGCATTGCCATTAATATTAAGAAGAGCTGAAATAGAAATCGCAAAAAGAATTGTTAGAGCTCAAGAACCAAAGAAACCTTATCCTTATTATGAAGAAGAAGTGTCGTTTAATAACGAACATATTAAGTTATCTGGAACATTAACACTTCCTAAGAAAGAAGGTAAGTGGCCAGTAGTGGTTTTAATTAGTGGAAGTGGTCCACAAGATCGAGATGAAACTTTTGCTAATCATAAACCATTTTTAGTGCTCGCAGATTACTTAACAAGAAAAGGTATTGCTGTATTAAGGTATGATGATAGAGGTTTTGGTAAATCAACTGGTAATTTTGCTGATGGTACCACTAAGGATTTTGCTACAGATGTTTTAAGTGCGATAGAGTATTTAAAAACGAGAAAAGAGATCGATGTTAAAAACATTGGTCTTATAGGACATAGTGAAGGAGGTATTATTGCACCTATGGTTGCTAATTGGACTAATGATGTGTCTTTTATGGTAATTATGGCTGGTACTGGAATTCCTGGGAGTGAAATATCATTAATTCAATCTAAAACAATGCGACCATTTCCAGTTCCAGATGAGCAAGCTTATGAGCAAGCTGTAAGAGAAGCCATAAGTATTGCAGCTTCTCATAAGGATTTGAGTGTTGTAAAAAAGGAACTTACTATACATTATAATAAAACGATTGTACCTATTTTAAAACCATTGGTTGGAACAGATGAAAAGGTAACCAAAATTGTTAAAGATTTAGTAGCCATGAGAACTACAAAATGGGTGAGATTCTTTTATAATTATAATCCAGCTGATGAATTTAGAAAAACAAAAATCCCTATATTTTCGCTTAATGGTAGTAAGGATACTCAAGTAGAGGCTAAGTTAAATCAAGAAGGAATAAAAAATGCATTAATAAGTGGAGGAAATAAAAATTTTAAAATTTTAGAGTTGGAGAATCTTAATCATTTTTTTCAAGAATGTAAAACTGGAACAATGGATGAGTATAGTACAATTGAACAAACTATAGCTCCAATTGCTTTAAATGAAATTACTAGTTGGTTGTTAGAGCAAATAAAATAATAGGCTTGAAAACATAATAAGTATTTCCATTTCTTAAGTCTTAAGTATTTATTAGTTTTATAAATTGAAATTGAAAAATACTCCCTTTGACAAATAGATATATCTATTTATTAGCTATTGCATGTTTTTTGCTTGTAAATTTTTTACATGCTCAAAATCAACCACCAAATATTGAAGCCGAAGGCGATCAAGTATATTGCCCTTTGAGTCAAATAAATATTACAACTAGCTTTAATATTATTGATCCTGATGATACAGAAATAGAGGCACTACATGTACAAATATCTACAGGATATGTTCAAGGAGAGGATATGCTTATTTTAACTGGAAATCATCCTAATATTAATGCAACTTGGAGTGTTAATGAAGGAAAGTTGAGTTTAACAGGCTTAGGTGGTACTCAGGCAAGTTATATAGATTTAATAGCAGCTGTTAATAGTATTGTTTTTGAAAGTAATTCGGCAACAGTTTCTGGAGAGCGTTTTTTTTCTTTTACAATTGGTGATGCTAATTACTTGCCTTCTACAGATCATTATTACGAATATATTCCAAGTCCAGGAATAACATGGTCTGCTGCTTTAGCGCAAGCAGAAACTTTAACATATTTTGGATTACAAGGATACTTGGCTACTATTACATCTCAAGAAGAAGCACAATTATCTGGAGAACAAGCAGCAGGAGCTGGTTGGATTGGAGGAAGTGATCAAGCTAATGAAGGAGTTTGGCGCTGGATGTCTGGACCAGAAGTAGGTACTATTTTTTGGAATGGAGGCGTAAATGGAACATCTCCTAATTATGCCAATTGGAATAATGGAGAACCTAATAACTTGGGAGGTGAACACTATGCGCATGTTACTGCGCCTGGAGTTGGAGTTGATGGCTCATGGAATGATTTATCTAATACAGGAGATCCTGACCCAAATAGCGATTACCATCCTCAAGGATTTATTGTGGAATATGGAGGTACACCTGGAGATCCAGTTGTAGATATTTCTGCAAGTACAAAAATTACTATTACATCTATTTTAAGTACAGTCGATGGAATAGGTTGCGGAGAAGCTAGTGTAACACTTGAAGCTACAGCTGCTATTGGTGATGTTTTATGGTTTGATTCAGCAAATGGAGGAACACCAATTGCTACAGGAACTACGTTTAACACACCATTTATTACTACAACTACTACATATTTTGCTTTAGCATCTGCAAATGGTTGCTTAGAAGGAGAGCGTATTCCTGTTATAGCAACAATTAACCCAATGCCACCAATAAATACTTTGGTAGTTTTCAAAAATTGTGATGAAGATGGATTAGCTGATGGGTTTACAAATTTTAATTTGAACGAAATTAATGATGCAATAACTAATAATGATTCTTCTGGATTAGATTTTACCTATTACTTAACAGAGACTGATGCGCAAAATCAAGTTAATATGTTAGATGCTAGTGCGTTTAGCAATGCAGTATCAAATGTAGTTTATGCAAGAGTGGAAAGCGCAAATGATTGTTTTAGAGTTGCTACAATTAATTTAGAAGTGTCAACAACGTCTTTTTCAAATGGATTTGTAGAAATTATAGAACAATGTGATCAGGATGATGAAAACGATGGTTTTTCTAGTTTTAACTTAACACAAGTATCTCAATCGTTTTTAAATCAATTTCCAACTGGACAAAATCTAAGTGTCCATTATTATAACACCTTAGAAGATGCAGAGTTAGAGCAAAATGAAATTACGAATGCATCTAGTTATATAAATCAAACGCCTTTTTCAGAATTTATATATGTAAGAGTTGAAAGTGCAGATAACGGAGATTGTTTTGGAATTGGACCACACTTAAATTTAATTGTAAGACCAAGACCAGAGTTTGATGTAGAAAGTGCTTTTATTTATTGCTTAGAGACTGACCCCATTTTTGTAGAAACACAAAATGCAGATGGTGTTTATACATATGAATGGAAGGACGCTGGAGGTAATATAATAAGTAATTTATCATCAGCGTATTTAAGTTCTGAAGGCAATTATACTGTTGTAGCAACCTCTTATTATGGATGCGAATCATTACCAAGAACAGTCAATGTTCAAGAATCTGATGTAGCTGTTATTACGCAAGAAGATATTAGTGTTGTTAATTTTTCTAATAACAATTCAATTACTATAAATACTACTAATTTAGGTGTTGGAGAATACGAATTTACTTTAGATAATGTTAATGGTTTGTATCAAGACGAGCCCTATTTTAATATGGTTTCGGCTGGAATTCATACTATTTATGTGAGAGATAAAAATGGTTGTGGTGTAACTTCAATAGATGTTGGTGTGCTTGGGTTTCCTAAATATTTTACACCAAATGGTGATACTTTTAATGAAACTTGGAATGTAGTTGGATGGACGAGTGCCAACGCATATAGTTCAAAAATTTACATATTTGATAGATTTGGGAAATTAATCACTCAATTTTCTCCTGCTTCTCAAGGTTGGAATGGAACTTTTAATGGCGAAAATGTTAGTGCTTCCGATTATTGGTATGTAGCAAAACTCTTAAACTCTGATGGTACTTATATTGAACTAAAAGGGCACTTTAGTTTAATAAGATAGTTATAATAACTTCTTAAGTTTAAGCATCCCAGAAGTAGCAGGTTCTGAAATAACGGTTACTTGTTTATTACCATCTATTGCAGGTTTAGGGTCTATATAGTAAATTTTAGTTTCTGGTTGTACGTAGTGCATTAAACTAGCAGCTGGGTACACTTGCATTGAAGTACCAATAATTAGTAATATATCTGCAGTTTGACAAATATCTACAGCTTTTTCAATTAATGGTACAGCTTCTCCAAACCAAACTATATGTGGACGTAATTGGTAACCTTTAGAACAAGTATCACCAAGTACTAAATCGGTTTTCCATTCTTGAATGTCTTGTTCGTTATAGGTGCTTCTTACTTTAAGCAATTCACCATGTAAATGCATAACATTTGTACTTCCAGCACGTTCATGTAAATCGTCAACATTTTGAGTGATTATAGATACTTTATAGTCTTTTTCTAAATGAGCTAATTCTATATGAGCGCTATTAGGTACTACTTCTAATAATTGACGTCGTCTTTGATTATAAAAATCTAAAACTAACTCTGGATTAGCTTGAAACCCTTGAGGCGAAGCAACTTCCATAACATCATGTCCTTCCCATAAACCATCGGCATCTCTAAAAGTTTTAATACCACTTTCGGCACTTATTCCTGCACCTGTTAATACTACTATGTGTTTCATAGGTTGAAATTACTATTTTAATTTATATTTGAGCATGGTAGATATTAAACTTTTAAATTATTTAGAAACTTATTTAACCGAAAACAGGTTAAAACGTTTTAATCAAGTATTATCACAACGTACCAAGTATTTTACTGTGGCTACAGAAGATGTATATCAATTGCATAATACAAGTGCTGTGATGCGTAGTTGCGATGTATTCGGAATTCAAGAGCTTAGTATAATTGAAGAGCAAAATGTAAAAAGTATTGATAGAGAAATTGCCATGGGAGCGCAAAAGTGGGTGGATTTAAATAGGTTTCATTCTGCAAAGGAGTGTATTGTGTCAATGAAGCAACAAGGTTATCAAATTGTAGCAACGACGCCACATACTAACGATTGTAATTTGCAAGAATTTGATATTTCTAAAAAAGCATGCTTCTTTTTTGGACGCGAAACCGAAGGTTTGTCACAAGAGGTTTTAGATGCTGCAGATAGTTTTTTAAAAATACCTATGGTTGGCTTTACTGAGAGTTTAAATATCTCGGTTTCAGCTGCTATTATACTTCAAGATGTCACATCAAAACTACGAAGTTCTAATATTGACTGGAAGTTAACTCAAGAAGAGATTAATGAAAAGAAACTAGACTGGATAAAAAAGACCATTCATAGTTACGACAAGATTGTAGAGCGTTTCTATAGCTCTAATTAATTTTGTATTTTTAATAACTAACATTAATCAATCCAAAAATTATGAAACTACAATCATATCTTGCCTTTAATGGCAACTGTCAAGAAGCAATCAATTTTTATAAAGATGTATTTGATGCACAAGTTACAACCTTAATGCATTTTAAAGATGCACCAGAAGATGTAATGTGTGTGCCAGACGAAGCTAAAAACCTAGTGATGCATGCTACACTTGAGTTTCAAGATTGTTTGTTTATGATGTCTGATACTATCGATGAAGCTAATTTTGTAAAAGGGAATAACTTTAGTATGAGTATTAACGTTGCTGATGTTGATGAGGCTTTGGCAATTTTTAATAGTTTAAAAGAAGGAGGTATGGAATTTATGCCTTTTGCTGATGCTTTTTGGGGTGGAAAATTTGGAATGCTAGTTGATAAATTTGGAGTGCAATGGATGGTAAGCAGTGAACATAAACCATCATAAGCCTATAGTTTATGGAACAAAATATGGTAAGCTGGTTCGAAATTCCAGTATTAGATATGGAACGTGCAATTGCATTTTATAATGCCGTATTTGATATTAATATTCAATCCCAAGATTTTGGTGGAACATTTATGGGTTGGTTTCCTTTTGCCGAAGGAAAAGAAGGAGCTGCAGGATCTTTAATTCGAGATAAAAACTATCAGCCAAGTGCTACACATGGTGTTGCTATATATTTTGCATCTCAAGATGTGCAAATAGAATTGGATAGAGTAGAGGCTGCAGGTGGTAAAATAGCTAAACCAAAAACTCAAATTTCTCCAGAGGTTGGATTTATGGCTTTGTTTATTGATTCAGAAGGTAATAGAATCGCTTTACATTCAAGAAAATAGCTGTTTTGTTTGAAGATGTGGAATTAAGGTAGTTATTTTACAGTTATCAACCTAACAATATGATTACCAAACAAAATGCATTATCAGCGAATAAGCTGAATAGGAATACTTATGTCTTTTTATTTAGTGTTATTACAGCGTGTATTACACTTATAGTTGTATTACATTTTGCTCAAGATGTTTCTTATAGGCAGTTAACTGCAGACCCTAACAATTTAGGGAAACAGCCTTTTTACTCAGGTATTTTATCTCAAATAGGTATTTTCTTTTGGTCAGCAATTATTACAACCAGCTTAGTGTTTGCTTATATAAACAGGTTCTATAGACAAGATAAGCATGTGAGGTCCTTTTTTATATGGTCTGCGCTTATTGTGTTATGGTTGGCTATTGATGATTGTTTTTTATTTCACGAAGATGTACTACCGAGTTTAGGAATTCCTCAAAAAGTGATCGTGTTTGGTTATGGTTTAATGGTGTTAGTGTATTTGTATAAGTTTAAAGGTTTAATACTTAAGACACCATTTATACTTCTATTAGCGGCTTTTGGATGTTTTGGACTATCTGTTTTTATAGATTTTTTCCTTCATTTTGAAGGCGAAACCTATATAGACTCATTAATAGAAGATGGTGCCAAATTCACAGGTATTGTACTATGGTTTGCATACATCTTTAATTGTAAAAGTTTAGTTTTAAAAGAGAAACTATAAACGCTTTCTAGTACGACTAAGTACTTTGTATTCTTCGTAACAAGCACTAATAGCATCTAACACTTGAAGGTCGTTAGCTGTTCTTATAAAGTCTTTAGAGTAGTTACATTCACTAACAAGTAAATCTAAATCCACTTTGTCAACTTGTAATAATGCTGTAAGCATTTCACGGTCAAAACGCGATGCTAATAAGTTTCGTATTTCATCATCTTGCTTCATTTGTCTTAGCTTACGCATTTCACGAGGCTTTTTACCAAACATATTATGCAAGAAATCGGCAGGATTAAAAATTGCTCCAAGTACTTTGGTAACAGCATTAGGAGAGCTAGGACTAGACTCATAACCAGTATTTAATCCAGAAATACTATAACGTATGTTTTTTTGAATAGGTACTTGCTTAATATCAACCTCTAAGTAGCCAGTAAGTTTTAATTGGTTTACAACAACTTCTTCCAGTGCAAGTGCTAGCTCAGTCATTTCAATAATTGTGGAAGTACCATACTTTATCCAGTCGTTAGTAACACGAACTTTTATGGATTTATAACCTAAATAGGAAAGGTGAAGTGTGTCATTAGCCTGAGCTTTAATTTCAAACTCACCTTTGCTATTTGTGGTTGTACCAATTACTTGGTTTAAATTAACAATGTTAACACTTTCAAGAGGAGATAAATTCCCAGCTTTAGTGATTTTACCTTTAACAGTAGTAGTATTGGTTTGTGCAATACCAACTAATGAAGTAAAAGCAAAAGCAATTAATAATAAAAGTGTTCTCATCGTGTTTATTTAGGTTATAAAAGTAGTAAACAAAATTTATAAAATTTATTTCTACTTTAATTTTGACTAAAAATTAACAGAAAGGTTTACTTTCTTCTATTACGTCTTGGTCTAGAAGAACCAGTATCGTTTGACCTAGATTCCGAACGTCTTGATCTTGAAGAGCTATCGTTGCTTCTTCTTTCACTACGTTCTGGTCTGTCATTTCTATTTCTAGAATCTGATGAGCGTCTATCACTGCGTCTTCCACCTTCACTACGTCTTCCGCCACCATCACGTCTTTCTCCTCTTGGTCTATCACTACGTCTTCCTCCTTCGCGTCTTCTTCCGCCACCATCACGTCTGCGACCTCTGTTTCTATCACGTCCTTTATTTTCGGTAACTTCTACGTTTACAAAACGACCATTGTGTTTAAAGTCGGTAAAGAATGCTAATACTTTCTCTTTAATAGCTGTCTCTGTATTAAAGAAAGAAAAACTGTCTTTTACATCTACCTTAAATACATCGTCACGACCAAGGTCAAGCATTTCTTTTAAGAAATCTTTTAAGCTCATCCAATCGTAACCATCTTTTCTACCTACATTTATAAAATAGCGTGTAGAATTACTGTCTTTTCCACCATCTCTAGAACTGCTATTTTGAGCTTCAACGTTTAAGTCTTTCGCCTTTTGATAGTAGTTAAAGAAACGAGTAAATTCAACCGAGAAGAATTTTTTAATCAATTCATCCTTAGAAGTGTCTTCAAATAACGCATTGATATCGTTTAAGTAAGGGTCGATTTCGTGGTTAATAGAAGTATCATGTACCTTATTTGCTAACGACATTAATTGCACTTGACAAATTTCCATTCCATCTGGAATGTCTTTTTTCTCAAATTGCTTTTTTATAATGCGCTCAATACTTTTTATTTTACGTGTTTCACTTTTAGAAACAATTACCATAGAAACACCAGTTTTTCCTGCACGACCTGTACGACCACTTCGGTGTGTATAGGTTTCAATTTCGTCAGGTAATTGGTAGTTAATTACGTGAGTAATATCATCTACATCAATACCACGAGCAGCTACATCTGTTGCAACTAGCATTTGTATTTGCTTGTTTCTAAACGATTTCATTACCAAATCACGTTGGTTTTGGCTTAAATCACCATGTAATGCACCAGCGTTGTAACCATCTTCAATAAGATTTTCTGCTACTTTTTGTGTATCGCGCTTTGTACGACAAAATACTACAGAGAAAATATCTGGATTTGCATCAGCTAAACGCTTTAAAGCTTGGTAACGGTCTCTAGAGTTTACTAAGTAGTACTCATGTGATACGTTTTTACTTCCTTCGTTTTTATGTCCAACTGTAATTTCTTTTGGGTCGTACATAAACTCTCTAGCAATAGTTGCCACTTCTTTTGGCATGGTTGCAGAAAATAACCATGTGTTTTTATCTTGTGGTGTGTGTGATAAAATTTCGGTAATATCTTCGTAGAATCCCATGTTTAACATCTCATCTGCCTCATCTAATACTGAGTACTGAATTTTTGAAATGTCAACCATATTACGACTAATCATATCTTTCATACGACCTGGAGTAGCAACAATAATTTGCGCACCTTTTTTTACTTGTCTAGCTTGATCAGTAATACTTGCACCACCATAAATAGCAGTAACGTTTAAGCCTTTAAAGTATTTACCGTAATTTTTAAGTTCGTTCGTGATTTGTAAACAAAGCTCACGTGTTGGCGATAAAATTAAACCTTGTGTAGTACGACTGTCTACATCAATTTTTTGAAGCATAGGAAAACCAAAAGCTGCTGTTTTTCCTGTACCAGTTTGTGCTAATGCTACAAGGTCGCTTTCATCTTCTAATAAAACAGGAATTGCTTTTTGTTGTACTTCACTAGGTGTTTCAAAACCTAAGTCGCTAATGGCTTGTAGGATACGTTCCTCAAGTCCAAGTTCTTGGAATGTGTTCATTCTTAATTTAAGTATTCGATTATGTTATGTAGTGTTACATAAAGAAGTGCATCGAACATACTTAAACCCAAACTTCTAGTAACACATCCTCACCCTGAGGAATTTATGGCTGCAAAAGTACATGATTTTTTTTATTTATAGCTTATGTGGATATAAATAATAAAAATCATGTACTAACAAAGTGGTTCTTGATGTGAAGCTGAATTTTGTTTTTTATGTTTACAAAATCTAGCTTTTACAGAAAAAATATAAGCTTTATTATTTAATTGGAATTTGGTGTTAATTATTTTAAATTCAATTGCCAAGAAACTCCAAATTTGTCTGCAACAAAACCAAACTTTTTACTAAATCCATAGTTTTCTAAAGGCATCATTACTGTTCCGTTTTCAGATAGCTTTGTAAATAAGTACTCAAGTTCTTTTTCATCCTTACATTCTACAAAGTTGGATACTCCTGGAGTAAAGTTCCAATCATGTTTAATTGGACTATCACTACACATAAAGAGTTTTCCGTTTAAACTAAAAGTAGCATGCATTATTTTTCCTTCTTTCCCTGGACTTCCTTGTTCCCATCGTTTTAAATCAATAATTTTAGAATTGTCAAATAACTCAACATAAAGGTTTATTGCTTCTTCTGCATCATCATTTTGAAATGTTAGAAAGCTTGTAACTTGATTATTGCTTTTATTATTACTTATTATATTTTGCAGACTATCTTTTTCTTGTTCCATTTGATTTAATTCTTTAGTTAATTTCTCTTCAGCTTTAGAGTTTGAGCAGCTAACAAAAAGAATTCCAAGTATTATTAATGTTATTATACGTTTCATAAGTTGTGTGTTATTTATAAAGTTTCGACTATTTGCAAATAATTACCACAAGTGTCATCAAAAACAGCAATTTTAACCGTTCCCATTTCTGTTGGCTTTACACTAAATTTAACTCCTAAATTAGATAATTTTTCATATTCTTTTTCAATATCCAAAACATCAAACTGTGTGTATGGAATACCAGCATCAAAAAGTGCTTTTTGATATACTTTTGAAGGTTCAAAATGTTTAGGAGCAGGCTCTAATAATAGCTCTGGTCCATCTTGTTCTTCGTTTGCAACTAAAGTTAGCCACCTATTACCATCACCAACTGGAATATCAATTTTCTTAATAAAGTTTAATTTTTCAGTATAAAATTCAAGTGCTTTTTCTTGATCTTCTACAGGAATACTTACAAGTTTAATTTTCATGATTTTAAGTTTAAATGTAATTTGATGATGCAAAGATTTAAAATCGTAATCAGATAAATTTATCGAAAATTGCGCTTTTGATATGCTCTAGGTGTAAAGCCAGTTTTTCTTTTAAATAAAGTGCTAAACGAACCTAAGCTTTCAAAACCAACTTCGTAACAGGTTTCTGAAATAGATAAACCATTTTTAATAAACTCTTTGGCTTTTTCAATTCGTTTATCAATTAAGTATTGATTTGGAGTTTGACCATAATATCTTTTAAATAGTCTTAATAGGTGGTATTTTGAAACAAATCGAATACGGGAAAAGAGGTCTAAATTTAATTTTTCATTAAAGTTATTGTTAATGTAATTTCTTAATCCAATAACAGTATCTATTTGCCATTGATTAGAATAACAATCATCTTTAATTCGTATTAGCTCTTTCTTATAAAAACTCATTTACCTTTTTAATATATTTTTCTAAACGATTAAACAAAGTTAGTCGCTTATAGAAGAAATATAAGCTTTATTATTTAATTTGGTAAATGAGTTTGGAAGTATTGTTATGTTTGCCCAACAACTGCAATTTTACCTGTATATTATTATATATAGTTTGTGTTAGAGTTCTTTGCAGAGAAAGCCTTTTGAAATTAGTAAGGATTCAATATCTGAAACAATATCTTTTTGCGCTTCAATTCTTAGAATATTATCACAATCTTCAAAGTCAAAACCTACTTTATCAATTGTTTTTAAGGATGACAAAATAGTTTTGACTTTTGTTTCTAAGCCAATGCTTATATCAGTTTTAAAGACAAAAACCATCTGGTTGTGTTTTTTAGTTTATTAAATTAATTTCTTTCTTTAAGTTTAAAGAGTTTTGTGAGTTGAAAAATTGCAAAAGCAGGAAGTAATATTCTAAATATATTTAAAATTCCCCATAATTTTAGTTTTGAAGGAATCTCATCAATAGGAACACTATTTTCGTTAAAAACAGGTACATTAATAGCTGTTATAATATACACAGAAATAGCATAGGTAATTAGAAAAACTACAAATGCTTTCCAAATAATTTTTTTCTCAATAGGATTTTTTATAAATCCAGATTTTTTAATCACTAGAGCTATAAATCCAACCATTACAATTGTTGATGTAGGAAAATGAAAAACTCCAGCATCAATAACATGATGAAATTTTCTGAAATTTTCTGCATTTGTAACAATATCACCAATTAACCAATTTGTTACGTAAGTTATTTGTTCAAATAATTCAACCATACATAAGCCTGTTAACGAAATAAACGTAATTATTAACCATTTGAAGTCTCTTCTTGAGTTTACTGTATTCATCTTTTTGTGTTTTACAATTAAGACTGCAAAAGTAAATCCATAAGCTTTATTAAATGATATTTAAAACAAGGGTATAGTTATTAAAAACTATGTTTTTATTGGTTTCGAAAGCTAGATGGTGTACAATTAGTATGCTTTTTGAAGAAATTGATGAAATTTGAAGTTGCACTAAAACCAAGTTTATCAGCTATTTGATCTATAGTATAAGATGTTTGTAATAATAATGTTGAAGCTTCTAAAATGGAATACTCATGTATAATACTTTTTGCAGTTTTGTTTGTTGCTTTTTTAGTGCATTCAGATAAATATACTGTACTTATATTTAGTTTCTCTGCATAAAAATCCAAGGAATGTCTTGAATGTGAGTGTTTTCTAATAAGACTTTCAAAAGTAAAAGCAATTTCTTGCGCTCTCGATTTCGAGTTGTGTTTAATAGCGCCTTCAAGGATGGACTTTCTAGATTCGTAAAGTAAAATATTTAAATAAGAACGAATGATTTCTTCATTGTTTTCATCAAACTTTTGAAATGATTCGTAAAGCTTTTCAAATAATTCTCTAAAAATTGAAGAGTTGTTTTCTAAAGAAAATAAAGGGGAATAATTTGAATTGAAATATGGAAATTTTTGTTGAACATCAAAATCTAGAAGTACTTTATTTAAAAAGGTTGCGTTAAATACAAGCATATATCCTTTTGAAATTGTTTCAACGCTTTTAACATCTACAGATAATGTTTGTAAAGGTGCAAGAAATGAGATTAAGGTTTTGTTTTTAGTAGAGAAGCTTATGTTATCTATGATAATATCTGCATTGTATTTTTCGGAAAAGTAGATTTGGAAAAATTCACATTTTCTAGAAATAGTTTGAAAAGGAATCTCCTCAAGGTGATCTTTAAATTTTAGAATATGAAAACCATCACACTTTTGAAAGCTCCCAATGTTCATGGATTGTAATAATGAAGCTATATTCTTGTGGTTTTCCATTTCTAATTAGTTAGACTATGTTATAATAACAAAACTACAATGAATTATAATTAATATAAGTTTTCTTAGTCTTTATTGAATTTATTTATTGCAAAAGGAGTTCGTTTAACGGTTAGAATAACCGTCTGTTGTCGGTTTAGAATTATGGCTATATATTTTTACTAACGTTTTTTAATTCCGTTCATAAACATATTCATAACCAATATCTCTATAAAAAATCCTGTTGTTATCGAATTTGGTTAATTCAATTTTCTCAGGATTTTGATAATAATATTTTCCATTGTCTAATTTCTCTATAATGTTAAAAGTATACTTAATAAAATGGTCAAGCATATCTTCAGGAACTGGGTTGTGAATTACTATTATATTATTTTCAATTACTTTCCAATAGTCAGAACTCAATTTAAATTCAGATTTCTCGTTTTTGACGTAAAATTCGTTTTCGGTAAATTTTATGTCGGATGGTCTCATTAGTAATTCAAAATCTTTGTCTTCAAATTCTACCATTAGCCTCATTTGTTTTTTTATAGAATCTCTACCAGTTTCCGAAATCAAAATCATTTCCTTGAATTTCCATTCTCCCAATAAGTCAGACCTTTTTAATTCCTGCGAAAAGTTCAATAGAGGAATTAGTAAAGTTATAGTTAGAATTATTCTTTTCATTTCGTTTTTTCAAATGTTGGATAACGGTTTCGGCTATTAGTAACTGCGTGATAAACACTTAACTTTACAAGTACACTCCTACTTTGGAAATTCCGCAGGAATTTCCAAAGTAGGAGAACAAGCAATTATTTATAGCCATTATTGTGCTTAGTTGTCCAGCCATTCCGATACTTTGTTAATCAACTCTAATCTTTTATCGGAAAATGAATGGTCAGTTTTCCATATATGATGTTCAATATTTCCGATATATTCTATCCAATTTTTATTCCTATTGTTTTCGTCTAAAACTAGAATTTTTAGTTTATTTAATTCTCGCTTATACTGCTTTAGATGAAAACTTTTATAATTTAATTGTAAATCTTTGATAAAGCTAACCTGTTTTGTGTTTAGCATGAAATAAGGTTTGATAAGATTTTTATAAAAGTTTTTAAAATTCTCTTCCTTAAGTGATGATCTCGAGAGATAATTCCAGGGTGAACACAAAGCAATTTTATTTATCCTATCATCTTTTGCTGCACTTAACAAAGCAACTTTTCCTCCCATACTATGTCCAAATAAAATAAATGAATCTGTCTTTACTCTAAATTTATTAGAATTTTCTGGTGTTGAAAAGAAATCTATTACATGTTTAACATCTTCCGTAAGATTTGAAAATAAGAACTCACCTTGACTACCCCAAGCTCCGCGATAATTAAAGTAAATAACATTTCTACCATCTCTTCGCAATGCCTGAGCCAAGTCTAAGTTCCTCTCATTCCCAGGTAGTCCATGAAGTAGAATAACTGTTTCTTTTTTCTCTTTTCCTGAAGCCAACATTCCAAAAGCTGCAATTGAATCATTTTCGATAACTATCGTGATTTCTTCACTGCTTGCAGGAATATTATTATTGTTGTTTTCTTGAGCAATTAAATTATGACTAAAAAAAAGGAGGCAAACGATAATTAATGAAATTGATAGGTTTTTCATAATGTGTATTATTAAGCACAACATTTGTGTATACTCCCTTGGTAGTATATTTTTATTATATATACCTACAAATTTAGCGAAAATTCTTATAAAATATATACGTAGAAATACGTGTTAATAGCTTTCCAAAAAGGCAACCAATTGTTGTACTGCTTTACCACGATGTCCTATTTTATTTTTTTCTTCTAAGGTAATTTCAGCAAAGGTTTGTGTGTAATTTTCTGGTTGAAAAACAGGGTCGTAACCAAAACCACCTTGGCCTTTTTTATCGGTAGTAATATCACCTTTACAAATGCCTGTAAAAGTGTGTAGCTTATCATTTAATTGTAAAGCAACTACAGTTTTAAATTGGGCTTGTCTATTGGTATTATTGTTTAGCTCTGTTAATAGTTTGTTGGTGTTATCGTCTGCATTACGTTGTGGTCCAGCATAACGTGCAGAGTACACTCCTGGAGCACCATTTAAAGCATCAACTTCTAATCCTGTATCATCGGCAAAACAATCGTAGCCATAATTGGTTTTTATATATTCGGCTTTTTGTATGGCATTACCTTCAATAGTTTCTTGAGTTTCTGGAACGTCTTCAAAACAACCAATATCTTTTAGGCTTAATAATGTAATGTGAGAAGGTACCATGGCTTGTACCTCTTTTAGTTTGTTAAGATTATTGGTAGCGAAAACTATTTTCATGCGTTTGTTGTTTATGCTGTAAAGTTAGTGTTATAAATGTCTTTAAGAAAATGCGCAGCTATCAAAATTGCAAACATTTGCTTATCTTTAGTTTCAAACTAACTAAACTAATATATGCAAAACTTTAATTCACCTTTAGAGGCTTTTTTGTATTGGGAAATTGAGGCGCCAAACAATATATTTTTTAAGCAGCCTATAGATGGTAAGATAATTACATTTACGTTTAAGGAAGTAGGTAAGGAAGCTCGAAAAATTGCCTCTAAACTAAAAAGCTATGGTTTACCACAGGGTTCACATATTGCTTTATTATCTAAAAATTGTGCACATTGGTCTATTGCAGATTTAGCAATAATGATGGCTGGTTATGTGTCTATTCCTATTTATCCAACACTTAATGCAGCTTCCATAAATCAAATACTTATACATAGCGAATCCAAAGCAATTATTGTAGGGAAATTAGACGATTATACATCTCAAAAAGAAGGTGTCATAGATATTCCTGTGATTAGTGTTGGTTTATATGGTAATACTGATGGTGAATTATGGGAAGATATTATGTTTTCGCAAGCACCACTAAAAGAGATGCACATACCAAAATCGGAAGAATTAATTACCATTATTTATACTTCTGGAACTACAGGTAATCCAAAAGGTGTGATGCATACTGTTGGTAATTTTATGGAGAGCACCAATACATTAATAAAACTATTTAAGTTGCCTAAGCATTTACGTTTATTTTCATACTTGCCATTAGCTCATGTTGCCGAACGTTTAATTGCTAATTCTGGAATGGTTTTAGGCGCTACCACATCTTTTGCAGAATCTTTGGATACGTTTGCTAAAGACTTAGAGCGTACCCAACCACATGTGTTTTTTGCGGTACCTAGAATTTGGACCAAGTTTCAGGATAAGATCTTAGAAAGCTTACCTCAAAAAAAACTGAATATTATTTTAAATATTCCAATATTAAATAAAGTTGTCAAGAATAAATTAAAGCAAAAATTAGGCTTAAAATCAGCAGTATTTATTTGTTCGGCTGCTGCACCAATTTCTTCTAGTTTAATAAAGTGGTACAGAAAGCTTGGTATTACCATTTACCAAGGTTATGGTATGACCGAAGATTGTTGTGTGTCTCATTTTAATTTACCAGAGAATGATAAAATAGGAACCGTTGGAAAAACATTATTTAATGCTCAAGCAAAACTATCTGCTGAAGGAGAGATTTGCATAAAGAATAATTGTTTAATGAAAGGTTATTATAAATCTCCAGAAATGACAGCAGAAGTTTTTACAGAAGATGGTTATTTGCGTACTGGCGATATTGGTGAGTACGATCACGATGGTTATTTAACTATTACAGGACGCCTGAAAGACCAATTTAAAACAGATAAGGGTAAATACATTTCGCCAGCACCTTTAGAGTTAGAGCTATCTAAAAACACCGATATTGAACAAATATGCATTGTTGGTACAGGTATTCCGCAGCCTATTGCATTAATTACTTTATCTGAATTAGGAAAGTCAAAAGACAAATCTCAATTAGTTTCTGGTTTAGAAGCAACTGTTGCACAGGTGAATCCAATGTTTGAAAAGCATGAAAAAATAGAAAAGGTAGTGGTAATGAAAGAAGATTGGAATGTAGACAACGGATTAACTACACCAACTTTAAAAGTAAAGCGAAATAGCATCGAGAAGATTCATCAGCAATTTTATAAGTCTTGGTTTGAAATGCATGCTAAAGTAATTTTTGAATAGTATATTTGTGTTTCAACTTTATATACTAAAACATGAAATCCACTTTTTATTCTTTTCTAATGATAGCCTTAGTTATGAGCTGTTCTAACGAACCAAAAAAAGAAGCTGTAAAATTATCGGCAGAAAATCCATTTAACGTCACCTTAAACCAAGCTGTAGATTATGCTAATGTTACAGGAGCGCATATTGAAGAATATGTGAATGTAACTATTGAAAATGCAGAGCTAGAAATAGACGCTATTAAAGCTTTAAAAAATGTTTCTTTTGCTAATACTTATGAGACTTATGATAAGGTGTTTAGCGAATTAAATAAGTCTAGTAATAATGCTTTTATGTTGTATTGGGTGTCTACCGATTCTATTACTAGAGCCAAAGGATTAGAAGGTTACCAAAAAATAGAAAAGTTTAATACCAATGTTGGGTCAGATAAGGCATTGTTTAATAAGTTTAAAGCATTTGCAGATTCTGATGAATACTCAAAACTTAAAGGACACAAAAAACGTTTGGTAGATTTTGTAATGCAAACTTTTGAGCGTTCAGGCGTAAACTTAAATGAAGCTGATGTAGAAACGTATAAAAAGCTGTTAGCTGATATTAGCGATTTATCTTCGCAATATTCAATTAATATGAATACTGCAAACGAGGTGCTAACCCTTACTGAAGCACAAGCAGAAGGATTACCTGAAAACTTCAAAAACAAATACAAGACTGAAACTGGTTACGAAATTCCTGTACAAAATGCTACAAGGGGACCAGTAATGAGTAATGCTAAATCTTCGGCTGTTAGAAAAGAATTTACAACTAAGTATGCTAATAGAGGCGCAGATAAAAACCTTACAATTTTAGATTCTTTAGTAAGTAAACGTTATCAATTAGGGAAATTAATGGGTTACGACTCTTATGCAGCATATAATTTAGCACCAAAAATGGCTAAAGATCCAGCTACAGTTTGGGAATTTGTTAATGGACTTGTAGCAAAATCTAAAGAAAAGGCTATTCAAGATTACGAGGTGTTAAAAGCAGTTAGAAATAAAGAGTTAAATACTCCAAATGATGATAGTAGAATCAACGCTTGGGATGCTGCATATTATAAAGATCAAATTCTAAAAAATGAGTATAAGGTAGATAACGAAAAAATGCGTGAGTATTTACCAATGCAAGAGTGCTTAGCAGGAATGTTTGAGTTATACCAAGAGTTATTAGGTTTAGAATTTAGAAAAATTGAAGGTGCGTCTGTTTGGCATGAAGAAGTTGAAACATATGAGGTATATGAAGGCGATAAGCTTAAAGGACGTTTTTATTTAGATTTATTTCCAAGACCAAATAAAGAATCTTGGTTTTATGGTGTGCCTTTAACTTATGGATTAAATACAAGTGAAGGCTATGAAGTACCAGTATCTATGTTATTAGGAAACTTTACAAGACCAACTGAGGATTTACCATCTTTATTAAGTCATGGAGAGTTAAGTACGTTATTTCATGAGTTTGGACATATTGTAGATGGTATGTCTTATGAAGGAGATTATAGTATGCAAGCATATTCTAAAGCCGATTTTGCTGAGGCAATGTCACAAATTTTTGAGAATTGGATTTTTGATTATGATATCTTAAGTTCGTTTGCGAAGCATTATGAAACAGGAGAAGTATTCCCTAAAGATTTATACGATAATATGATGAATGCTAAAAATGTATCTTCAGGAATTGGAGCTCAAGGTTCATTAAGACGTTGTTTATATGATATGTATTTATACGATAAGTTCAATCCTGAAAAACCGTTTGATACAGATCAATTATGGCGTGATCTTGATGCGCAAATGGGATTAGGAGCTAACTATATTGAAGGAACTCATACACAAGGAAGTTGGATTCATATAAATACACACCCAACGTATTACTATGGTTACTTATGGTCCGAAGTGTTTGCACAGGATATGTTTACAGTGTTTGAAGAAAATGGATTAAGAGACCAAGCAACAGGAGTTAAGTATAGAAAATTAATATTAGCTAATGGTAGTCAAAGAGATATATTAGAAGCTGTAGAGGAGTTTTTAGGACGACCATCAAATAATGATGCTTATATTAAAAGTTTAGGTTTAAAATAAAGTTAAACATGACAAAAGTCAGCTGTTAGTTTTATTAATAATGGTAACTTTATACTAGAAAATTAAAACACATTAAAACACTTTTATTATGACAATAAATATTCAATACATTCACATGACGACTAGTGAGACTATGAACGACTATGTAACTGATAAGTTGGAAAAACTACACCAAAAATATGATTGGATTATTAGTGCTGAGGTTCATTTTGAAGCTGAAAAAGATGTAAAGATTTGTAAAATGGAGTTAAGTGCTCCAGGACCAAGAATATTTGCCGCTTCTAAAGAAGATAATTATGAAGATGCTGTGAAGCATACCATTAAAGATTTAGAAAAACAATTAAACAAACGTAAGCATACATTTAGTACACATTAATGTTACAACAAGCATTTAAAAATAAAAAGGAGCTATTTTAATAGCTCCTTTTTTTTATTTGTGATGATAAGGTTCATTTCTTAAAATAGTAAAACCTCTATATAATTGTTCAATAATAAATAAGCGCACCATTTGATGTGAGAAGGTCATTTTTGATAACGATAGTTTTCCTTGTGCTTTGTTGTAAACATCTTCTGAGAATCCGTAAGGACCTCCAATAACAAAAATAAGTTGTTTAATACCAGAATTCATATGTTTTTGCAAATAACTAGAAAACCCAACAGAGTCTAATTGCTTTCCGTTTTCATCTAATAAAATCAACACATCAGAGTTAGAAACTTTATTCAAAATAAGCTCGCCTTCCTTTTGTTTTTGCTGTTTTTCTGATAAGTTTTTAACATTCTTAATGTCTGGAATAATATCAAAATTAAACTTAATATAATGCCCTAAACGCTTTTGATAATCGTCAATAAGCGTTTGTAATTGTTTGTTATCTGTTTTGCCAATGGCAAGGAGTTTTATTTGCATAAATCAAAGTTAAAACATTTTATAATTTGGAATCTTATTTTTTAAATTTATTGATTGGCAATTCTTATTTTAGCAGTAAATATTCCAAATATGATAAGTCAAGAGCAATTCAATAAAGAAATAGATTTAATAATTACAAATGCCATTAGAGAAGATGTTGGTGATGGTGACCATAGCTCCTTAGCATGTATACCAGATACTGCTACAGGAAAGGCAAAATTATTAGTAAAAGATGAAGGTATTATTGCTGGTGTGGAATTTGCAAAACAAGTTTTTGCTTACGTAGATAGCAATATGAAAGTAGAAACTTTAATTGAGGATGGTTCTAAGGTTAAGTATGGCGATATTGTATTTTATGTAGAAGGTGCTTCACAGTCTATTTTAAAAGCTGAGCGTTTGGTGTTAAATGCAATGCAACGTATGAGTGCTATTGCAACTAAAACACGTCAGTTTGTTGATTTGTTAGAAGGTACAGGAACAAAAATATTAGATACGCGTAAAACCACTCCAGGTATTAGAGCTTTAGAAAAATGGGCTGTAAAAATTGGAGGAGGAGAAAACCATAGATTTGCTTTGTATGATATGATTATGCTAAAAGATAATCATATTGATTTTGCTGGAGGACTAACAAAAGCTATTGATATGACTAAGCAATATTTAAAAGATACTAATAGAGATCTTAAAATAATTGTAGAAGCTCGAGATTTAGGTGAAATAGAAGAGATTTTAAAAAGCGATGGAGTGTATAGAATACTTATTGATAATTTTAATTATGAAGATACACGTAAAGCTGTTGCTATGATTGGTGATAAGTGTTTAACAGAATCTTCTGGAGGTATTAACGAAAATACTGTACGTCATTATGCAGAGTGTGGAGTAAATTATATTTCTAGTGGTGCCTTAACGCATTCAGTTTATAATATGGACTTAAGCTTGAAGGCAGTGTAATATGACCAAATTTATAGAAGATAGATTAGATAAAATTCCTGTTGTTAACCTTGTAGTTAGATTTTTAAAAAGAGTCAAGCTTCCTGGTTTTGAAGGGTTATCTGTTTATGATCTTCTAGAAATGTACGTCATTGGTATTGTTGAAGGTGCTTTAACAACAAGAGCAAGTGCTATTGCATTTAGTTTTTTTACAGCAATTTTTCCGTTTTTATTATTTGTAATTATAATAATTCCTTTCATTCCCATTGAAGGGTTTCAAGAACAATTTTTAGCATTTTTAAATACGTTTTTACCACCACAAACCTCAGGTTTTTTTGAAACTAATATTTTTGAAAATATTAATGATGGACAACATGGTAGTTTACTGTCAACCGTATTTTTATTGTCAATGCTATTAATGGCAAATGGTGTAAATGCCATATTTTCTGGTTTTGAACATTCCTATCACAAGCAATTAACACGAAATGTATTTAAGCAGTATTTGTACGCTTTTGGAGTATCTTTAATTTTAGCTTTTTTAGTAGTGTTAACGGTTGGAGTTTTAGGTTACACTCAAATTTATGTGGTGACACCATTGTATGAAAATTTAATAGGAAAGGATATTGAAACTTCGCAATCAGGTTTATTTTGGTTAAATCTAGCTAAATATGTATTTGCAACATCCATGATATATATTGGCACTGCAACTTTATATTATTTTGGGACTAAAGAAGGAAGAAAGTCGCGTTTCTTTTCAATTGGAGCGCTCTTTACAACGCTGTTAATTATTTTAAGCTCTTACCTGTTTGGTTTATACATAGAAAACTTTTCAAAATACAATGAGTTGTATGGCTCTATTGGAGCTTTATTAATTTTATTATTTTATTTATGGTTAAATGCCAATATTCTTCTTTTAGGATATGAACTAAACGCGTCTTTACAACGTCTTAGAAAAAAATGCAACTAATAAAAGATTCATATTTTATTGATGTAATCCTTCCTATTCCTTTAGAAAGAACATTTACCTATAGTATAACTGAGGCAGAATTTGATTTTTTAAAACCTGGAATTAGAGTTGCTGTACCTTTTGGGAAAAGTAAAATATATACTGCTTTAGTGTTTAATATTCATCAAGAAGCACCTCAGGTTTATGAAGCAAAACCAATTCATCAAATTTTAGATGAAAAGCCAATAGTAAATACTTGTCAACTTAAGTTATGGCAATGGATAGCTAATTATTACATGTGCACTCTAGGTGATGTGTTAAGAGCGGCTTTACCAAGTGCTTTTTTGTTAGAAAGTGAAAGCATAATATCTCTAGACACAAACCATCAAATTGAAGATACTAGTTTAAAAGATGATGAGTTTTTGGTGTTTGAAGCATTACATCATCAATCGAGTTTAAAAGTTCAGGATGTGAGTAATATTTTGGATAAGAAAAATATCCTTCCTGTTTTAAAACGATTAATAGATAAAAAAGCTATTACAGTTGAAGAAGAGATTTTTGAAAAATACAAGCCTAAATTAATACGCTATGTAAAGCTTCATGAAACATTTGAAAATGATGAAAAGGCATTACAAGAATTACTAGATAAATTAAGTAGAGCTCCCAAGCAAAGGCAAATAATTATGAGTTTTTTCTCGATGTCTACATCTAGTAAAAAACCAATTAAAGTATCAGAATTAATAGAGAAAAGTCAAGCAACTTCTACGCAAGTAAAAATACTTATTGATAAACATATTTTTGAAGAGTATTATCTGCAAACTGACAGAGTTGTTTATTCTAACGATGGAAAACTAACTTCTAAGCAATTAAATAAGTATCAAGAAACTGCTTTTAATGAAGTTAAGGAGTCTTTTAAAAATCAAAATGTAGCATTAATTCATGGAGTAACATCCTCTGGTAAAACCGAAATATATGTTAAACTTATAGAAGAGGTTTTAGCTCAAGGTAAACAAACTCTGTATTTAGTACCAGAAATAGCTTTAACGTCTCAACTAGTTAATCGATTAAAACAATATTTTGGAAATCAAATCGCAGTTTACCATTCAAAATATTCACTAAACGAACGCGTTGAGGTTTGGAATAATGTGTTAAATAATTCAACTAAAGCAAAAGTGGTTTTGGGAGCAAGATCTTCTGTGTTATTACCATTTAATGATTTAGGTTTAATAATTGTTGATGAAGAACACGAGCAATCGTATAAACAATTTGATCCAGCACCACGTTATCATGCAAGAGATACAGCAATTGTTTTAGCAAACTTATTTAAGGCTAAAACCCTTTTAGGATCTGCAACACCAAGTGTAGAGACTTATTTTAATGCTACTGTTGAAAATAAATATGGATTTATTGAATTAACAAGGAGATATAATGATGTATTGATGCCAGAAATTGAATTGGTAGATATTAAAGATAAGCATAAACGTAAGCGAATGAAAGGTCATTTTAGCGATAGGCTAATTGAAGAGATGACTGATGCTTTTAAAAATAACTTGCAAGTCATTCTTTTTCAAAATAGGAGAGGTTATTCTCCAATTGTAGAATGTAATACATGTGGTCATTCTCCACAATGTCCAAATTGCGATGTTACCTTAACTTATCATCAATATAGAAGTCAGTTGAGGTGTCATTATTGCGGACATAATATAGCAATGCAAAACAAATGTCAAGCTTGTGGAAGTGTTGAGTTAGATAGTAAAGGTTTTGGAACAGAGCAAATTGAAGCCGAAGTGAAACAGTTATTTCCAGATGTTAAGGTAGCTAGAATGGATTTAGATACCACAAGAGGAAAGCATGCCTATAGCAAAATTATAACGGCTTTTGAAAATCAAGAAGTTGATGTACTTGTAGGAACACAAATGCTAACCAAAGGTTTAGATTTTAGAAATGTAAAGTTGGTTGGTATTATGAATGCCGATAATATGCTAAACTTTCCAGATTTTAGAGCTCATGAACGTAGTTATCAATTAATGCAACAAGTATCTGGTAGAGCAGGTAGAACAGATGAAAGAGGAAAGGTGCTAATTCAAACATATAATCCTTATCATAAAATATTACAACAGGTTTCTACAAATGATTATAGAGGTATGTTTAATGAACAAATGGATGAGCGATATAACTATAAGTATCCTCCAATTTATCGAATTATAAAAATAACCTTAAAACATCGTGATTATAATAAGGTAAATGATGGTGCAGAATGGTTGTCTAAATCATTAAGGCAGTTATTTAGGCAAAATGTATTAGGGCCAGAATTTCCACCTGTATCTAGAATTAGAAATCAATATCATAAAAATATTTTAATAAAAATTCCTCAAAAGCAGTCATTAGGAAAAACAAAAGAAGCTATTCTTAAAGTTAAAAATAGCTTCTCTAGTATAAAAGATTTTCGTCCTATTAGAGTTATTCTAAATGTCGATAATTATTAAGAGGCATTAAATATTATTTAAAGCATCTACTAATTGTGTCTTTTTGTTTCTACTTAAAGGAATTTCATATGAACCAACTTCAACATTTTTACTGTTAAATCGGTCAATCTTATCTAGATTTACAATATAAGATTTATGAATTCTTAAAAATTTACCATCAGGTAATTCAGCTTCAAAAGCTTTCATTGTAGATAAAACTACAAGGCTGTTTTCCTCTGTTACTAATTTTACGTAATCTCCAAGAGCTTCGATCCATTTAATATCTTTGATATAAACTTTTCGTTTCTTTAAATTACTTTTTACAAAGATGTGTTCGCCATCAGTTTCTTTAAAGTCAAGTGTAAGCTTATGTTGTTCTAAAGCTTTATCGACTGCAGTATTAAAGCGCTCTCTAGTAATTGGTTTCTGTAAATAGTCAGTAGCATCGTAATTAAAAGCTTTAAATGCATATTCTGTTTTACCAGTTACAAAAATAATTTGGGGTTTATTATTTAGTACGTCTAGTAATTCAAATCCATTTAAAACAGGCATTTCGATATCTAAAAAGATTAAATCTACTTTATGAGTATTTAAACCATTTTTAGTTTCAAGGGCACTGCTGTATTCTGCAATCAGGTTAAGAGAAGGGTGGTTCTCTATTAACTTGACTATAGACAAACGTTGGATTGCGGAGTCATCTACAACAACACAGTTTAAAGTCATAACATTCTTGTTTTTAGGTTAAGATATCGACAATAGTACAAAAAATTCGGTTAAAAACCAAAAAACATCGACAAAGTGTTTTAGTTAACATAATTTTAACACTTTTTTAAGAGCTATAAAATAAATGTGATTTTTTTGTGTAAACCATTAATAATAACTATTTTTGCAGCCATTTTTAATAACAATAAAAAACGATTTTTATGAATCATTATGAAACTGTTTTCATCTTGAATCCCGTTTTATCTGAAACTCAGATAAAGGAAACAGTAAAGAAATACGAAGATTTTCTTGTTTCTAAAGGTGCAAAGATGGTATCAAAAGAAGATTGGGGACTTAAAAAGTTAGCTTACCCAATTCAAAACAAAAAGAGTGGATTTTACCACTTATTTGAGTACACTGTAGATGGTACTGCTATCTCTCCATTAGAATTAGAGTTTAGACGTGATGAGCGTTTTATGCGTTATTTAACTGTAAAGTTAGATAAGCATGCAATTGCTTGGGCTGAAAGAAGAAGAGTTAAACTTAAAGAAAAAGCGTAATTATGTCAATTGAACAACAAGCAAAAGGAAAGAAAGACGGAGAGATTAGATATTTAACTCCGTTAAACATCGAAACTAACAAAACTAAAAAGTATTGTCGTTTCAAAAAGTCTGGAATTAAGTATATCGACTATAAAGATCCAGATTTCTTATTAAAGTTTGTAAACGAGCAAGGTAAATTATTACCAAGACGTTTAACTGGAACTTCATTAAAATACCAAAGAAAAGTATCTGTGGCAGTAAAAAGAGCTAGACATTTAGCTTTAATGCCATACGTAGCAGATTTATTGAAATAAAACTATTATAACTATGGAACTTATATTAAAACAAGACGTCGAAGGTCTAGGATTTAAAGACGATGTAGTAACGGTTAAGAACGGTTATGGTAGAAACTTTTTAATTCCTCAAGGACATGCAATTTTAGCAACTACTTCTGCAAAGAAAGTTTTAGCTGAAAACTTAAAGCAACGTGCTTTTAAAGAAAAGAAAATTGTTGACGATGCTAATACATTAGCTGAGGCATTAAAAGCATTAGAAGTAAAGATTGCTGCTAAAGTTGGAACAGGAGACAAATTATTTGGATCTGTAAACAACATTAACATATCTGAAGCTTTAGAAAAAGAAGGGCACTCTATAGACAAAAAATTCATCACAGTTGCTGGTGGAAGTGTAAAACGTCTAGGGAAATACAACGCAGTAGTAAGATTACACAGAGAAGTATCTGTTGACTTAGCTTTTGAAGTTGTACCTCAAGCATAACTGTTGTAATTATTAACAAAAAGTTAATAATTATTTCAACTCATTAAGAAACCGCTTTTTAAGCGGTTTTTTTTTGTCTTATTTTTAGAGAACTAATTAAATGTTTATTAATCAAACTAGTATTTATGAAAAAAACTATTTTTTCTTTTATCTTTTTATGTATTGGCGTGTTAGCTTTCTCTCAAGTTACAACCTCAAACATTAAGGGATTAATTTTAGACGAAACCTCGCAACCATTGCCAGGAGCTAATGTAGTTGCGATACATACACCTACAGGGACAAAGTATGGAGCTGCCACAAATATTGATGGAAGATATAATCTATTAAATTTAAGAGTAGGAGGACCATATACTATTACTATTAGTTATGTAGGTTATAAAGACCAAACCTTTAATGATGTGTTTTTAACCTTAGGTAAAACAGAAAATTTAGATGTAACTATGAATCCTGATAGTGAACAACTAGATACTGTAGTTATTACAGGTAATAGTGGAACAGGTACTTTTGGTAGTGATCGTACAGGAGCTGCTACCAATGTTGGTAGAAGAGAAATTACTAGATTACCAACTATTTCTCGTTCTGCTTCAGATTTCACAAGGTTAGAGCCAACAGCAAGTAATGGATCGTTTGGAGGTAGAAATGACCAGTTTAATAATTTTTCTTTAGATGGAGCCATTTTTAATAATCCGTTTGGATTAGATGCTGCAACTCCAGGTGGACAAACCGATGCGCAACCTGTTTCTTTAGATGCTATTGACCAAATTCAAGTGTCAACAGCACCTTACGATGTTACACAGTCTGGATTTACTGGAGCAGCTGTAAATGCTGTAACAAAAAGTGGAACAAACGAATTTCATGGTACTGTTTATGGTTTTTATAGAAATGAAGACATGACAGGAAGTAAAGTGAAAGGTGATAAGATATTTGTACCAAAGTTATCGCAATCTCAAGTTGGTGCTAGTATTGGAGGTCCAATTATTAAAAACAAATTATTTTTCTTTGCAAACTTTGAAAAAGATGATAGAGAGGATTTAGGACAATCATGGTTGCCAAATAGAGGAACTGGATTAATTAATGAGTCTAGAGTTGATGAAGCAGATTTAATGGCTGTTCAAAATGCTTTATTAGGATTAGGATATAATCCAGGTGCTTACGAAGGTTTTATTCATGAAACAGAGTCTACTAAAGGTATTATTAAATTAGATTGGAATATTAATGATAATAACCGTTTAGCAATAATTTATAACTGGTTAGAGGCTTCAAAAGATAAGCCAGCGCATCCAACAGCTTTAGGGTTTAGAGGACCAAGTGCTTCAGTGTTACAATTTGAAAACTCGGGTTATCAAATAAATAATAATTTAAAGTCGGTACAATTAGAACTTAATTCTACATTATCAGAATCGGCGTCAAACAAATTACAATTTGGTTATTCTCATTTTGATGATTTTAGAAATCCAATGTCAACTCCAGCGCCAGCAATTTCTATTCAAGATGGTGCAGGTTCTAATTACATTATTGTAGGTCATGAACCATTTTCAATAAATAACAGATTAGACCAAAAAGTATTACAGTTCTCAAATAACTTGAACTTTTATAAAGGAGACCATACTTTTACTGTAGGCCTTGCTTTTGAAAAATTCCAATTTGATAACTCTTTTAATTTAGGAGCTTATGGATTTGCAAACGATAATGGTTATGTAGGTGCTTTTGGAGCTTTTCCATCAGTTGATGCATTTTTAGATGCTGTAGATAATGGACTTATAGCTGCATCTTTAGCAAATGCTCAAAACGTTTATAATAGCAATAATGCTGCAGATTCTTGGGCATTAGCAGAAACGAATGTAGGCCAAATGTCGTTTTATATGCAAGATGAGTGGAATGTTAATGAGAAGTTTAAATTAACTTACGGATTACGTTTTGATAAACCACTATTTTTCGATTCAGCTGAAAAAGCACAAGACGTTATCGATAATGCATGTTGTTATGTACCAACAATTCCGTACTACAATCCTAACAATGGAGAAACTGTATTCTTAGATAATACACAAATGCCTTCTAATGATTGGTTAGTATCACCTAGAGTAGGATTTAATTATGATGTTAAAGGAGATGATAGCTTTCAATTACGTGGTGGTTCAGGATTATTTACTGGTCGTTTCCCATTTGTATGGTTAGGAAACCAAATAGGAAATCCTAATGTATTCTTTTATCAAATGGTGGATCCAGATTATAAATTCCCACAAGTATGGAGAACAAATATTGGAACAGATTATAGATTTGAAAATGGACTTATTTTAACAGGAGACGTATCTTATACAAAAGATATTAATGGAGCACATGTTCAAAATTGGGGATTATTACCTCCTTCTGGAACATTACAAGGTGTTGATAATAGACCAATATATACAGCAGACGATGTAATTAATAATGCATATGTGTTTACAAACTCTGATAAAGGTAGAATTTGGAATGTAGCTGTAAAAGCTCAAAAAACATTTAATAATGGTCTTTATGCTAGTTTAGCTTATAGTTACTTAAATTCTAAAGATGTAAACTCAATTGAAGCCGAAATTACTGGTGATGCATTTGCTTTTAATCCAGTTTTAGGAAATGTAAATAACGAGCAATTAGGATTCTCTAAATATGGAGATACACACAGGGTTATTGGTGTAGCAAGTAAAAAATGGACTTATGGAAATGATAAATGGGGAACTACGTTATCTGCTTTCTTTGAGTATGCAAGAGGAGGACGTTTTAGCTATACTTATGGAGGAGATATTAATGGAGATGGTTCTGGATTAAACGATTTATTATATGTGCCAACATCAGCAGAGATTGGTCAAATGAATTTCTCTGGAGCTGGACAAGCAGAGGCTTTTGATGCTTATATTTCGCAAGACGATTATTTAAACGGAAGAAGAGGGCAATATGCAGAGCGTTACGCAGCTTTAGCGCCTTGGAGAAGTCGTTGGGATATTAAATTTTTACAAGACTATAACTTTAAGGTATCTGAAAATAAAACAAATACTATTCAATTTAGTATCGATGTGTTAAATGTTGGTAATTTAATAAGTTCAGAATGGGGATTAATACAACAACCAAACAATGTACAACCAATAGGTGTGAATGTTGATGGTTCTGGAACTCCAACATATACTTTTAATCCAGATTTAGTTGATACCTTTGGATACGATTCAAGTTTAGCTTCTAGATGGCAAGCACAATTTGGATTACGTTATATTTTCTAAGAAAAATAAAATATATATAAGTAAATTTGCGCTCCTAAATAAAGGAGCGCATTTTTTATATACTATTATGAAGTACACAAGATTATCAAAAGAGCAGTTTGAAGAATTACACCAAGAGTTTATTAACTTTTTAGCGACACAGTCGATAACTGCAGATGAATGGGAGAAAATAAAAACTGAAAAGCCAGAAGTTGCAGAGCAAGAACTAGATGTATTTAGTGATTTGGTTTGGGAAGGAGTTTTAACACAAGCAAAATATTTAGAGAATATTTCGCCACAGCATATGTACTTGTTTCATTTAGCAGAAGATCAAATTGAATTAATAGGATTGAAGTTAAATAATGACATTGATTTAACTACTCGTGAAGGATTTTCTTGGTTAAGAGAAAACTTAATGAGTGATGAAGTAGAATTATTCAATGCTAAAAAGGATTATTCTGAAGACAAACAACTTAATAAATTTGAGTTAATTCAACAAGGTTCTATGATTACTAAAGGAGACTTATTTAAGTATTTTGATAAACTAATAGGATAGGTTTCTAAAAAAGTAAGATATTTGTTTAACAAAGAATTATAATGGCACAAAAACCAAGAATACCAAAAGGAACGAGAGATTTTTCTCCGGAGCAAGTAGCTAAACGCAACTATATTTTTAGTACTATAAAGTCTAATTTTGAACGTTTTGGTTTTCAACCTATAGAAACACCAAGCTTTGAATTATCAGAGACATTACTTGGTAAATATGGTGAAGAAGGAGATAGGTTGATTTTTAAAATTTTAAACTCTGGTGATAAAGTTAAGAAAGCTGATTTGCAGGCGTTAGAGTCTGGTAACTTAGCTAGATTTTCTAATTCTTTATCAGAAAAAGCATTGCGTTATGATTTAACAGTACCTTTTGCACGTTATGTGGTTCAACACCAAAATGATATTGATTTTCCATTTAAACGTTATCAAATTCAACCAGTTTGGAGAGCGGACAGACCTCAAAAAGGACGTTTTCAAGAATTTTACCAATGTGATGCTGATGTTGTTGGTTCTAAGTCTTTATGGCAAGAAGTAGAATTCATTCAGTTGTATGATGCTGTATTTACTGATTTAAAGCTAAATGGTGTTACAATTAAAATTAACAATCGAAAAATATTATCTGGTATAGCTGAGGTTATTGGAGCTAGCGATAAGCTAATAGACTTTACTGTAGCTTTAGATAAGTTAGATAAAATAGGAGAGGAGAAGGTTAAAGAAGAGATGCTTAACAAAGGAATTCCACAAGAGGGTATTGATAAGTTACAGCCTCTATTTAGTTTAACAGGAACTTTTGAATCTCAAATACAAACTTTAAAATCAATTTTAAGTACATCTGAAGATGGTTTAAAAGGTATTGAAGAATTAGAATTTATAGATAAGGCTATTTCATCTTTACAGTTACAAACAGCCAATTTACAGTTAGATGTTACATTAGCTAGAGGATTAAACTATTACACAGGAGCTATTTTTGAAGTGTCAGCTCCAGAAGGTGTGCAAATGGGATCAATTGGAGGAGGAGGTCGCTATGATGACCTTACTGGGATTTTTGGACTTAAAGATGTGAGTGGTGTTGGTATTAGTTTTGGTTTAGACAGAATTTATCTAGTGTTAGAAGAATTGAATTTATTTCCCGAAACAGTTTCTAATAACATAGATGTGTTGTTTATTAATTTTGGTGAAGCTGAAGGGTTATATAGTTTAAAAGCAATAAAAGAGCTAAGAGCTAACAATGTTGCTGCAGAATTATATCCAGATGCTGCTAAAATGAAAAAGCAAATGAATTATGCTAACAAGCGCCAAGTACCTTTTGTGGTTATGGTAGGTGAGCAAGAAATGAACGATAACATTTATAAGCTTAAAAATATGAATTCTGGTGAGCAGTTTAACTTATCTCTAGATGAGTTGATTGACAAGTTTTAGTTTATATTTTTTATTATATAAAAGCAAAAGCTCCAACGTTAGTTGGAGCTTTTAATTTTAGTGATAAATTTCCGCATAATTATTCAACTAAAACTTTCTTAGATAATGTACCATAACTTGTGTTAAGTTTAATAACATAAGTTCCAGTACTCAGATTTTTCACTTCGTATTCAAAACGACTTGAACTATCTACCTCGTCTAAAGTAATTATTGATTGTCCCAATATATTCAATAATTCAATAGACTTGATTTCTTTAAATGTTGGATTGATAACCACAATGCTCTCAATCGCATTAGAGAAATGTACATCTAGTCCACTTAATTCGTTGTCCGAAACACCAAGTGAATCTTCTGTACTAAATACAATTTCAAATCTGTCTAAGTATTCTCCTGAAGCAAGATAAACTTCATAGTTACTTGCTCTTAAGTCATGATAAATATCTAATGTATTATCACGAACATATATTTCTAAATCAGTTGGTACATTTTCTAATGCATCAATTGTAATGCTATTTATACCATCATCTGATGTTTTTATTCCAATAGGTAAAACAGTATCAGCATCTACAATATTTGTTCCTTGAATGATGTATTTACCGCCTTCAATTAACCAGAACATATCGTCTATTTGTGCTTCATTAAGTTTTCCATCATAGCCCCAATCTATACTTTCAGTGGCATTAGGATCTACTGTTACTAATAATTGTCTGTGAATAGTGTTTATAGAATTAATTCCAAACCTAAGTTTCATTCTAATATCACCTTCAGGGTCTTCACCTTCAGTTCCTTCGCTATTAGTTCTCATAAATGTTGATCCTGCGCCTCCTTCTCTTTGGAAAACACGTTGACCATTATTAAAGTTAATAGTTCCAGTTGTTTCTCCTACTACAAAGAAACCTTGATTAACAGGAATATATCTTCCTGGAGTTTTTGTAGGAGTTCCGCCAGTTGCTACATCAGGATCGTTAGTACCTTGAGATGCAGAAGGTGTTCCTCCTGATAGGTTGTATTTTGCATATCCACCTTGGTATTCTAATAATACATGTGATCCTCCTCCCCAGTGTTCCCAAAAGTATAATGTTCCAGTAATTAAAGGCGTATCTCCATCGATTAAAGGGCCATTGTCATTAATAAATTGGTGTGCATCTATAGCAGAAGCATAAGGGTTACCAACCAAATAGTCGTTACCACTGTTTAAAGGTAAAGTAATACTACCGTTATATGGTTTACCAATAAAAACATAGTTTTGATCATCTGCTATTGCTCCAGTTCCAGGACCTTTCATAGTAAATCCTTCTCCAGGTAACAATGTTCCTGTGCTACGTACATGTTGCCATGAAGCATAATTATCATCAGGATGATTGTTGAATTTCCAAACCCAGTAATCAGCTATTCCAATAGGATTAGTATTACTACCATTATAGCCAGAAGTAATGAAGTTAATGTTTTGAGTACCATCTCTCATTACATCTGGTAAAGTATAATTATTGTTGTTTGTTGTATTATTACTTACACCAACTGGAGCTGACCAGTAGTTATAAGTAAAAGTATCAGCTGTACCTTGTTGATCTCTTTCTAAAGTTCCAGCACTTGTTGGGTCTAAATCGCTATCTAAAGTTTGTACTAATTGAGATTCACCTTCTAAATCAATAGTTCCGTCTAATTTTAAGTAATGAGTTACAGTTAATCCAATACCTGTATTGATGGCAACTGGAGTTTTTTGTGTTTGACCGTTTACTTGAATATCTCCACTATTATTAAATAATGCTAATACAGAACAACTTCTAGATCTTTGGTCGGTTGCAGTTGCACTTGCTCCAAGGTAAATGTCGTTACTTGTTTGTACTATATTCCAATCAATTGGAGTTACGTTGTCTATAATTGATAATGCATTAGGTAAAGTTTGTACACTATTATTTAGCCAAGTTGCTCCTGCATCCCAAGAACCATCTGCTTGAGAAACATAAGGTAGAGGAGCAGTTTGTCTGTCTACAGTATCTAAGTTTCTTAAAGCTCCTGTATTTCCATTACCTGAAGCGTCGTTGGTATTTGTGTAGGTGTAAATAGACATAGGGTAATAGGCAGATAAATCGGCCCAATCAATTGATGAAACTTCATTTTTTGTAATTGTTTGAGGCACTATAGTTCCGTTTACAAAGTTTGAAGCATCTTCAATTTCTTGGTTCATTATGTATCTTAATTGATCTACAGTTAATGCTTTTTTCCAAACTCTAACTTCATCAATATTTCCAGCAAAGAAATCTGTAGTATTTGGGTCGTAACCATCAGCAGCTGCAATAAGGAAAGACCTAGATGTAGCTATTGGACTAGCTAATGAAGTTGCTGTAGTGTCAGCTACACCGTCAATATACAGTGTTGCTCTATCTGTTGTGTCATAAATCACCGCTACTTGATGCCATTCATTTTCTGGTATAGCAACTGAAGATGTTAATGATACTGCACCACCATTCCAAGTCATTACAAGGTGACCAGTATTATCAATTCTTAAGTCATATCCTTCAGTAAAAGCAGCATCTCTTTTAGAGATAATAGAAGCATTTGTTGTACCAGTATCTCTCTTTATCCATGCAGACATAGTAAATTCAGTAGTATTTAAATCTAAATCATCTTTATCTTCCATGTCAACATAATCTACAACACCATCAAAATAAACTGAACGAACAACTTCTACTTGTGGTGCGTATCCAAATGTGATGAACTTTGTACCATCAAAATCATACTCAGTTTCTAAGTTTCCGCTACCATCAGAAGTCATAATTCTATAATCTGCTGTAGGGTCAAAAATTCCTGTATTAGAAATGAACATTAAATAATCACCTGGAGGTGTAATGTTTCTAATAGCATTTTGTGGAATAGAAATTTTTACGCTTCCTATATCACCACCATTTTCTACTACTTTCCATACACGCTGCATTCCTGTAAATGTCACATCTGTATTAAGCGAAGGAGTTATTCCTGCACTCATATTTACAGAAATCATTGATGCAGCTAAATCTAAGTCAGCACCATTATTTCCCCATACTAAGTATTCTCTATCGTTTAATGTGTTTGTGTTGTTAGCGATGTTTAAATTGTTAGTATCGTAAATATCGGTTAACCCAATAGTTAAGATACCTTCGGTTTCACCAATACCATCCACACCATTATTAATACTTTTTGATTGCTTTTGGTTTAATTCTGAAGCATCATCACGTCCAATTCCAGCAATATCATAATTGTATCCAGAGTTATCAGACTGATCCCAAATTACTGAACCGCTTGAATCTACATAATCTTGAGAAGTTCCTTGTACTCCTAAAGTTATGCCATACTTTATAGCAAGATATGATTGAATTCTGTTTCTTGCTTGTGTTAAATCTGTGTCTACTTGACGAGATTTATATGTAATTACTTCAGCAACTCTTGCGTTTAATGTAGCTTCCCAACCTTCACTACGTCCAATCCACCAACGCGAATCTTCAGTATTCATGTATTCGGCTAAATCATTTTGATTAGTTTCAATATCGTTGGCATTGTAAAATAATTCTTGTTGTGTGTTAGCAGAGTTATTTCTTGTATTAATTATTCCAGCATTATCGTAACTAGAACCTGTTCCAATTTCTGCTACAGCATATCCATCACCAGATTCTCCTGTTGTATAAGAATCGTGAGCATAACAAATAATTTCATCAGTAACCCTTCCTGTATAATCTCCAAAGCCAATTCCTGTAGCATCTGCGGCATTTGTGTCTAAGTGAGCATCACTACAGAAAACATCCATAAACCCAAATGAGTTAGTAATAGGCGTATCATCTGGAATTAATACTATAAATACATCTTGAGTATAGTATCCATAATCACCAGTTATAAATTGAGTACTAGTATCGTCATGTCTAAAATCACCATCTAGTGTAAATGAACTATAAGTATTATCAAACTCAACTACAGGGTTAAAGTTAACATTCTTAGTTACGTTATCTCTATATGTAGGTTCTTGACCTGTTGTTTGTATTCTTGCGTCACTACCACGACCTTGATCTGCCCAAGATGAAACACTTGCCCCATCCGCAAGGCTTAACCCATCGTTTCCTTTTAACCATAACGCTAAGTCTGTAGTTACACCACCAGGGGCTACAGTAGGCTCAGATTTTGTAGTAACAGATACATAATCAATAGCCATGTCACTAGTGTCACCACTACCTACAATTCCTTGAATTCTAATTTTTACAGTTTGTCCAATGTATGCACTTAAGTCTACACTTATAGGAGTCCAAGAAGAATTAGTGTTTCCTTGAATTTCTCCAGTATATGTCCATAAGTTTGTAGGGTAAGTTGAGCCACTATCTGTACTTATATCAACATTTAAAGTTCCTGTATCTGCTCCGTACATATGTAGGAAGAATGTAAAACGAGGATTTTCAACTCCGGTTAAATCAAAACAAGGACTTTCAAAGTTTGCAGTATTTGTATTATTAGAATTAGCTTCTGTAAACATATAATAAGATCCTTCGTGAGCTATAGTTGGACCAGTAGAGCTTGTAGGAGTTGTTCCTGTTTGCCATGTCCAATCAAAATTATCACCAGTGTCTTGATTCCACATTCCTACTCCAGATTCAAAATCTTCTGTATATGGAAAAACTGTTACGTAACCACCACAGGCATCAACACCGTTACCTTGTATGTTGAAGTTGTATGGGTTTTCATCACTATCGTCATTAGCTATAGATACTGAAGCTGTTCTTAATCCAAGTGCACTTGGGTTAAAAGTTATATTAAATGTAGTACTACCACCAGCTACAATAGGCGTAGAAGGGTTAGCTGTTAATGTAAAATCACCTGCATGTGCTCCTGAAATTACTACATATGGAGAAGGATCGGTTAAATTAAGGTCATTTGTTCCTCCTAAGTTTTGAATAGTAAATGTATGTGTAGATGTTCCACTAGTAACATCTTGGTTTCCGAAATCTGTGTCGTCTAGAGCAGAAGGTGTAGTATCACCATCAACAATTTCGGTACCATTACCATTAACCACCATTTCTTGGAATGGAGAGGCTGCGGCAATAATAATAGAGTAATCCTCAATTTCACCATCATATCCTGTTTCACAACTATCTGTTGGATCTGTATTATATTTTGTTGCAACTCTCATTCTAGTAGTTCCTAGAGTAGCACCACCAGGTACTGTTATAGAAAAAGGAGAAGAAGCAGTAGCTGCATCACTTAGTCCAGTATCATCACCTAAATCGTATGTTTCTCCTGCGTCATCAAAATCATAATCTTGGTTCCAATCTATCCAAACAAATGTATCTGCTCTATATGAACCATCTGTATCAATATTTACTGTTAAATTGTAATCTGATCCTTGAGTTACAGTTGTAGAAATACCTGTGAAATCTTCATAACCATTATCTTTAGGAGAGCCGTCTGCATTATCTATTGTGTTAAACTGTACTCTTGTGATTCCAGTATTATATGAAGTTGTTCCGGTTACACTACAGTAACTAGGAACTGTTCCTGTGCCTTGTATGTCAAAATTATAAGGGTTCTCATCACTATCTCCATTAACTATACTTACTGAAGCGGTTCTTGTACCTGCAGCACTTGGATCAAAAGTAATATCGAAAGTAGTACTTCCAGATGCGCCTACAGAAGCTGATGGAGTTGCAGTTACTGTGAAATCACTAGCATGCGCTCCAGAAATTGTAATTGTACCAATAGTTAAGGTTCCTGTTCCTGTGTTTTGAATTGTAAATGTGTTTACATTAGTTCCACTTGGTACACTAACACTTCCAAAGTTTGTATCGTCTGAAACATCTGGTGTAGTATCACCATCAACAATTGAAACAGCATTTCCTTGTATGTTTATTTCGTGAGTTGTTCCTGTACCTTGTATGTCGAAATTATATGGTGCTTCATCAGAGTCATCATTAGCAATACTAACTGAAGCAGTTCTTAAACCAGTTCCACTTGGGTCAAAAGTGATTTCAAAAGTTGTACTGCCAGAAGTTGCAACTGAAGCAGCAGGCGTAGATGTAACTGTAAAATCAGCAGCATTAGTACCACTTATAGTAACTGTACCAACTGTTAAGGCAGAAGTTCCGGTATTTTGTATTGTAAATATGTTAGCGTTAGTTCCACTTGTAATATCTAAACTTCCAAAATCTGTATCATCAGTAGCTGAAGGTGTTGTATCTCCATCAGCAATAGAGTTTGAATTACCAACTAAGTTTATTTCTGGTCCTGAAGCTGTAGTTGTTAAACCGCTAAGATCAACAATTTGAATTTCATGAGAAAAAGTGTTACCACTTCTGTGTGCCCAATGTGCAGCTTCAGTTGAAGAGTTAAAATAGTAATTTCTCCAACCTCTACCATAAGCTATACCTGAGCCGCTAGAACTAGATGAGCCAACAATTAGAGCTTCAGTTGTGTTTGATAATCCTGCACTTGTTATATTAATTGTAGTTTCATTAGCTGCGCTACTTGAATTTTGATATCTTGTTACGTTAAGATTAGAATTTGTTAATACATGTACAAATTGTCTGTTAGTACCGCTAGAATCATGGTTTGGATCAAAAGTCCAATCAACTGTTTGATTATTAGAACCAGGATCCATAGCTGGCCAGTTATCAGCAATGGCATCATTAGTACCACTAGCAGTATTATCACCTCTATGATGACTAAATATTATTGCTTCAGACCATGCACTTACGTCTGTGGCTGTCCCTGTTCCATCAGCTCCATTTCTTAAGGTGATTGACCCAGTATCTGCAGAAACATTTCCCGAGTCTCCATGTAAAACTGTCCAATTACTACCAGTAAATTCTACCAGAGTTATATATACTGTAACGTTATTTCCATTAGAGCCTTTTTCAATTCTCATAGTTGTTGCATTCTCTAAGTAAGCAACAGCTGTTCCAGAATCAGCATCATCAGCTGTGGCATTATTCATAATACCAGTAATAAATGGAATACAATCTGCTGCGTTTGAAACACCAGAGATTGCTTGTGTAACACTATTAGTTGTACCGTTAAGAGGTATAGCATATCTTCCTCTAACAATCATTTCATTTGCTCCAGCAGCTGGACCTACATATTCCCATACTGAAGTTTCAAATCTCATATTATTACTAGAAGAACCACTTTCTCTATAGTATTCTAGACTGGTACCAGCAACATTCAATTTTCTTGCACCTGCTAAATCATCTCCTTCAGCATTTCCTGTAGATGAGGCTGAACCAGCATGTACTTTTCTGTTATTGTTAGCGATAGCTACAGCGTTATTGGCATTTACTGCTGTAGGTAATGCTATAGTTGTACCTGAATTACCAACATCAGCACGAATATGCTGAACATTAAAATCTGGTGTTTGTGAATAAATAAGTGTTGTAAAAAGTAATCCAATAGCAAGGATACTTGACCTGAAAAAAATTGCGGAATTTTTCATAATAGGTTAATTTTAAATTTAGGGACTAATTGATTGTTTTTCAATTATGAAGCAAATATATATTCAAACTCCATGAAATGCAAAAAAAATCGATGAAATACACTTTTGATTTGTATATTGTTGTTTTTTAGGTGGTTACATTGTTGATTTGAAGTGTTTTTTAGTAGCTTTTAACCTACAAAAAATATGTATTTGTAAGTTCCTTTGTTAGATTTTATGTTTTTTTAAATTACATAAAGTCTAATTATTTGATTAGTTGTTATTTGGTGTGTAAGTGAATTGTAAGAATTTAATATGAGTTTTATTAATGAAATAAAACCAATTAATGTGTTCTTTTAGGAATGTGAATCTTATTTTGAGCTCTTCTTGAGGTCAAAAATTATGATTTAATGTATTATCAATACTTTTCTAGTTTGACCATAGTCAGTATTAATGTGAATGATTACACTTTTGCTGTTAATAGTGTTACTAGGGATTCTAATTTTATTTGAAGTATTTAAATTTTCACTAAGTAATTCCTTACCTAGCAAATCAAATAGCTTTATATTATTAATAAGATAATTATTGTTGGAATTAATTATTATTTCTCTTGAACTTTTGATGTATTTAATAATTAAATCTAATTCTTGTACATTATTTAATCCAAGGTTTTCGTTTGGATTATAAAAAGTTAAGTAAAATCTATCTAGATAATTTCCATTATTTAAAGTAGTAGAATAGTCTTGATTGTTTATTTGTGTATAAGAATCTAGGATGGCATCATAGATAAACAAATTTATTGGATTGTTGAAATTTTCAATACTGAGTAAAGAAATATTTATTGAGCCAGAGTTCTGTAAAAATATACCTAAAGGGTATTGTTTAGTATTATCAAAAGCACCTACACCTTGAATGACATATCTATTATCTTCAATAATCCAATTTAAATCATCAGGGAAATTATCTACACAAGGTCCATCATATCCATAGTCAACACCATCAGTAGCTGTATTATCATCAGTAAATCCTAACAGAAGTTGTCTAACATACCCATTTGGAGTTTCGCAATTAATACGTACTGTTTGCATTTGAGGGTAACAAGTACCATAAAATACTAGAAATAGTACTAATAATCTGTAAGCTTTTGCAGCCATTTTTTTAGGTTTTTTAGATTGATAGTTAATTAGTTAGCAATTGCTAATATAATCTAAAAAGTTAATCAATCTATGAAACGACTAAAAAATACGATGAAATACAGTTTTTTAAAAGTTAATATATAAGTATTATCTTACTTATTTTAAGGATAACTAATATTTAATAATTATTTTTTTACTTAAAACACCTGTGTTGGTAATAATTTTAACTACATATGTGCCCTCGGAAATAGATTTAATAGGTAATCTAATTTCGGGATTATATTCGTTATTGAAATCCCAAGAGATTATATTTTGTCCTAGAATATTAACCAAAACAACTTCTTTTATTATATTAATTGGTGATTTAATATATATATCGTTAGATTGATTTAAGTAGTTAATAAATATGTTATTGTTATCTAGTTCTGGGTTAGACAATGTGTCTTCAGTATTAAAAGTTAGATAGAATCTATCAATATAATTTTGAGCACCTAAATTAATGTTAAAACTAGTTGTATTGATTGCTGAGTAAGTATTTAGTAAACTATCATAAATATATATGTCAATTTCAGAATCAAAGTTTTCTATACTTTTTAAAGAAATCTCTACATTACCTTGATTACTTAAGAATATACCTAGAGGAAATTGCTGATCTACATTAAAATTACCTACACCTTGAATTGTATATTTTTCATTGTTAATCATAAACGTGACATCGTTTGCAAAATTATCTAGGTTAATAGCATCATAACCATAGTCAACATCATTTGTAGCTATGTTATTAGTAAATCCTAGTAGTAAAGATCTTATAGCACCTTGTGTTGTTTTACATTCAAGTCTAATTCTTTTAATTGAGTTATCTTCATTGTTATTGTTTCTATTAGAATTGTATAAATTTTGGTTATTAGACCTAATAAATGTAGAGTTAGGTGAAGTTTCTCTTATAAATGTTCTTTGACTATTATTAAAAGTAACATTACCTCCAGAATTACTTGAACCTACATAAAAACCTTGGGCAACTGGAATATATCTACCAGGAGTTTTTGTTGGACTTCCATTTTGACTCACATCTGGATGAGATACTGCAGGATTACCTCCTAATAGATTTAATGCAGCGTAACCGCCTTCATACTCCTCTAGAATATGAGTGTTATTAGAAGTATAATGCTCCCAGAAATAAAGTGTTCCACTAATACTATTAGCACCTGAAGGACCATTTTCAATAATAAACTGATTGGCATCAATTGCAGAAGGGTAAGGGTTGCCTACTAAAGCTTCATTCCCAGCAGTAATAGGATTGGTAATGGTTCCGTTGTTTGGTTTTCCAACGAAAGTATAATTTTGATCATCTGTTATTGGATGTCCAACTCCACTACCTTTCATTGTAAAACTTAATCCAACTGGCAGTGCACCATTTTGGCCAATGTATTGCCAATCGGCATAAGAACCAGCTAAAAAGTTTTGGTAAGCAAAAATCCAATAATTACTCAATGTAATAGGAGAGGTGCTACCAGTTGCATTGTAAGCACCTGTCCAATGAATATTTATCGGGTTGTTAGTATCACTACCATCTTTCAATATATTGTTAACACTATAGTCGTTGTTGTTTGAGTTTGTATTTATAGCACTAACAGGAGAACTCCAATAGTTGTAATTATATAAATTAGTTGTGCCTTGTTGGTCTCTTTCTAGTTTACCTGAGCTTGTAGTGTCTAGAATACTATTTTCATCTTGGATAAGTTGTGACTCTCCTATTAAATCAATATTTCCATCAAGCTTTAAATAATGAGTTATTCGCAAGCTTTGACCATTATTTGTTTCGTCTTGAGTAGTTAATGGATCAGATATTGTAAGCTCTTTGTTTGCTGTATCGGAAATTAGGCCTAATACAGTAATATCTTTATCTCCTGAGTTAATATTGTGAGATACTCTTGCAATATTCCAATCTATGGAAGTTGTACCATCAATTCCTATGCTATTTGGTGGATCCCATACGTTATGATGAGTCCATGTGTTATCTGTACTCCAGTTTTGTCCATCAATAACAGAAGTATATGGAAGAGGTGCTGTTTCTTGTTGAGCTGAGTATATGTTTCTTAATAATCCTCTAGTGTTTCCAGCAATTGGTGTAAGTGCACCACAATTAATATCCATTCTATAGTAACCGTCCAAATCATTCCAATCTAATCCTGAGACTTCTAATGGAACAGTTGCGCCAATTACATTACCTCCATTATTATTAATTTCCTGATTCATCATTTGTTGGATTTGTTGTTGTGATAATGTGGTGTTCCAAATACGAACTTCATCTAACCAACCATTAAACCTATTTGTAGTAGTGTTGTTTTGATTCATCGCTCCAAGTAAACAATTAAAGGTATTGTTGGCGGGAGCTGCTCCATTAGAATTTTTTATTAAAACACCATCTACATATAAATTGTATGTATTATTACTATAAGTAATAGCTATATGGTACCACCTGCTTGAACTTAATGTATAAGGGGAAGAATTAATAGTTCCACTTCCATTCCAATTAAAAGATAAGATATTATTATTAAGCCTTAAATCATATCCTGTTGTTAAATTATTTGTGTCTCTTTTAGATATTAAAGTTTGTGTTCCAGTAATACTTTCAGGTTTAACCCAAAGTTCAATACTAAAGTTTGTATTTAAGTTATAATTGTTTTTAAAATCAACAAAATCATTTATACCATCAAAATCTATACTTTGACAACCTTCTAAAGTAACTTCTACGGTACTGCTGCATCCAGCAACTGTCCATGATAATGTATAAGTACCTTCATCTCCAGTAAATGTAGAGGCTGGATCTCCAATATCTGAAAACGTATATGAGCCATTACAAGTTGTTGGAGATGAAACTACAGCCCAAATACCAGCTTCACCAGTTCCTGGATAAGTTCCAGTTATGTAATTGTTATCATATGCTCCATTAGCTATGTTTTGAGCAGCAGTAAGTGTATTGTCGTATGCATTTAATGTTACAGTATCTTGACCACACTCTCCAATAACAGGAGTAATATTTTTTCCTGCATAAGCTAAACTAGAATTAACGGTTATAAATTCAGTACCTTCGTCACCATCAGCTCTACAGCCATTAATTAAGGATGTTACTCCAAATGTTTGAATTCCAGGAGTTACTGGTGTGATTGTTGTGCTAGCTCCAGTAGTAACTACTGTTCCATTTGCATCTGTCCATTCAATAACTTCGTCTACAGGTGCGTCAGGAATTCTAATGTTTTCTAAAGCCCAAACACTACCATTATTAGCATTTAATGTGAATTTTATTCTTAGTCCTACTAAACCAATATAATTTTGAAGATCTATTAAAACAGGATTGTCTACATAAGTTGAAGGTACATTATCACAACTATTTCCAGACATGTTTTGAATGATAAAACCTGAGTCGCTAGGACCAGTATAATTATATGAATTTCCAGGGTCTAGTGTTATAGGATAGCTTGCTCCTCCATCTAATGATAATTCAATTTTACACCAATCACCTGAATTTAAGTTATAAGCTTGCTCAAACTCTAAGGTAGCTGTAGATAATCCTAAAGTATTAAATACTGGAGTTTCAAATGTAGTCACTCTATCGTAAGCTATAGCAAATTTACCATCGTTAGTGTCATAGCAATTTCCTCCAAAGTTTTTCGGACCATTGGTTCCTCTCCATATTGTTGGATTAGTATTGTTACCATTTGCTGAATAAGATGCATTACCGTCAACTAACCATCCTAAGTTATTTAAGTTTGCCGTATTAAATTCACCTCCTGTTTCCAGAGCTGGATTTATTCCAAATGAACTTTGCGCTTCAACAGTAATACTGTTTCCTAGACAAGAATCAAACTCATCAGGACCAATAATAGTTGGAGGAACATCAGGTGGTATAACAGCTACATACATTATAGACGATCTAGCTTCACAAGCACCTATTTGTATTACAGCTCTTATTAATGTAGTTTGCACTATATCAGCATAATAATATGTATCAGTTGTATTAACAATTGTAGACCAGTTTAAGCCGCCATCTAGTGAAGATTCCCATCTTACTATAGAGCCACTATATCCTGTTAGGTTAAATGTAGCGTTTTGTGGTTCATCTGGGCAAGCAGTTACTTCTACAAGTGTATCTGCATCTGCAATGGTTTCTGTATTGTTTAGATAGCCAGTTATTGTACCTCCACTTATATTTGGACTAGTAACTGTAACTGTTGATGTACAAATATCTGTATTTCCATTGTTGTCAGTTACAGTAAACACAATAACATTTGCTCCAATATCAGTACAGTCAAATGTGGATTGTGATATTGATAAATTTATATTCCCACAATTATCAGATGAACCATTGTCTATTTGTGATGCTGTTATCGTTGCTGTACCGTTTGTATCATTTAATTGTATGGTTAAATCTTGGCATACAGCTACAGGGTCTGTAGTGTCATTAATTAATACGTTTTGAATAGCAGTAGTAATATTTCCGTTTCCATCATTAAATGACCAAGTAATAGCATATGCACCTTGATTAGAATATGATGTAGGATCTGTTGTTGTTCCTGTTATAGTACCAGCACAATTATCTGTTATTGTTGGTGCACTTAAGTTGGCACTACATTCAGCTGTTATAAGAGGAAGTGATGGAGTTGTTGGCGGTGTTTGATCTTGCAGATCGACATCAAAGTTACAGTTAACAGTATTTCCATTACCATCATCCGCAGTTAGTGTTACCGTAATTATTTGTTCCCCATTATAAGAAGTTCCAGGAGCAGGCGACTGTGTAACAGAGACGCTACAATTATCAGTAGCCACACCAGTAGTATAGTCAGGAAGCGTAGCATTACAACTAGCATCTAGCGCAATGATTTGATTGCTAGGACAGGTTATGGTTGGCGGTGTTTGATCTTGTAAATCAACATCAAAGTTACAGTTAACAGAATTTCCATTACCATCATCCGCAGTTAGTGTTACCGTAATTATTTGTTCCCCATTATAAGAAGTTCCAGGAGCAGGCGACTGTGTAACAGAGACGCTACAATTATCAGTAGCCACACCAGTAGTATAGTCAGGAAGCGTAGCATTACAACTAGCATCTAGCGCAATGATTTGATTGCTAGGACAGGTTATGGTTGGCGGTGTTTGATCTTGTAAATCAACATCAAAGTTACAGTTAACAGAATTTCCATTACCATCATCCGCAGTTAGTGTTACCGTAATTATTTGTTCCCCATTATAAGAAGTTCCAGGAGCAGGCGACTGTGTAACAGAGACGCTACAATTATCAGTAGCCACACCAGTAGTATAGTCAGGAAGCGTAGCATTACAACTAGCATCTAGCGCAATGATTTGATTGCTAGGACAGGTTATGGTTGGCGGCGTTTGATCTTGCAGATCGACATCAAAGTTACAGTTAACAGAATTTCCATTACCATCATCCGCAGTTAGTGTTACCGTAATGATTTGTTCCCCATTATAAGAAGTTCCAGGAGCAGGCGACTGTGTAACAGAGACGCTACAATTATCAGTAGCCACACCAGCAGTATAGTCAGGTAATGTAGCATTACAACTAGTATCTAGCGCAATGATTTGATTGCTAGGACAGGTTATGGTTGGCGGTGTTTGATCTTGCAGATCGACATCAAAGTTACAGTTAACAGTATTTCCATTACCATCATCCGCAGTTAGTGTTACCGTAATGATTTGTTCCCCATTATAAGAAGTTCCAGGAGCAGGTGATTGTGTAACAGAGACATTACAGTTATCAGTAGCCACACCAGCAGTATAGTCAGGTAATGTAGCATTACAACTAGTATCTAGCGCAATGATTTGATTGCTAGGACACGTTATGGCTGGCGGTGTTTGATCTTGCAGATCGACATCAAAGTTACAGTTAACAGTATTTCCATTACCATCATCCGCAGTTAGTGTTACCGTAATTATTTGTTCCCCATTATAAGAAGTTCCAGGAGCAGGCGACTGTGTAACAGAGACGCTACAATTATCAGTAGCCACACCAGTAGTATAGTCAGGAAGCGTAGCATTACAACTAGCATCTAGCGCAATGATTTGATTGCTAGGACAGGTTATGGTTGGCGGCGTTTGATCTTGCAGATCGACATCAAAGTTACAGTTAACAGAATTTCCATTACCATCATCCGCAGTTAGTGTTACCGTAATGATTTGTTCCCCATTATAGGAAGTTCCAGGAGCAGGTGATTGTGTAACAGAGACATTACAGTTATCAGCAGCCACACCAGTAGTATAGTCAGGAAGCGTAGCATTACAACTAGCATCTAGCGCAATGATTTGATTGCTAGGACAGGTTATGGTTGGCGGTGTTTGATCTTGTAAATCAACATCAAAGTTACAGTTAACAGAATTTCCATTACCATCATCCGCAGTTAGTGTTACCGTAATTATTTGTTCCCCATTATAAGAAGTTCCAGGAGCAGGCGACTGTGTAACAGAGACGCTACAATTATCAGTAGCCACACCAGTAGTATAGTCAGGAAGCGTAGCATTACAACTAGCATCTAGCGCAATGATTTGATTGCTAGGACAGGTTATGGTTGGCGGTGTTTGATCTTGTAAATCAACATCAAAGTTACAGTTAACAGAATTTCCATTACCATCATCCGCAGTTAGTGTTACCGTAATGATTTGTTCCCCATTATAGGAAGTTCCAGGAGCAGGTGATTGTGTAACAGAGACATTACAGTTATCAGCAGCCACACCAGTAGTATAGTCAGGAAGCGTAGCATTACAACTAGCATCTAGCGCAATGATTTGATTGCTAGGACAGGTTATGGTTGGCGGTGTTTGATCTTGTAAATCAACATCAAAGTTACAGTTAACAGAATTTCCATTACCATCATCCGCAGTTAGTGTTACCGTAATGATTTGTTCCCCATTATAAGAAGTTCCAGGAGCAGGCGACTGTGTAACAGAGACGCTACAATTATCAGTAGCCACACCAGCAGTATAGTCAGGTAATGTAGCATTACAACTAGTATCTAGCGCAATGATTTGATTGCTAGGACAGGTTATGGTTGGCGGTGTTTGATCTTGCAGATCGACATCAAAGTTACAGTTAACAGTATTTCCATTACCATCATCCGCAGTTAGTGTTACCGTAATGATTTGTTCCCCATTATAAGAAGTTCCAGGAGCAGGTGATTGTGTAACAGAGACATTACAGTTATCAGTAGCCACACCAGCAGTATAGTCAGGTAATGTAGCATTACAACTAGTATCTAGCGCAATGATTTGATTGCTAGGACACGTTATGGCTGGCGGTGTTTGATCTTGCAGATCGACATCAAAGTTACAGTTAACAGTATTTCCATTACCATCATCCGCAGTTAGTGTTACCGTAATTATTTGTTCCCCATTATAAGAAGTTCCAGGAGCAGGCGACTGTGTAACAGAGACGCTACAATTATCAGTAGCCACACCAGTAGTATAGTCAGGAAGCGTAGCATTACAACTAGCATCTAGCGCAATGATTTGATTGCTAGGACACGTTATGGTTGGCGGCGTTTGATCTTGCAGATCGACATCAAAGTTACAGTTAACAGAATTTCCATTACCATCATCCGCAGTTAGTGTTACCGTAATGATTTGTTCCCCATTATAGGAAGTTCCAGGAGCAGGTGATTGTGTAACAGAGACATTACAGTTATCAGCAGCCACACCAGTAGTATAGTCAGGAAGCGTAGCATTACAACTAGCATCTAGCGCAATGATTTGATTGCTAGGACAGGTTATGGTTGGCGGTGTTTGATCTTGTAAATCAACATCAAAGTTACAGTTAACAGTATTTCCATTACCATCATCCGCAGTTAGTGTTACCGTAATTATTTGTTCCCCATTATAAGAAGTTCCAGGAGCAGGCGACTGTGTAACAGAGACGCTACAATTATCAGTAGCCACACCAGTAGTATAGTCAGGAAGCGTAGCATTACAACTAGCATCTAGCGCAATGATTTGATTGCTAGGACACGTTATGGTTGGCGGCGTTTGATCTTGCAGATCGACATCAAAGTTACAGTTAACAGAATTTCCATTACCATCATCCGCAGTTAGTGTTACCGTAATGATTTGTTCCCCATTATAGGAAGTTCCAGGAGCAGGTGATTGTGTAACAGAGACATTACAGTTATCAGCAGCCACACCAGTAGTATAGTCAGGAAGCGTAGCATTACAACTAGCATCTAGCGCAATGATTTGATTGCTAGGACAGGTTATGGTTGGCGGTGTTTGATCTTGTAAATCAACATCAAAGTTACAGTTAACAGAATTTCCATTACCATCATCCGCAGTTAGTGTTACCGTAATTATTTGTTCCCCATTATAAGAAGTTCCAGGAGCAGGCGACTGTGTAACAGAGACGCTACAATTATCAGTAGCCACACCAGTAGTATAGTCAGGAAGCGTAGCATTACAACTAGCATCTAGCGCAATGATTTGATTGCTAGGACAGGTTATGGTTGGCGGTGTTTGATCTTGTAAATCAACATCAAAGTTACAGTTAACAGAATTTCCATTACCATCATCCGCAGTTAGTGTTACCGTAATGATTTGTTCCCCATTATAGGAAGTTCCAGGAGCAGGTGATTGTGTAACAGAGACATTACAGTTATCAGCAGCCACACCAGTAGTATAGTCAGGTAATGTAGCATTACAACTAGCATCTAGCGCAATGATTTGATTGCTAGGACAGGTTATGGTTGGCGGCGTTTGATCTTGCAGATCGACATCAAAGTTACAGTTAACAGAATTTCCATTACCATCATCCGCAGTTAGTGTTACCGTAATGATTTGTTCCCCATTATAGGAAGTTCCAGGAGCAGGTGATTGTGTAACAGAGACATTACAGTTATCAGCAGCCACACCAGTAGTATAGTCAGGAAGCGTAGCATTACAACTAGCATCTAGCGCAATGATTTGATTGCTAGGACAGGTTATGGTTGGCGGCGTTTGATCTTGCAGATCGACATCAAAGTTACAGTTAACAGAATTTCCATTACCATCATCCGCAGTTAGTGTTACCGTAATGATTTGTTCCCCATTATAAGAAGTTCCAGGAGCAGGCGACTGTGTAACAGAGACGCTACAATTATCAGCAGCCACACCAGTAGTATAGTCAGGAAGCGTAGCATTACAACTAGCATCTAGCGCAATGATTTGATTGCTAGGACACGTTATGGTTGGCGGTGTTTGATCTGTTGGAATAACGGTGAAATTACAAGAAGCTGTTAATCCAGCAGTGTCAGTAACTGTTAATGTAATTTGAGTATTAGTTGTAATTATAGTTCCTGCTGGAGGTAATTGTGTAATTGATGCTACAGCACAATTATCACTTGATGTAGCTAATCCTGTAAAATCAATTATAATATATTCACAATTATTGTCTAAACTTACATTTTGATTACTGGGACACGTAATACTAGGAGGCGTAAGATCAGGTGAGCATTGTCCAGTTGATTTATAAATAACTGAAACAAGAAAAATTAATATTAAGTAATATTTTTTCATTGTTTACGGGTTTTAGATTTGGGAATTATATAAGCTGTTAAGGCTTAATAGATTTAAGCTTTTTTATATGTAATTAGCTGTAAATCAAAGAGGGAGGGTGTAAAATTACTGCTAGAAGACTTAATAGAGCAATTTTATCGATAAATTGCTAAAATCTTCTTTAAACTTTGTAAATCAATGGTTTAAGTTGTTTTTTTGTGCAAAAATGTTTTGGAAAAAATATAAGAGATAGTTTTCTAAATTTGGATTTGAATTGTGTCAATAAAAAAAGCTAGATACAAATTGTATCTAGCTTTTACTTTGTAGCGAGACCGAGATTTGAACTCGGGACCTCTGGGTTATGAACTCAAGTTAAAAAGTTTTATAAACCATTTTATTGGGCTCAACAGCCATATATTTTAAAAATCGTATGCAGAATTGTATGCAAAACGTATGCAGAATTAGTTTTCTGATTATTAAAATTTAGTATGATAAAAATAATTATTTTTTTATAATCATGTATGTCGACTAGTTATCTTATTGAAAACTATTATTTAAAAATGTAAAAGCATTATTAAAAATAACCTTTTTAAGTATAGATTGTAAGGTTAATCATTACTGTTGAAGTGTAGGTTTTGAATAATTTACAGGTATAAAATATTAGATAAAAATAATAATAATACCTAAATTATGAAAAAAGTGTTTTTTTTAATAGCTATATGGATTTCATGTAGTGTTAGTGCTCAAATGTCAGGAACAAATAATGTTGAGTTGCCTGAAATTATTCCTCCATCTCCAACAGTTGCTAATTTGATGCAATTTGAGGAAGTGCCAGTAAGTCAATATACTGGGCAGCCTAATATTTCAATTCCACTTTACAGTAAATCAATTAGTGGTGATTTAGGAATTAATATTGCTTTAAGTTATAATACACAAGGCATTAAAATTGATAACAGATCAGGTTGGGTAGGAACTGGTTGGAGTTTAGAGGCAGGAGGTGTTGTTTCTCGAACAGTAAGAGGATTGCCAGATGAAAAAATGAAAGGAGCTCCAAATCCTTCTAAGGGTACTGGAGTTTTTCATAATAATGACTTTTGGAATTATGAAAATACTACAAATATTGATGATAAAGCTGAATTTTTATGGAACGCAGCTGGGAATAATCACGATTTGTATGATTATCAGTTAGATTTATTTCAGTTTAACGTTTTAGGATTAACAGGACGTTTTGTGATTGTAAAAGATGTCTTGTCTAATACTTTAATAACTAGGTTGTTAACTAAGGATTTAAATGTTGATATAGAAATAGATTATGATTTATCAACATTTGAATTAAAGGGATTTGTAATTACAGACGTTAAGGGAAATAAATACTACTTTGATGTTATTGAGGAATTAATGACTGAACCTTTTATTGCTGTTGAAAAGTTAAATGGTACTCAAGAATATCAAGGAATGGGTCAACAGTATTTAACAAGGAATGCTTGGTTTTTGTCAAAGGTAGAAAGTAGTAATTCAAAAGAACTGGTAAGTTTTGAATATCAAGATTTATATGAATCATTTCAAGTTTCTGTTTCAAGAACATTAAATGAATTTATCGATAGACCTACATTTTGGAATGATATGATTCAGAATCCATATAATTTAACAGTATTACCTTTAAAAGAAAGTATAGCTTATAATACTACTTATGGAGTTACAAAAAAGCTGAAAAAAATAAATTTCAGAGATTCAACAAGTATTGATTTTAATTTAGGTGTAAGCCACCCAGAAACAGGAGGATTAAGTTTAGGAGGAGTTGTTGTTAAAAATAATAATGTAGTAAAGAAGAGTTATTCACTATCATATGAAAGTGATAATCGATTGTGGTTGGTAGGATTAACGGAGTTGGCTGGTGGTTTATCTAACTCATATGAGATTTTTTATACTGATAAGGAAGGGTTACCTTCATTTGGTTCTCCTAGTGATAATTGGGGATATAATAGTAGTGGAGAACCTATAATATCTTCTTCTACATGTAATAGAACACCATTTGATAAGGAAGCTATTAAAAAAGGATTGATTAAAAAGATTGTTTACCCAACTGGCGGTGTAAAAGAGTTTGAGTTTGAACATCATGAAATAACATATCAGAGCCAAACTACTAATGTGCTTCCTGGACAAAATAATGTAGCTGTTAAGTTAAGTGACGATGAATACAGAGCACTAAATCCAGATAATTGGGTTTCAGGTGGAGGAGTTTCTTTTTCATTTGATAGCACTTTTGATAATAGCGCAAGCAATCCTAATTTAATACCTGAACAAATTTTTATTGAACAAGAACAAGAGATTATTTTTAAAAGAAGTAGTTATGTTATTGATCATGGAAACTGTATAAATAATGACCAAAATGTTCTTTTTAATGCACTTATACAAATTAAGGGAACTGATTTCTCAAATAATAGTTATGAAAACAATATTCAATTAGATAAACAAGAAGTACGTTTTACTATTCCTGAAGGAAATTATGAGATTCGTTTTATAATGATGGATGATTGTGCGCATATGGACTTAGATATTTGTTTTAATATTAAAACCTTTATAAGTCCTGTTAATAAGTTTGTTTACGGTGGAGGTGTTCGTATTAAAGAAATCATTTTTAAAGATGACGATTTACCTGAAACTTTACCTTCTAGAAAGATTTCATACGATTATTCTGATATAGAAGATGATTATTGCTCATCAGGAGCCATAGATGGAGATATAAAAGGGTTGCATAAAGAATATACTAAAACTTTAAAGGAGTTTTTATTCGAGACTGAAGAAGTATGCTATGGAGAGTATTTGTCGGTACAAAGTCTCGATTATAAAGTGTACACAAAAGGATTGAATGTTGAACTAACAAAAGGACAATATGTTGGTTATAAAACTGTAAAGGTATCAGAGGATAATAATGGATATACGAGGTATTTCTTCACTTCAGCTCAAGATTATGCAAGTCAAGCTGATGTTTTTGATTATCCTTATCAACCTGCTCCAAATATTGATTTTAAAAGAGGATTATTGTTGAAAGAACAAGTTTTTTTAGAAAATAATTCACCTTCTTTACCAGGGGCGGAACCAAAAGGAAAATTACGTGAAACGATTAATACGTATAGTTTTTTAGAAGAAAATATAGCTCCTACATATAGATTGTATGATGTTTTATGTGAATGGAAAAGGTTTTATCAAGGGTCATATAGTACTTTTTTAAATAAAACTCCTGGAAATAGATTGAAACAATGTGTTAGTCTTATTGATTGTGATGCTGACTGTATTTTTTATTATGAAAATTGTGGTGGTCAAGCTTATTATTTTTTAGAGGATAATATAACATCTGGTTGGGCAAAATTAGTTTCTACAAAAACTACAGACTATTTTTATGATGAGGATGATAATCAGTTTAGTACAGAGGTTGATAAAACCTTTACTTATAATGATGATAACTTTCAAATAAAGGAGCAAGATATAGATTATATCGAAAAGGGAGTTACTAATACTTATAAGACCAAATATTATTATCCTGTTGATGTTAGTTTACCAAGTGGTTATAGTTCTTCAATGGTATCAAGGTTAAATGCATTAAATAAGATTAATGAAGTTTTAGCCACCGAACAATTTAAAAATGGAGAACTTATAGCTACTGCACATACTCAATATTTCGAACCAGAGACCGATTTGGTATTACCAAACGAAGTGATTGTTTCTAAAGGTAATGAGCAATTAGAAACCCGAATAGAATATCACAAGTACGATAGTTATGGAAATCCGTTAGAGGTAAGTAAAGCAGATGGAACACATATAAGTTATATCTGGGGTTATAATAATACAGTTCCAGTAGCCAAAGTAGTAAATGCTACCTATGCAGATATTGAAGGTGTATTAGGAGTAGGTTTTGATTTAGCAAATAATGAATTATCACCAACACAATCATCAAATCTTCGCACACAATTATCCAATGCTCAAGTAACGACCTTTACTTACGAGCCATTGGTAGGCGTAACCAGTGTTACGGATCCTAAGGGTTATGTTATGTATTATGAGTATGATGCCTTTGGCAGGTTGGAATATGTCAAGGATAAGGATAATAACATATTGAGTAAGAACGAGTATAACTACAGACCACAAAACTAAGATGACCATGAGAAAAAGTATAAGCACATTAGCAATATTATTAATGTCATCGTTAGTGATGGCACAAACAGCAACCACGACAGAGAACTATGTAAAGACGACTGTTTATCAAGTAAAGACTACAGATGGAGAGCATAAAGCAGGTACTACTACTGATTTAGTGGATGACGATAAGATAGAGAGTATTACGTATTATGATGGTTTAGGCAGACCAATTCAGAGCATAGCCAAACAAGCAGGAGGGAACAGGCAAGATATTATTACACCAATGATTTATGATGCATTAGGCAGACAACCATTAAGTTATTTACCATATGCTAATGCGTCTCAAAGTACATCAGGATCTTTATCTTTTAATGATCCGCCCCAATTACTTACAGATTTAGAAGCCTATTATGTAGGGAAGTTTCCAGAAGATCAATTAACATTAACGAGTATCAATGCCTATTCAGAGCAATCTTTTGAAGCATCTCCACTAAACCGTGTGTTAGAACAAGGCGCACCAGGAGCCGATTGGAAGTTAGATGCAAATTCAGATACAGACCATACTATAAAGTTTGATTATCAAACTAATGTTACAGGCGAAGTAGATTTATATCGAGTGATATTTCCAACAGGAAATACCGAGCAACCACAATTGTTTTATGATGGTAATTATGCAGCTAATGAGCTTTATAAAACCATTACCAAGGATGAGAACTGGCAACCTACAGGCTCTACACAATTTGATAAACTACATACAACGGAAGAGTTTAAGGATAAGCAAGGCCGTGTAATTTTAAAGCGTACCTATAACGAAAGTTTTGGGGCTGTAATAGAACATGACACCTATTATGTCTATGACGATTATGGAAACTTAACTTATGTGTTATCACCTTTAGGGACAGACCGTATTTTGAGTTCTACTACTTATAAAAAATCTTTTGTACAAATATTAGATTGTTCTGTATTGGTACCAAAAGATAGAGAGGGAAGTCCAGTAACTACATGTATAAAAGGTATTGAAGTAGATTTAGACCATATTAATGAGGAGCTTACCATCAACTTTAATAATATTACTTTTGGAGCCTCTATAGGGTTAGAGACAGGACCTATTGCCCAATTAAATGGGAATATTCCAGATATGATGATTGGGACGTTTTCAGGAATGGGTTATAGTTATACGGTTTCAATTTTAAATGGTTATTTATATTTATCAGGATCTGGAGCTGTTTCTATGTCAGGCATAAATCAGAGTTTTACTGTGTCTTTACCATCGTATACAGTAGTAACATCAGAGTTAGATGATTTATGTTACCAGTATCATTACGATAAGCGTAATCGATTAATTGAGAAGAAAATACCACAAAAAGATTGGGAATATATTGTTTATGATAAGTTAGACCGTCCAGTCTTAACCCAAGACGCTTTATTACGAGTAGATAATGATTGGTTATTTACAAAGTACGATGCTTTTGGGCGTGTGGTTTATACAGGTAGATTTTTAAATCAAAAAGATGAGACAAGACTAGAACTGTCACAGATATTAAACTCAGAAACAAATTTAAATGAAACGTCTACAGGAACGATTCATTATATATCAGGAACACAAATATTTTACGATAATCAAGCCTATCCACGTTCAGATGTAGAGGTGTTGAGTATTAATTATTATGATGGTTATAACAGTCACTTAAGCACAGCGATACCAGATCCAGGTGTAACGATATATAGTGACCAAATAAGTTATGATATTAAAACCTTACCAACAGGTAGTAAGGTAAAAGTATTAGGTACTAATAATTGGATTACTAGTGTTACGTATTACGACGATAAAGGACAAGCTATATATGTAGGCTCTAAAAATGATGAGTTAGCTACTACCGATATTATAGTAAGTGACTTTGACTTTACAGGAAAAGTATTAGAGACTACGAGTACACATAGTAAAACAGGTAATGCAGTTATAGAGATTACCGATGCGTTTACATATGACCATGCAGGACGTATGCTTACCCAAACACAAACCATTACAGGAGACACGCCAGAGACTATTGTTAATAACACTTATGATGAATTAGGGCAATTGGAAAGTAAAGGAGTAGGAGGTATCGCAGCATCTCCATTACAAACGGTGGACTATACATATAATATTAGAGGTTGGTTAAAGCAGATTAATGATGTAGAACAATTAGGTAACGATTTATTTAGTTTTAAGCTCAACTATAACACAAAAGATGTTACCAATTCGCCAAGTAACTATATAGCGTTATACAATGGAAATATAAGTGAGACGATATGGAAAACAGTAAATGATCAGACTAATGGTGTAGAGGCAAGAGGTTATGCTTATAGATACGATAATTTAAACCGTATATTAAATGCAGATTATGGCGTAAGAAATGCAGGTCTTTATAATTTGAGTTCAGGATTTGATTTATTGGGGATGAAATATGATAAGAATGGTAATATATTAACATTGAGTCGAGTAGGTAATGGTGTGGAGATTGATAAGTTAGCTTATACATACAATGGTAATCAGTTAGATAAAGTCACAGATAACACAACAGGATGGGCAAATGAAGGCTTTAATGATGGTAATACATCAGGTAATGATTATGCTTATGATGCTAATGGTAATATGATTGAGGATAAAAACAAGGGCATTACAAGTATTACCTATAACCATTTAAATTTACCAAGTACAGTTACCTTTGCTAATGGAAGTATTTCGTATATTTACGATGCCTCAGGAGTAAAACTAAAAAAGACTGTGAACGACAACGGAACCTTAACCACTACTAAATATGCAGGAAACTTCATTTATGAGGAGGATGGAACAGGTGAGAATTTAAGATTTTTCAGTCATCCAGAAGGTTATGTAGAACCAGATGGACAGGGAGGTTATGATTATGCTTACCAGTACAAAGACCATTTAGGAAACATTAGATTGGCATTTAAAGATACTAATGGCGATTATCAGTCTATATTAGAGAGTACATTTGATGAGCATCACAATGGTTGGACATTTGCAGGTAACCAAACACATGGAAGTGTAGAGTTAGATAATGGCAGATTAAAGGTCAATGTACAAAATCAATGGAATGGAACAAGATTTGAGGTAGGTGATGATTTTGCACCAGGAGATGAAGTAACTATAAGTTTAGATGTAGACACAGGAGATACACCATTAGTACGCGTGTTTTTACAAGAATTGGATGCTAATGGAAATCATCTTAATTGGTATGTTATAAATAATGATTTATCAACAGGAACATATACACATACGCATACTATAGTGGCAGGCCCAAGATTAAGGTTAAAGTTTGATAAGTCTAATATTAATCAAGGACTACAAACCCATTTTTATGTAGATAATGTATTTATTGAAAAAGGAGGCTTAGAAATCTTAGAAGAAAACAACTACTATCCTTTTGGTTTAAAACATAAAGGGTATAATAATGTTGTTAATGGAACAGACCATCCGTATGGCTTTGGTGGTAAAGAAGAAAATGATGAGTTAGGACTTGGTTGGATGGATTTTGGAGCAAGAAACTATCAAGCTGATTTAGGTAGATGGATGAATATTGATAATTTATCAGAAAAGTATTATTCGCATAGTCCATACAACTACACAATGAATAACCCTACATATTTTATTGACCCTGATGGGCAAGAAGTAATTATTCATTTTGATAAGAAACGTAACAAATTATATATTTATGATAAGGATAAATGGGATACTTCATTGGATTCTAAAGTGGTTACTGCAGATAACTATAAATTCTCTTTTGAAGAAGGAGAAGAAAAATACAATCAAATATTAGTGATTAATGACGTGTTTTCTGGAGGACAAGCAGATTCTGACGGCGATATTTCTTACGGTCAAACTGATGCACAAAAAGAAATCCCAAATGGGGAGTTTGATGTAACAGACAATGAAGCAAGCTCATACGCACCTGACTGGTATAGACTTGACCCAAAAGATAACAAGCCTCATAATGACCGCTATGATAATGAAAATGAAAAAAACAGCGATGGTGAATTAAGGGATGGGTTTAGATTGCATTTAGGAAGTACGAGTCACGGTTGTGTTACTCTATGTAGCAGAGGAACTGATGAAGAGCAAAAACAAAAGAAAAATGAATGGAATGTTTTAAATAAAATTATAAAAACTACAAAAACAAGGACTGTTAATGATAAAAGAGGAAGGCAAGGTTTGAATCCTTTTTCAAGATTGACAATATATGGAACAATGACAGTCTCTGGGCAAAACCCTAAACCTAAAAAGAAATCTAATTAATGAAAAAAATAAATTTATTTATAATACTTTTTTTGATGATAAGCTTTTCTTGTAAAAGACATAGCGATTGTCAAGGAATTACGGTTTCTGAACTATTAGATATCAATACCAATAATTATTGCGATTTAATTGAAAAATCATTAGCAAAAAATAAAGATGCCTTAAAAGAAATAAGTTTGCTTTCTATTTATGATTCAGCCAGTTACGAACACGGTACTGTTTTGGTTCAGATTATAGAAAAAGTAGGAGAAGATTTTTATGTTAAATCTTTAGGAGTATTAACAAGTAAGGAAAAAAATAAGATTAAGTCCTATTTAGATGTAGGTTTGGAGTATGGAGGAGCTAAATATAAAGACAAAGCTTTGAAAAAGTTTTTTCCAAAAGTAGAAGCTTATTTAGTTCCATAAAATTACAAACCGCTCGAAATGAGCGGTTTTTTTATGTTTTAAAGCGAAGCTACATTTTTATTAAAAAAGTCTTTGAACTTCTTTTTGGTCAGGAAAGAATCAATCATTTTAAAAATCATAGAGCGTTCTTCCTCGTCCAGTTCTTGCATTAGTTTTAGTTGTTCCATTGTGGTTTTGTCCTCAATATCAACTTCTTGTGGCAAGTCGCCATCCAAATGCACAAGCTCGTCAATAGTAATATTGAAAAAACGAGCAATCTTATCCAACGCACTAACGGAAATCTCACGCTGTCCGTTCTCAATCTTGCTGTAATTAGAACGATGCATACCAATTAAGTCGGCAATCTCTTGCTGTTTAATATTACGCTGTTCTCTTAAAGTTCTTATGTTGGTTCCTACGTTCATTAACTTGTAATTGTTTAGCAAATGTAGTCAAAAACGATACTTTTTACAATATATGTTCAAATATGATAATTTATTGTTGTCTAAAAAGAACATTATAAATATCTTTGTTGGGTGTAAAATCGGCACATAAATTTTTAGCTATGCTCAACACTACCAATCCAAACAATTACGAATACATCACAAAGCATTTAGAAATCCACGTTTTAGGCGGAATCAAACTCAACAAATTAGAGAGTTTACGAGTAACGATAAGCATACAAAAACTAAAATTACAAACCGCTCGAAATGAGCGGTTTTTTTATGTTTTAAAGCGAAGCTACATTTTTATTAAAAAAGTCTTTGAACTTCTTTTTGGTCAGGAAAGAATCAATCATTTTAAAAATCATAGAGCGTTCTTCCTCGTCCAGTTCTTGCATTAGTTTTAGTTGTTCCATTGTGGTTTTGTCCTCAATCTCAACTTCTTGTGGCAAGTCGCCATCCAAATGCACAAGCTCGTCAATAGTAATATTGAAAAAACGAGCAATCTTATCCAACGCACTAACGGAAATCTCACGCTGTCCGTTCTCAATCTTGCTGTAATTAGAACGATGCATACCAATTAAGTCGGCAATCTCTTGCTGTTTAATATTACGCTGTTCTCTTAAAGTCCTTATGTTGGTTCCTACGTTCATTAACTTGTAATTGTTTAGTAAATGTAGTCAAAAACGATACTTTTTACAATATATGTTCAAATATGATAATTTATTGTTGTCTAAAAAGAACATTATAAATATCTTTGTTGGGTGTAAAATCGGCATATAAATTTTTAGCTATGCTCAACACTACCAATCCAAACAATTACGAATACATCACAAAGCATTTAGAAATCCACGTTTTAGGCGGAATCAAACTCAACAAATTAGAGAGTTTACGAGTAACGATAAGCATACAAAAACTAAAGCAACACAATGTTTTAAGGCACTCAATTGATTTATACAATGATAACCAAATAGAAAAGTTTACCCGAAAGATTGCAGAAATTTTGGAGATTGGAACAAGTGTAGCAAGAAGAACATTACAGGAACTTACTAAAGAGTTGGAGAATTATAGATTTTTACTAATCGACCAATACGAAAAGGAAAACCAACCATACTACAAAGAATTAAATGCAACAGAGGAAAAAGAAGCTATCAAGTTTTTAAAATCTAGAGATTTATTAAGCAAGACGAATAAATTGATTGGACAAAGTGGCGTAATCGGCGAAGAAATCAAACAGGCATATAAAATCTTAATCAAAATGTATAAAGGCAACAAAATGTCTTTAAGTGAAAAGACTAACTGTGATTTACGAGGTAATAATCAAAAAGGAGAGTATATTGAAATACTTAAATAATCCTCTTGAGCTGTCATCAAGAGGTTACAGGTTCGAGCCCCAGACTGGTCATAAATAATATAATATTTTATGTTATCCCCAACATGATAAGTATTCTGTCAAAATATGGTAATAATTTATTTTTAATTTCCAATAGTTAACTTTTTAACCTTACTAAGAGTAAGGTAGATTGCTACTAAGAATAATTCAAAACCTTTCACTGTACTTGATGGTTTTATTTTATTTAGATATTAATAAATCTTCTATAAAATGAATAAAATCTTAAACCAAAAAACTAAAGTGATTGTAAAACAAAAATTTATAGCATTAATTGTTTGTATTACTTTTGGGAATAACTTATTGGCCCAAAATACAAGTACTCCAATATCAGAGTATGTAGATCATTATTCAAATGTGGTTCCAGAAACACCAAATGCAGCTACATTTACTAAGTATGGTGGAACAACCTTAAATTTATCAAAAGGATTACCCAATATTTCTATACCAATATATAATCTTGAAGTAGATGGTGTTAATATTCCTATTTCATTGTCTTACGATGCTTCTGGTATTAGAACAGATGAATTAGCAACAGCTGTAGGTCTAAAATGGCGTTTAAATGCTGGAGGAGGTGTTTTTAGAAGTATTAATAATGAGGCAGATGACAATGGTTGGTTAACAACAAATTGGTCTTCTAGAGATGATCAATGGTATGTTAATAACCCTATTAGTAATTCTAATACTCAAAATTATTTAAAGAATAATGCAATTGATCATTCACCTGATAATTTTTCTTATAGTATAGCAAACTATTCTGGAAGTTTTATTTTTAAAAGACAAGACGTTAATACGGTTCTTAAAAATAAAAATGACAATTTTAAGTTAATTGCCAATAGACCTACACAGGCTATTTTATCCTTTACAGGAAAGGATATTGACGGAAACACTTATGTTTTTGGTTCAGATAATTTAAGTAGAGAGTTTAACAACAATGAAGTTATAATTGGGTCAAATACTTCAATTAATAATTCTTCCGAGAATTATATATCTAGTTGGATGATTGAATCAATAACTACAAAAAATAGTAAGACTATTGATTTTGAATACATCTCATATAATATGGATTATACTATTTCTAATAAGTCTGATAAAGTAGTAAGATATAAAAAATATACAGGCCAAAACCAAACTAATTTTTGTGGTTACTTAGGTAGTGGTCAAGGAACTTATAATACAGGTGATTATGAGTTTACTCATTCTAAAACACATATAATTAATAGACCTAAAAATAAATTATTATCAAAGATTTCTACTGAAACAATTGAAGTAAACTTTAATTATGAAGATATAAATAATGGAGTTGTTTGGAATAAAAAGTTGACTTCTATAGAAATTGTAGATTTAATAAATAATAATACTAAAAAATTCGACTTTACTTACGGTTTCTATAATGGTTATAATGGAGACCAAAGGTTGAGATTAGAAGAAGTTGCAGAGATAAGTGGAAATGAACAAAAGCCACCATATAAGTTCACTTATAATAATGATTACCCTTTACCAAGCAAGGATACATTTTCCAAAGATTTTTTTGGATATTACAATGGAGCATCTAATTTGTCTTCTTCTATTCCTTTTACACCTGAGATATATAGTAACTTGCCTTTAATACTTAAGTATGATATTGCTGATAGAAGGCCGTCACTACCTCATTTATTGTCTGGAAATTTAACAGAAATTCAATACCCTACAGGAGGGAAAACACAATTAGAATATGAATTAAATCAAGAAGATAATGGACTTGGAGATTATAAGTATGCTAAAGGAGGATTTAATTTAAGTTTGCAAAATAATTCATTTACAAGTTTTAGTAATGGATTTGGTATTTATACTCAAAATTTTACTGTTCCAGATCATACAATTGTATTTAATACTTACGCAAATTCAGGAAGCACATCAAATATTTTACAACAGTCTATATCTAATGCTGTTGATCCAAATGGGGCAGCTATTTGTAATGACCCTGAAAATTTTGGTCCAGGTTTTGATTGTTCTCAATTTCAAATTAAAGATTCTAATAATAATATAGTAGAAACTCAATTAATTGGTTATGGAAGTGTATTGTCTTTACCTCCAGGAGATTATCAAATTATTGTAAAAGTTAGAGAAGCTGAGATTAATGCTACTTCTAATTTATCTGTTCATATTGATTTTACTTGGTATCATGAATTTTATAATACTAATCAAGAAAAAATAAGAGACCCACAATATGCAGGAGGTTTAAGGGTTAAGAAAACAATTGATGTTGATACAGATGGAAGGTTGTATAATGAGGTGCATTATGAGTACTCTGGATTAGTTGGTCAAAACAGAATGCATGATGATTTTAGTGAGTTATATGTAAATAATGATGAATATACCATGTCTTCAGATTTTATAGGTCATCCAAAATTGTCTAAGTCTGGATATTTTTATAAAAATGTAACGGTTAATAAAATTGGACGTGATGAAAATAACTTTCCATTTGAACTTACAACCACCCATAAGTTTGACGATGATTATACAAACAATAGTTATGAATCGGTTCCTGTAAGTACAATGTCCTTTAATGAAAATGGAGATGTCTTAACTAAGACCTTATATGAATATACTACTTCTCAAACACCCAGTTATTATAATGTTTTAGGTAAATCAAATTATTGTTATTCAGAGTTTGCTAATACTTATACAGGGTTTAATAGTCCTCAAAGTATGAGTTTTATAGAATATGAAAGTCGTTTGAGCAAACAAATCGAAACACAGTATTTTTACAATGGTATATCACCTAATGGTAATTTATCGACCGTTACATCTTATAATTATAATGCTAATGAATTAATAAGTCAACAAGAAGTTGATTTAAGATTAACAGAAATAAGTAATCTAGATTATTTTGATCCTGCAAACTATACTAGTAATAGCGACTCGGATAAATTAACATCAAATTATAGTTATTCAACAGACTTTTTAAGCGAACCATTATACCAAGATTTAGTAAATAATAAAAATATATTATCTATTCCTGTAAAAGTAGAAATATTAAGTCTTAATAATGCTATTACTAATAACAATGTTATAGATAGTAAATATTGTCTTTATGATTCTAATGGTAACCTTAAAGAAATATATAATTTCAGCAAAGGTTTCGGTTCAAATAGTTCACCTTACAATTATATTCCATCAAACTACGAGTTGCATTCTGTTTTTAACATAAAGGAAGGTAAACTAATAGAATCTCAAAGAGATTTAGGAGTCAAATCATTTTATTTATGGGACGCAACCAAAACACTATTATTAGCAAAGATTGATAATGCCTCAGAAAATGAAGTTGCAAATGCTTTAGGTGTTACAATAGCGGTATTAGAGGATTTCACTGAAGCCAATCTTTCACAAATAAATGGTTTACGAGCTAGTTTACCAACCTCCCAAGTGACAACCTTTACCTATGAGCCATTAGTAGGAGTTACTAGTGTTACAGACCCAAAGGGTTATGTGATGTATTATGAGTATGATGCCTTTGGTAGGTTAGAGTATGTCAAGGATAAGGATAATAACATATTGAGTAAGAACGAGTATAACTACAGACCACAAAACTAAGATGACCATGAGAAAAAGTATAAGCACATTAGCAATATTATTAATGTCATCGTTAGTGATGGCACAAACAGCAACCACGACAGAGAACTATGTAAAGACGACTGTTTATCAAGTAAAGACTACAGATGGAGAGCATAAAGCAGGTACTACTACTGATTTAGTGGATGACGATAAGATAGAGAGTATTACGTATTATGATGGTTTAGGCAGACCAATTCAGAGCATAGCCAAACAAGCAGGAGGGAACAGGCAAGATATTATTACACCAATGATTTATGATGCATTAGGCAGACAACCATTAAGTTATTTACCATATGCTAATGCGTCTCAAAGTACATCAGGATCTTTATCTTTTAATGATCCGCCCCAATTACTTACAGATTTAGAAGCCTATTATGTAGGGAAGTTTCCAGAAGATCAATTAACATTAACGAGTATCAATGCCTATTCAGAGCAATCTTTTGAAGCATCTCCACTAAACCGTGTGTTAGAACAAGGCGCACCAGGAGCCGATTGGAAGTTAGATGCAAATTCAGATACAGACCATACTATAAAGTTTGATTATCAAACTAATGTTACAGGCGAAGTAGATTTATATCGAGTGATATTTCCAACAGGAAATACCGAGCAACCACAATTGTTTTATGATGGTAATTATGCAGCTAATGAGCTTTATAAAACCATTACCAAGGATGAGAACTGGCAACCTACAGGCTCTACACAATTTGATAAACTACATACAACGGAAGAGTTTAAGGATAAGCAAGGCCGTGTAATTTTAAAGCGTACCTATAACGAAAGTTTTGGGGCTGTAATAGAACATGACACCTATTATGTCTATGACGATTATGGAAACTTAACTTATGTGTTATCACCTTTAGGGACAGACCGTATTTTGAGTTCTACTACTTATAAAAAATCTTTTGTACAAATATTAGATTGTTCTGTATTGGTACCAAAAGATAGAGAGGGAAGTCCAGTAACTACATGTATAAAAGGTATTGAAGTAGATTTAGACCATATTAATGAGGAGCTTACCATCAACTTTAATAATATTACTTTTGGAGCCTCTATAGGGTTAGAGACAGGACCTATTGCCCAATTAAATGGGAATATTCCAGATATGATGATTGGGACGTTTTCAGGAATGGGTTATAGTTATACGGTTTCAATTTTAAATGGTTATTTATATTTATCAGGATCTGGAGCTGTTTCTATGTCAGGCATAAATCAGAGTTTTACTGTGTCTTTACCATCGTATACAGTAGTAACATCAGAGTTAGATGATTTATGTTACCAGTATCATTACGATAAGCGTAATCGATTAATTGAGAAGAAAATACCACAAAAAGATTGGGAATATATTGTTTATGATAAGTTAGACCGTCCAGTCTTAACCCAAGACGCTTTATTACGAGTAGATAATGATTGGTTATTTACAAAGTACGATGCTTTTGGGCGTGTGGTTTATACAGGTAGATTTTTAAATCAAAAAGATGAGACAAGACTAGAACTGTCACAGATATTAAACTCAGAAACAAATTTAAATGAAACGTCTACAGGAACGATTCATTATATATCAGGAACACAAATATTTTACGATAATCAAGCCTATCCACGTTCAGATGTAGAGGTGTTGAGTATTAATTATTATGATGGTTATAACAGTCACTTAAGCACAGCGATACCAGATCCAGGTGTAACGATATATAGTGACCAAATAAGTTATGATATTAAAACCTTACCAACAGGTAGTAAGGTAAAAGTATTAGGTACTAATAATTGGATTACTAGTGTTACGTATTACGACGATAAAGGACAAGCTATATATGTAGGCTCTAAAAATGATGAGTTAGCTACTACCGATATTATAGTAAGTGACTTTGACTTTACAGGAAAAGTATTAGAGACTACGAGTACACATAGTAAAACAGGTAATGCAGTTATAGAGATTACCGATGCGTTTACATATGACCATGCAGGACGTATGCTTACCCAAACACAAACCATTACAGGAGACACGCCAGAGACTATTGTTAATAACACTTATGATGAATTAGGGCAATTGGAAAGTAAAGGAGTAGGAGGTATCGCAGCATCTCCATTACAAACGGTGGACTATACATATAATATTAGAGGTTGGTTAAAGCAGATTAATGATGTAGAACAATTAGGTAACGATTTATTTAGTTTTAAGCTCAACTATAACACAAAAGATGTTACCAATTCGCCAAGTAACTATATAGCGTTATACAATGGAAATATAAGTGAGACGATATGGAAAACAGTAAATGATCAGACTAATGGTGTAGAGGCAAGAGGTTATGCTTATAGATACGATAATTTAAACCGTATATTAAATGCAGATTATGGCGTAAGAAATGCAGGTCTTTATAATTTGAGTTCAGGATTTGATTTATTGGGGATGAAATATGATAAGAATGGTAATATATTAACATTGAGTCGAGTAGGTAATGGTGTGGAGATTGATAAGTTAGCTTATACATACAATGGTAATCAGTTAGATAAAGTCACAGATAACACAACAGGATGGGCAAATGAAGGCTTTAATGATGGTAATACATCAGGTAATGATTATGCTTATGATGCTAATGGTAATATGATTGAGGATAAAAACAAGGGCATTACAAGTATTACCTATAACCATTTAAATTTACCAAGTACAGTTACCTTTGCTAATGGAAGTATTTCGTATATTTACGATGCCTCAGGAGTAAAACTAAAAAAGACTGTGAACGACAACGGAACCTTAACCACTACTAAATATGCAGGAAACTTCATTTATGAGGAGGATGGAACAGGTGAGAATTTAAGATTTTTCAGTCATCCAGAAGGTTATGTAGAACCAGATGGACAGGGAGGTTATGATTATGCTTACCAGTACAAAGACCATTTAGGAAACATTAGATTGGCATTTAAAGATACTAATGGCGATTATCAGTCTATATTAGAGAGTACATTTGATGAGCATCACAATGGTTGGACATTTGCAGGTAACCAAACACATGGAAGTGTAGAGTTAGATAATGGCAGATTAAAGGTCAATGTACAAAATCAATGGAATGGAACAAGATTTGAGGTAGGTGATGATTTTGCACCAGGAGATGAAGTAACTATAAGTTTAGATGTAGACACAGGAGATACACCATTAGTACGCGTGTTTTTACAAGAATTGGATGCTAATGGAAATCATCTTAATTGGTATGTTATAAATAATGATTTATCAACAGGAACATATACACATACGCATACTATAGTGGCAGGCCCAAGATTAAGGTTAAAGTTTGATAAGTCTAATATTAATCAAGGACTACAAACCCATTTTTATGTAGATAATGTATTTATTGAAAAAGGAGGCTTAGAAATCTTAGAAGAAAACAACTACTATCCTTTTGGTTTAAAACATAAAGGGTATAATAATGTTGTTAATGGAACAGACCATCCGTATGGCTTTGGTGGTAAAGAAGAAAATGATGAGTTAGGACTTGGTTGGATGGATTTCCATGCTAGAAATTATGATGCTAGTCTAGGAAGATGGATGAATATTGATAATTTTGCAGAAGATTATTTTAATTTAAGTCCTTATAATTATGTAGCGAATAACCCAATTGTTTTCGTTGACCCAGATGGGCAATCTATTAGTATTGATGGAAATTTAACTGATAAACAAAGAGATGCTGTGATGGGATGGCTTCAAGCACTTACCGATGATAAACTAAAATATAACTCAAAAACAGGAATGGTAGATATCGTTTCTAAAAATAGCGATGGGGAAAAGACTTCTGGAACTGGACTATTAAGAGATTTGATTTCTCATGATTACACGGTAACTATTAATTTTGATAAATCGACGGTTGGGGCATCTGAAGAAGCAATAAATGAAGTTGATTCCCAAAATGGTACTGGGTCAGATTCTATGGTTACAATTGGAGGAGTAATGCATGCTGTACTAGTTGAAAAAGACGGTAAAGTTTCAGCTGAAATGTTAACTGAAGATATAGCATTAGGTCATGAGCTATCGCATTCTCTTGCTACTATGGACGGGGCATCCAAACCTCTTGATGATAAATATAGGAACACTTTTACTAATAGATATGGGGAAACTCAAACTGAAGAGCAGCCTAAAGAAGAGCTATATGCAACAGGTATATATAATAGACCAGCAAATAGTAAAAGAAGAAGTTATCCATCAGAGAACAGTTTGAGAGCAGATAGAAATTTAGGGCGTAGAGTTTCCTACGGTAATGGCAGGTTATTGTCACCAGAGGAAAGGAAGAAATACAAAAAGAAAAGGAAAAATTAACTTTAAAAGATGAAGTATGTTTATCAATAAGGGGATTGAAAAAATAGTATTATTGCTTACTACATTAGCAGCTATTAACAGTTGTGTTAAAAACAAAAATGAAGAAGATTTTATAAAATTATTAATGAGAAGCCCTTATGGATGTACTCACCTGATAACTATAGATAAGGAAGGTAATGGACAAATAATTGCAGGTGAAGAGCAATCATATGATTCTCCTTTTACAGAGTTAGATTACATTATAAAAGAGTCAGGTATATCAATAGGAGATTTAAAAGATTTGGAACAACTTATTGAAATCGCTGAAAAATTAGATAAACAAAGCCTTCAAAGTACTAAACGTCCTAAAGATGCCATGCACTATGAAGTATTTGTAAAGGGTGTTAAGAAGATAGATGCTTATGCACGGAAATCTAAAGAGGTAAATAGTATAAAGGATATATTTGTAAAATACTTCCCTTTTGAGGTAGACTATTTTTGCGAAGCTGGTTACGGTATAAATTAGTTGATGATTAGATTTGTGGGTTTAATTTATTGATTTTTAAATAAATATAATTTAAAGTAAATGTAAAAAGAGCATAGTAATATATGCTCTTTTGTTTTTAAGTTCTTGTAATGCTCTAAAAAATAGGGAGTAATAACTCCTCTTGTATGTAATAGTTGGTGAAAATATAGTTTTTAAACCTTACTATTAGTAAGGACTTTCCTTAACACGTTTTTTATAAATAGAATAACTTTATAATTGGTTTAATTAATACTATTTATGAAGAGATTTTTTTATGTTGTACTGTTATTAATTACTATAGCTTGTGAAGATTTAATTGAAGTACCAGATATTTCAGACGCTACAGTAGTGTTATTGGCGCCATCTCATCAATCAACCTTATCAATAACATCACCTACATTTTCTTGGAACGAGGTGGTTGATGCAGATTCCTACAGATTGCAAATAGCAACACCTAGTTTTGAAGCAGCAACACAAATAGTATTAGACACGACTATTACAGCAACAAATTTTACTAAAATGTTAAGCTTGGGTAATTATCAATGGCGTGTAAGAGCAGAAAATTCAGCATATCAAACAAATTATACTGCAAATGCCTTCGTTATTGAGTAAAAATAACCCCATTTTTATAAAAATTCTAATAGTTGCTTCTATTGGTATTTGGGGTACTATAGGCTATGGTTTTATTAATAATTTATTAACTAAAGAACCAGAGCCCATTTCTATGGAATTTAAAACCACTTTCGCACCTAAACAAATCACGGAGGATTACAAGTTTACCATACAAACAGTAGAACGTGATCCTTTTTTAGGAACTCTTACCAAAAAAAAAGCAGGAAAAAAAAAGGGGGCAACTATAAGTAATGTGGTTTGGAAGTCAATAAAATATCAAGGTCTTATAGAGAATAAAAAAGCTAAGTCCAAAGTATTTTTGGTGAGTATTAATAATACACAACATATTTTAAAAAAAGGACAAATTGCAGATAGTATTGCATTAGTAAAGGGTAATGCATCATCGGTAGTTTTACGATATAAAGGGCAAACAAAAACATTTAATTATAATTAAAATGTTTTTAAAAAAACTAAATGCAGGCGCTTTGCAGTTAACATTGTTTATTATAATAGTTATAGCACTATTACTATTTAGTTTTTTATTATTTGTACAAACGCACAACCAACTAAACTTAAAAAAGCATGTATTAGCTAAAACCATTAATATTTCCAATTATGGAGTAACATATGGTTTAGAAAATGAGCTTGAGTTTAATGATACATTGCATGTAGATTTAAAGCAAAATACAAATACGTCATTAAAACTTTATAAATCACATTGGGGAATTTTTGAACGTATTGTATCTAGTTCAAAACAAAAAGGCATAGAAATACAAAAAATAGCTTTAGTTGGTGGTAAACAAAGTACTGACGATGCTATAGCATTATATTTAGAAGAACACAACAAGCCTTTAATAGTTGTAGGAAACACAAAAATAGAAGGTATTAGTTTTTTGCCAAAACGTGGTGTTAAATCTGGTAATATAGCTGGACAATCATATTACGGCACCAAACTAATTTATGGAGAGCAAAAATTGAGTAAAAGTTTACCAAGGCTAAGAAGTAATGAAATAAAAGACGGTTTTCAGAGTGTTCCCAATACATTTAAAAGTATAGAAATAAAAAGAAATGATACTATAAAAAATTCATTTTTAAATCCTTTAATGTTGTTATATCATAATGACATGTTAGAAATTTCAAATGTTAGTGTTTCAGGACATGTTATAATTCAATCTGATAAAAAAATAATTGTGGAGCCTTCAGCTATTTTAAATGATGTATTATTAATTGCTCCAGAAGTAGAAATTAGCAATAATGTAAAAGGTGTATTTCAGGTATTTGCAACAAAAAGAATCTCAATTGGTAACTATGTAGAGATGAGTTATCCTTCAAGTATTGTGTTATTAAAGGAATCTAGTTTAAGATCCAATCAATTAAACAAAATGCTTCCAGATATATCTATTGGCGAGAATACAGTTATTAAAGGTGTTGTTTGCTACCAAGGAAATAAGCAGCCTAATAATTATAACTCTCAAGTGCTTTTAAAAGAAAGTACTGAAGTTTATGGAGAGGTGTATTGCAATCAAAATTTAGAGCTTAGAGGTAGTGTGTTTGGAGCAGTATATACCTCTAATTTTGTTATTAATCACGCTGGTTCTGTATATCAAAATCATTTATATAATGCAGAAATAAATAGAAATAGGTTAGCTCCAGAGTATGTAGGAATACAATTAAATAATACTGAAAAGGAGGTAGCAAAATGGTTGTATTAAAAAAAGTAAAGGCATCTACATTAACCGAAACATTGGTAGCTACTGTATTAATAATGATAGTATTTATGGTTTCTAGTATTGTTTTAAATAATGTGTTTACTAATACAATAAAATATAATACCAATACTATTAACTCACATTTAGATGAGTTAGAGTATTTGTGTAATAATAACAAAATCATATTGCCTTATAAAAACACTTTTCATAATTGGGATGTCTCTGTTGTAAAAATTAAAGAAAACAATAAAGAAGTAATTATAATAACTGGAGATAATAAAGAAACTGATAGAACTGTTGAGAAAGTAATAAATGACAACTACTAAAAAAATAGACGCTTTTACCTTAAGTGAAATGATTGTAGTGCTTATTATTACAAGTATTATAGTTGGTCTTGCTTTTACAGTATTAACATTAGTCCAAAAACAAATGCTAGCAATTCAAAGAAATTTTAATAATGAAACGGAGTTAAATTTATTAGAGCATTCCCTGAGGATTGATTTTAACCGTTATCATAAAATCACCTATGATAATGTAGAAGAAGAATTACATTTTAAATCAGAAATAGGACAGAAAACATATAATTTTAAAGATGATTATGTGGTTAAAGATCGAGACACATTTAAGTTGAGAATTTTAGAAAAGCATGTCTTTTTTGATGGCAATATTAAAACAAATGGCAATATAGATGCAGTAAAGCTTAAAACTAATAATTCACAACTATTCATTTTTAAAACTAACGATGCAACTTCATATTTAAATTAATGGCTTTTCAATTAGACAATATATCACAAGTAAAGAAAACAAGTATAAATTCTAAGAAGAAAGAAACTTCTTTTCTAGAAAAGGAAATTACACTATTTAGTAAACCTTTTTCTAATAAAATAAAAGAAGATTTTTATACTGAAGTGAGTGTGCTTATAAAAGCAGGTGTTTCTTTAAAAGAAGCTATTGATCTTGTTGCAAACTCAGTAAAAAAAAAGGAAACAAAAAACATATTAGAAACAGTTTCTAAAAGTATTGTAGAAGGGAAAAGCTTCTCAGAAAGTTTACAGGCTCATAAAGTGTTTACTCAATATGAATATTATTCTGTAAAAATAGGAGAAGAAACAGGAACCTTATTTCGAGTAATGGAGCAGCTAGGGAATTATTTTTCTTTAAAAAACGAACAACGTAGAAATGTTGTAAATGCACTAACTTATCCAATTATATTACTTTTTACAGCTATATTGGTGGTGTCTTTTATGTTGAGTTTTGTAGTGCCTATGTTTCAAGATATTTTTAAACAACAAAATGTTGATCTTCCAGGAATTACACTTTTCATTATTGCAATATCTGAGTTTGTTAAAAGTTATGGTTTACTTATTTTAATAATATGTATTGGAGTCATAGCCTTAAAGTCAATTTTTAAAAATAAAATTTGGTATAAAGTAACAGTACATAACCTTATTTTAAAAATACCTTTTGTTGGTGCTTTTGTAAAAACAGTATACTTATCGCAATTTACCCAATCTATGAGCTTGTTGTCAGCATCAAAAGTACCAGTGGTTAATAGTATTCAATTGGTAAAGCAAATGATAGAGTTTTATCCTTTACAAAAGGCATTAAAGCATATTGAGCAAAGTGTTCTAACTGGAAAAAGTTTAAGTAATAGTTTAAATGATGAACACTTTTTTGATAGTAAAATGGTTGCTCTAGTTAGGGTTGCAGAGGAAACTAATCAAACCGAGTTTATTTTTGAAAGACTAAATACACAATATAATACCCAAGTACAACAGCGATCTAAAATGTTATCTAATATTTTAGAACCATTAATAATCATTGTTATTGGTGGACTAATAGGAGTGATAGTAATAGCTATGTATTTACCTATGTTTAGACTAAGTAGTGTTTTAGGATAAACTTTTTAAAAGAATTTTTGCGTTTAAATAAACTTTTCTAGTTCTAGGTTTTTTTTGTTTTTTTAAGTGAACACTTATTATTTCTCCAAATTTTTGGTTTTGTTCTAGTTCATATATAAGCCCTTGAATATTATTGTAGGATCCTTCTAATTCAAATTGATAAGTCTTAATAGTGAGGTTGTCTTGTTTGAAAGTATGAGGCTTAATAAAATCTATTACTTGTAAATCGTGCGCTTTAGCATAAGTATTTAGTGTTTTTAACAACGTATTTTGAATAGAACTGTTATGTTGGTACTTAATTAAAAGAGAGTCATAATAGTGTTCTTTCTTTTTTAAAGTAGCCATATGTTTTGGCATAGATTCGAAAATTGAAGCTTCTTGATTTAATTGAGTATACTCATTTTTTAGTTTCAATGTCCTTGAAAAAGCTAACTGATAACAAATAATCAAGCTAAGTATAAAACCAATAATGTATATTATGTTTTTAATTTTATTAGACATTTTTAAGTTCAATTTTAATGTTGAAACTGCTTTTGGTTTTTGTAAGATCTGTATATTCTATAATTGCAATGCTATTTACCCAATTAAAAGTTTCTAATTCATTTAACCAAGTAGAAAATTGAGAACTGTCATTTGTAATACCTATTACAGTAATAGTATTTAAATTTTGTTCAATTGTTTTTCCTTCACTTATGCGCTTTGTTATAGGTTGATAATTTGTTTCAGATAATAGAATTGAACTAGGTAAACTTTTGACGATGCTATTTAAGTAGTATGTAGTTCTTGAGCTACCATTTTTTTGTATATCCTCAACTATTTTTTTCTTTTCCTCAACTCCTTTTGAAACAGCAATCATATTTTGTTTAGAAGCTAAGTTTAAAGAAGAGGTTTCTCGTAAAAGGTTTACTTCCTTTAAATAATGGTTAAAAAAGAAAGTGTTTATTAGTAGCAAATTAAAAATGGTTGCTAATCCACCTATTAAAAATAATTTTTGGAACCTTTTGGAGTAAAAGTTTGACTTTAACTCAGTATTAAGTTCTTCTAGATTTGAAACTGAATAGTTGTTATTTACAATTAATTGTAATGCAGAAGAGGCACTTAAAATATGATTATTGGAAAGTTTAATTCCATTTATATTGTATTGCTTAGTGAATTCAGAGTTTTTTGCATTTATGTTTTGAATTTTGTTTTCATCAAGCTCAATACACGCATTAGTAGTTTCAATAATATTGTTGTTAACCCATGATTTAAGTGTTTTTATTAAAGAATTACCTAGAGAAATAGAGTGTATAGTGTGCTTTTCTTGCTTGAATTGATTTTGAATTAATCGTACATAATCTTGTCTGCAAATAGAAACGAAGTGTATGTTTTTTTCTGAAATAATCTCATACCAAAAATCATTCATTTGTATATTTGGAAATGCAGAGAATAGTATCTTTTCAGGTTCATTATGTGAGCTTTCAACTTTTTTGGTTATTACATTTGAATTATTAATTACCAAAGAAAAACTTTGAGGTGTTTTTAACCTACTAAAGAGAGCTTCTAAACTTGTAACTTCAATAGTATCTTTTATATCGAGAGTGTTTTTCTGTTTTTTTAAAATAATACCTTTAACACAAGAACTATTATTAATTGTAGTTAATTCAATCCCATAAAATTGATTTCCATGTTTTAAATATGTACCTAATTGCTTAAACATTATTTAATAATTGTAGGCTTTATAAGGATGGTTAATTTTGATTTTTTAGCTTCTCTCACACGTTTGCTAAATAACCATTTAATAACAGGTATTCTGGCTAAAAACGGAACTCCAGAACCTGAATTACTTTTCATTTGTTCTTCTAAACCACCTAAAATGGCTACATCTTGATCTTGCATTCTAATAATAGAGCTAAAACTTCTTGAACTTAGGTCTGGTGGAGCGTCTTCAGATATTCTAGCTCCAAAACTGGATTGTAATACAAAAATATCTAATTGTACTTGTCCGTCTCCTGAAACAGATGGTTTTACAGAGAGTGCCAATTGTGCATCTATAGGATAGTAATTAGTAATTTCTGAAGTTTGCGGGTTATCTGTACCATAAATGTTACGTTGAGTAACAGCATAATAGGATTGTAAACCATTAGAAAAAACTGCACGATGTCCATTTAATGTTGCTATATGTGGTGTGGAGTTTACTTTTAAATCCCCATTGGTTTCCATAGCGTGAATTGTAGCGAAAAAATTTGGACCTACCTTCCCAAGATTAGAACCAGCAAAAGCATTAAAACTGCCAATTAAGTTATTTACACCATTTGCACTAATTGTTAAATCAGTTGTTGGGTATATGCTTCCTTGAGTAGTAACAGGCTCATCACCAATTCCCCAAGTAACACCTGAATCTAGGGTGGTACTTTTATTTACTTCAATTATCATTACTTCGATTAAAACTACTGGAACACGTTTATCTATTTGCTCAATAAAGTTTTTAAAACGTTCAACTTTGGCACTAGGCCCATTTACATAAAAGCTGTTTAATTCGAAGTCTACTTTTATTTCTAAATCTTCTTTTACCTCGTCAGGTATTAATGCCTCTAAAGTTTCAATATTACTATTACTAGCGTTTAAACTTACTCTAGAATTGTTTGTCCCATTTTGAAGATTACGATTATTGGTGTTATTGCTATTATTGAAATTACTTGTATTGTCAAATTGATTTGTATTATACCCTGAGTTATAACCATTATTTGAAAAGTTACCCATTGAGGAAGTATTGTTATAACCACTTCCAGAAGGGTCATTTAACAATGATACAGAACGATGTTTAAGATTAATAATTTCTACTTTACGAACACTTAGTTGATTTTCAGTTCCAAAAAAATAGATATTATCTTCTTTTTTGAAAGTAAAGATGGTTTTGTTTACTAGGTTACTAGTGCTAGGATTTTGTCTGTTTGTGCTGTTGGAAGTGTTTGATGAGCTATTAATATACTGAGGCTCAAATAACTTTACTAATAAATCATCAAAATTTATTTGTTTGGCTTTGAACGTAGAAAACCCTGCTTCAATTAGAGGAGTTGCTGTGAAAATATCTATATCTAATTCAGTGCTTATATCGTTAATAATATTTGCTATAGGAGCATTAATAAAATTTACTTCTATAAGTTTGGTTTCTTTATCTAGAATTTTAAAAAAGAAATTAGAATTTCTCACACGTGCAGGTCTGTTATTTGTAGCAATATTTGAGTTGTTAACGATATTACTTGATTCAAAAGCATAGAAATTATCTTTTGTTTTTTCAAAGAATAAATCATTAGCATAAGCTATTTTTTGCATTGCTAAATCAAAAGGAACATTTTGTAAATAAATGGTAATAGCTTTATTTTCTAAGCCAGGTGTGAATACTAAGTTCTTATCAGTTTCGTCCATGATTTGTCTAAAAACATCATAGAGTTTATCACCACGTGCATCTATAGAGATTGTAGAATCTTTAGGTGAATAAGCAATGCTTAATTTAGGTTCTAAAGAGTCATCTATTGGTTCAACATATGGTTTTATTGATAAAATATTACCTATAAAATCAATGGTTAAATTATATTCTTGACACAGAAATATTAATATATCCGAAACAGCAACGTTTGGAAAATTATTGTTTAGTGTAGTTTGTTGCAACTCTTCGGAAACATTAATATTTAACTTATGAATTTTTGATATAGCTAACAAAAAATTTCCTAGCGTTATATTGTTTACATTAATTTCCGATTTAACATTCTCAGTCAGCCCTACATTATCAACAGATAAAACAGTGAGTTGGTTTTTTATATTCTGAATCCTATTGTTTTGACTATTTGTTAGGAAAAAACACAAGCATAATAATAGTATTAGGATTAATTTTTTCATTAATGATAAATCTTTTTTTAGTTACTAAGTAATGGGTAAACCTCATCTATAGAAGTGTCACCTTTTATGACTAAGCTTAAAGCGTTTGATTTAAGAGTAGAAATATTTTTACTCTGTAAATAGTGGTCAATTTCTAAGTCATTTTGCTTTATATGTTCAATTAAATCAGTTGTAATTGGAATTATTTCATAAATAGCTTTTCTTCCTTGATATCCTGTATGGTAGCAGCTACTACACCCTTTGGCTATGTAATGGTTTTCTAGCTCTTTTGGTATTGAAAAATTATTAGGAAAAACATCTAGACTTATTTTTTTTGCCTCTTTACAATGAGAACATAATTTTCTTACTAAACGTTGAGCTATACTAACATTAAGAGTAGATGCAATTAAAAAAGATGGTACTCCCATATCTACAAGCCTAGAAACGGTAGCCCAGGCAGAGTTTGTATGAATGGTAGATAAAACAAGGTGTCCTGTTAAAGCTGCACGAATAGCCATATTTGCGGTTTTTACATCTCTAATTTCTCCAACCATGATTATATCTGGATCTTGACGTAAAAAAGTTCTCAATGTACTAGCAAAATCTAAACCTATATTTTCTCTTAATTGAACTTGGTTGATGCCTTCTAATGTGTATTCAATGGGGTCTTCAATGGTTAAAATGTTAGTAGTGTCATTATTTAACTCTTTTAAAGTAGCATATAACGTTGTGGTTTTTCCAGATCCAGTAGGACCAGAGATTAAAATAATCCCATTAGGGTTTTTTATAGTCTCTTTATAAATTGAAAGCTCACTTTTAGTAAAACCTAAATCACTTAAGTTAATATGACTGGCATCTTTACTTAAGATTCTAAGTACCATTTTTTCACCATATAGAGTAGGTAAAGAAGAAACCCGAATATCAAATTCATCTATATCAGTGCTTATTGATATTCGTCCGTCTTGTGGTAAACGTTTTTCTGAGATATCTAATCCAGCCTGTATTTTTAGTTTATTTATAATTATGGGATATTCATTTAACGAAATTACAAACTGTTCTTTTAGTTTTCCATCAAGACGATAACGTACTCTACATTTATTCTCATAAGGTTCAAAATGAATATCACTACTTCCTATGTCTTTTGCAGTTAGTAATAATGTTTTTAAAAAATCAGTGCTAAAATGAAGTTCTGAAGAATTATTATTAGTTTTTCTGAAGTTAACTTCTAGATATTGTTTAATTATATCTATAGTTTCATTTTCTAACTTAACTTTTTTACCAAATACAATTTCTAATTCCTGTTTAAGAGATGGAGAAGTATTATTAGATTTAAAATGAATACATTCATCCTTCAAATCTATAGGGACAATATAATAATGATATGCTTGTTTGCTTGTTATAAGTTGAGTTAAATGTACTGGAATTTGATATTTATTCGTATTCATTTTAGATACTATAAACAGAATTAATTAATCCTAGCCAGTAACCAGTAAAAACCAAAAAGAAAAATATACTCATATAACCTGCTAATGGTACTGAGTCCGCTTTCTTTTTATTTTTAACAAAAAGATGAGTAATAAGAGAAAAGATTAAGGAACAAATAAATATATAGACGAATGACACCATAGCAAAAGAAAAGCTTAAGGCTATAAACATGAGTATATCTCCAAAACCAAACACTTTTTTGAATTGAGTTTTTAATTTTAGTTTAGAGTATACTAATACAATTAGTAAAAGAATGGAAACGAATAATAAATTTGAAGCTGAATATGCTAAGAAAAGTTCTGGAAGCGTGTTGGAATAATGTAAGTAACCTACACATACCCCTACTAGAGGAAATAAAAACCAATATACTTTTCTTAATTTGATATCTTGAAAGAAAATAATTAGTAAAGAGAAAAGTAATAGAAATTTAACAGCTAAGTCCAATCTAATCTTTTGTTATTTGTTTAGGTATTCCGTTTTCATCTATTTGCCATACATTAAATATTCCATCACCATCAAAGTCCGAAATAGCAGTAGCAATTGCTTTAAATGAGTTGTTTGAAGCATTTACTATTTCATATTTGTAATTTGAGGTTCCATTTTCATTTATTGTCTTAGGAGCTTCAAAATCTAGTTCACTAAAATCAAATGAATATTTTGAGTGCATATATCTATACATGGTTTGTGTATTGTAAAGGTATTTTAGTTGCATTTGTGCTTCTAAACTTTTGGTTTTGCTAACCATTGGAGATAAACTAGGAAATGCTAATAAAATTAAAATGCCAATAATAACTAGAGTAACTAATACTTCTTGTAAATTGAATGCATCAACTTTTTTCCTTTTTATATAAAAATGTTTCATAGTTGATAAAGTTAAAAAACACTATTTATTTGTAGTAATGGTTTTCCTTACTATAACTAAGGGATGTTTTGTTTCTGATAAGTTATCTTATATAAAGCCTTTTTTTCTAGCTATTTCTAAAAGCTCTTTGTCATCATCTTTTTGAGTATTAAAAGCTTCTTTTAGCTTTCTTTTTCTCCTTTCTATACCAGCAATTGTCAGAGGTATAATATTTGGTAAATCCTTCATTCGTGCTCCGATTGAAAGCTCATATAATAGTCTTCTATCAATGTTGTCTAATATAGTATCATTTGCAGCTTGTTTGCGTAATAATTTTATTACTTGTTTACTATAAAAAGGAGGTTCTTCAATAACTGTATTTATTGCTTCAAATAAATTATTGAATGTGATGTCTGATTTTAATAATAATCCATCAGGGTTAACATTTCTCAATAAACTATTAAGCCTGTAATTTTCTAAAAGAGATGTGAATATTATTATTTTTGTATTTGTAAATTCAGACCTTATTTTAATACCTATATCTTCTCCTGATAATAGTTTTTTATCTTTAGAAGGTGGTATTCTTATGTCTAAAAAGACTAAATCAAAGGGAAAACTGTCAAAGGATTTTTCTAATTCAAAATTGGCAGAATCACAATCATGTGCTATATGGATTATAAACTCTAGATTATTACTTCCTTCTATTGTATTAAGTATTCTTTTTAGTGAATCTGTAATTAATGGATGGTCATCAATTAATAATGTTTTTATTTTTTTTTGTCATATTTTGTGTTTAAATCTGAGGGAGAATAAACAACTATAAAACAAAGATATCTTCATTTTATTTTTTGACAATAATAAAAACCTTATTAATAGTAAGGGTTAGACTTACATTTTTTTTTTGCTTATTAAGCTATCTTTTTGTTTTCTTTGGTTTTTGTAAGTAAGTGTCTTTTGTTTAGTGTTTTATGTTTTCAATTTTATTGAAATTACTTAGAAATATATAACTTCATTAATTATTATATCATAAAAAGGTTTTGTACCATCTAGTTTTGGAGGTAAATTTTTAATTGGATGATATCTACCTATAATAACCTCCTTAAGATTTTCTAGGTCACCTTTAGTTGCTGGTTTATTTTTTTGAGAAGTTAATAAAGATTTTAAACCATCTGCAATTAATGTTCCTGCTGTTGAATTTCCAACTCCAGAAAGAGACATAGGTTCATTTTTATTCGTTTTTTCTTTTATTTCTGTTTGGTCTACTACTTCAGCTAGTATAGGACTATCATTTAAGTTAGTGATAGGAGGTGGTACAATATTAATTTTGTTTTGTTTCTGGTGTCAATGTCCATTTCATAAATGCAAGACCCATTATTAAAAAATCCAGCTAAATACTGAAATGAAGTTTTCTTTCCGTCATTCGATAATGTAGGATTATAGTAGCCACTTCCAAACTTTGGGTCAAAATGTCCGTCAAATTTTAGTAAGGTATCACTCGAAATTCCATCATAAATAATTAAGTCACCACGTTCCGAAACGATTTTTTTACCCAATACTGTTTTACTCTCCGAGAAAAATCTTTTAAAATCACAAAATCTAATTCCTTTTGAAGAGCTTGATGTTCCTCCACAAGCAAACGAAGTATTTTTTTGAAAAATCAGTTTTCCATTATGGTCAAAATTTTGGGTCTTGATTTTTATAGTACTGTGATCATAATGTTCATAATCTTTTATTGAAGCTAAAAAAGAATTATTTGATTTAATATTAATATGATAAATACTATCAGTTAGATAGTCATAGTTGTCTTGTACTGTATATGGTGGATTATTTGTAATAAAAGTACTGTCGCCATCTGTTCTATATAAATATTTTGAATAAACCTTCCTTTGCTTTGTTTCACTTCTTTTTTTGCTTTGATGCCCAACTTGAATAACACTATCATTTATTAATTTGAAATAGTCATTTTGAAATATCTTATCAGTTGAATATATATGCTTTGCTTTTTTTTCGGACAGAGAATAAACATAAACGCCGTCTTTATCAATCGAAAAAGCAAAAGTTAAATCCGACTCAACTTCTGCCTTACAACTAAAAAATGTTGTCAGTATAAAAGCAATAAAAATCAGGTTCAAATTTTTCATTCAATTTTTGCGTTTTGTTTGTTCCATATTGCAGGTAACGTATGTGTATACTCCCTAGGGAGTATATTTTTATTATATATACCTAGAAATTATTTCTAGTTTATGAGTATAAACTTATAAAATTGTAATTAAACTACTACTGAATCAGACTAATATATTTTTGATTAATATTTAGGAATCAAGAGGGTTTTTAATACTGCTAAAAGAACTTGTGACAACATGTGTATATATCTCAGTTGTCTTTGTAGAGTTTTGAACTAATAACAATTGTATGTGTCTTAAATCTGTGCCTGCTAAGTATATTTTAGGGGTAGAGTAGTTTTTCTTCACAGTTAAATCATATGTACTTTTGTATTCAAATACTAGTAATTGTTGAAGATTAATCATAAAAAAACGGTTTAGTTAAAACTAAACCGCTGTTTTACAATTGCTTGAAATTTGTAGCGAGACCGAGATTTGAACTCGGGACCTCTGGGTTATGAATCCAACGCTCTAACCAACTGAGCTACCTCGCCATCTTTTGCGGCTGCAAATATAAAAACAAAATTAAGTAGTACAAATAATACTGCAAGAAAATATTTTTAAATTTAGTTTTAAAACTAAATAATTAATGTATATATTACGTTTCTAATTTTTTAAGAATACATGGACGATAAAATTAAATTTGAACTAGAATTCCCTATACACGCTTCACCTCAATTATTATATCAATATATATCAACACCTTCGGGGTTATCAGAATGGTTTGCAGATAATGTAAATTCTCGTGGAGAGTTATTTACTTTTATTTGGGATGACAGTGAGGAAAAAGCAAAATTATTAACTAAAAAAAGCGGTGAACGCGTAAAATTTAAGTGGCTTAATGGTGACGAAGACGCATCATATTTTGAAATTCGTATTCAAGTTGATGATATTACAAAGGATGTTTCTTTAATGGTAACTGATTTTGCTGAAGAAGATGAAGTAGATGAAACAAAAATGCTTTGGGAAAATCAAATATCTGATCTAAAACATGTCTTAGGTTCAGCATAAAAATCATATAAATTAAATTATATTTGTCCCGAATTATTCGGGACTTTTTTTATGGTAAATATTAACGGAACATTAGTGGTTACAGACGAAGCAAATATATCCTTAAACAATAGAGGTTTTGCTTATGGTGATGCAGTTTTTGAAACAATAAAGGTGAGTAATGGTAAAATCTTATTTTGGGAAGACCATTATTTTAGATTAATGGCTTCAATGCGAATAGTTCGTATGGATATTCCAATGAGTTTTACTTTGGAGTTTTTAGAGAATGAGGTTTTTAAAGTACTTGAGGGTAATAGTTTATCTAATAAATCTGCACGTGTTAAACTAACAGTTGCTAGAGTAGAGGGAGGCTTGTATGCACCTAATAATAATGACGTTAATTTTTATATTTCAGTAAGTGAACGTAGTGATGCCACTTATTTATTAGCTGAAGATGCTTATAACGTTGATTTGTACAAAGATAATTATGTGTCGCCAACAATATTATCTACCCTAAAAACCAATAATAAAGTACTTAATGTTATTGCTAGTGTTTACGCTAAAGAAAATCAATTAGAAAATTGTTTGTTATTAAATACCAATAAGAGTGTTGTTGAAGCTTTAAATGGTAATTTATTTTTGGTTAAAGGTTCTGTTATAAAAACACCACCTTTAACTGATGGTTGTTTAAAAGGAATCATGAGAAAGCAAATAATTGATATTATTAAATTAATACCTGAATTTACATTAGAAGAAGCTTCAATATCTCCTTTTGAATTACAGAAAGCCGATGAATTATTTATAACAAACGTAATGGTTGGAATACAACCAATATCAAAATATAGAAAAAAGAGTTTTTCTAATACAGTTGCTAAAAACTTGTTAGCTAAATTAAATGTTAAGGTAAGATTGTCTTAATTGTAAGTAGGATCTTCTGGTGCATTAGACCAAATACTGTATTCACCACCAAGCTCTAGCATTTTTTCTTTCCAAAAAGAGGTTTCTTTCTTTTCAATGATTTCTTTTTTATAGATATTCTCTGTAAGGATCCAAGTGTTACCTAGCAATTCGTTTATTAATTGATTGGTTTCCCAACCCGAATAACCTAAAAAGAAACGTATATCAGTTTCGTTTAATTTACCTTCATTTATTAAATGAGTAACACTAGCGAAATCACCTCCCCAAAAAATACCTTCAGATATTTCAATACTATTAGGAATTAACTCTGGAATTTTATGAATAAAGTATAGGTTGTCTTGCTCTACTGGTCCTCCATTGTAAACTCTAAAATTAGCTTCAATTTCTGGGACTAAATCTTGTAAGGTGTAATCTAAGGGTTTGTTTAAAATAAATCCAATAGAGCCTTCTTTATTATGGTCTGCTAGCAAGATAATAGACCTGTTAAAAGAAAGATCTCCAATTATTGATGGTTCGGCAATTAGTAAGTTGCCTTTTTTTGGATTTAAATTAGACATAGCCAATTATTTGTTATTAAACTTAATCAATTTTTTATTAAAAAGCAAAGTTGGGTTTATGGAATAAAAAAAGGTTCGCGATGCGAACCCTTTTTTTATAAAACAAATGTATGTTTTAGTTTACAGCGCTGCTTAAGTCAGAACCTGCTTTAAACTTAACTACATTTTTAGCTTTAATTTTTATAGTCTTTCCAGTTTGAGGGTTTCTTCCGTCTCTTGCTGCTCTTCTAGAAACAGACCAAGAACCAAAACCTACTAAAGAAACTCTATTTCCTTTTTGTAATGCTCCTTCGATGTCGATTAATAATGAATCTAATGCTTTCTTAGCAGCTGCTTTAGTAATTCCAGCATTTTCTGCCATTCCATTGATTAAATCTGTTTTGTTCATAAATTGAAATTTTAAAATTATTATTTGTTTGGGATAACATTTCTGTTAAAGCCTCTACAAATTTATACGGATTATCCATTCACGCAAGTAATAGCAAGGGAAAAGCATAGTTTTGTTAATAACTTAAGTGAATTGTTAATAAAGATGAGCGTTTTTATGCGGTTTTTTGTAATATCAGTAATAACAGGGGTTTAGAGCATTTTCACTTCATCGTGGAATTGAAAACCATTTAAAAGCGATTTAATATCCATTTTTCGTTTTCCTGGAAGTTTAATTTCATCCAAAATTATATAACCTTTTTTAACGGCTACTTTTATTTCTGATTTTAAGATTATTACAGTACCAATGGCAATTGTATGCTTTTCTTTAATAGGAGTAACATTATATACTTTTACATTTAAAGTATCTTCTCCATTTTTCATTAAACACCAAGCAGATGGATAAGGATTTAAGCCTCTAACTTTATTGTTTATCTTTTTTAGTGATAGATTCCAGTCTATTTTACAATTATCCTTATTTAACTTGTAGGCTGTTTTTATATCTACATTTTCAGGTTGAGGCGTTGTGACTACATCTCCTTTTTTTATGAGTTTAACTGTTTTTAAAACAAGCTTGCTACCTAAATGCATTAATTTGTCATGTAGTGTTCCAGCTGTTTCATTTTTATCAATCTTAATTGATTTTTGAAGAATCATTTCTCCTGTATCAATTTGTTCATCAATAAAAAATGTTGAGACACCAGTTTTTTTCTCACCATTTATTATAGCCCAATTTATTGGAGCAGCACCTCTATAATTAGGAAGTAAAGATGCATGTAAGTTAAATGTACCTAGTTTTGGCATTTGCCATACTACTTTAGGTAACATTCTAAAAGCAACTACAACTTGTAGATTAGCGTTTAACGCTTTTAATTCTTCAACAAACGCTTCACTTTTTAAGTTTGTTGGTTGCATAATATGTAGTCCTTGGGACTTAGCATAAACCTTAACAGCAGATTCATTTAATTTTCTACCACGACCAGCTGGTTTATCTGGAGCTGTTATAACACCAACAATATTATAGTTTTTTTCGATAAGACCTTTTAATATGGTTACTGCAAAATCTGGAGTTCCCATAAATACAATTCTTAAGTCCTTTTTCTTCATGATTTTATTTTGTAGGTATTTGTTGATGTTATTTCTATATATTCTTTTTCAAGTAGCAAAGATAGTATTTGCGTAACTTGTGAAGCATTTAAATTACTTTTTGTTACAAGTTCTCTAGAATTTAATTCATTTGCTTCTAACAAATCTAAAACAAGCTTAATAGACGTTTCTTGAAACGATTTTTTAGTAGTGTTGTTTTCTATACAAACCGAACAAATTCCACAATCTGTATTGTTTTTTTCTCCAAAATAGGAGAGAAGCTGTGTGCTTTTACAAATAGTGTTATTATTTATGTAATTAATAATTGTTTCTACTTGTGATTGTTTTAACTGATTTTGTTGTGAGATGATTTTTGATATTCTATTGATGGTTTTATCATCTTCACGAGGAATTAAAAACGTGATTTGCGCATCTGTTTTTTTTAGATTTAAAGTGATTACTTCATCTTTTTCTAATTGTAATAAAACTTTAATGACATAATCTTCAGAATAACCAGATTTATCAGAAATTAAAATCGTATTAATCTTTACTTCTTGATCTAAAATACCACCATAAGTTCTCAAAATAGTTTTTAAGACAGTAGCAACGTCTTTATGCTTATCAATATATTGAAAAAGACTATTGTTATTAACTATAACTTGAACCTTTGTATGATTATGAAATTGTTGCGATAAACTAATAATGCTTGTTCTATCTAAAGCTCTTAAAGCATTATAAGTAATATGAGTATTCAATTTATACGTTTTACAAAAATCGTTAAAGTTAAAATCGTGTGTAGTGTCTTGACCTTCTCCATAAGATATTTGAAAGTAGTTGCACAGTTTTCGATATACAATTTTTAAATAATCAGTATCTGCCAGTATGTTTAAAAATTGCTTTTTTACTTGTGTTTCGTCTCCTTCGTTTTTTAAAATAACAGCAAAGGCTTTTTTACCATTTCTTCCTGCTCTTCCTGCTTCTTGAAAATAACTCTCAATACTTTCGGGTAAATTAATGTGAATTACTGTTTTTACATCAGCTTTATCAATTCCCATTCCAAAGGCATTGGTAGCAACCATAACTTGTGTTTGGTTATTGTACCATTGCGAGAAGTGTAAATCTTTTTCATTATTACTTAAGCCTCCATGGTAATATGTGCTGTTAAATCCTTTATTATTTAATTGGTTACTTATATCTATAGTTGCTTTTCTGTTTCTTACGTAAATTATCGAGGATTGAGGATTTTTCTTTAATATTTGAGAAATTTTATAAAGCTTGTCTTCGGTATTAAAAACCATATAAGCTAAATTATCTCTTGTAAAAGATTGTTTAAATACTTTTGGGCTTATAAAATCAAGTTCGGTAATAATATCTTCGGCAACTTTTGAGGTCGCTGATGCTGTTAAAGCAATAACATTTACAGTTGGTTGTAAAGTTCTTAATAATGAAATGTTTTTATAAGCAGGTCTAAAATCGTTTCCCCATTGACTTATACAATGTGCTTCATCAACAGCAATTAGGTTAACATGCATTTGCCTTATACGATCTTGAACAATATCTTGTTGTAAGCGCTCTGGCGATAAGTATAAAAACTTGTAATTGCCATAAATACAGTTATCTAACATTCGGCTAATATCATTGTAACTGTATTCGCTAGTTAATGCCATGGCTTTAATGCCTTTTTCTTTAAGTGTAGCTACTTGATTTTTCATTAAAGCTACCAATGGAGAAATAACAATACAAATACCTTCTTTTGCTAACGCAGGAATTTGAAAGCAAATAGATTTTCCACCTCCTGTTGGGAGTAATGCAAACGTGTCATTACCTTCAAGTACTGCATTTATAATATCTTCTTGAAGCGGTCTAAAGCTTGTGTAATTCCAATAGCGTTCTAATATTTGTATTGGATGTTGCATTAAAGAGATTCAACTATATTTAATATAAAATCGGTTCGTTTTTCAACTGAGTCAAAAGGTACGTCATTCAATTCATAGCCATACTTAGAATAAGTGTCAACTAATTTATGATGAATTTCAATAGCTTGATCAAAGTTTTCATAACGTTCGTTGTCACTAGTGTATATTTCTTGCCAAGGTGCTAAAATAAACACATAATCATATTTATGATTTTCGCATGCCTCTACAAATCTTTCAGGATATTCAGTTCCTAAATAATCCATATACGCTACTACATCTGGAATTCCTCTATCAAGAAAAGTAAAAGGAGTGTCAAACTCCAGAGCTTCAGTAAATTGTTTATGTCTGCCTTCTAAAAGCATATCACTAAACAATAATGGCTCGGTTAAAAACAACTGCTCTATTCCTTTTTTTTGAGCTTCTAAGGTTACTTGTCTAGATATTTCTTCAAGACATATATGGTTGCGTTTAATTAACTCGTTAATAATCGATGTTTTTCCTGTTCCAGGACCTCCAGTTATGACAATTCTTTTTGTATTCAATTTTGGCAAGATTTTAGCTGTAAAAATCGTAATTAAAAAGGGAAATAAAAAATATAGAGAAAGAGTATATTTGCATTTCAATAAATTAAAGAAAATGAGTAATAAACCTAATGCTGAAGAATTTTATAAAAAGCTAAAAGGACAACTAGAAGAAACTACTAATTGGCCATCAGCATATTTGTATAAGTTTATAGTGAAGTCTGACAATCAAAAGATTGCAGAAATTGAAACACTGTTTGATAACACTGGAGCAGTAATTAATACTACAGCATCAAAAAACGGGAAGTACACAAGTATTTCAATAAATGTGGTTATGAAAGATCCAGATGCAGTAATTAATAAGTATATAGAAGTAAGTAATAATGTTGAAGGTGTTATTGCGTTATAATACCAAATGAATGTTTTAGTGCTATAAAATAAAGCTAGATAGTCTTAGTTTTTTTTGTAATTTGCACTAGATTGTAAACTTCATATAAACAATTAATTCTACACAAATTTTGATAGATCAATTAGAATATAATACAGAGCGTGAACATTTAATTATTCCTGAATATGGAAGACATATTCAGAAAATGATAAACCACGCTACTTCAATAGAATCCAAAGAGGAAAGAAACAAAGTTGCAAAGGCTATTATTTCTGTGATGGGTAATTTACAACCTCATTTACGTGATGTACCAGATTTTCAGCACAAACTTTGGGATCAGTTATTTATTATGTCCGATTTTAAATTGGATGTAGATTCACCATACGAAAAGCCTTCAAAAGAAGTTTTAAATGCGAGACCAGAACCTTTGGCTTATCCACAAAGTCATCCTAAATATCGCTTTTATGGTAACAATATTAAGACAATGATTGATGTCGCTAATACTTGGGATGATGGTGAAATGAAAGAAGCTCTAGTTTATACAATTGCAAATCATATGAAAAAGTGTTTCTTAAACTGGAATAAAGATACAGTTGAAGATGCTGTGATTTTTGATCATTTATATGAGCTTTCTAGTGGTAGAATAAACCTAAAAGATAGTAAAGAAGACCTAAGTGATGCTGCTAGCTTAATGCGTAGTAAACGTAAATTTTCAAATAGTAATAGTGGCCATAAAAAGGGCAAAAAGAATAGCAATCATAACCGTAACCGTAAGCGTTACTAAACTTTCACTTTTATTTCTACATGAAGACATTTAAAATAGAAGGAGGCCACCAGTTAAAAGGTGCTATCCAACCTCAAGGAGCAAAAAACGAAGCATTACAAATTTTATGTGCAGTTTTATTAAGCCCCGAAAAAATTACAATACACAATATTCCTGATATTGTAGATGTAAATAAGCTTATAAAATTATTAGAGAAGCTTGGTGTTAAAGTAGAAAAGATAAAACATGGAACCTATACGTTTCAGGCTGATGAAGTAAATTTAGAATATTTAGAGTCCGAACAATTTAAGATTGATGGTAGAGGTTTAAGAGGTTCAATAATGATTGTTGGACCATTATTAGCACGTTTCGGAAAAGGATACATTCCAAAACCAGGAGGTGATAAAATTGGACGTCGTCGTTTAGATACACACTTTGAAGGTTTTATTAACCTTGGAGCATCTTTTAGATATAATCGCGAAGACCATTTTTATGGTGTAGAAGCAAAAGAGCTAAAAGGTACGTACATGCTTTTAGATGAAGCTTCAGTTACTGGAACAGCCAATATTGTAATGGCAGCTGTTTTAGCTAAAGGAAAAACAACTATATACAACGCTGCCTGTGAGCCTTATTTACAGCAGTTATGTAAAATGCTTAACCGCATGGGAGCTAATATTTCTGGTATTGGTTCTAATATGTTAATTATAGAAGGTGTTGAAAACCTAGGAGGGACAACACACACGATGCTTCCAGATATGATTGAAATTGGAAGTTGGATTGGGCTTGCAGCTATGACTAAAAGTGAGCTTACAATTAAAAATGTAAATTGGGACGATTTAGGATTAATACCAAATGTATTTAGAAAGTTAGGAATTACTGTAGAACGTCAAGGAGACGATATTCATATACCTGCACATACTGATGGTTACGAGATCCAAAGTTATATTGATGGTTCTATTTTAACTATTGCAGATGCACCATGGCCTGGATTTACTCCAGATTTATTAAGTATCATTTTAGTAGTAGCAACACAAGCAAGAGGAAGTGTATTAGTACACCAAAAAATGTTTGAAAGTCGCTTATTCTTTGTAGATAAACTAATAGATATGGGAGCAAAAATTATTCTTTGCGACCCTCATAGAGCTACAGTTATTGGTCATGATTTTAAGTCACAATTAAAGGCTACGACAATGACTTCGCCAGATATTAGAGCAGGAATTTCACTTTTAATAGCAGCATTGTCTGCAAAAGGAACTTCAGTTATTCATAATATTGAGCAAATTGACAGAGGTTACGAAAATATTGATGAGCGTTTAAGAGCTATTGGAGCTAAAATTGAAAGAATAGATATCTAACAATGAGTTTAGAAAGAGTTTTAAGCAAGCGTAGTAATAATACTTGTGAATTATGTGGTGCAGACGAATACTTACAAGTTTATACAGTACAACCAACTCAAAAAGTAGAAGAAAAAAATAGCATGTATGCCTGTAATATATGTGTTGGTCAAATAGAAAACCCAGATACTATGGATGCTAATCATTGGCGTTGTTTAAATGATAGTATGTGGAGTGAGCACAAATCTGTGCAAGTTATTGCTTGGCGATTACTTAATCGTTTAAAGTCTGAAGGTTGGCCTCAAGATTTGATTGATATGATGTATTTGGAAGAGGAAGACCTTAATTGGGCAAATGCACTTGGAGATGGCGATGACGATACTGATAAAATTGTACATCGTGATGTAAATGGTGTTGTACTTGAAGCAGGAGATTCTGTAGTACTTATTAAAGACCTAAAAGTTAAAGGCTCTAGTATGGTAGCTAAACAAGGGACTGCTGTAAGACGTATATCTTTAGATCATGATAATGCCGAATATATTGAAGGTAAAGTTGATGGACAACATATTGTGATTATTACCAAGTACGTTAAGAAATTATAGAGATACCAATTTAACATATAAAAAAGCCCTTCAATATTGAAGGGCTTTTTTATATTACCCAATAGTAGCAGTTTCTATTATTTCTTCTAACATCTTTCTTTTCTCCTCTTCTTTTTTGTAAACTTTTTTTGAGATACTTTCTATTTCCTCTTTATTCATTTCTTTTTTTACATAAAAAGGGAAGAACATAATGATTGCACCAGTAATCACTAAGGAATTTTCGAAGTTTTGAATTAAATTATCCATTAAAATAATTTCAGAAGAAAAGCCTTTATTAATTAAATCAATGATGAAAAAAAGGAAAACCATTGAAATAAAAAGATAGAAATGTTTAAAATTAAACTTCTTAATTTTTATTGTCAATTTTTTAAATCGTATTTTACGTTTAATCATGTGAAATTTTTTAAGATTCTATATTAATAACGTAAAATCAATAATTCTGTAACAAAGATTAATTTCCAACTTCATCAATAGGAGGAGGGCCATCAGGAATCATCGCTTCATATACTTCGTCACCTTTTCGTTCTTTGTATTCTTTTTTTACTTTGTCAACCAAATCTGGACTTTCAAATAAATCTAGCATTGTCATAGACATAGCCTTTGAAGCATAAATCATGCCTTTATGACCAATACTCATACCTCCACAAGATACAACAGCCCAAGAATGCCAAGGTGTATCTTTTGGTGCTGTTGTAACACCTAAGTTAATATTAGCTACATTCCAACTTACATCTCCAACATCAGTCGAGCCACCTCCAGGATGTTCTCTAGTAGGTTCAAGAGGTTTAATTTTACTGTCCATTCCTACTTCTGGTTTTCCTGTAGCTTTTTGAATACCTTTTCCAAATGCAATTTCTTCATCAGTATATTCGATAGGTCCTAATAACTCTAAATTAGATTGCATTATTTTTCCACCTTCTCTGTTAGGTAGTACTTCATAGATACCAGAAATAAGGGATACTTTATAATCTACATTAGCTAATATTGCTGCACCTTCAGCCATAGCCATTACACGTTCGTAAACAGGCAACATACCTGAGCGTTTGGTATCTCTAACACGCATCCAAAGTCTAGAATAATCGGGAACCACGTTTACTACTTGTCCACCATCTTGAATATGATAATGCATACGAACAGTTGGTTTTACATGCTCTCTATAATAATTAACTCCTGCAGTATATAACTCTAAAGCATCTGAAGCCGAACGACCATTCCATGGATCTCCTGAAGCATGAGCAGCTTGTCCAAAAAACTCTACTTTAAAATCAATTAAAGCTAGTGAACTCTGAACATCAGCTTCAATAGATGCCGAAGGATGCCAACTAATGTTTACATCTACATCATCCCAAAGTCCAGCTCTTACCATCCATATTTTTCCGAAAAATTTCTCTTCACTTGGTGTGCCAAAAAACTTCACTGTCCCTTTAATTTTTCCAGCTTCAATCTGTTCTTTAATGGCTATAGCTGCTCCTAAACTAGCAGCACCAAACATATTATGTCCACAACCATGACCAGGAGCACCTTTTTTCAAAGGATTTTTATCAGGAGTAGCTTTTTGTGATAACCCTGGAAGTGCATCAAATTCTCCTAAAACGCTAATTACAGGTTTTCCAGAACCATAGGTTGCTACAAAGGCAGTTGGCATTCCAGCAACACCACGCTCTACAGTCATACCTTGACTTTCAGCATAATCTGCTAAGATTTTTGAGGACTGATGTTCTTCAAAAGCAGTTTCTGCTAGTGCCCAAATATCATCGCTAATTTTAATTAAACTCTGTTTATGTTTTTCAACCGAAGCTATAATAGCTTTCTTGTTTTTAGATATTTTGTTTTGCGAATATGAAGACGTAACTGCAAAACAAAATAAAACAAAGAGTATTCTTTTCATTTTTAATTGGTTAGTTAATTAGTTTTTTAAAGATACTAATTTTTATGCGTTTGTTTCTAAAGCTGTTTTATAGGTTTTTAAACAACGTTCTCTTGCCATTTTATGATATACTATTGGAGCAGGATAGGTGAGTTCTTGATACTCTGGAACCCATTTTTTTATGTATTGATACTCCTTATCAAATTTTTGAATTTGTGTGGTTGGATTAAAGATTCTGAAATAAGGCGCAGCATCTACACCACATCCAGCAACCCATTGCCAATTACCAACATTACTTGACAGCTCAAAGTCGTTGAGTTTTTTAGCAAAATAGGCTTCACCCCAACGCCAATCAATAAGAAGATGTTTGCATAAAAAACTGCCTACCACCATTCGCACACGATTGTGCATATTACCTGTAGCATTTAATTCTCGCATACCTGCATCTACCAATGGATAACCTGTTTGTCCTTGGCACCATAATTTAAACTCTTGCTTATTATTTCGCCATTGAATGCGATCGTATTGAGGTTTAAAACTTTGCGTTATGGTTTGCGGATAATGCCATAGAATTTGTATGAAAAATTCGCGCCAAATGAGTTCTTTGAGATAGGTGTTGTTTTTGTATGCTAATGCTTTTTTAACTAGCTTTCTAATGCTAATAGTCCCAAACCTGAGATGAGGCCCTACTTTTGATGTGCCTTCTTCTAGTGCAGGAAAATTTCGTGTGGCTTCATAGTTTCCAATTAGTGTATCTTCTGTATTGTAAGAAGCAATAGGAATTGCTGAGGTTACAAATCCAATGAGACTTAAGGATGGAAATGTCTTGCTGTCATATTTGTAAAGTTGATGAAGCTGTGTTTCAGATGGATAATCTTGTATAGGATTTGTTTCTAATTGTTTGATCCATTGTTTGGAATAAGGCGTATAAACCTTATAAGGTGTACCATCTTTTTTTACAATCTCATTACGTTCAAATATCACATGATCTTTAAACGTTTTTAGTGTGATGCCTTTTGAATTTAAGAACTCAGAGACTTCTAAATCGCGTTGTATGGCATAAGGTTCATAATCGTTATTGGTATATACTTTATCAATATCATAGCGTTGTGTTAGCGTTTCAAAACTATTTAAAGGTGAACTGTGAAATATTGTAATTCCAGACTTATAATCATTTTTGAGGCGTGAATTTAGTTGCTCTAATGTATCATAAATAAAATGGACTCGAGCATCGTCTTTAGGAAGGGTGTTTAAAATATTGACATCAAATATGAAAATTGGAAGTATAGGTAAATCAGATTGTAAGGCTTGGTACAATCCGACATTGTCTTCTAATCTTAAATCGCGTCGAAACCAGAATATATTTACTTTCGTTTTACTCATAGTTACCAAAGAGTTCAATAAGTTTAGCTTGTCTGTATTTAAAGATTTCGTTTAATTTTGGTTTCACCAGAATAGGATGCATCAATTGTCCTAGCCAGCCAAAAGGGAGCTTATAATCAATAATATCTTCCATTTCAATACCATTTTTAATAGGTTTAATAAAATGTTTATGATGCCATAGGGAGTAAGGTCCAAAACGTTGTTCATCTACAAAATAGGAATGATCTACAACATGAGTAATTTCGGTAACCCATTTGGTTTTTATGCCAAAAATTGGTGTCACTATATATTGAATGATTTGTCCCGGAAACATGGGGCGATCTGCACCAGAAAGTATATCAAAACTCATATAGTCTGGTGTAATCGTTTTAAGATTTTTGGGATCTGATAAAAATGCCCAAGCTTCTTCCATAGTTATGGGAAGATTTTGTTTTGTATGTAATCGATATACTTTCATCTAATTATGAATTACAACATATAAATTAAGCGACACCGCAATGCAAAGCCAAATGAGATAAGGTAATAGTAGTAAACGTGTCGTTTTTAGTTTATCTGCTTTGAAATTCACGAAGTAATATAGAATTACGATCAGTAAACTCACAATGATTACTAGTCCTAAGATGGTCATATGCTGGTTGAAAAACACATAATTCCAAATGACATTCAAAAACACTTGTATTCCAAATAAAGACCATAACCCTGTTGATGATTTCCACTGAAATAAAAAGCTTAGGTATATAGAAAAACATAACATAATACATGTCCATGCTGCTCCAAATACCCAACCTGGTGGTGTCCATGGCGCTTTATTTAAATTGAGATACCATTCCGCATTAGGACCATTATTCATGAGGAGTGTGCCTAAATATAGACCACCAAAATTGATAACTAAAAAGAGGAGTAAGTATGCTGTGAATTTCATCGTGCAATTATTTGATGTGTTTGGTGATTTTGGTACTCATCGGTTTGGTCATAGAGTAATAATAATCAATAAAATGCCCTTCAGGATTTATCAAGTATTTTTGAAAGTTCCATTTTACAGAACTATTCTTTACCCCATTTTTATCTTTTGACGTTAACCATTGATAGAGTGGATGTTGTTGGTCGCCTTTTACATCAATTTTTTCAGTCATTTGAAACGTAACACCATAATTTTTTTGACAAAAACTTTGAATTTCAGCTGAATTTCCAGGTTCTTGTTTTCCAAATTGGTTACAAGGTACACCAATAACCATTAGTTGATCTTTATAAGTATCGTATAACTCTTGTAAGCCTTCATATTGTCCTGTGAATCCACATTCCGAAGCTACATTAACAAAGAGGATGTATTTACCTTTAAAAGTGTTTAAATCTAGTTTTTCGTTATTCAATGCATTGATTGAAATATCATAAATTGAACTTGATGGAGGCGTTGATTGTTTTGTTGTTGACCACATAATAAAAAAGGTTAGAATTAAATGCTTTATTAATTCGATTATAATTTTAATGAGACGATACCATAATCCATATTAAAAATTTGACCAGAAAATGCTTTAGCTTCATCAGAGGTTAAATAAGTTGCTAATGTTGCGACTTCTTCTGGATCTAAATAATTTTTTAAAGGATGGCGTTCTTTGGTTTTGGTTTGTATTTGCTCGTTACGTAATAGTTTATTAGCTAAGTTAGTATTTGTAATTGTAGGAGCAATAGCGTTGATGCGAATATTTGGAGCTAATTCTGCAGCTAAAGATTTTACCAAACCTTCTACGGCAGATTTTGCAGCAGATATACTAGCATGAAATGGCATTCCTAATTTTGTAGCTACACTACTAAATAATAGTATTGATGCGTTTAATTCACTTTTTTTAAGCTGAGGTAAATATGTTTTTATTGCCTTAATTGCCCCAAACAAGTTGATCTCTAAATCGGCTTTGAAATCTTCAATATCAAGTCTAGTAATAGGTTTCAAATTGATACTTCCTGGACAATAAATCAAGGTATCTACCTGATCTAATACTGGTAAGGTGTTTTGTGTGACGTCACAAGTATAATGTGTGAGATTCTCATGCTCAAAATTAGGCATAGAACGACTCATATTATAGACTTTATGTCTATCTACAAAGGCCTTGGTGATTTCAAAGCCAATACCTTTACTTCCTCCAACAATAGCAATGTGTTTCATGATGTTAAAGGTTTGCCTTTTAATCGTTTTTCTACTTTACGCTTAATTGTTGTAATGCGCTTCATAATGTCCATGACTTTTTGGTCATTTTTTATTTTATAAATTTCGTTTAGGCTTAAAATCAAAGATTTTGCTTCTCTAGAAATTTTAATACGATCGCTAGTGGTTAAGGATCGCATACGTCTCTGCTCAAATTCAAGGGCTCTGTTAATGATATCCATAGGTTATAATTTTAAATAGTTCTGTAATTCCGTGATCTTTTTTTCAGTATCAAATTGTCCGCCATAAAATGCCGTAACTGTACTTGAGGTATCATCTTTAATACCTCTGGAGGCTACACAAAGATGTTTTGCATCAATAATTACTGCGACATCTTCGGTTTGTAATACATCCATGAGTTCTTCTGCAATTTGATTGGTTAAACGTTCTTGTACTTGTGGACGTTTGGCGTAGTATTGTACAATACGATTCAGTTTTGATAAACCAATCACTTTTCCGGAAGAGATGTAAGCTACATGTGCTTTTCCAATAATTGGAACGAAGTGATGCTCACAATTGGAATAAAACGTGATGTTCTTTTCAACAAGCATCTGATTGTATTGATATTTATTATCAAATAACGCTACTTTGGGTTTGTTTTTTGGATGCAATCCAGAAAATATTTCATCTACATACATTTTGGCAACACGTTGTGGTGTGCCTTTAAGAGAATCATCTGTTAAATCCAAACCTAAGACATTCATAATTTCTCCAAACAAAGATGCTATTTGTTGCTTTTTTTCATGATCTGAAAGTTCAAAAGCATCTGGTCTTAAAGGTGTTTCAAGACTCGTAAGTATATGATCATTACCAATGATATCATCAGTAAGTTCTTCGATAAATGTGTGTTCTTGTGTTTCAATTAAACTTTTCATAGCAATTTTTTTATAAGTTTTTGAAATTTGAAATTTTGATGTCTTTAGCCTTTAAATCAAACATGAGATTATATAAACCAAAGAAGGTACGATTCATATAAATGAAATGTTTTGAACCACGATTTCCATTCATACTTCTCAATTCAGAGCTTTTGGCGTATTTCTGACTAAGTGCAGCAATGTTATTAAAGAAGCGCTCATCCGAAAAATCGAATATATCTTCATGAAAAGGCTGTGTAAACAAACTCAACATTTCATGGAATAAAGCACTAAAAAATGCCTTTTCATCAGCACTATCAGAAGGTAGCAAGATTTCTAATTGATATAAGGTGTTTTCAAAAAACTCAGGATTATTGAGGTTTTCTTTTTTGGCTAATTCGAAATATGGCGTATAAAATTCATTCGGAATATGTTTCATACAACCAAAGTCCAAAGCAATAAGTTCAGCCCTATCAGAAACTAAGAAATTCCCTGGATGCGGATCTGCATGTACTTTTTTGAGATTGTGAATTTGATACATATAAAAATCCCAAAGAGTTTGTCCTATGCGCTGTGATAGTTGCACATCTGTATTTGATGCAGTAAATTCTGAAAGGTGTTGTCCTTTCATATAGTCCATAGTCAAAATGCGATCGGAAGACCAATTTTTATAGTATTTAGGGAATTTTAAATTTGGAATATGCGCACAAGCTTTGGCAACAAATTCACTTTGTTCAATTTCTAGATTATAGTTGGTTTCTTCTATTAACTTATCTTCAACTTCCTTAAAATATTTATCAGAGTCATTGCCTTTAATGTTAAACATTTTCATAGCAATCGGTTTTACTAAAGCCAAATCCGATTTTATACTATCGGCAACTCCTGGATATTGAATTTTGATAGCAAGTTGCTTTCCTTGCTTTTCAGCAATATGTACTTGCCCAATACTCGCTGCATTGACAGAAGTAGGATTGAATGTATCAAATAGCTCTTGAGGATGCTGATTAAAGTATTTTTTGAAGGTTTTAATTACTAAAGGTGGCGATAATGGTGGTACTGAAAACTGAGATAAAGAAAATTTTTCAACATAAGCTTGTGGCAAAATGTTTTTTTCCATGCTTAACATTTGCGCTACTTTTAGGGCACTCCCTTTTAAGGTTTTTAAGCTGTCGTAAATGTCTTCTGCATTGTTTTCATTTAAACGCTCTTTAGCATCTTCTTCATTATTAATTATGCGATCTCCATAATATTTGAGCTGGTTCACACCAATTTTCACTCCAGTAGAGACGAGTTTTGAAGCACGTTGAATTTTGGATGTAGGTATACGATCTAATGTTTTCATACTTTAATATTTAGTTGTTCTTTAAGTATGAATTTTCCAAAGTCGATGATACTCTGCACAGGTTTGGTATCTACCAAATCAAAACTTGCATGAACTGATTTTTCTATATAGAGATCTGTTTTTTCAAGATTTGCTGAGGTATCATCATACCAAAATTTGAAAACTGATAGAAATAAGACCCAGAACGATTCTCCTACGGATTTGATTCTAAGATTATCTATACGCTCGTTGCTAATTTTGCTTTTAGCAATGTCTAATTGGTTGATGAATTTTAGATATTGGGTTTTAAGTGGTTTTAATTTTTTTACATTTTGAAACATCTGATTTTCTTGGTTAAGAAAAATTTTCATGAAACTTCTATTCATGGTAAGCTGTTCAAAAAATGTGTAATACAAGCTTAATAACTTGTGCTTATCATCATAACCATTAAAATCTTCACTTTGATGTAATAGCGTCAAGGTATGTTCAAAGAAGTAAGTAAGTATAGTATCTTCTAAAGCTTTTAAGGTTCCAAAGTACTTGTAGAATTCGGTTTCTTCAAATTGATTGGCTTTTGCAAATGCATAAACACTAGAAGGTTCACTTTGTTTTTCTAGAACAAAATCGATGTAAAGTGAGATTAGTTTCTCTTTGTTTAAATTATATGTTGTTTTCATAATATGCTTTTACTTTTTGTAAAAATACATTTTGTTTAATTAAAAAAGAAAAAGATTAAACAAAAATTAACATTGTTAATTAAAGAATATCCAATTTTGTCTAGTTTTTGATTTGATTGAAAAGGTTTATGATTAGTTCTGTTATTAAATTTTTTATAAATTATTAGTACTTAATTTATTTATTAATCGTAATATTGCAATTAAGTAATTAAAAGAAATTATGGGGTTATCAAAAACAGAAATTTTTACAGAAGAGCAAAACACAATAGCAACATTTGCTAAGGCTTTTGGACATCCAGCTCGTGTAGCAATTTTGCAACATTTATTTAAAAAAGACACTTGTGTTTGTGGTGATTTGGTTAAGGAGATTGGTTTAGCACAACCAACCATATCACAACATCTTAAAGAACTTAAATACTTAGGTTTAATAAAAGGAAATGTTGAGGGTACAAGTGTATGTTATTGTATAGAAACTGATAATTGGAAGCAGATGAAAACACAGTTATTATCATTTTTAGATCAAGATATTACAGCACAAAGTAATTGCTGTTAGCATAATTAAATAATATAAAAATTAGTAGTATGAAGACTTTCACAGCTATTGAAAGCTTAATTTCTCAATTAGATGCCCAAGAGGTTTCAATTGAACGTAAGGAAGTATTACAGCCACTTGTAGCTTATATACAAGAAAAGAGTGATAAAAAAGAACCGATTAACATCAACTTTATTTGTACACATAACTCACGTAGAAGTCATTTGTCACAAATTTGGGCACAAACTATAGCTTACTATTTTAGGTTAGAGAATGTGTTTTGTTATTCTGGAGGAACTGAAGCTACTGCTTTATTCCCAATGGTTGCAGAAACTTTAACTAACACTGGATTTCAAATTAATACAATATCAGAAGGGAATAACCCTATTTATAGTATTAAATATGCCGAAAATGCACATCCAATTATAGGGTTTTCAAAAACATACGACGATGTTTTTAATCCATCCTTTGGTTTTGCTGCAGTTATGACTTGCTCTCAAGCCGATGGAGGCTGCCCTTTTATTTCAGGAGCAGAAAAAAGAGTACCAATTACTTTTGATGATCCTAAGGCTTTTGATAATACACCACAACAAGCTGAAAAATATCAAGAACGCAGTTTACAAATTGCTTCTGAAATGTTTTACGTTTTTTCACAAATTAAATTTTAGATATGGTATCTAACAAAAAACTTAGTTTTCTAGATAGTTATTTAACGTTATGGATTTTTATTGCCATGGCTCTAGGTGTTGCAATTGGATATTTTTCACCTACATTTCCAGATTTTATTAATAGCTTTAATAGTGGAACTACTAATGTGCCTATTGCTATAGGGTTAATATTGATGATGTATCCTCCTTTAGCAAAAGTAAATTATGCGTTATTACCTCAGGTTTTTAGAAACACAAAAATATTATCTATTTCGCTTATCCTTAACTGGATAATAGGACCAGTATTAATGTTTGTTTTGGCAATTACATTTTTACGTGATTATCCAGAATATATGGTTGGATTGATACTAATTGGATTAGCAAGGTGTATTGCAATGGTTTTGGTATGGAATGATTTAGCAGATGGTAGTAGCGAGTATGGTGCTGGTTTGGTTGCTTTAAATAGCATTTTTCAAGTGTTTGCTTATAGTTTTTATGCGTGGTTATTTATAACTGTTTTACCTCCTTATTTTGGTTTTGAAGGTGCTATTGTTGATATATCTATTGGCACTATAGCAGAAAGTGTAGCTATTTATTTAGGAATTCCATTTGCTTTAGGTATTTTAAGTCGTTTAGTTTTAGTGAAGCTAAAAGGTGAGGAGTGGTATAATAATAAGTTTATTCCAACTATTTCACCATTAACCTTAATAGCATTATTATTTACTATTGTAATTATGTTTTCTTTAAAAGGCGAATTAATTGTAGAAATTCCTTTTGATGTACTAATAATTGCAGTACCACTTTTAGTTTATTTTGGATTAATGTTTATTATAGGTTTCTTTTTTACTAAAGCAATGGGAGCTACTTACGATAAAACAGCATCAGTTGCTTTTACTGCAGCAGGTAATAACTTTGAGTTAGCAATAGCTGTAGCAATTGCAGTTTTTGGTTTAAATTCTGGTCAAGCTTTTGCAGGTGTAATAGGACCTTTGGTTGAAGTACCAGCTTTAATACTATTGGTTAGAGTATCATTTTGGTTACGAAAAAAGTATTTTAAAGGAGTAACTAACTAGTAGAGAGGTTATCTAGGTTAAAACCTACATTAAACAAGCAAAAGCAGGCATTTTTATGTTTTTGTTAACAATAAAGCTGTAAGGATTAATTAATTTAGTTGACCTTATTAACTAACAATTTAAAACCAATCGATATGAAGAAATTAATTTTAAGTGCATTTGTAGTAGCATTAGGGTTTTCTGTAAATGCGCAAATTGAAACACCAGCTCCAAGTCCAGCGGCAAAAGTTGAGCAAAAAGTAGGTTTAACAGATGTGTCTGTTGAGTATTCAAGACCATCTATGAGAGGACGTACAATTTTTGGCGATTTAGTGCCTTATGGAAAAGTTTGGAGAACAGGTGCAAATATGAGAACTAAAGTTACGTTTAGTGACGATGTAACAATTGGTGGAACTGAGGTAAAAGCAGGTTCGTATGCAATTTTAACAATTCCACAAGCCGATAAGTGGGAAGTAGTTTTTTATACAGAATATAATGCAGGTGGAGCACCAGCTGAATTAGATGCTACAAAAGTAGCTGCTAAAGTTATGGCTGATGTAATCCCTATGCCAATGGATATTCAATCATTTACAATTTCTTTTGATGATGTAACAAGTAACAGCGCTGTTATTGGTATGTTATGGGAAAAAGCTTATGTAGGTGTTGAGTTTAAAGTACCTACTGATAAAATGGTATCTGCAAACATTGAAAGAGTAATGAATGGTCCTGGGTTTAGAGATTATTATGCTGCTGCAACTTATTACATGAGTGAAGGTAAAGATGCTGCTCAAGCAAAAGAATGGATTGATAAAGCTATGAGTATGACAGACAACCCAAGATTTTGGCAGTTAAGACAACAGTCTTTAATTTATGCAGCTGCAGGCGATAAAAAAGGAGCTATTGCTTTAGCAAAAGAATCGTTAGCAAAAGCTGAAAAAGCTGGAAATGCTGATTACGTAAAAATGAATAAAGAGTCTATTGCTGAATGGACGAAATAATAAGCATACGTTTTTTATAAAACTTAAAAATCGCCTAAATGAAAGTTTAGGCGATTTTTTTATGCTTTTAGGTTATATTTTTTAATAATATTTTTCAATTCCTAAAAGATCTATTAAACCTAGGATAGAATTATGAAAGATAACTCCAATAGTAGTGGTAAAAACTATACTGATTAGAATAATTTTGGAGATATAAGTTAGTTTTGGACTTTTACTATAAGCAATTGTAATATGAAAAATAAAAGGAATGAAAATCATGTAAATTGGTATTCTAAAAGCTGGACTTAAGGCTAGAGCTTTCCCTTCTATAATATAACTTAAACAAATCATTACAAAAAGGCTTATTGAAGTAATTAACCCAAACAGTATTTCTTTTGCTTTAATTTGTTTCTTTCTATTTAGTATAGTTAACTTTCCTAAAGAAGTTAGTCCTATAATTAAAGCTCCAAGAATTAAAGGTAGTAAGATTATACCCATATTTTTAATCTGAAAAATCTATAAATTAACTCTAATATTATTTAGTGACTTTTGTATCAACAAATTCATAGTTTTTATTAACCACATCAATAGCCATTTCTTTGGCTTTAAACCTTATTTGCTTTCTATTTAAAACCTCATAGTTATAGATGTCAGTTCCACCAGAAACATCATGGTATTCATAAAATAAACCATCTTCTATCCACCAATTTCCTTTTTCTGTTCCTTCTATAATTTCGCCATCTAATTCAGCTTTATATACAAGAATAAAAGTGCCATCTAAATTACGAGTCATCTTCCATTGAGATGACATACCTTCAATTAAGTTACCAGATTCATTGCCTTTCCAAACTCCAACTAATCTTTTATCTATTACTTTACCATTTTCGTTTTTTACGAAATGTCTTTTTGTACCACATGAAACAACTATTAAAGCGATAGCAATTAAGCTTAAAATTGATTTAGTGTTCATCAGTTACTTTTTTTAGATTGTTGGTAAAAATGGCTATGAGTTTTTAAAGGCTATTTAGTTCTGCTAATTTGTCAATTAAAAGGCTTCTATAGTTTTCCATATAATCTGGATAAACAGCATTTCTAAAACGCCAAGATTTATGAAAACCAGTATTTTCTTGATATTCTAAATAAAAACCTCCTTGTTCATCAGTGCAATTGGTACAATCTAAATATCCATTTGGCTCATCAAATATTGCATTAGGCAATTCAGTTATCAATACTTCAAAATCTTGATGACTTGCATTATTCATTAGTTGAAAATTACCATTAAAAAATGTGTTTTCAGGATAATTGTAGTCAATATCTCTGTAGACGTTTTCAGTATCTATTCTATAAATAGTAGAACAGTCGCCAGAGCAACTTGAATCGGCAAACCAACCAAAAATAAGTGTTCCATTAGTTGGTGTATTGTTGTTATCATCATCTGAACTACATCCAGATAAAATTAATAATAAAGATAAGCTTAAAATAAAATTTAGTTTTTTCATTGTTGTAGGTTTCATTTTGGAATTTATTATTTATCTAGTTCAATTGGTCTTACATTATTTAAAACGTCAGCACTTACCCAATAAATGTTTGATATACCTCCTTCTTCGTTATATCTACTGAAAAATAAATATTTACCATCAGGAGTTAGGCTAGGACATGTTTCGGTGAATTCCGAATTTACAGTATTTCCAAGGTTGATTGGTTTTGTCCATGTACCATCTTTTTTCTTAAAGCAAACATGAATGTCTCTATCTTTAGTTTTATCATTTTCTTTCCTACCATCTACTAATAAAAAATCTTGCGAAGGCGAAATAAACCCATGACCTCCATATTCAATTCCAACCTCATGTACTTCAGGGTATTTACCATTTTTATTTGGCGAATAGTACATTTTCCAATTTGAGATACTTGTATAAAACAAGTCGCCATTTTTAGCAATTGTTGAGTAGAAAATAATATCGTCATTAATTGGAGAATCAAGCTTTTTTGCTTCAGACCACGAGTTCTCTAAACGGTTTACATACCATATTTTTTCGTCAGAAAAAATGGAATCGTAAGCAGTGAAAAAAATCTTTTCACCATTTGGGTCTACAAAAGCTTCTAACTCATTAATTTTTGTATCTTTTGTAAAGTTTGCTTTTTTTGGAGTGGACCATTTGTCGTCTTTTAGCTTTGAAAAATATACAGTTTGAGGTTCTTCTTCTTTATTACCAGAAAAATATATTTCATCCATTTTTGGAGTAAACGAAACAGCATATTCATATCTTCCACTTACTGAAACAACTTCTGGAGCAAAAATTTCAGGAGTTAACCCTGGAGGTTTTTGTCCAAAATATGAGATCTCTTTTGCTTTTGAATCGCTATTTTCTGCTTGCTGTTTTTTTGTGTTACAGGCACTCAAAGAAATTGAGAATATAAGCACTATAATAAGTTGTATTCTATTCATAATTCAAACTTTTAATTTTTTGATTGATAATATATATGCATAGCTACAATTATTCATAGTATATTCTTGTTAACAAAATACTAAAAACTGTTTTTAGCTTTTTGATAATCAGATTTTATTAATGAAAACATCGTTATATCATAAAAATCATTATTCCAATACATCCAATTTTTTAAAATTCCTTCTTTTTGAAATTGTAACTTAGTGAGTAACTTTTCTGAACCAATATTATCTTGCATTACTTCAGCTTCTATTCTGTTCAGTTCTAGTTTGTCAAATCCATAATTAACGATAGCTTCTAGAGCTTCAGACATAATTCCTTTTCCCCAATAATTGTATTGTAAATCATAACCAATCCTACCTTTATGATCCTTAATTACTTTATTATAACCTAATGTTCCTATTATTTCTGTTTTGTTTTTAAAAGCAATACCCCAACGAATTCCAATATTGTCCATAAAACGTTTTCTATAAAAGTCAACTTCTCTTTGTGCTTCCGATTTGTTTTTTAGTGGAATTAGATCAAAGTATTTTGTAACTCTTTGATCGCTATATAATTCAAAAATATTTTCTAAGTGAGAATCATTGATTTCAATTAAATCAAATCTTTTAGTCTCTAATATGGGAAAGTTCTTAATGTGTATTCTATTTGCATTCATGTGTTTTAATAAGGGCTAACAGTTTAGTATATTGCTTGGTAATTAAATAAATATCTATTCAGTAATAACAAATTGCCAAGAAATGCCATATTTATCCTCACACCATCCAAATTTTTCACCAAATCCGTAATCGCCTTCTCCTTTGTAATTATCAAGCGGAACCATTACTTGACCACCATTTGAAGAAAGCTTATTAAAAAGGTTTTGTATCATATTTTCAGAATTATCGCTTATAAAAATTGATACAGCAGGCGAAAATGACCAAGCATGGTTATAATTACTTTCTGAAACCATATATTCAGTGCCATTTAAAGTAAATTCTCCATATTTAATTAGCTCTGGTGTTCCTCCTGATTCTCCTTTTAAGTATTTTTTTATGCTTTTAATTTTTGAGTTTGGAAATATGGAAGTATAAAAGTTTATGGCTTCTTCAGCCTTACCACATTGGTCACCTACAAATGTTAGAAATGTTGTTGTTTTCATACTTTTAATTGTCTTTAATAGCCATTACTTCTTCAAGTAATGGTGTTAATCCGCTAGAACCAATATTATCGTTATTCCAAAAACTCAATACGCAACTAACGTAATTATCACGTATTTTTTCTGAAACATAATAAATAGTCAAATTTTTCCCGCCAGACATGGATACCAATAGAGAAGTTACTCCTGTAAAATCATAATATACCTTTTTTGCTGTTGTTGGAACTCCTTCAAAAATGATTTCAACCTCTTCTTCCGATTCAACCTTTCCGCCATTTTTTGTTTTAGTAGCTTTTAATTGGTTTTGTATTGATAAATCTGCACTTTCTTTAGTTTTGTGTACAGACCAATTTATTTGTCCATTATAAGGACATTGAATGTTATTTATATTCATCCAATTACAATTACCACCTAATTCAATTTTTCGTCCAGCAAAATTCACTTCGTTAGTTTTTAAAGAGCTAAAACAATTTTTTGGAACTTCATTATTTAAAATTAACTCAATCATTTTTCTTTCAAATTCTGAGTTACTTTTATTGTAATAGCCAAACCAGAAAATGGAAATTCGATTGTCTTTATTTTTAACAAAGTAGTTAACACTAACTGAGGATAGATTGTTATCAAGTTGCTCTCGTTTAACTACTTTATAATTTTCAAAGTTTAATTCCTTATCAGTTTCTTTAATATCAGTTTTTTTGATTTTGTATTTTCGATAAGCCTTTTTAAGATTTTTATCATTAAAATCAGAAAAAATTGTTTGTGATGTAAAATCAATTCCATCTACATTATAAAATATAGTACCACTATTGTTAATAGCATTCAATCTGTCAAAAAGTTTCTCGTTTTGTGAAAAACCAAATTGGAAATTGAAAATGAGAAGTATTAGAAGTATTTTTTTCATAGTTGTGAGCAACGATTTTGTGTATGATTTCGTTACGTATTAATACAACTAATTTAGCAAATACTAGCTAAATAAAAAATCATTGAGAATTATTAAAAGTAGGAGAGAGCCACTAAATATTTCTATCAAATATTAGTGATAGATTGACCTAAACTAATTCGCTTTTTTATGTTTACTATTTAATTCTTTTTCTTTTGCTTCGATTGCAGGTAAGGACTTTATATATTCTTCAATATTCCACGTGATGTTCCATCTATTTAAATTTTCCTGCATAGAATTTAAACCCATTTCAGCTCTTCTTTTATCTACATTTTTAGGGTCTTCAAGCGGTAATACATAAGGAGTTTTGCGCTCTTTACTCATGGCCAATTGCGTTCCATATATTTGTCTTTTTCCTTGTCTTAAAAGCAAACGGTCGTAAAACATAGCGTATTGGCGCTTCGGCAAATTTTCTTCTTCCATGGCCTTTGTTATGATAGGCATATACTTTTCCTGAGTATTTTGGTCGGCATGTTGTATAACTAAGAATAAGGTTGAAGTACCTCTTTTTCCTATTAGCTCCTTATCTGGCCATCCATATTCTGCTATAATTTTATTTACTTTAACCAGGTTTATAGAATCCCTTTTAAGAATATCTTGCCATAGGTTATCCATTTCTTTGGATTTCCTTCCGTATTGTTCTTCAGTAGAGCGTATTTGGTTTCGTGTACTTTGATCATCAAAATAGATTTGATCTAAAACTGCTACTAGTTCCTTATCAAAAAGTGCTTCTTCCTCAGCTTTGTTTTTCAAAATTAGCTTACTTAATTTTTGCCATCTATTATCATTATGCAAATTATTTAAATCAGTATCATTAATTAAATGATTATGGTCTGTCCACTTCAATTCATTGGCAATAATAAACAAGTGCTTAAAAGCCATATCTATGTTATTAGCCAAAGCATAAATACAAGAAGCATTATATCTATCATTAAGTGATATGTCTTGTCTTATTTTAAATGCTTTTTCATAAAGTTCGGCCGATCCTTTGTAATCTTTGTCAAGACAAAGTTGCCAACCTTCTTTTATTAATTTAGAATACTCGGAAGTGTTTTGAGTATGACCTTTGATAGTTGTAAAAATGGCAATAAGAAAAACTATGATGTATTTCATGAGTTATGTGATTAAATATTTTTGATTGATTATTGTTAACGTGTTTTTGTAAGATTTAAGTAAGTAAAATTAATTAAACATATACAAAATTAACTGTTCGTTTTTTTCTTGATAAAGATGATATTTATCTTTCAAACTCCTCAATATCTTTTAAAAATTCTAAAGCTTTCATTGTTTTTGTTCCAGCAAAGAATCCTATAGTTTTTCTTATCCATTTAACATGTAGGTTTTTATAGGTTAATTTATTTAAAAACCAGACCATTGGAATAATTAGTAATGAATTAATCATTAGATATTTTAAAACAAAATCAGCATCCATATTACTATATAAATCAATGTTGAATAAATAATCGCTTCCAACAACAACATAAGACCACCAAATTGGTGTTGACAGAAACATTAATTTTAAAAAAATTAGTCCATGTGTGTTTACTAACTCTATCTTTTTTCTAATATCAACTATTGGTTTAGTAAAATCAATTTGTTGTAATAACGTAACTTGTCCAATACTACCTGCTAATGCAATTAATGTAAAAACACCAACAATAATTCCACTCAAAGCTAAATGTGTTTGACTCCAGTTTGTTGCGATGTAACTTCCCATAAACAGTGCTAATAAAGAAAAAACTACAATTTCAGCAATTCTGTATTTCAGAATGCTTTGTGTGCTCTTTTTTGATTTATCTAAATTGATGCTTTTTAAAGACGTTACATTTAAACTTAATTTTTCGTCTAGTTTTGTATTATAAGCGGCTAATATTTTTTTTAATTCATCGGCTTCCATATTGCTATATTTTTTGAAATTCTTTTTTTAATTTTAATTTTATTCTACTAATTTTTGTAGCGACATTAGTTTTAGTAATACCAAGTATTTCTGCTATTTCTTCATAACTTTTCTCTTCTAAATACAATAACATTAGTGCTCTATTTAGTTCGTTTAAATTATGAATGAATTCTTGTAATAATTTTAAGTGATAATCTAGTTCTGTTTGCTCTTCATTGGTGTCTTCTTCTATTTTAAAAATGGAGTTTTCATTATAAAAATCATTTTTAATAGACCATTTTTTTTCTTTTCTATAAAAAGAGATGGCAACGTTTAAGGCAATTCTATACATCCAAGTGGAATATTTATAATTGCTATTATAATTATCATACGAATTCCATAATTGGATAATAATTTCTTGTTCTAAATCTTTTCTGTCTTCTTTATTTTGGCAATAAGAAGTCACAATTTTATAGATGATTTTTTTATGCTCATCTATGGTTTTTATGAATTGTTCTTTTTTATTTACCATTATTTGTAAGTGATAATACTATTGTAATTTATGATTCTTTATCCAAAGTGAAATGGCTTCCATCGTTTTTTTGTTATGACGTACTCCATTATGAGATTCTCCTTCTATAATTGCTACTTTCCCTTTGCTGTTATTTGTTACCGCAGATGTAAACTTGGTTGCATCAAAAGCTTCATCTTCACTTCCAACAACAACCAATAAAGGTTTGTTTATGGCATTTAATCCTTTTTTATAATCTAAAGGTGACATACTCTCGTTTGCGCGAAAACTATATTTTGTAATTGGCATCTCACCTGGGAGGTTAAAAAACAAAACAGGAAGATTATTATATGTTGTGTCTCCAATAGCATTCAACATTTTTAAACCAATAATTCTATTTATATGTAATTTAAGAAATGTGTCTTCTTCTGATTTTTGTTCCTTTATAGTAGGAGAATTTACGCCTAAATATGGAGCAAATAAAAGATAACCATCAATTTGAGGTGTGTTTTCTTTCATAGCATATCGCAAAATTATTCCGCCTCCCATGGAATGTCCTGCAAGAATTATTTTTTGATTAGGTTTTTCTTTTTTGATTGTGGAAATAACATCTTCTAAATCATCTGCATATTGATTGATATACTCTACATCACCAGGTTTCCCATCAGATTGTCCGTGACCTCTAAAATCTAAAGCTATAACTTCACTATTTGTTGTTTCTTTTAATAATCCTGCTGTTTTGTTCATTAAGTATGAGTTAGAAAGAATACCGTGAAGTAAAATAGTAGTTACTTTGCTTTCGTTTTCATAGACATAAGAGAATAACTTCTTTCCGTCTCTCATATCAAATTTCTTAGGAGTATTTTTATAAGTCTGTTCAAATCCTAAATCAGCAATTTCCTTTGGTGTCATTGACTTAGGAACTATATCTGGACTAAATGTTGGATTTGGTAAGTTGATAAGGTTTATAATTTCATTTTTAGTCTTATCGAATTGCGTTTCTTCATTTTGTGCAATAACAGAATTACTTGATAAAAATAGTGCTACTATAATAATCTTAAAAAATAGTGTTTTCATTATTTTGATTGTTTAATATATTATTCGCAGACTTTTTAAAAAATCACACTTTTTATAAAAAATTATAAATAATAGCATTGATAATGGTACCTAAAATTAAACTAGAAATACCTTCTTTGAATGATAAACGCTTTTGGTTAATACTATCTGAATAAGCAATCCATAATGAAAGTAGTGCAATAGAAAAAAATATTGCGATTATATATATAGGGAAATTAATAGAAATTAAACCAAACCAACTAAATACAACTTCCTCTAGTACTGTAAATCCAAATAAAGCTAAAACGGGATTGGACTTTGTTGGTTTTATAATTAATAATATACCTCCATGCAAAAGAATAAGGCAATGAATTAATGGTAGTATTTGATTAAAATAGGATAAGCTAAAATAGCTCTTAAAAGAATAATCAAAATATTCTTTTAAATTAAAATTTAAATCTGATTGTATTAGGAAAATAGTGCTAAATAGAATTGCTATAACTGAAAATACAATTCCAATAATTTTTCTAGTAGCCATATTATAATAAGTTAGTTTACTTATTATTCGCTAGGGTTTTAAAAAAATCACACTTTTAAGAATATTTTTTATTTAGTTGTTGTCACAAAGCAAATAAGGTTTTTGAGAGAAATGTGAGAATGAAAGAAACGGTAAAGTGTATGATTTGGCTACATAGAAATCGGCACGATTTTGGAGTAGGAGCCAAGTTAGTGTAAAAGTGAGGAATTTCGGTAGAAAATTCCGAAGCAATGGATTATAGCTGTTGTTAGCTACTGTTATCTATTTGCAATTCAAATTGAATTTTTTAACTTCAATTAGAATAACACCATTTTTAGCCTCATTACCATAGATGTAAACTGCGCCTTTATCTTCCTTTTTAAAGAATGCATAAATTGAATCAATATCTGATTTATAAAGTTCCAAGTCGCATTCTTTTAACTTATCGTAAGGTATCATTTCTCCATTTAATACAAGTAAAGGTTTCCTAGTGATTAGACCTTCTTTTTTTCGTTGTTTGATGAATTCTATTAAATACTTTCTATCCTTATTATCATTGCTCAATTCATATAAATTTCGACAGCTTGAAGCAAATAATACTAATATGATTGGAAATATCTTTTTCATTTAATTGATAATTGATCTTTTATTATTGTAGCTAACGATCTCGTATAACCGTCTTTTACGGGAAATTTATCGAATTATTTCGAGATTAACATTAGTTTTAGCAATTTCGAGTGGATTTGGACGTAGTCGAATCTGCCGCAATTGCAGTTATATATTGTTGTATACAGTTTTACTTAAATTAGTTATTTGGCTTTCTGTTAAAATTTCATTCTCAAATTTACTAAATATGAAATAAGGTTTAGAATAAGGTTTAGTATGCAATTCATTATATACAACATAGCCAATCATCCAATCTTTATTTGCGTAAACATGAGGTTCATAAATTTTGAATTTAAAAATTAGAACAGTTTTTCCGCTTTTTGTTTCAATATTCTTTATGTATTCAATTTTATCAGGAATAGCATCAAAATCATCATTAAAATTCAACCAATTTACTAAATGACTTTCTGAAGCTTTTTCAAGTGTAAATAATTCTTTTGGAAATAAACTTGTAAGATTAAATTTATTGAGAACATCATATGTTAAAATTCTTTTTTCATTATCATAAGCAAACTTTTTAACTTTCTCTGTTTTTGGGATTTGCCCTTTTTTTAGTTTTTTGTATAAATATCTTACGTGGTCAAATTTCAAATCGTCTCCAGCTAAATTTGAAACTCGAATTCGATTAAAAATAATTCTTAAAATCAGTGTTTTTACAGACACAATGAGAATAATTCCAATTATTAATTGGACTATTTCCATATTGCTGTTAAATTCAAACATTTATTCCTGAGTTTTATTAATTGTATCTGATTTCAACATTGACTGAATTAAAATTGCTATAGCTATTACGATAGCACAACCAACAAAATTTAACCATAAGTATGGAAGGTTGATGTAGTTGTATTCATTTAGTAAATACAATGCTATAACAATTAACTGAGTTATGATAGCTCCTATAAACACAGCATTACCTTTTACAAACTTAAAGAAGAATGCTAATAAGAAAATACCAAGTACATTACCATAAAATATAGAACCAATAATATTAACTAGTTGTATTAAATTATCAGCTAAATGGGCAACACAAGCAATTAATATGGCTAGGACTCCCCAAGCAAGTGTAAAAAACTTACTAGCCTTTACCATATGTAAGTCGTCTACTTCTTTACCAACATTACGCTTATACAAATCCATAGTTGTAGTAGAGCCTAAAGCATTAAGTTCGCTTGCAGTTGACGACATGGCTGCGCTTAAAATAACTGCTAGTAATAAACCTATTAACCCTTTAGGAAGGTTGTTTAGTATAAAGTGAATAAAGACATAATCTTTATCGTTAGTTTCAATTTTTGTATTCGTTTCTTCTGCTACTTTTTTAATGATTTGTTTAGCTTCTTCACGTATGTCTTGATCTGCTTCATTTGCTAGAGCTATATAATCAGTATACTTAGCATCATTAGTCTCGATGTACTTATTGATAATAGTTTCTTTATCATTAAATATTTTTTCCTGTTCGGCTTTTAAGGTTTCATATTTTGAGGCATAAGCCGAATTAGAAACAGCTTCTTCGGCCTTTGGGTTAAAATTAATTGGTGAACTATTAAATTGATAAAACACAAATACCATAACACCAACCAACAGAATAAAGAATTGCATTGGTACTTTAAGTAAACCATTAAAAATTAAGCCCATGCGCATTTCTTTAATAGATTTACCAGATAGATAGCGTTGTACTTGACTTTGGTCTGTACCAAAGTAGGAGAGTGCTAAAAATGTACCTCCAATAAGTCCACTCCAAACAGTATAACGGTTTTCTAAACTAAAAGAAAAGTCTAAAACTTCCATTTTTCCGCTAGCTCCAGCTATGTCTAATGCTTTGCTAAATGTAATACCATCTGGCAAGTAGCTAATTATTAAAAAGAAAGCTATAAACATACCTGTAAAGATGACAGCCATTTGGTGTTTTTGAGTAACACTAACAGCTTTTGTACCACCAGAAACGGTGTATATTATCACTAAAATACCAATAATGATATTTAGGAGTGTTAAATTCCATCCTAAAACTGCAGATAGTATAATTGCTGGTGCAAAAATAGTAATTCCTGCGGCTAAACCTCTTTGTACTAAAAATAGAATTGCAGTAAGAGTTCTGGTTTTTAAATCGAATCTGTTTTCTAAAAACTCGTAAGCTGTATATACTTTTAATCTATGGTAAAGCGGAATAAATACCATACAAATAACCACCATAGCTATTGGTACTCCAAAATAAAACTGCACAAAGCCCATACCATCATGAAACGCTTGCCCTGGAGTTGATAAAAAAGTAATTGCACTGGCTTGAGTTGCCATTACAGATAAACCAATGGTCCACCATTTAGAGTCGTTTCCACCTTTTAAATAGTCTTGAACATTTTTGTTTTTACGAGTTTTCCAAGCACCATAAAGTACAATGGTAAGTAAGGTTACAGAAAGTACAGTCCAGTCTAACCAAGCTAATTTATTTAGAGCATCCATACTAAGCAAAAGATGAGGTTATAAAATAAAAAATGATGATATAAATGGCATTAGCAACTAAGACTAATGTGTACGAGTTTTTCCATTTTTCTTTTGGTGGTTGGTTATGTTCCATATTAGTCGTTTAGTTTTTTGTCTAAATTAATATTATCCTTTCCAATAGATAACATATTTGCAAATAGCCTATATGCGCCAGAAACTCCAGCTGGAAATTCTCTAAAGAAACTTAATCCTGTATATATGTAATGCCCTTTACCATGTTTAGCGACCAATAAGCTTCCTTCTTTAGCAGTTTCACCTTCATCGTTTAAAGAGAGTATTGGTGTAAACTCATTTCCCCATTGGTTTGGGAAATATAATCCACGTTCTTGTGTCCAACCTTCAAAGTCGGAAAGTGTAATTTTATTAGGATAATTTAGTACTTCATGGTTAGGGTTTAATAAGCGTACTTCGGCATTTTCATCGGTAACTCTATCTCTAGACAAGGTTAAATCAAAAGGTGCAAGTTTATCTACTTTTAAACGATGACGTGTGTTGTATTGCACAATCATATTACCACCTTGTTCAACAAAATTGAATAGAATATCTTGTTTAAATTTTAAGTCCTCAAGAATATTATAAGCTCTAATTCCTACTACAACAGCGTCAAATCTTGAAAGGTTTTCTGGGGTAATTTCATCAGTTTTAATTTTAACTACATTATAACCAATTTGTTGGAGGCTTTCTGGAACAACATCTCCAGCACCTTCAATATATGCTATGTTTTCTCCTTTTTTCTGAATGTCTAGCCTAACAATTTTACTTTCGCTTGGTAGTAAAACTGTTTGAAACGGAATGTGACTATAATCAATCTCAATTAATTCTTTTGTGTATTCTTTTCCGTTCACGTTTACCATTGGACTAATAAATCCTTCACTTTGATTTTTTGGAGGAATAACAGTAAATACAAAAGTTTGAGATTCACCTTTGTTGCTAATATTTACTTTTTGTTTTTCAGGATAAATGTTCCAATCATCTGGATGACATAGACTAACATAACCTTCGATGTTGTCTTTTCCTGCTTTTACTGTTATTTCAATATCTTTTTGTTGGTCATTTTCAAAAATGAATACTTTATCACTAATACTTGCAGTTACTTCTGGTACAATTTCAAAAGGTCTGTATAATTCACCTTTGTCTGGTTTAGAATATCTGTATACTGCACTTTTAGTAATAGTTACAGGTGTTTCGTCTATAATTAAATTAAAATCTACTTGAACTGGTCTAGGTGTTTCTGGTTTACCAATAAGATTTTTATTAGTTACTTTATACATACCTAATGATGCTTTTTCGGAAAGCCAATATGGTGTTGAGTAGTCATTAGTTTTTAAGTCAACTGTTTCAGTAAAAGTAACTTTTTGATTGTTTAACAAGTTAAGCTCTTTAGCATAAGTCATTTTATCCATATTGAAATGTACAGATGTTAATTCAATATTTATATTACTTCTATTTAATGCTTCAATATTAATTTGTGTCGAAGTGTTTGGAGTTGCTGTTGGACTGCTAGTAGAAGCTTCAAGATAAAGTCCAGCACAAGCTTCAATGATTTTGAGGATTTGTTTTTCTTTTATAGCTCTCCAATGCTCATCTTCTAAAAGCTGAATTTTTTTATAGGCATCTAATAAATCAATTATATGAGATGAAGGATTTTTAAAATTGAAATTCTCTTGAATATTGTATAAAATATTACCAATTTCTTGCCCTCCTTTTATACGATTCCATGATGTATCTATACCTTCAAATACATTGTTTTTGTCTTTAGGCATATCGCCTTTTAATAATTCAATGTATTCTTGTTGTGTGCCTCGTTGCGATAGTCTTCCAAATCCTTGACACAAATGTTGGCTACTAGCAATGGCGGCTACTTCATTATTTGAAAGCCCTTTGTTAGGATAATAAACACCTATGTCAAAGTTTAACATGTTTGATTTATCTACTTCTTCAAACTTTTCTCTACTACCATAACGCCACCAAGAAGTGTTATAAAATAAACGTTTTGGTTGCCATACACCAACTTTTTCTAATTGTTCTGGGTAAATGCTTTTATCACCAACTAAGTCAAAAGCTTCCATACTTAACATAGCTGATGTGGTATGATGCCCATGAGTTTGACCTGCTCGTCTATGGTCGAACCTATTAATAATTACATCTGGTTTAAATTTTCTAATAGCCCAAACGACATCGTTTAGTACTTTGTCTTTATCCCAAATTTCTAAAGTTTCGTTTGGATGCTTAGAGTAACCAAAATCGTTTGCTCTTGTAAACATTTGCTCGCCTCCATCAACGTTTCTAGCTGCTAGTAATTCTTGTGTACGCATTACGCCTAAAAGTTCTCTTATTTCAGGACCAATAAGGTTTTGACCTCCATCACCACGTGTTAAAGAAAGATAAGCTGTTCTTGCTTTAACATGATTTGACATGTATGAGATTAAGCGTGTATTTTCATCATCAGGATGTGCAGCAACATAAAGAACAGAGCCTAAAAAATTTAATTTTTCTACGGCTTCATATATTTGAGAGGCATTTAGTTTTTTAGGTTGTTGGGCTTGAGTTGATAAATAAAAGAATAACGAGAGTGTTAAAAAAAGTAAAGACTTTTTCATGGTTCAATTTTAGTTAGTATTTCCAAATATAAAAATAAAACCAGCGCTTAGGCTGGTTTTAATGTTTCTTTAACTAATAACAAACTATTTGTCGTAAGCATCTTTTTCAAGTAATGAAACTGCCTTTTGTAATAGTAAATTATTTGGGTAGGTAACTAAATCTCCATTGTTCTTTCTTAAGTGTATTTGAAACGAACGAATATCTTCTATAACAGCAATAATTTCGTAGTCTTTATCGTGTATATGAATCTTATCTCCAATTTTATAAGGAAAGGAAAAAAACATAACAATTCCTGAAGTTACATTACTTAATATAGACCAATTAGCAAAAAGTGTAATTCCTAGAACTGCAAATACAGAAGAAAAAAGAACGATGATATCATTTATTTCTATTCCTAAAACAAAAGCTTCTATTAAAAAAGCTAAAAGCAAAAATGTAACTGTAACATAACGACCAATAAGTTTAATTCGTCCTTTATTTTTATGTTTTGAGTTCCCTAAGCGACGTACAGATATTTTTGCAATAAGTTGAATGATAAAGAAGATTCCAAAAACAATGAATGTGTTTATTATCTCAGCTTGATATGTATTAATAAAATTTATCATGATACAAACTCTAATAATGTTTTATAGACTAAATGTGTTGGTAAACCCATAACATTAAAATAGGAGCCTTCAATTTTTGTAACACCTACTTGCCCAATCCAGTCCTGAATACCATAAGCTCCAGCTTTATCTAGTGGTTTAAAATTTTTGATATAATACCAAATTTCATCATCTGTGAATTCTTTAAAACTAACTTTAGTAACTGCATTTATAGTTTTTTGAGAATTGACTGTTTTAAAACAAACAGAAGTAATAACATCATGAGTTTGTCCACTCATAGATTTTATCATGTTAAATGCATCTTGCTCGTTTTTTGGCTTGCCTAAAGCGTTGTTGTTATGCCAAACTATGGTGTCACTGGTTATTAATATGTCTTTAGGTTTTAATTCGTTTTCAAAAGCTAAAGATTTTAACTGTGCTAAGTAATCACTGATTTCAAAATGCTTTAAACGATTAGGATATTCTTCTTTTACAGGTTTTAACTTTATTTCAAAATCTAAATCTAAGGTTTTAAAAAACGCTTGACGTCTAGGAGAACCAGAAGCAAGAATAATATTGTAATCTTTTAATTTGTCTTTAAGCATTACTTAAGTATAAATGGATAGAGTAGTAGTGATAATACTCCAAATAACATTACTAATTTAAGAATAAATGAAAGATGATGTAATTCTTTTTTTGTGTTAGCCGAAAATGTTTTAACAGTAAAGTATAGTAAAGGCGCTATAATAAAGATTAAAAAATATCCAACAGCTAATTGTTGTTTATATAAATAAGTAATTATATAATAAGTGATTACAAATAAAGGGATTAAGGATAAAGTAAAGATTACTTTTATAGCTCGTTCTCTTCCAATAACTATAGGTAGTGTTTTCATACCAGCGTTATGGTCGCCATCAATGTCTTCAACATCTTTTACAAGTTCTCTTAAAAAGTTAATCATAAAAGCAAAAACAGCGTAATCTCTTAAAATTTCAAAAAAGGTTAATTGGGTTTGTTTGTTTTCGGGAGTAATTACAGGAACCAAATCAAAAATTCCAATTATAAGAATGCTCATTGCAACTAAAAATGAAATAACAATATTACCTACTAATAGGGTTTGTTTTAAAGTAGAAGCATAAACATAGAGTAAAGCCGAAACTATAATAAAAACAGCTGAGAAACTACTTTTATCAATCATATTAGATAGAATAAACCCAACACCAACACCAACTATTGTTAGAATTATAAAGAGGTTAAAAGCTATTTGTTCTGAAATTGATTTACCAACAATTACTTTATTTGGTTTATTAATTGTGTCTGTTTCAATATCATAAATATCATTAATAATATTTCCTGCAGCTGCAATACATACTGTTGCAATTACTAATAATGCAAAACCAAAATCATCTAATCTTGTATCAACATTAAAAGCATCAAAAAGTGCATATTTAATTAATAGTTGCGTTAGAATTATTAGTAATAAATTTTTCCAACGAATAAGGTTTAAAAAATTAAGCATTTAGTTGTTCATTATGTTTTCAATAAGATTAGCAATACCAAAAGCTATAAATAACCCAATAATAACAGTTATGCTTAAAGTTTGGTAAAAACGCTTTCGTTCAGCTTTTCTTATCGTGTTTTTTATGTTTTCTTTTTCTGTTTTAGAAAGTTGCTTGTGTAAAAAATGTACTTTATGTTTTGAGTGTGCTTCACTATCTAAACGCTCTTTAATTTCAGTAAAAGCTTTTCTTGTACTTTGGTTAAAAACAGTACTTACATTGCCAAATCCAATATAACCAAATCCATTACTTATTCTTCTACTAGGTCTTTTCAACTAATCGTATTTAGCGTTAAAATTGTTATTCCAGTTGCCTTGAACTTTTAGTACTTGTTCAATAACATCTCTTACAGCACCTTTTCCACCATCTCTATGCGAAATATATTTAGATACATTTTTAATTTCTGGGACAGCATCTTGAGGACAACATGGTAAAGCAACTAGCTTCATTACAGGTAAATCTGGAATATCGTCGCCCATGTATAATGTTTGATCACTTTTTATGTTATGTGCTGTAAAATAATCGTTTAGTTGTTCAATTTTATTGTGAGCTCCTAAATAAATATCTTTAATTCCTAGTCCTTGTAAACGCAATCTAACTCCTTCATTACTTCCTCCAGAAATAATACAAACATTATAACCTTTATCAACAGCAGTTTTTAGCGCATAACCATCTTTTATATTCATGGTTCTAAGCATTTCTCCAGAAGTAGTAACAGTTACAGTTCCGTCAGTTAGTACACCATCAACATCAAAAATAAATGTTGTGATATCGTTAAGGTATTGCTTGTAGTTTTTATCTTCCATGTGTGTGTTTTATAGATTTTGTAAGTAATTCATAAATCTCTTTATGCTCTTTTTTTTCTAACAGTTTTAAATGTCTTCTTATTGTCTTTTTATCGTTTCTTTTGGCTGGTCCTGTTTGAGCTAAATAAGGAGACACTGTTTGAACTTTATTTGCCGTTTCTAAGATAAGTGGTTTTAAAATATCAAAATCAATACTCTTTATATCACTTATTTCATGACCAATTCTATAAAGTTGATTTACAAAATTGTTTACAAACACTGCTGTTAAGTGTAGTGTTTGCCTTTGTTCGGTGTTTATTTTATATCTAGGGCTTCCTAACGTATCTGCCAATTCTTTTAAAAAGGGCATATCTTTTTTGTTTAAAGCTTCCAGACATAATGGTACATTTTTAAAATCTAACTCTACATTTTTTGAAAATGTTTGTAGCGGATAAAATACACCTCGCCTGTTTTTTTTATCTAAGTCATGAACGTTAACACTTCCTGATGTATGAACAACCAACCTATCTGTAAAAGGTAGTTGAGTAGATACGTCTGCAACGGCATCGTCACTAACAGCTAGAATGTAAATGTCAGATTCAGTAAGTTTAGAGATGTCATCACAAATAGCTACCTCATTTTCATAAGAACTTATTTTTTCTAAATTTCTATTATACCATTGGTTAACAGAAACGTTTTGGCTTTTTACAAAAGCATTGTAAAAGTGAGTTGCTACATTTCCTGCGCCTAAAAGAGTTACTGTAATCATAATGCTAAAATAGGTAAGTCATAGCTCTTTTAAAAACCAATTGCACTATCTTTGTAAACAATGAAAAAAAACGATTTAAAAACAAGAGATGATGTCTTTAAATTAGTGTCATCTTTTTACGATAAAGTTAGAAAGGACGATACTTTAGGACCTTTTTTTGATAAGATAGATGATTGGGATGAACATTTAGATAGACTAACCACTTTTTGGGAATCTAGTTTGTTTTTAAAAACCAAATATTATGGCGACCCATTAAAAGCACATGTAAAGGCAGATGATGAGCATGAAAATGCAATTTCAGAGTTTCATTTTGGTATATGGTTAAATTTATGGCACCAAACCATTGATGAGCTTTTTGAAGGAGATTTTGCAGAAAATGCTAAACGCAGAGCAAGAAAAATGGGAACTTTTTTATATCTCAAAATTTTTGAAGCAAGACAAAATATAGCTAAATAAAGGAGTGTTAAATCATTAATTTATAAAAGCTGCTTAATACAAAATTAACTACCTTTGCACGAGTTTAAACACACGCTACTTTACTATGTTAAAAATACTATCTAATATTCTCTTCTCAACAAGATTAATGGCTGTTTTATTTATTGTTTTTGCCTTTGCTATGGGATGGGGAACTTTCATGGATGCAGGTCAAGATACATCGCCAACACCTTACTCAAGAACATTAATTTATAATGCTTGGTGGTTTGAAGCAATAATGGTGTTTTTCGTAATAAACTTTGCAGGAAATATATTTAGATATAGACTGCTAAGAAAAGAAAAATGGGCAACCTTAATTCTACACTTATCATTTATATTCATTCTTTTAGGTGCATTTGTAACAAGGTATATTAGTTACGAAGGTATGATGGCTATTAGAGAAGGTGCTACCGAAAATACATTCCTATCTCAAAAAACATATATCACTACATATATTGATGGTGATTATGAAGTTAATGGAGAAGTACAACGTCGTGTGTTAAATAGTGAAGTAGATTTTTCTCCGCGATTAGATAATGAATTAACAATTAATACCGATTATAATAAGCAACCAGTATCTATTGAATTGGTCGATTTTATTTCTGGAGCTGAAGAAGATATTGTGCCAGATGAAAATGGCGAACATTATTTAAAGATTGTTGAAGCAGGTGCTGGAGCTCCACATAATCATTTTCTTAAATCTGGTCAAGTAAGTAGCATTCATAATGTTTTATATGCATTAAATAAATACACTGAAGGCGCTGTAAATATTACACATACAGATAGTACACTAACTATCCAATCGCCATATCAAGGACAATATATGACTATGGCAACTGGAGCGCAAGGTGCTTTGGTTAAAGATAGTATTCAGCCTTTAATTTTAAGGTCTAGATATATTATTGGAAATCAAGCTTTGGTGTTTCCTAAACCAGTTATTAAAGGTAAGTTTGATATTGTTAAGAAATCAGATTTATTGAGAGGAGATGAAGATGGTATTGCATTAAAAGTAACTACAAATGGGGAAACTAAAACTGTAAGATTACTAGGAGGACAAGGGTCTAATAACGCTTTTAAACAAATTGAAGTAGGAGGCTTAGATTTCGCTTTTAGATATGGTTCTAAAGTTATTGAATTACCTTTTAGTATTAAGCTTAACGATTTTATTGCTGCTCGTTATCCAGGAACAGAAAATAGTTACTCTGCTTTTGAAAGTAAAGTAACTGTTTTAGATAAAGAAGAAGGCGATTTCGATTTTCATATTTATATGAATAACATATTAAATCATAGAGGTTATCGTTTCTTTCAATCGTCTTTTGATCCCGACGAGAAAGGAACAATACTATCTGTAAATCATGACTTTTGGGGAACCAATCTAACGTATTTAGGTTATTTCCTATTATACTTTGGTTTATTAGCAATCATTTTTGCAAAACATACTCGTTTTGATGATTTACGTAAACAGTTTAGAAAAATTAGGGATAAGAAAGCAAAGTTAGTCTCTATATTTCTTTTAGGATTTATGTTAACTACCAATGCGCAAGTAGGACATTCGGCTGATGATGGACATAACCACAGCGAAATTCCAACTAAAGAGCAAATGGATTCTGTAATTTTAGCTAATGTAGCTCCTAAAGCAGAAGCAGATAAATTAGGACGTTTAGTAATTCAGGATTTTGATGGACGTATGAAACCAGTAAATACTTATGCATCTGAGTTATTGCGTAAGTTGAGTAAAAGTGATACATACGAAGATTTGGACGCTAACCAAGCATTTTTATCAATGCAAGAGAGCCCTCAGTTATGGTATAACGTACCAATTATTTATTTAAAAACAAGAAAGGCAGATACCATTAGAAATTTAATTGGTGTAGATAAATCAAAGGAGTATGCTGCTTTAATTGATTTTTTTGACGACAGATTAAATTATAAGTTAGGGCCTTATCTTGAAGAAGCATATAAGGCACAAGTGCCAACAGCTATTCAAAAAGAATTTAAGGAAGCTGACCAACGTGTTAATTTATTGTACAATACATTAGAAGGACGCTCTTTAAAGTTATTCCCAGTACCAGAAGATGATAATAATACTTGGATTTCTCCAATGGAACTTAGAGAAGGTAATTATCAAATAAAGGATACTTTATATACTAACTTTATAAATACTGGATTTAGAGCCTATTTAGCAACTTTACAAAACGATAAAGCCACTTCAAATTTTGAAAGTAGTAGTAAGTTAATTGATGCCATTAAGAAAACTCAGCAAAAATATGGTGGAGATGTAATGCTTAGTGATGATAAGATTAATACAGAAATTCTATATAATAAATACGATATCTTTAAAAGCTTATTTAGTTGGTATATGTATGCTGGAACTTTAATGTTTGTATTGTTGATAATGCAAATTTTTAAGGATAGAAGCAAGGGCGTTAATAATGCTGTTAAAGTCTTTAAGTATATAGTAATATTTTTATTTGTTTTACACACAGCTGGTTTGATAGCAAGATGGTATATCTCTGGTCATGCACCTTGGAGTGATGCTTACGAATCTATGATATATGTAGCTTGGGCAACTATGTTATTTGGTATCATTTTTGGTAAGAAAAGTGACCTTACATTTGCTGCAACAGCTTTTGTAACTTCAATGATTTTAATGATTGCGCATTGGAACTGGATGGATCCTTCAATAGGTAACTTACAGCCTGTTTTAAATAGTTATTGGTTAATGATTCACGTAGCTATTATTGTTGGTAGTTATGGTCCTTTTGCTCTAGGTTTAGTGTTAGGAGTTGTTAGTTTATTATTAATGATTCTTACTAACGATAAGAACAAAAAGAAAATGGGACTTAACATCCAAGAGTTAACTGTTGTTAATGAAATGGCTTTAACTGTTGGACTAGCAATGTTAACAATAGGAAACTTTTTAGGAGGTATGTGGGCAAATGAAAGTTGGGGACGTTATTGGGGTTGGGACCCTAAAGAAACGTGGGCTTTAATTAGTATAATGATTTATGCCTTTGTAGTACACATGCGTTTAGTACCTGGATTAAGAGGACGATTTGGATTTAATTTAGCAGCTATTTTAGCTTTTGGAAGTATAGTGTTTACGTATTTTGGAGTAAACTTTTATTTAGCAGGATTACATTCTTACCAATCTGGACAACAAATTGACAGTGTTAAAATAATAGGTATAGTATTAGCAATAATAGCATTATTAGCTGTTTTTGCTTATAGAAATTATGCTAAGTATTATAGAAAGTAAAGCTTTAAACTAGTTGTTTAGCTTTCTCATAATTAATTTCACTAAAGCTTTTAATTACTATATCTGCAGTACTGTAGTCTTGATTTTTTGAGTGTGGACTTTTAAAGCCTACACAAAAAATATGAGCAGCATTGGCAGCTTTTATACCATTGGTAGAATCTTCAATAACGATACATTCATTTGGATTAAAACCAGACGCTTTTGCAGCATTAATAAATATTTCAGGATGCGGTTTAGAAGCAGCTAAATCTGCGCCACTTAATTTTGCTACAAAATATTGATTAAGATTAAAGCGTTCAAAAACATTATTTATGGTTAGCATTGATGCTGATGAGGCTAATACTAAAGTAATGCCATTATTATAATAGTCTTTTATTAAGTCTTCAACGCCATCAATCAGTTTTAAATCTGGATCGTTAAAAAATAACTTTTTAAAAATGCGTCGTTTTATTTTAATAAGCTCGGTTGGATGTTTTAATAATTTAAAATGACTGCATAAAGTTTCGCAAACTTCCAATGTTGTTTTTCCTGTAAAACTATTGTAAAGTGTATCAGAAACATCAATGTTTACTTCTTTAAACATTCCATGATAGGCCTTATGATGTAATGGCTCTGTATCAACAATTACACCATCCATATCAAATAAAACTGCTTTTAGCATCTTTAATTTTTTTGCGAATATATGGAAAGAATTTTGTGGTTGACATTTATAAAATAAAAAATTAGCGTTACTTTTAGTGAATAGATGAAAGTAAACAATGGCTAAGCAGGGAAGAGAAAAGAATACTAAAAATAAATCTAAGCACAATAAGCTTTTAGCTAGAAAGAAAAATAAGCTAAAAAAGGAGAAAGAATTAAGAAAAGAGCGCTTAAAAGCTATTGTTCAAAAAGCTAATGCTTCAAAATAAATATTCATACTATGGCTAATGATAAGTTAGGATTAAATACTATTTGTACACATGTTGGTGATATTGCTGATGAGCAGTTTAAAGGAGCTGTCTCACCAATTTATTTGTCTTCGTCTTATGAATTTATGGATGTTGATGTGAAACGCTATCCACGATACTTTAACACTCCAAATCAAGAACACTTGTCTAAAAAAGTAGCCGCATTAGAACATGCTGAAGCTGCTATGATTTTTGGTTCAGGAATGGCAGCTATTAGTTCTACACTATTGGCTTTTTTAAAGTCTGGAGACCATATAGTTGTGCAAAACGATATTTATGGAGGCACACGTAATTTTATAGTTTCTCATTTCAAAGATTATAATATTGAGTATACGTTTACTAAAGACTTATCAGCAACTTCATTTGAAAATGCTATTCAAGAAAATACGAAGCTTATTTATATAGAAACACCTTCTAATCCATTACTTAAACTAGTAAATATATTCGCCATTTCTAAGTTGGCTAAGGCTCATAATATTATTTCTGTTATAGATAATACATTTGCATCTCCTATAATACAAAACCCAATAGATTTGGGTATAGATATTGTTATTCATAGTGCAACAAAATATTTTAGTGGTCATAGTGATATTTGTGCAGGTGCTGTTGCATCTAGTCAAGAGCATATGGATACAATTTGGAATTTATCAAAAGATGTAGGTGGTAGTTTGAGTGATTTTACGGTTTGGATGCTGGAAAGGAGTATGAAAACTTTAGGTATAAGGTTTAAAGCACAACAAAAAAATGCAATGAAAATGGCTAAGTATTTGGATAAACATGACGTTGTGAAAAAAGTCTATTATCCAGGTTTAAAGTCGCATGAAAGTCACCAATTAGCAAAACAACAAATGCGTGGCTTTGGAGCTATGATGTCTTTTGAGCTTAAAAAAAGTGTAGATGTATCACAGTTTTTAAAATCGTTGAAGCTTATAAAACCATCTATGAGTTTAGCAGGAATAGAAAGTACAATGTTGTTACCTTCAGAAACTTCTCATGCTTTGCTTAGTGAAGATGATAGATTAGCTCAAGGAATTAGTAATAGCCTTATAAGATTTTCAGTTGGTATTGAATCTAAAAAAGATATTATAGCAGATATTGAACAGGCATTACAAAATGCTAAGGCGTAAGTTTTGGTTTTCTGAAGTCTAAGCTGATATTTAATTGAAATGCTAACCTGTGGAAACTTTTTGTTTTAAAAGAATGTCTTACATAACCAATATCAAAACTTAAGTTTTTATTCAGTTTAGTACCAATGCCTCCATAAATCCTATTCTGATTGAAATCGAATTCGTTTAAATTAAAATGAATTTCATCATAAATAGTAAAATAATTCACTTTACTAATAGGAACTTTTCCTTTAAAACGATACCTGATTCTGTGAACGAGTTTATCATCTGCATTCTTGTAATTGAAAAATCGATGTTCTAATCTAAATCTGTGATTCCATTTTACTTTGTTAGAACCATGACTAACACTTAATTGTTCAGCAATCCTATTTTCTGTAGTTATGTTATTTCCGCTTTCATAATTTGAATCTATACTAGCTCTACCAATTAATAATCCTACAGATGTGTTTTTATTCAACTTATAATACACACCAATAAGACCTAATGACAAATGCTGATTCTTTGTTAGTTCATAATTCCAACTAGTAAAAGAACCATTAACATTGATTTTATTTGTAATCTTATTTATAGAATTGATATCAACCCAAGAACCTAGACGTTTTTCTCCTGTGTCTTGAGCAATTGTGTAAAATGGAGTAGCTAATACAAAAAATAATAAAAAGAAATATTTCATGTAGTTGTTGTTAAATAAGAAAGGAGCTCATATTTGAGCTCCTTTTCAACTAATCAATTTAGGATTACATATGCTCCATTTGGTGGTGTTCATCAATTAATGGCCCACCATCCATTATCTCTTGAGATGCTTGACTAGCAAATTTCTCGAAGTTTAAGTGGAAAGAATGCGCAAGATTGATTGCTTTACTTATGTATCCACCTTTTTGTAACCAAGTATTCATTGGATCTAACATTTCTGTTGGAACGTTAGGACAATACTTAGGCATCCATAGTCCAAATATTGGATGTTGTTCGTAATCAACATCATTTAATTTATCTTCAAGGATTGCAGTAATCATAGCTCTAGTATATTTAAGCTTGATACGAGAACCAACTCCGTAAGGTCCACCAGACCAACCTGTATTTAATAACCATACATTAACGCCAGCTTCAGTCATTTTTTTACTTAACATTTCAGCATATTTTGTTGGATGTAAAGGCATAAATGGTGCACCAAAACATGCAGAGAATGATGGTACAGGTTCTGTAATTCCTGCTTCTGTTCCTGCTACTTTTGCTGTATAACCAGAAATAAAATGATACGCAGCTTGACCAGGAGTTAACTTAGAGACTGGAGGTAATACACCAAATGCATCACAGGTTAAAAAGAAAATATTTTTTGGATTAGATGCATAAGATGGTTGTTGAATATTATCAATATGATATATAGGGTAACTTACACGTGTATTTTGTGTAATAGTACTATCCATATAATCAACCTCACCATTGTCTTTAAAAATAACATTCTCTAAAATAGCTCCAGGCTTGATAGCTCTAAAAATGTCTGGTTCCTTCTCTTCAGTTAAGTCAATCACTTTTGCATAACAACCACCTTCAAAATTAAAAATAGTGTTTTCAGCAGTCCAACCATGTTCATCATCACCAATTAACTTACGTTTAGGGTCTGCAGATAAGGTTGTTTTTCCTGTTCCAGATAATCCAAAGAAAATAGCTGTATCGCCATCTTCACCAACATTTGCAGAACAGTGCATTGGTAATACATTCTTATCAGTTGGTAAAATCATGTTTAAAGCAGAGAAAATACCTTTTTTCATTTCTCCTGTGTAAGCAGAGCCTCCTACTAAAGCTACCTTTTTAGTAAAGTTTAGTATAGAGAAATTCCCTTGACGAATACCATAAGCCTCAGAATCTGGACATTCATATCCTGGTGCACATAATACTAACCATTCTTCTTCAAAATTTTCTAATTCTGAAGCATCAGGACGAAGAAACATATTGTAAATAAACATGTTAGACCAAGGATATTCAGTAATGGTTCTAACGTTCATTTTATATTTAGGATCGGCACATACATAACCGTCTCTAGCATACAATTCTTTTCCAGAAAGGTATTCTATTATATTGTTTTGTAATCTATCAAAATTCTCAGGTGAAATAGGTTTATTTACTTTTCCCCACCAAACTTTATCTGCTGTATAATCATCTTTAACTAAAAAACGGTCTTGAGGTGATCTACCAGTAAATTTACCAGTATTAATAGCTAAAGTACCATTGTTAGTTTCTTTACCCATTCCTTTTTCTACAGTATGTTTTTGTAGTTCTTCAGGTGATAAATTCCACAGTACCTTGGCATCTTTAATTCCGTACTTTTCTAAACTTGCATTTTGAGGTATCATTGTTAAACTTTCCATTTTTATTAGTTTTTAGATTTCTATTAAACTTTGTTAAGAAATTAAGGTGTATAATCCTTTTTTATTTCATAAATAAAGTTACGCATGAAGCTCTCAAATATTTATGACATAAGTCATATTTCCTTAAAACACAGTGCTTTTCAAGAGTTTTCAAAATTTTTGAGTTTTTATTAATGAATATTAAAACGAAAACGTATTCGTATTAAAAAGTTTAAAATGTATAGTTCTTTTTTTATACTTTTAAGCGTTATAAAAGCAAATCAAAAACATGAAATTAGACATTTTAGCAATAGGTGCACATCCAGACGACGTAGAGTTAGGTTGTGGTGCGACTATATATAAAGAAGTTACTAAAGGGAAAAAAGTTGGAATTATTGATTTAACTCGTGGTGAATTAGGAACTCGTGGTACTGCTGAAACAAGAGATAAAGAATCTGCAGATGCAGCAAACATATTAGGAGTAGCTGTAAGAGATAATATGGAATTTGCTGATGGATTTTTTACTAACGATAAAAATCATCAAATAGAGCTTATTAAAATGATTAGAAAGTATAAGCCAGAAATAGTTTTATGTAATGCTATTGATGATAGACATATAGATCATGGAAAAGGGAGTAAATTAGTAAGTGATGCTTGTTTTTTAAGCGGATTAATAAAAATAGATACAAAAATTGAGGATGAAGATGGTTGGCAGGAACCTTGGCGACCTAAATTTGTGTACCATTATATACAGTGGAAGCATATTGAACCAGACGTTGTGGTAGATGTTTCAGGTTATGTAGATAAGAAGATGGAGGCTGTAATGGCTTATAAAACACAGTTTTACGACCCAAAGAGTGATGCGCCTCAAACACCCATTTCTAGTAAAAACTTTACTGATAGTGTTGAATATAGAGCAAGAGACTTAGGAAGGTTAATAGGAGTAGAGCATGGAGAAGGGTTTACCGTAGAACGCTATCCTGCAGTAAATTCGCTATTTGATTTAAAATAAAAATAAAAAAGTCTTTGTAGTAAAAACGAAATATTTTACATTTGCACACGCATTACAGAAATGTATTTAAATGGTGGTTGTAGCTCAGTTGGTTAGAGCGCCTGATTGTGGTTCAGGAGGTCGTCGGTTCGAGACCGATCTTCCACCCAAAAAGACAAAGCTTCTCTTTTTAGAGAAGCTTTTTTTGTTATTGCTAATAATACTTTAAATAAAAAAAGCCTTTCGTTTAGTTTCGAAAGGCTTTTTAGTTTTATTGTAATTGCTAATTAAGGTTTAGCAGGTGCTTTATCAACCTCAGGAGCTTTTTCACGATTAGCTACTTCCCAAGCAGTATGGAATACTAAACGTGTACGGTTTTCTAACAAATCGTATTCAATTTTGTCAGCAGTATCAGTAGCTTTATGATAATCGTCATGAGTACCATTAAAGTAAAAAATTACTGGAATGTTATTTTTAGCAAAGTTATAATGGTCAGAACGATAGTAATAACGATTTGGATCGTCTTCATCGTTATAAGTATAGTCTAACTCAATATTAGTGTATTTTTGATTTACTTCTTCCGATAAGTTATGAAGTTCTGTACTTAGTTTGTCACTTCCAATTAAATAAACATAATTTCTATCACCATCTTTTCTTTTTGGATCCACACGACCAATCATATCTATATTTAAATTAGCTACTGTGTTTTCTAATGGTACAATTGGGTTGTAATCTGTATAATATTTAGAACCTAATAATCCTTTTTCTTCTCCAGTAACATGTAAAAATACGATTGAACGTTTTGGGCCATGACCATTTTTTTCAGCTTCTTTAAAAGCTTCTGCAATTTCAAGCATAGCCACTGTTCCTGAACCATCATCATCAGCACCATTAAATACTTCACCATCATGAATACCATTGTGGTCTAAGTGAGCTGAAATAATTACGTATTCATCTGGTTTTTCACTTCCTTTAATAATAGATACTACATTTTCTGAAGACATTGGTACAGTAACACTTTCGTACTTTACATCAATGTTTTTAGCAACAACACCATTATCTTTTTTATCGCTAATGTTTTCAATTAAAGCATTTCCAAGTTTTTCACTAATCAAAAATCCATAGATAGTTTTTTCTTTAGCTAATAATGATAACCTGTTGCTTCCTCCTTTTTCTTCTACTTTTTTGTAATAGGCAGCATATCTTTTAAATAAGTTATCGTCTAATAAAAACATTGCTTTTGCACCGTTTTTCTCAGCTGCTTCTCTTTTTGAGCGTAAAGATTGTCTTCCGTTTGACCATTTAGATATTTCTTTAGAACCACTAATAATGTAGTTTCCAGCATTATCTTTAGGTTCTCCAGCTATTACCACTACTATTTTGTCTTTTACATCTAGGTCTTTGTAATCGTTATGTTTTTCATGGTCAATTCCGTAACCAACATATACAATTTCGCTAGCGTCAAAATTGCTTGTTTCTGGTGAAGTTAACGTAATGAAATCTTCAAAGTAATTAAAAGATTGCTCTCCAATAGTCATTTCTACTTTAGGAGTCTTAATAATTTGAAGTGGTACTTCTTGAAAATAATCACCTTCAGTTATAGCAGAAGGCACTTGAAGTGATTCATATTGATTTTTAAGATAGTCTACCGCCTTTTTTTGTCCAGGTTGTCCTGTTTCTCTTCCTTCAAATTCATCAGAAGCATATACGTAAAGCATTTCTTTTAATTCGTCAGCCGAAATTGTTTCAGCATAGCCAATAATGTCTTCTGTTTGTGCTTCTTTTTTACAAGAAAAAATAGCCAAAAGACTAGCAAATAGTAATAAGTGTTTTTTCATTATCTAAAATTATAAATATAAAGTTGTGCGATAATACGAAAAAATACTTGGGTTGGGTAGTTGTTATCTATTGCTTTAACACTTTTTAACAAGCAGTTGTTATTTATCTACAACTATTCTTTTATCTTGATTTGCAAGTTGCCACGCAGTAGCAAATATTAAGCGCGTGCGTTTTTCTAGTAGTTGGTAGTTAATTTTATCTGGAGTGTCACTAACTTCATGATAATCATCATGCTCACCATTAAAGTAAAATATTACTGGTATGTTTTCTTTTGCGAAGTTGTAATGGTCTGACCTGTAGTAGTAGCGGTTGTTCTCATTTTCTTCATTGTATTTGTAATTTAACTCTAGATTAAAAAAACTTTTATTAACAGCTTCTGAAATGTAGTGAAGTTCTGTACTTAATCTGTCTGCACCAATTAAATACAAATATGCTTGGTCTTCGTTATGGTACTCATCAATTCTACCAATCATATCAATATTAAGATTTGCAACTGTATTTTCTAATGGAAAAACTGGATTTTCGACATAAAACTTCGAACCTTCTAGACCAATTTCTTCTGCTGTTGTATGAAGAAATAAAATGCTTCTTTTTGGGCCATAACCATCGATTTTTGCTTTTTTAAAGGCTTGAGCCATTTCTAAAAGGGCAACTGTTCCAGAGCCATCATCGTCTGCTCCATAATAAATATTTCCTTGCTCATCAATACCTTCGTGGTCATGATGTGCAGATATTATAATTAATTCGTCTGATTTAGTTGTACCTTTAATATATGCCAACACATTTTCGGTATCTTTATACTTATTATTAAAATAAGAAGAAGGTATTTCTTGAAAATAATCACTTTTACCAAAAGGTGATTTAATTGATTCGCTTATATAATAGTTTTTAAGATAATTAACTGCTTTTTTTTGCCCAATTGTACCAACACGCCTTCCATTAAACTCTGCTGAAGCAAAAACGAACATATGGTTTTTTAACTCATTAGCTGTAATTGAGTTAGCGTAAGTGATTACTTGAGTAGAATCTTGAATAGTGATGTTATTGGTTATAGCTTCAATTTTCTCTTTATGGCTTAAGGTTGCGCACGAACCTATAAGCGAGAACGCTGTTGCATATATAAGGGCTTTCATGGATTAGTTTGTTAAATATCAAACAAATATAAAAGGAAAAAAGACTATTCTATCTCAATTGCATCTAATTCTTTCATTTCTTCGTCAGAAATTTTTTCTTTTTCAATAGATTCTTCGTCAATAGTTATCTCGTTTGGTTTTAACGAATTGTAGATATTTAATATTAAAGCAACTATGGTTACTAAAAAAATAGCTTTTACAAGCTTGGTGTTTTTACCTTCTTTTTGAGCCATTTTAAAAGCTATAAATCCAAAAATAAAGGATGTAGCTATAGGAATGATAGCAATTGTACCAAAAGGTAAAATAGATAGAGCAAGTCCAAGTATGGCCGCAATAATTGCAATAATTGTAATAAGTAATCTCATAGTTGTATTAATGTTTTAGTCCAGTTGCACTTTGTATTCTTAGTTCGCCACTACCAACTGCTATTTTGAATTTAGCATACACAGGAATTTTATTGGCATCGGCTGTTAACCATATTATGTTATCGTTATTTCCTTTTAGGACATCACTATTACTAATAGTAATGGCTATTTTATAGCATTCCTTTTTTCCTATTTTGGTATTAATAGTTTCTTTACCTAAAAGTGTCATTTTTACTTTTGTTTCTTGAGCGTCAAATAAAACAGTAAAAGTATCACTACTACCAATACTGGCTTTGTCAATGTCAAGGTTACGTATATGATATAGTGTGGTTACTAAATCTCTAGCTCCAGGATTTAATTTAATTGATTCGTTTCTATCCCAAAAACCAGATTTAAAATTTTTGCTTTTTTGACGTCTTAAGGTTTTAACTGTATTGGTTTTATAACTAAAGTTATACTTTTCAAACTTATAATGACCACCTTCATCAATATCTCTTTGGTATAAATATGGTTTAAGGGTATTTGGGTTTACGTAGCTTTCGTATAAGTCATCAATTTTAAAAAAATGGTCCCATTTACTATAAGTTCTGGCTTTACATTTTAATCTTAAAAGTGTTGCTTTAGATGTTTTTACTTCACTAGTTTCCATCGTTACTTGAGCTAAATCGGTAAGTAAACCAGACATGTTATACGAAGCAGTAAATGTAAGTTTTTCTCCAGCAGTAATGGTTTTGTTTTGTGCATAAACACTAGAGATTATAAGCGTTGAAAATAAAAGTAATATATGTTTCATCTACTCTAATTATTATAGTTAATAACGTATTTATAAGCATTTATTATGCCGAAAATACAATGCTTTAGTAAAGAAAGCTAATTTTCATGTAATTTAAATTATTGATAGTTAAAGGTTTTCAACTGACAATTATCATTGTTTGTGTAACAATACTGCATTAATTTTATTTTCTGTAAAACATAAGTAGATGAAAAAGATATTATTACCTACCGATTTTTCTAAAAATTCGTTAAGCGCTATTAACTATGCTATGCAATTGTTAAAGGACGTTGAATGCGAATTTTACTTTTTAAACATACAAAAAGCATCTTCGTTTGTATCTGATGATTTGATGACTATGTCTTCATCTACAACAATATATCAAACGTTAATTGATACTGCTAAAAAATCAATTAATAATGTAATTAATACAGTTGAATCACATTATAATAATGATAAGCATACTTTTCACTCTACTGTAGATTACGACAATTTTATTGATGCCATTAACCAAATGTGCGAGTTAAAGGACATTGATTTAATCATCATGGGAACTAAAGGAGCTACAGGAGCAGAACGTGTTATTTTTGGCAGTAATACTGTTAGAGTTATGCAAAGATGTGGTGTACCAGTTCTTGCTATACCAAATGGTTGTGAGTTTAATGGTATGCAAAAGCTAGCGTTTACAACAGATTATTTATCTCATTATAATGAAGATGATTTAGCTATTCTTTTAGGTTTTGTAAAACAGTTTAACTCTAAGCTTGATATTCTTCATGTTAAAAATGCTGAAACGCTATCTCAGGAAAAAGAAAATGTTAGAGCTTATTTAGATGAATTGTTTACAACTATTTCTCATGAATTTGTAGAGTTAAATCAAGACGATATCTTTAAAGTTGTTCAAGATTATATCTATAATAATCAAATCAACATGCTAGCCATGACAAGTAAAAAGCATTCTTTTTTAGAAAGATTATTTTCTAGGCACAATGTTGAGATTTTTGGCTTTAAGATTGATGTTCCGTTTTTAGTTATGGAAGATACTAGTTCTTAAACTCTCTGTAACTTAGGTTACATAAGGGGTTTTCATGATTTTAGTCATAATTTTTCCTCTTGATACTTCTTAAGTTTGTTGTACAAAATTCATAGAACTAAATGTGAATTGTGTCAATAAAATGAAAAATATAGTAATATTAGGAGCAGGAACAGCAGGTACAATGATGGCGAATCATTTAGTGTCAAAACTTCCTCAAAATGAATGGTCTATCAGTATTGTAGATCAATATAAAACACATTATTATCAACCAGGGTTTTTATTTCTTCCTTTCGATACTTATACAGAAGCACAAGTAAAGAAAGAAGGGAAAAAGTTTATTCCAAAAGGTGTTAAATATATTCAGAAGAAAATTGAGCGTATTTATCCTGATTCTAATAAGGTTGAATTAGAAGATGATGTTTTAAAGTATGATATACTTATTGTAGCTACAGGCTCTAAAATTGCCCCAGATGAAATTGAAGGTATGCATAGTCAAGAATGGCATAAAAGTATTTTTGATTTTTATACTTACGAAGGTGCTTTAGCGCTTCGCAATAAATTAAGAGAGTGGGATGGAGGCAAGCTTGTAGTGCATATAACAGAGATGCCAATTAAATGTCCAGTAGCACCATTAGAGTTTGCATTTTTAGCAGATTCTTACTTTAAGAAAAAGGGTATGCGTGACAAAGTAGATATTACTTATGTAACACCATTAGGTGGTGCTTTTACTAAGCCTAAAGCTACAGAAACACTTCACTATTTGTTAGAAGAAAAAGGAATTAAAGAAGTTACAGATTTTAATATTGAACAGGTAGATTATAAAAATAATAAGATTGTAGATTATGCTGATGTAGAAGTGGATTATGATTTGCTGGTTACAGTACCTACAAATATGGGAGATGATGTTATTGAGCGTTCTGGATTAGGCGATGATCTTAATTTTATACCAACACACAAAAACACATTACAATCTAAAGCTCACGAAAATATTTTTGTAATTGGAGATGCAACTAATCTTCCTGCATCTAAAGCAGGCTCTGTAGCACATTTTCAAGCAGAAACATTAACAGATAACATACTTTTATTTATTGATGAAAAACCATTGAAAGAGGAATTTGATGGTCATGCCAACTGTTTTATAGAAACAGGTGATAATAAAGCGCTTTTAATTGACTTTAATTATGAGCAAGAGCCAGTTGAAGGAACATTTCCAATCGCTGGAATAGGACCTTTAAAATTACTAAAAGAGTCGGTATTTAATCATTGGGGAAAATTAGCATTTAGGTGGATTTACTGGAATATGTTGTTAAAAGGGATTCCAATTCCATTTGTTGGAAGAAATATGAGTACAAAAGGTAAAAAGATTAACTAAAATAATATATCATGGAAAGAGATATTGCACAAGTAAAAATAAGCGTAAACGAAGAAGGATATTTAACAGATTTCTCTCAATGGACAAGAGAAATTGGTGTTGAGCTTGCTAAAGAGCAAGAAATAGATATGACAGATAAACATTGGGAAGTTATAGATTACATTCATGATAAGTTTAAAAAAGAAGAACCATTATCTATTAGAGGAATAAAGAAAAGTGGTGTTATAAATGTAAAGGAGTTTTATAACTTATTTCCAGGTGGTCCATTAAAAAAGGCAACGTTAATAGCTGGCATCCCTAAGCCTAAGAGTTGTATTTAATAATTTAAAACTAAAGTGTATGGCAACTAAAGTTAAAAAGATGCTTTTTATTTTATCGAAAGCAACAATAGAAAACGTTTATGCAGCTTTTGTTATGGCAAATGGTGCACGTATGGAAGGTATTGATGCAGATATATTCTTTACATTTTTTGGATTGGAAGCAATACAAAAAAAGAAGCTTAATAATCTTCATGTAGCAACTGTAGGTAATCCTGCAATGCATATCCCAACTATGATTGGTGGACTACCAGGAATGGAAGCTTTGGCAACTAAGATGATGAAAAAAGAAATGGATAAATTAGATATGCCACCAGTAGATGAGTTCTTAGAAATTTTATCAGATTCAGGATGTGGTTTATGGGCTTGTAAGTTGGCAGTAGATATGTTCCATTTAGAAGAAAAAGACCTAATTGACGATCTTGATGGTGTTCTAACTATTGGAGACTTTTATAATAAAGCAGATACCGAAAATGCTCAAATAGTGTTTATTTAAAACATATTAGTATTTAATATAAAAGGCGAATACACAAATTGTATTCGCCTTTTTATAGTTTAACACTTGCTATTAACCAATTCTAAGGTATGCTAAACTACTAAAAACAAAATCTATTAAAAGTTTATAAATAGTATAGTGTTGATTTGATCTCTACTACTATTATTGAATATCTGGTTCATGTAGCCCAATTCTAACCTAATATTCTTATTGAATTTATAGCCTAATCCACCATAAATTCTATTTCTGTCAAAAGCCTCATCTTGACCATTTATAAATAACTCGTTATAAGCAGATGCATAAAGCGCTCCTTTACTCATTTCTGGTTTGTTTAATGGAACGTTTGCACTTAAAAAATATCTAAAACGCCATTTAAGGTCAGAATCCTCAACAAATCTTTGTTCAATTCTATATCTGTGGCTTAATGAAACACGATTTATTTTTTGTTTGGTTTGATACTGTTGATAGATTCTATGCTCTTTAACAGTTAGTTTGTCATCAGTACCATCTATATAGTTTTTAGAAACTATATATCCATAACCTAAAAGGATGTTATTGTTGTTTTCTGTTAGATTGTATCCTAATCCAGTTCTAAGCAATAGTTGCTCCATGTCGCCAATAGCGTCATAGTTTCTGTATTGTACTTCGTGATGCAAGTTCCATTGGTTATTTAAGTTTTTGTTTCCAATGTAAATTAACCAATTTCCTAAGCTACTATCTTGAGCTAATGAAAAGATAGGAGATAATAATACTAAAAAGATGATTGCTTTTTTCATACCAATTTATACTTCAAAAAATGTTACTTCTCCATTAGAAATATCATACATACCTCCAATAATCATAATTTCATTATTCTCGGCCATTTCATTTAATACTTCACTTTGTGTTTTGATGTTCTCTATAGTTAAGTTAACATTCATTTTAGCAACAGTATCAACAAATTCAATATTACCTGAATTTCTTAATGATGCATCTTTAGGTTCTGAAACAGCTTCTACAGCAGGTTTTAATTTAGAAATTAACTTAGTAAGGTTTCCTAATTCTGCATTATCACAAGCACCTTTTATAGCTCCACAAGCAGTGTGACCTAAAACTACAACTAGTTTAGTTCCTGCTAATTTGCAAGCAAACTCCATGCTTCCTAGTATGTCTTCATTTACAAAATTTCCAGCTACACGAGCGCTAAAAATATCACCAATTCCTTGGTCGAAAATAAGCTCAGAAGAAACTCTAGAGTCGATACAACTTAATACAGTTGCGAAAGGATATTGACCAGTACTTGTAGCTTGTACTTGCTCTATTAAATCTCTGTTAGACTTTAAGTTTTCTTGAAATCTTTTATTCCCATCTTTTAATAATTGTAATGCAATTTGTGGTGTAATGGCTGCTTGTGTGTCTTTTGTATGTGCTTTCATAAATGTGTTTTTTAAATTTTAATTATTATGCTGTTACAGGTCTTAACTTAAAGAACTCAATATAACTGTCAGGGTTTTCTACAATACCTCTTTCTGAAACTAATTTTATATCTATGTTTCTGTTTTTAGCTTTTAGTGAAAAGTCTTCTAAAATTTCAATAATATCATTATCAAGATATCTAGTGTTTCTAACATCTAATTCTAAATAAGAATCCTCAGGAATTCTATCTAATTCTTTTAAGATGGCACCTTTATTAAAGAAAGTTACTTCTTCAGCTAAAGTCATTTTCATTTTTTGTACGCCATTACTTTTATCTTCTTTATGTAAGAAGTGAGAATTTTGGAAAGACTTTATTAAGATAACTACAATACCTACGGCTAATCCAAGGCCTAAACCTTTTAATAAATCGATAAAAACAATTCCACCAACTGTAGTTACGAATGGTATCCATTGTTTCCAACCTAATTCAAACATTTGCTTAAATAAAGCTGGTTTTGCTAATTTATAACCTACAATAAATAATACTGCTGCTAATACTGCTAAAGGAATTTTATTTAATAGAGTAGGAATAAGCATTACAGAAATCAACAGTAAAAAACCATGTATAATTGCAGACATTTTACTTTTTCCACCAGATTGTATATTAGCAGAACTTCTAACAATTACCTGAGTAATAGGTAAACCACCAATAAACCCAGAAATAATATTACCTGTACCTTGCGCTAATAATTCTCTATTAGTTGGAGTAACATTTTTCTCAGGATCTAATTTATCTGTAGCTTCAACGCATAATAATGTTTCTAAACTGGCTACAAGAGCAATTGTAAAGGCTACAATCCAAACTTCAGAATTTGTTATTGCACTAAAGTTAGGAAAAGTAAACTGTCCTAAAAATGAGTCAATACTATCTGGTACAGGAACACTCACTAATTGAGAATTAGAGAATACTAGTGATGGGTTAGATTGAGTTAAAGTATAAAAAACAATACCTGCAATAACAGCTACTAAAGGTCCTTGTATTAATTGAAATATTCTTGATTTTTTAGTTAATACACGATCCCAAAGAATTAAAATAAATAAACTGATAAGACCTATAATTGTTGGTCCAAGACTAATGTGATTTATAGTTTTTAATATTTCAGAAAAAGTCCCTTTACTATCTACTTGGAAAAAGGCAAAATCACCATCTGGAGTTGGGTCGTAACCAAAAAAGTGAGGAATTTGTTTTAGTATAATAATGATTCCAATACCAGTTAACATCCCTTTAATTACTGAAGAAGGAAAAAAGTAACCAATAATTCCAAAACGAACTAACCCAAATATTAATTGAATAATACCACCTAAAACTACAGCTAATAAGAAGTTTTGATAACTACCTAGAGTAGCAATTGCTGTTAAGACAATAGCAGCTAATCCTGCTGCAGGTCCACTAACTCCAATTTTTGATCCACTTAAAGAACCAACAACCACTCCTCCAATAATTCCAGCAATTAACCCAGAAAATAGTGGAGCTCCACTGGCTAGAGCAATACCTAAACATAAAGGTAAGGCTACAAAAAATACAACAATACTAGCAGGTATATCACTTTTTAAACTGCTAAATACTCCTTTTTTACTCATAGTTTTTTTGTTTTAGTATTAAAAATCGGTTGCAAATATATAAACAAATATCAAATTTGATAGTAATACTATCATAAAGAATTGTGAAAATATTAAATTTGATATATTTGCAATTGCAAATAAATCTGTAATTTTACATTTAAACCATCGAATAAATGTCAATAGGAGTTAAGATAACATTAAATGAAGGCCTATTTTTAAAGGAACCTCAAGATTCTAAGCTAGGGAGAAAAATTATTAAGCATAGCATATTATTAATTGATAAATTAGGATTTGAAGCGTTTACATTTAAGAAGTTGGCTACAGAAATAAACTCTACTGAAGCTTCAATTTACAGATACTTTGAAAATAAGCACTTATTACTTATATACTTGGTTTCTTGGTATTGGGAGTGGGTAGGATATTTAATTAATATTGGGACAATGAATATTGAAGATCCTAATAGAAAATTAGAAATAATAATTAAAACCTTCGTTTCTGCATCTATGGAAAATCCTTCAATTGATTATGTTAACGAGAGTGTATTACATAATGTTGTTATTGATGAAGGAGCTAAGGCATATCATACAAAAGACGTAGATAACGAAAATTCTAAAGGTTTTTTTGCTAACTATAAGAATTTAGTTGCTAAAGTATCAGAATTGGTTTTAGAGATAAATCCAAAATTTCCATATCCAATAGCTTTTGTTACTAATTTATTCGAAATGGCTAATAATCATATTTATTTTGCGAAACATTTACCTAGATTAACAGATGTAACTGTGGTAGATGATAATTTTGATGAAGTAGAAAAAATGCTAAACCACTTTGCAAATAAATTACTTAGTTAAGGATTGAGTAGCATATAATATAAAATAAAAAAACCAGAACATATGTTCTGGTTTTTTTCTGCGGAGAAAGAGGGATTCGAACCCCCGGAGGTGTGACCCTCAACATCAACATATTAGCTAATATTAATATATAGGAATGCCTTTTTCTACTCCTTTTTACTTACTAACAGATTACATCTATCATTATTTTTTATAAGCTCTAATTTTAGCTTCTTACAATTAAATTGATTGAGTTTATCCTTAACAATATTTAATTTGGCTATATCAAATTCATACACCACTCTAGAGAGTATATCTGCATTATATTGAAGAATTATATTCTTAGAAAATTCTACACCAAATAAAGCCTTAAAATCATTTTTAATGTATTCATAGCTTTCATACTCTAAACCATTTATAAAAGTTGATTCCAAACTCTCAAGGTTAAACTCATTTAGCTCATATTGTTCTCCAATTTTAAAACGTAATTCTTTCAGCAAGGATTTACACATACCTTAATTAAATGAATACTGGTATTGAAAATTTTGTTGACTAATGGTTTCTTGATGAACTGTAACATCATCATTTGAACCATAAAAACGCATATTAGCTTGTGAAGAATCCTCTATGTAGAAATCAAGTTCAAAACTTGCAGTATTTTCTGGAATGTTAACAGTAACTATATTATTGTCATAATCAAAATCTGAATTTACTGTTGATTCAGAACCATCTTCAAAAGTTAAAGTTGTAGTCAAGGAAACAGATACCCAAGCTTCTAAAGTTCCTGTTGTGAACTCTACTATATGTGATTGGCTAATTGGTTGCTGTTCTTCATTATCATCACTTGAACATGCTACTAATGATAAAATGGCTATTAATGTTAAAAATGCTTTCTTCATGATATTAGATTTAAGTTATTAATTGATTTGGTTAAAATGGTAAGTCATTATCTGGGTCATCCTCTATAAAGCTTGCTTCTTCTGTTTGAGGTATTACATTTGGCATTGTTTCTAGGCTATTTAAAAGCTCTATTCTCCAGCCTTGAAAGGAATTGAAATACTTGGCTACACCTTCAGGATTAATCCATTCTCTACCTCTTAAATTGATGCTTATTTTCACATCTTGACCTACAGCATAATTATCTAGTAACTCACATTTGTCTTGTGTAAATTCTATTAATAAATGCTGTGGATATTTTTCATCTGTGGTGATAACAACTTCACGTTTTCTAAAGCCATTATCACCTAGGACTTGAGTCCCATTTAAAATTTTTATCTTTCCTACTAAGTCCATTAGTCGATGATTTTATTTTGTTTATAATTATATTGAGGTCTATCTCTTTGTTATCTGTTGGACTAGACTTTTCAAAAGCATCTTCTAGACCTTCATAAAGTTCAATGAATAGCAGTTCCTTGATTAATGATTTTTGTTCTCTTAAATTTCTGTTTGGGAATTCTGCTTCTAGTGTTTCTCTAATTCGGCTTAACTCTATATAGCCTTTTTCATGTTTAATCAACCACCAAGCTATTTTATCTCTAGTGTATAAACCATCACTAGATGATAGAGATTCTAGTTCTTTAATTAAGTCACTGAACTTCATGCTAGCTTCTTGTTTTAATTGAATTTGTGAAATTGAATTTCCTGTAATATTTAATAAACAAGTCTCTTTCTTCAAATGAATACCCTTCCTTTATCATCATAGAAGTCTTCTCTTTAGTATTTGTTGAAGTACTAAAAAAGATAAAATCATTTTCAAACTTATCAGAATCAGAGCTTTCTATTGATGTTGGACTGAATTTAAATATTCTTTTACCTACGAGATTTAGTTCATAGATATTAAGTCCATCAAAAACTAATCTAAAAGGCACTTCACTACACGATATAAACCTATAAGGAATATAAACAAGTCCAATGATTGAAAGTATTACCATAATAAAACTATTACTAAACAGGGATAACCCACAAATAACTATTACCACTAATAAAATGATATAGAAATGCTCAAACTTCAAGTATTTATTTAGCATGCTTTTATGGTTTACATTCATAAAAACAAGCTTATTATCATTGTCCTTTGAGGTTTTAAGTTCATATTCAATAAAACCTTTACTATCCTCGTATAGTTCCAAAACAACATTTTCTATAGACTTCAAGGAGTCTTTATTCTTAATGATTCTCGAAATATTTGTTTTCATATTATTTCAATCTATAATTAACAAACATACTTATTTTATCATTTATGATAACCAAAAAGAATCATTTAATTATCATTTTTGGTAACTAGATATTTGGTTATTTAAAATGAAAGAAAAGAAGCAGTTACAGTTAGCAATTGGTAAGAGAGTTAAATCTTTAAGAGAATCTAAAGGTATAGCTCAGCAAGATTTAGCTGCGCAATGTAACCTTGAAAAATCTAACTTAAGTCGTTTAGAAGCTGGTGGAACTAATCCTACCATTTATACTCTAAAAAGAATTGCTGATAATCTCGATGTTAGTCTTTGTGATATAGTAAATTTTGATAAGTAAAGTCAAATTTTCGCTATTAATACCTATCTATACTCTTTATATAATTAGATTTTCACATTAAAAAGAGCTTAAATGCACACATACATAAAAGCATAATCTGTCAGAAGATTATTTTATTAAACCATTATCACTAAAACTATAATAACCATCTTTAGAAATTATTAAATGGTCCAACAATACAATATCTAAATACTGACCTGCTTTTTTAATCTTATTAGTAATTTTTTTATCTGTTGTACTTGGATTTAAATTACCACTTGGATGATTATGAACAATGATGATGCTACTTGCATTACATTTTAAAGCTACTGAAAACAATAATTTAGCATCTACAACAGTACCAGAAACTCCTCCCTTTGATAGAGAATAAATTCCTAACACATGATTACTTCTATTTAACAATAGTACTTTAAATTCTTCTTGTAGTTCAATAATATCTTTATTCCAACAATCTAAAATTATATTAAAAGACTCTTGGCTATTGGTTATTTTAATTTTCTCTTTATTAATACTAGTGTATGACACTTTTATTTCTGAAATCTCCATACTTCAATGATTTAATAAAAACCAATCTTACCTTAATTAAAAGATAAGATTGGTTTAATGTTTTAAATAGCTGGTTCTAAAATGCCATTTTTAGAAAATACATTTGAATTTGCAATTACATTTTGCTCATGAATTACTGGTGCTTTAGCAGGAGTTAATTCATCTTCAGATTTATAAACCCATCTATGGTTTAATGTAATCTCTTCTCCTGTTTCTGTTATAACATAATTAAAAGGCTCACATACCTCTTTAACAATTCCACCAGGCATTTTTGTTCCAATAAGTGAAGTACACACATCCTTATCAAATGTTGAAGGTATAAATGCTCTTTTTGCAGTAGCATAGAAATTACCAGTCTCTTTGGACTTAACCATCTCTATTCCTCCTTGCAGTTCCAAAACAAAGAATGTTGTTCCATCTTCTTTTTGTCTTTCTTTAAAATTAATGATTGTAACCATAGTTTTTGAATTTTGAGTTGAACTTAACCACTCACAAGAATTAAATTATCTACAGAAAATAAATTACAACTATCACCTTGAATTTATAAGCCCTGCTAGAAAATTTATTTCCTCTAAAAGTGGGTCGGGGAAGTTGATTCCCATAACTGGGTAGGGGTCATTGCACAAGGTACTCTAAGCTCTCACAGAATACCTTAAAAAATATTTTATAAAAATTTTTTCTGTAAGAAAAATAGATGTAGATTTAGACAACTTTTGACAAGTTGAAATCTGACTACTAATGATACTATCAGAATTAATAAAATTTAAAAGGGAAGCTAAAGGAATGCTACTAAGAGAGGTTGCATACCAGGTTGAAGTTGATACTGCTTTAATAAGTAAAATTGAAAAAGGAGATAGGAAGCCAACTAGAGAACAAATTGAAAAACTTGCTTTAGCTCTTGATATTGAATACAATAAACTATTAACCCTTTGGTTAAGTGAAAAAGTATATGAAGAAGTAAATGGGGAAGAAATGGCAATTGATGCAATAAAATTAGCTCTAAAAAGAGTAAAATCAGATAAGCAATAATCATACAATGACAGCTACACAATATCAAAATTTAGTATCACCATTATTATCAAATAAACTTGAAGGTCTTGACGTGGTTGAAGAATGGAGAGCATTTACAGGTGTTAATTATCAGTATTCTCCAAGAGTAGATATAGCAGCTGGACCTTTTAGCGTAGCACCATATAACAACCAAACAGCTGAGTATAACAATATTTTACGAAATGATAATGTTGACACTTTTTTAAAACAAATCTATGATTGTCATGTAGAAAACATTGGAGAAGAATGGTTACATGAAATTCAAATTCCTGAATTTGACTTTCTAACAAGAAAAAATCAAAATGCAAGATGCTTTTTAGCAATAGAAATTGAGAACTCAAGTACAAGAAAACACATAATGGGTAGCATGATAAATGCTGCTTCATTAGGTAGAATAGGAATAGGTATTGCATACAATGAATCTGTAAAAAGAACTTTTGTCAGAATACTCAATTATATGGCATTCTTAAAAAGAGTTGAAAAGAACACCTATGACACCACAAACTTTATGATTTTAACGAAAGAACAATTTCAAGAAATTCTTACACCTTAACCTCTATGCATCAACTAACCAAAACAGACTTTATACAATACCTTAATTGCCCTGAATCATTATGGCTTCTAAAAAATAAGCCTAATGAATATCCCAAGGGAGAATTTTCATTGTTTTTAGAAAAGTTGATTAAAGAAGGTTATGAAGTTGAGGAGTATGCAAAACTATTATTCCCTAATGGAGTTGACTTACCAGAAAATAGTACCCCTGAATTTACCCAACAACAATTAAATTCAAGTAGTAACTTATTTTTTCAACCATCTTTTTCAACATCGAAAGGAGTATTTGCTAGAATTGACGTTTTGGAAAAATTACCCAATGACACATACCATATTTATGAAATTAAATCAGCATCGAGTATAAAAAAAGGAAAACTTGAAGACGCATGTTTTCAGAAATATGTTTTACAAGAGTGTGGTTATAATGTATCAAAGGTTTCTATTATCCATCTTAACAAAGACTATGTAAAGCAAGGAGCTATTAATGCTAATGAATTGTTAGAGGTTGCTGAAGTAACTGAACAAATAAACAACATATATTCTACAGTTGTTAATGATATTAATGCTGCTTCAAATTTTATTAATAAAGAAACTATAAATGAAAATCAATGTTCTAGCAGGTATAAAACAAGAACAAACCATTGTGACAGCTTTAAATACTTTAATAAGGATATACCTGAGTTTAGCATTTATGAAATTGCAAGAATTTCGGCTAAAAAAATAGGACAGTTAGTTGACAATAACCAATTAGGAATTTTAGATATTCCCCAAGATTTTGAATTAAGTGTAATTCAACAAGCTCAAGTAGAATCTGTAAGAAAGGAACTTGTATTGGTTAATGAACCATCAATTCAAAAAACCTTAAACAGCTTAAAATACCCACTACATTTTGTAGATTATGAAACTTATCCAACAGCAGTTCCTAAATTAGATAATATGGGACCTCATAATCACCTAGTCTTTCAAGTGTCTATACATTCTATGCAAGAAAATGGTGAGCTAACTCATTTTGAATGGTTAGGAAGTAAACTAGAACAACCTGTAGGTATGCTAAAAAAAATGCAGAATTTTACTGGTCTGACAGGTACTTTTATATCGTGGAATGCACCTTTTGAGATAAGCAGAAATAAAGATATGTTGGTTTGGATTCCCCAATTTACTGACTACCTAAACTATATGAACAACCATATGTTTGATTTAATGAACATTTTTAAAACAGACTATGTGGATTTTAAGTTTCATGGTTCTACTTCAATTAAAAAAGTATTACCTGTGCTATGTCCTCAGTTTTCTTATTCAGATTTAGAAGTACAAGATGGCACAATGGCTTTAGATACCTGGGGAAGAATGGTTAGTGACCCAAACTTTAAAGAAGATATAGAACAAACTAGAAAAAACCTTCTAGCTTATTGTAAGTTAGACACATTAGCTATGGTAGAAATTTTTAAGGAGTTAAAAAGAATATGATTAATCATTATCAATCAAAATATTATGCTTACGAATTATCTAAAAGATGTTCTTCAGATTCAACTGAAAAGTTTGGAGCAACTCTATTAGATGCAAAAGTAGACTTAAATCCACACCAAGTAGAAGCTGCTCTATTTGCTTTTAAATCTCCTTTATCAAAAGGAGCAATATTAGCAGATGAAGTAGGTTTAGGTAAGACCATAGAAGCTGGAATACTATTGTCTCAGAAATGGGCTGAAGGTAAGCGAAGAATTTTAATTATAAGTCCATCTTCTTTAAGAAAACAGTGGTCTCAAGAGTTAGAAGATAAGTTCTATTTACCTTCAAAAGTCCTTGAAACTAAATCTTTTAATGCAGCAAGAAAAAAAGGAAAGCAAAACCCTTTTGATAACAAAAACAACATAGTAATTTGCTCATATCATTTTGCTAGAAACAAAGCAGAATGGGTGCAACTAACTTCTTGGGATTTAGTAATTATTGATGAAGCTCATTACTTAAGAAATTCATATAAGCCAACGAATAAGATTGGCAACACCTTAAGAGTTGCTCTTGAGGATAAAAAGAAAGTATTACTTACAGCAACTCCATTACAGAATACAATTCTAGAACTTTATGGATTAGTATCATTTATAGACACCAATATTTTTGGTGATTTAAAAAGTTTTCGAACTCAATTTTCAAGAGCAGATGAAACTGAATTTGAAGACCTACAAGATAGAATAGCTCCTATCTGTAACAGAACATTAAGAAGACAAGTTCAAGAATATATCAACTATACTAACCGTATCCCAATTACTGAGCAGTTTGTTCCTTCTGATGAAGAGCATACTTTGTATGAAATGGTTACAGAATATCTTCAGAGAGAAGAATTATATGCTTTACCTGCTAGTCAAAGACATTTAATGACTCTTATTCTAAGAAAGCTTCTAGCATCTTCTAGTTTTGCTATTTCTGGAACTTTAGAGAATTTGATTAAAAGACTGAAGACGACAATCAAAGAAAATGAAATTAATAAGAATCAAAATGAAAAACTTGATTCTGAAATTCTAGAGGATTATGATTTGTTTGACGAGATTCAAGAAGATTATAAAATTTCAGAAGAAGAATTAGAAAATGAAATTGAAGATGTTGTTGAAATTTTATCTGATGAACAAATTGCAGCCATTAAAAATGAATTAAGAGATTTAGAAGCATTTTATGAGCTTGCTTGTTCCATAGAAAATAATGCTAAAGGAGATAAACTTCTGGTTGCTCTTTCAAAAGGATTTGACAAACTTAAAGAGCTTGGTGCTAATCAAAAAACCATCATTTTTACAGAGTCTCGTAGAACTCAAACTTACCTTTTAAACTTATTAGAAAATAATGGTTACAAGGATAAAGTCACCTTGTTCAATGGTACAAATAATGATGAGAAATCAAAACTGATTTATAAATCTTGGCTTGAACAAAACAAAAATTCTGATAAAATAACTGGTTCTAAAGCTGTTGATATTAGAGCTGCTCTTGTAGACCATTTTAAATCTGATGATTGTCAAATATTATTAGCTACTGAAGCTGCTGCTGAAGGGATTAATTTACAGTTTTGCTCTATGTTAGTTAACTATGATTTACCTTGGAATCCTCAGCGTATAGAACAACGTATAGGTAGATGTCATCGTTATGGACAAAAATATGATGTTGTTGTAATTAACTTCTTAAATACTAAAAATGCAGCAGACCAAAGAGTATTTGATTTATTAAACCAGAAATTCAGTCTTTTTAATGGTGTATTTGGTGCTTCTGATGAAGTTTTAGGAAGTATTAGTTCTGGTGTTGACTTTGAAAAACGAATAGCAAAAATATATCAAGACTGTAGAACAAAAGACGAAATTGAAGCTTCCTTTGATAGTCTTCAAAAAGAACTTGAAGAACAGATAGGTAACAAGTTAAAATCTACTCAACAAAAACTCTTAGAAAATTTTGATGCAGATGTTATTGATAAACTTAAAACACGTTTAGATGAAGCCAAAAATCATGTGTCAAAATATGAACAATGGTTATGGGAAATCACAAAATTAGGTTTAAACGGTAAAGCAAATTTTGATAATAAAAACCTATCATTTGTATTAAAACAAAATCCTTTAGATAAGCACATTCCAATTGGTCCATATACTGTACATAAAGACAGAGAAGATATTCATCGTTACAGAATAGGGCATCCTATTGCACAACACTTAATTCAAGATTTTAAAAACAAGGAACTACCTTTTACAGAATTAACTTTTGATTACTCTAACACAAAGCTTAATGTAGCTTCAATAGAACATCTTATTGGTAATTCTGGTGTGTTACATCTTGAAAATTTTGAAGTCAATTCTTTTGATGTCACAGACAATTTATTATTTGTAGGGTTTACTAAAGATGGAGAAGAAATTTCTAATGATATTTGTAAACGTATTTTAGAACTCCCTGTAATTTCTGAAAATAAAAATAGTGTTCTTTCTGAAACTGAAAAAGCCAAACTTTCTGAATCTAGAAACACGCATAAAGAATTACTTTTAGAAGCTCTCAAAGCAAAAGACACAGACTATTTCCAGCAAGAAGTAGACAAGTTACACAAATGGGCTGAAGACAGAATAATAGCTTCAGAAAAGGAATTACGTGATGTTAAATCTAAAATTAAAGAGTTAAATAGAAACTCTAAAAAAACAAACTCTACTGATGAATTGTTAAAAATTCAAACAGAGTTAAAATCTTTAGAGAAGCAAAAAAAGAAGCTACGTCAAGAAATATTTGATGTAGAAGATGAAATTGAAGACAGAAGAGATAACATGATAGATGAAATTAGAGAAAAGATGTTAAAATCCATCAAAGAAACTCCTATTTTCACTATCAAATGGCATCTAAAATAAAATTAAAAGAATACCCTAGCATACATATAAAAATATGGCAACAGAAATAAATAACACCAACTACCAAAAACTTAAAAACGTATTAAAAGAAGTTTTTGAATTAGATAAGGCAGATTTGGATTTTGGTATCTACAGAATCATGAATCAAAAGCGAGAGGAAATTACAGATTTTCTTGATAACCGTTTATTACCTCAAGTTAAAGAAGTACTGGCTGCTAATAGTTCTGGAAACAACACTAAAATCCAAGAAGAACTAAATACATCTATTGAGCAAGCTAAGTCCTTAGGTGTTGACCCAAACACATTGCCTAAAGTACAAGAATTACAAAGTAAACTAGCCAATTCAACTTCTGTAGATGGTTTAGAGCAAGAAGTATATTCTCATTTAGCCAATTTCTTTAAACGTTATTATAAAGATGGAGATTTCATTTCTCTAAGACGCTACAAAAAAGATGTATATGCTATACCTTATGAAGGTGAAGAAGTAAAACTACATTGGGCAAATTATGACCAATACTATATTAAAACTTCTGAATATTTAAAAAATTATGGTTTTAAAATTGCTGGCAATAAAACAGTGAAAATAGAGCTAAAAGAAGCCTCTACAGAACAAAATAACAATAAAGAGCAGTCTGGTAAAGAAAGACGTTTTAAAATCTACGAGGAACTGCCTGTTGAAGTCTCAGAAGATGGTAACACACTTACTCTAAACTTTACTTATGAGCTTCATGATAAAAAAGTCAGTCAAGATAAATTAATGGCTGAAGCCTTAAAAACCATTGTCTCAAACCTACCTTCCGAATTTAATGATGTACTAGCTTTAGCTCCTACTGAAAAAAATAAAAAACGTACCCTTTTAGAAAAACACCTAAATGACTTTTCTGCTAGAAACACCTTTGATTACTTTATACACAAAGACCTTGGAGGATTTCTATCTCGTGAACTAGACTTTTACATTAAAAATGAAGTCTTATACCTAGATGATATAAACACAGATAATGAGCAAGATTTTACAGCACAACTTTCTAAAGTAAAAGCGTTAAAACAAGTTGCTCAAAAAATTATTAGTTTTTTAGCACAGCTAGAAAATTTCCAAAAGAAATTATGGTTAAAAAAGAAGTTTGTAGTTAGCACCAACTACTGTGTTACTTTAGATAGAATACCAGAAAGTTATTATCCAGAAATAGCAGCTAACAAAGAACAGTTAGAAGAATGGAATGAACTTTTTAAAATACATGAGCAGAAAGGTGATTTATTAACGGTAGCTTATAGTGAGCCTTTAACCATAGATTTTCTTAAAAGCCAACCTTATTTGGTTTTAGACACTAAATTCTTTTCTCAAGAATTTAAAGATAAGCTGTTGGCAGAATTTGATGATTTAGATGAACAAACTAATGGTTTACTAATTAATTCTGAAAATTTTCAAGCAGTTAACGCTCTTCAATCAAAGTATAAAAAACAAATAAAATCTATTTATATAGACCCACCTTATAATACTGATGCATCCGCTATTGTTTATAAAAACAATTATAAAGATTCTTCATGGTTAAGTTTAATGTATGATAGACTGAAAATTAGTGCTAACTTTCTATCTAAAGATGGGATTATTTGTGTCGCAATTGATGACGAGGAAGTTTCTGAATTAAGATTATTATTAAATGAAGTTTTTGACAGAGAGCTAGGAGTTGTGCCTGTAAGAACTAACCCAGCTGGAAGAAAAACAAAAGGTTCTTTTGCTCCCTCACATGAGTATTCTCTTTTTTATGGTAATTCAGAAGAAGCAATACCAGGAAGTCTGGATATTACAGAAAAGAGATTAAAAAGGTACCCACAGAAAGATGAGCATGGGAATTTTGCATGGGCAAACTTCATAAGGTCAGGTACTAATGATTTAAGACAAGATAGACCAAAGCTTTTTTATCCAATTTTTGTATCAAAAAATAATACTATAAGAATTCCAGAATTGGAGTGGAATAATTCTAAGGGAGCATATGATGTTAAGGAATCTCTCAAAGAAGGAGAAGTTGAGTTATATCCTTTAAGTGAGAAAAATGGAGAGATTATTGAGAAAAACTGGCAAAGAGGTTATCAGAGAGTGTCAACAGAGTTAAATGAATACAGAGTGAGACATGATGCTAATGGAAAGGTGAATGTTGATTTTAAAACACGTATGGATGAAAATTCATTACCTACTACATGGTGGGATGATAAAAAATATGCTTCAGCAAATTATGGAGCAGCAGAATTAAAAGAATTATTTGGTGTAAAGCAATTTGATTTTCCTAAAGCAAAAAAATTAGTTTATGATTGCTTAAAAGCTTCTTTTTCAAATAAAACAGAAGGTAATGTAATTGATTTTTTTGCAGGTTCTGGAACTACTGGTCATTCAGTAATTGATTTAAATAGAAGTGATAATGGTAGACGTAAATACTTCATGGTGGAAATGGGAAATTATTTTGATGTAGTAACAAAGCCTAGGACTTTAAAATCAATATATTCTGACTCTTGGAATAATGGTTCTCCTAAACTAGCAAATGGAATCTCTCAACTAATTAAATATTTTGAACTTGAAAGCTATGAAGACACATTAAATAACTTGGCTTTAAAATCTTCAGTACATCAATCTAATTTATTGAAGAGCGCTGATTTTAATGACGAATATCTATTAAGTTATATGTTAGATGTAGAGTCTAGAGATAGCTTATTAAATATAGATGCTTTTAAAAACCCTTTTAATTATAAACTAAACATTACAAGGAATAATGAAAGCCAAGAAACAGTAATTGATTTAGTAGAAACTTTTAATTACTTAATTGGCTTACATGTAAAAACCATACAAACCATAAAAGGTTTTAAAGTAATTACAGGTGTTACCAATGAGAGAGAAGAAGAAACCTTAGTAATTTGGAGAAATACTGAAGAAAAGAGTAATGCAGACTTAAATGACTTCTTCAAAAAAATGGAATTTTCTACCAGAGACACAGAGTTTGATAGAATTTATGTAAACGGAGATAATCATTTAGAAAATCTAAAAATTGGTGATGAAAAATGGAAAGTTGTACTCATAGAAGAAGAATTTACCAAAAGAATGTTTGATGTACAAGATGTTTAATAAAACCAGACAATAACAACATGGCTAAAAAGAAAATTATGAAGCTAAGTCAAGGGTTGGTATTAAACAGATACTTGCTAAGCTTATTTGGATGTTCAGATTTTGAAGGTATGGCACAATACCTTAAAGATTCTCATTTAGAAGGCTATGATGAAAACAATGTAACTAAATTTCATCATGCTTTAAAAATGAGATTATTAGATAGCGAAAAACTAAACAAAGACTTATTGTTTGAGTATGACCAAAATATTGTAAGCCATACACTAGCTATTTCAGAATACAGAGAAGGTGTTTTTAAATGGAAATACTTTCAATACATAACACTACTTTTTATAGAGATTTATCTGGATAAATATTTTGCTAATCCTAACTTATTATTGGCAGAGTTAAATCAGTTTGTAGATGCTTTTAATAATCCTTTAGACCATAGTGTACCTAATAAATATGATTATGTTTCAGATTACTTTACAGTTGATGAGTTAAGTAAAATTGCTATATGGTCTGCTACTGGTAGTGGTAAAACATTGTTACTCCATGTAAACATAAAGCAGTATTTACATTACGCTAAAAAGTATGGTAAAAAAGATTTTAATAAAGTGTTGTTAGTTACACCTAATGAAGGTTTGTCAAATCAGCATTTAAATGAGTTTGCAGCATCAAATATTAAAGCAGAAATATTTAGCAAGTCTTCAGGAGCTTTATTTTCTGGAGAAATGGTAGAGATTATAGAAATAAGTAAACTAACAGAAGAAGGAAGTAATGATGGTAAAACTGTTGCTGTAGAAGCTTTTGAGAAAAACAACCTTGTTCTTGTTGATGAAGGACATAGAGGAGCTAGTGGTGATGAATGGAAAAAAAGAAGAGACCTATTAAGTGAAAACGGATTTGCTTTTGAGTATTCTGCAACATTTGGTCAAGCCATAAGTGCAGCTTCAGGAAAGAAAAAGGAAACCTTATTTAAAGAGTATAGTAAGGCTATTCTATTTGATTACAGCTACAAGTATTTTTACAAAGATGGTTATGGTAAAGACTACAAAATCCTAAACATAAAAGATGATACTAATGATGAGTATTTAAGAAAGTATTTAACAGCATGTTTACTTGGTTATTACCAACAACAATTAGTTTACAATCAAAACGCATCTAAAATGGATGTTTACAAACTAGCAAAACCATTATGGATATTTGTTGGAGGAAAAGTAAACTCTGTAAGTAGCAAAACGATAACAGATGAATTTGGAAACAAAAAGAAGTTAGAGTTATCTGATGTAATTACCATTGTTAAATTCATTTCAGACTTTATAAAAGACCCAAGTAATTCCAAAAACCATATCAATCAAATATTAACTGGGAATGCAGGTCTAAATGATGAAAATGGAGCATCTATATTTTCAAATTCTTTTGACTACCTAAAGGAAAACCTAGTTGAGTCTGATGAGCTATATATCGATATACTTCAAAAAGTATTTAATACAAGTCTTGTAGGTGCCAATGTACACCTAGATAATCTAAAAGGTGCTGATGGAGAGCTTGGTTTAAGGATTGGAGATACAGACCAATATTTTGGTGTTATAAATGTAGGTGATGAAGCTAAACTTCATAAACTATGTATGGCAGTTGGTATATTGGGTATGGAAAAAGAATTTTCAGAAAGCTTATTTCATAATATCAATGAAAAAAATAGTAATATTAATTTACTAATTGGTTCTAAAAAATTTACTGAAGGTTGGTCTTCTTGGAGGGTAAGCACCATGGGATTGATGAATATTGGTAAAGGAGAAGGTAGTCAGATAATTCAGTTATTTGGTAGAGGAGTACGTTTAAAAGGTTTTAATATGAGCTTAAAACGTAGTTCTAGATTAGATGAGTATCAAAGACCAAAAGAGAAAACACCAAAATATATACCTACACTAGAAACCTTAAATATTTTTGGTATTAAAGCTGACTATATGCAGCAGTTTAAAGAATACCTTGAGGAAGAAGGATTACCAACAAATGAAGGTAATTTTAAAACGATAACCATTCCAACTATAAACAGATATTCTAAAACTAGAGATAGTTTAAAAATTATCAAAACAAAAGAAGGTGTAGCTGAAAACTACAAAAAGGAAAACATAACAGTTTTAGAGATAACTGATGCTTCAAAGTACTTGGATATTAAATTAGATTGGTATCCTAAAATCCAAATGATTAGTAGTAATAAATCGATTACTAATGTAGTAGATGGTAAAGATGTAGGATTAACTTTAAAGCCTCATAATTTAGCTTTTATAAATTGGGATAAAATCTTTTTTGAAATTCAGAAATATAAAAATGAAAGAAGTTGGTATAACTTGTCAGTTACTAAAGAAAACCTTCAAAAAATAATGAATGATGATTCTTGGTATCAGATTTCTATACCAGCCTCAGATTTAGAACCATCAAGTTTTAATAGAGTATTTATATGGGAAGAGTTAGTGATTGCACTACTTAAAAACTATACCGAAAAGTTCTATTTAAGTATTAAAAACAAATACTTAGCTAGACATATTGAAGTTGATATTCTTGAAGAAAGTCATCCTAATTTTACAGAAGAATACACAGTTGCTGTAGAAGAAACTGAAACAGATATTATAAGAAATGTTTTAGAGTTTAAAGAGCTTGTTAAGAAAGATGATATGCTCCAAAATGACTTTGAAATAAATAGAGGTTCTTTTGTTGGGTTTGATTATGGCAACCATCTTTATTATCCTTTACTCTATATGAATGACAGGATATATAAGGATATTGTTAAGGTTTCTCCTGTACAGTTAAATGAAGGAGAAAAGGATTTTGTAGATGATTTGAAGCAGTACTATAATGCTAATAAGAGTTATTTCAATGACAAAAAAGTATATCTACTAAGGAATCAAAGCAAAACTGGAATTGGTTTTCTAACAGAAACTAAGAATTTCTACCCAGATTTTATGTTATGGCAAATTGTAGGAGATAAACAATATTTAAGTTTTATAGACCCAAAAGGAATTTATATGCTAGAAGATGTTTGGAATCACCCTAAGGTAAGATTACACAAGACTATAAAAGATGAGTTTCAAGCTAAATTAGATGATAAAAACACTTATTTAAATTCATTTATAATATCTAATACTTCATTTAAGGATATGCAATATAGAAGGTCTCATGATGAGACTATTGAACATTATCATAATGCCAATGTTTATTTTCAAGATGAAGATAAACATACTTACATAGAAAAAGTATTAGAAAAAGGATTAGTTGAATAAATGAATTTTTGGCATATACAAATACAACCAGATGAGAAGTTAAGTGCTCAAACCTTAATAGATGTAATTAACACTAAACAAATCATTGGTTTATGGGATAATTGGAATGATAAAAATGGTAATCCAGTTCCTGACCCAGATTGGTTTAAAAATGATGTGGAAATTGGAGATATAGTTATGGTTAGAAATACCATTACTCCAATAGCATTAGTAAAAATAAAAGATAAGGCTTATCTAGATAAAAATGTTACTTCAGATTTTGACTGGTTTCCTCTAAGAAGAAAAATAGAAGTGTTATCTATCTTCAAGGATTCAAAGGATAAAACCATTTTAGAACAAAGCTTAAAAAAGTTCAATAGTAAACATATACAAGCACCTGGAACTTTAACCTTGTGCCAAGGAAATAATGCTACAAATTATTTTATAAAACAGTGGTATAAAAAAATAATGAGTGATAAACTTATGGAGAAAATTAAAATATCAAATCAGCGTCAAGAAGAGTTAAAAATCCTTTGGAATAAATATAAAAGTGAGGTTAGTAGTAAAGAACAAAAGTTTATTGAAAACGAATATCAAAACCTTTTAAATGATTGGACACAGTACAGGGATAAAATCACCAATAACACCCTAGATATTGAGGATTATACTAATCGAATAAATAACCAAGAAGCAACATTACCTGGAGGTTATTTATGTAACTTTTTAGAACGTACAACAAAAACTGTTTTTGGTTCATCTAAGCCAGCTGGTTCAGCTCTTGCTTTTGGTGTAAAGCTAAATGAGAATGGTTCTTATGCTATTGGTAAAAAAGTATCTAATGCTTCAATTGAAGATGCTAAAATTGAATTTAATAATAATATAAAGCCTCTCTTTGAAAATGTAGTTAATTGTGATGATGCAATGTTGAAACCTTCACAATTTGAAGATTCTGATTATCAAGCTAAACAAATTTTAAGAAAAGTAGCTGTATTGGACAACCTATATGACTTTATCTATATTTATTCAGACCCAGTAATAGATGCTCTTCATGATGAGTTATTAGAATCAGAAACAACTAGTAATTTGGGCAAAAATCATGAAATTAGAAAAGTTTTAAATCATATTCTAGAAATACAAGATACTCCTCTGGATAATGTCTTACTATCAAGATTTATTTGGAAATATGGAAACACACAAGGTATTGCAGATGTGAATACTCCAAATGTTATTCTATATGGACCTCCTGGAACAGGAAAAACATATGCTGTAAAAAATAGTTTAGATTTTTTATGCCAAGGAGATAGAAGTAGATATGAATTTGTACAGTTTCACCCATCTTTTACTTATGAAGATTTTATTGAAGGTATTAAGCCTAAAGGTGTAACAGAAAATGGAAACATCAAGTTTGAATTAGTTGATGGTATTTTTAAACGTTTTTGTAAAAGAGCCAAAGAAAACCCTAAGAAAGAGTATTACTTTGTAGTAGATGAAATTAATAGAGCTAATCTGTCTTCTGTATTTGGAGAAACACTTTTATGTATCGAAAAAGATTATAGGCATGATGGAGAGAGTGAAGACAATCTAATAAAGACTCAATATTCTTCTTTAATTGAAGATATGATTGAAGAGGATGAAGAGAATAAAAATAATACAGAACTAGCTTATCATTTAATAAAAGATGAAAATGGCAAAGTGAATGCTTATTTTGGAGTGCCAAAGAATGTGTTTTTTATAGGTATGATGAATGATGTGGATAAAAGTATTGATGCTTTTGACTTAGCTCTTAGAAGGCGTTTTAAATGGATAAGAAAAGATTGCGATTATGAAGTGATTGAAAATGATGTGAAATTTAGAAATGGTGATGATTTTCATAATATTGAAAAGTATTCAAAATCTTGTAAAAACCTTAATGACTTTATTAGTGAAAAACTAGGCATGGGAAAATCCTATGAGTTTGGGCATTCTTTTTTTATGAAAATTACTGGAATAGCTAATAGCAGAACGATTTCATCTAAGAACTTAAATGTATTATTCAATTTACATTTAAGACCTACATTAAAAGAATATTTGAGGTCTATGTTTGCAGAAAGTCAATTAGATAATAAGTTAGAAGAAGCTTTATCTGTTTTTGTAAATCCCATTAGTAAATAGTAGATGAAAATAAATGTACCAACAAATCATAATTTTTATGAGGAAAAGCCTTTAGTTGAAAACCAATTAAAGAATAGTTTTGGTGCAAAAAACAAAAAGGAATCTAGACACATAACTGAACAAATTTTTTCTTCAACTTATCAATTTACTACTAAAAAGGAAAGTCTTGAACAGATTAAAATTTTTGGTTTTAAGGAACAACGTAATAAGCTTGAAGATGAGGAACAGCTCATATTAAAACTATACGCAAAAGAGAGTAATTCTGAAGAGAAAAAGTACATAGTTCAAACTGGTTTATTTGCTGGTACAATTTATCATAAAGATGTTCAATTTAACATTGTAACTCCTTATGGTGATACTTTTTTAAAACGTATGCTAAACTTTGTCAATGATATTTATGTTGACAATCAATCTACTAAGGCAGATAAAACAGAAGAAACTAATGAGTTTCAAAATATCATTGCGTTTCTTTTTATTCAGTCTTTAGAAAAAGCAGCAGTACTAGGGCTGCCTAAAAACTACCAATCAATAACAGAAAGAAGTAATAAAGTTCGTGGAAAAATTGACCTTAATGCTTATTTAAAAAGAGATATACCTTTCACAGGTAATTTAACTTCTACATTTAGAGAACAGATTTACGTTCAAGAAATTATTGATGTGCTTTACTTGGCTTGTAAAGCCTTAGAAAAAAGATTTGGTAAGGAAATACACAAAAAAATATTAGGTGTTTATCAGCTTCTAAAACAGAACTATTCTGCTGTATTCCCTCAAAACTCAGTAATTGAAAAAGCAAAAAATCATTTTGTTCTACAAAACCCTATGTTTTCTGCTTTTAAAAAAACTATTGGGTATGCTGAAATAATACTAAAAGAACAAAACTTATTAGTTTCTCAAACAGATAACCAGCTAACAACTAATGGTTATTTATTTGATATTTCTCAACTTTTTGAAGTATATCTAGAAAAGCTTTTAAGTCGTTATTTTACAGACTGGTATGTAACTGGTCAGGAAGAACTGAATGTGTATCAGAAAATGTTTTATAAGCGTAAAATGTTTCCAGATTTAGTCATGAAACATAAACTTACTAATCAGATAATAGTTTTTGATGCTAAGTTTAAAAAGATGAGACTTCATAAAACTCAAAGTAGTTATTCAGATTTAGATAGAAGTGATTTTTATCAAATTCACTCTTATATCCAATACTATCAACCTAATGTTATTGCAGGAGGTTTACTTTACCCTCTTAACAATGAAATTAGCATTGACACGACTTATTCCGAAAATTTATTTGACAATCAAAGCATAGAAACCAGATTTATAGTAGATGGGATTTATATAAATAAAGAAATGAATATGTCTGAAATAAATGAAAAAGAAAATGAGTTTTTGTTAAGGGTAGAAACATTAATAAAAGCGTATCAAAAAAAATAACCCAACCTCTAAACAAATAGAGATTGGGCTTCACTCAACTCAAAAACCAAGCATGGTTAGAATCACCATTCAGGGTGTTTTTAAGTCCATTTGTGAATTCAAAAGCATTTACATTTCTTGATAGAAAAGAGTCAATGTAAGAACTCTTATTAGCCCCTGTAAAGAGATTATATACATTCCATAGGTTTATGTCTCCTTTATCATTTCTACAAAAGCTATCATCTAAATAATAGTCTTTAGCAACTGTAGAAATTTGCCCATCATTAAGCAATAATTCTGGAATTTGAGATTTCTCCTTTTTAGGTAAATAATGATATAATCTTGCTCTACCTATTAGTTGAGCAAACTGTTGTTCAGTTAAATTTTGTTTAGATAACTGTATCATTCCTTGTAAGTGAGATTGAGGATTATAATCTTCAATTAAGTCCATAATTTTAGTCTGTAATTCAGAATAATTTCCAACTCGCATTTCATCTTGATAACCATCTGTAGAAATACATAAGTTACAACACACCATATTTTGAAAACCTACAAAGAACTTAAACTTCTCATAGGTTTTCCTATTATAAAGGTTTTCCTGATTGTAAGCTCTTACACCTCCAACTGTTAAGGCAACATTATTACCATTTATATTTTCAGTAATAGATGGGATTCTAATGATAAATGCCATTCTTTCAAAATATTGTGTTTTCTCATGGTCTAAAAGCTCTTTTACTGGTTTATAGATAGCATCAGCAGTTCTACCTTTTATTTGATGAGAAACTCTTATTTCTGGCACTTCTATGGTATGATGAGAAAACACTTTACCAACACAATCTTGAGCTATCTCTATAAACTCTTGATGTGCTAAAGTCTTTTCATTATCCTTACTGAATACTGGTATAATGCAATCATTCTTTAAACTAGAAAGGCTAACTTCTTTTGTGTTAGCCTCTATAAAAGGGTTCTGTTGATATACTTTGTTTTCTGAAGGTATTTGTAAGTTGTGAACAACTTCTGGCTTACCTTCAAGAATATTAATTATTCCATTACGTTGCTTGTTAAGCTCTGTTACTGATACTATTTCCATTTTGACTGAAATTTTCTGGTTTAACTAATTGCTCTAACTGCTCTTTTTTAGCTTGATACAAAGCTTTTAATGGTAATTGAAAACTAGGATGCTCCTTATACAGTTCCATCAACTGACTTACAGATAAGCATTCTTCTATTCTCTGTTTTACATCTTCTTCTTTTACAGGTGAAGTACACCATTCTAAAATGCGTTTTCCTGTAGAAGTATTAATCATAAATTCTGGTCTGCCTGAAAATAAGTTGGTTCTATCTTTACTTGCTGTTGCAAAATGTTTTATATCAATATCGAATACAATGGTAAATTCATAAGAAACATCATCTCTTTGTACAGCTTTTAATCCCACCTTTTCAGGAATATATTTTCCATCTTTTTGTTGCAGTACATAATCTTGTTTGGTTCTCATTGTAGCAATTACATGAGCATCACACTGTAAAATCTTATTGATGAATGCTTTTTGCCTTGGTGTTACCTTATTCCAGTTTGTAAAAGAGTTGCCTGGCAATTTTGAATGATAATCTATAAGTTCATCCCATACTTGCGAAATTGAATCCAAAATTATTACTTCCATTCCTGCCTTTTCACAAACCTCTATTGCTTCAATAAATTTCTCTGGTGTATAAGGTGGCTGTAATGGTAATACATTATAGTTTCCCAAGTGAGCATAAAGGTCTGCTGAACCATTTTCTGTATCAATAACAGCAACTTTAGCTAGTTGGTCATTAGTTAGTCCTTTTGCCAATAAAAGAGAGCTTAAACTCTTTCCTGAGCCACTACTTCCTTGTAAAGCCATTTTAATTTTAGCTTGTTTTCTTTCTGATTGTCTTAATTGCATAATCTTATGTTTTTTAAGGTTAATATTAATTGCATAAAAAAGCATCCCAATTATTGAGATGCTGAAAGTCATTGGCGGAATACCACTAATAAAAGAGTACAGGTTTTCGTTTTACTTTATAACTATACTAATAATTATATTCTTTTTAATAAAGGGACATACTTATTAATACAGTATATATAATTTACTGAAGGTCTGTCTAAATATAATTGAATACTCTTTTATTGGAGGGATTCCTCCAACCAAAAAAAGCTACTGTGAAGTAGCCTTTTGATAAATAATTAAGAATTCTGTTATTGCATAACAGATGAAATCGATTTCTTTTCCTTTTTAATAGATGGTTTGAGGTATTTCTCAATATCTGGTTGAGTATAAATGTTTCCATCTACATCTTCATTGCTATGTAGCATCTGTGGTAACAAATCTATTATCTTACATCCATCAATATCAAAGTAATTAACTTGCATAGGTCTTCCATCTATTTGTGCCTTCCTTAACTCAGTTGATAGAAACCCTAATTCTTTAAACTTTTTAATAATCTTATTAGCTCTATCCTTTTTAATTCCAACTTCTTGAAAGATTTTTTCTTTAGACCAGAAGAAAGGTTTAAAATCAAAGCTTTTAAATTTCACTAATAATGTTATAAAAAATACCCTTTCATCACAAGTAAAAAAGTTTGAATCGTATTTCATAAAGTTTAAGACATCTACTCCCATGAAACTATTATATGCAACTGGCATAAAAGTAAATTCCTCAGCTACATCTTCTAGAGTATCTAAATTGACTAGACATTTAGCCAAAGGACATGGAATTACATTCTCTTTATCAAGAATACCAAACTCACCATCTTTATTGACTTTAAAAAGCACATATTTGTCATCACTATCGGAGAAGTTTTCTTCTTTAGTTAATGTAAAGTCATATAGTGATATTTCCTTAAACTTAACTCCATTTACTCCTTCATAAACGGTATATTCATTTGTTGGACCACTAAAATCATAACTATCTCTGACAGTTAATTGATTTTGAAAATTATTTAAAAACTCTTTGTTCTGCTTATTTTGAGTAGCAGTTTCCTCATTTCTCATTGCTTCAATCAATTGATTAGCAACACTTCTTTCTTCTTTCATCATATTAATGTTAAAAGATTAATAATCAAATGAACTCTTTCATTTGACAAATAGAAAAACTCGGTGTTAGAACTATACTTGTTCTTAAAATGTAGAAAACTCGTTGAAAATCAGTTGTAGTTTATGGAAGTCATTTGAAAACCTCTGACTGATTTCCGTCAAAGGTAATCAAATATTTTTTCTATTTAACTTTTTTGTTAATTTTTTCATTTGCTCACTCACTTTTTTCTGAACAACTTCACCATAGCTTTCTTCTGTAACACTCATTTTAGAATGCCCCAAAAGCTTAGAAACAATCTCCATGGGAACATCATTATAAAGTAGTACAGTTGTAGCAAATGTTTTTCTGGCAATATGATGAGTAAGGTTCTTAGTTATTCCTGTAAGCTCAGCTATTTCCTTTAAATAGGAGTTAAACTTTTGATTTGATATTACAGGTAATACTGAGTCTTCATTACTATACCTTGCTAGTATTTCTTTGGCTTGAGGAAGTAATGGAATTGATATAGGTTTATCTGTTTTTTGCCTTATCATCTGTATCCATAAATTACCATCAAAGTGTTCAGAAATGTGCTTAGATTCAAGATTAGCCATCTCTTTGTAAGCTAAACCAGTATAGCAACAGAATACAAACATGTCTCTAACTTGTTGTAACCTTACTTGTTTAAAAGAATGCTTCCTTAACTTTTCAAGTTCTTTGGTTGTTAAGAATACAATTTCCTTTTTATACCGCTTAGCTTTAAACAACATAAAAGGGTCTTTATTGATGTAATTTCTTGAAATACCAAGTCTAATCATCTTTCTAAACCTCTGAATACTCTTGTAAATTGTAGAGGTCTTAAACTTCTTTTCTGTCTGAAGGTAATACTCAAAATCATAAAGAAATTTTTCATTTAAGTCCTTAATTTGATAGTCCTTCTTTTTAAACTTGGACCAAAGAAAATCTGAAATATGAGTTTGTGTCTGATTATATTTCTCCCAAGATGTATATGTTGTTTCAATTCCTATAAGCTTTTTCATCCTGTTATTATGGTATGTCATTATATCTTGTAAAGTTTTTTCTGCTTTATGTTTGCCACCTTGATATTTAATATAGACATCTTGTACATCAAATTCTTTTTCTTCCATTTGGAGCAATAAAAAAGCCTTATTAATTTTTTGTTTAATAAGGCTCAATTTAGAATTGATGACGTCATTTTCTGAATTAGGAGGTTTTACTATCTGAAATTTACTTTCCCATAAGTTAGGCTTTATAAATATGCCTGTAGAGAATGGTTTTCTTTTCCCTAAATATGTAATCCTACATTTTAAAGGACATTTACCTTGTTTGTTAGTTTTAGATTTTTCAACTAAAAACAAGATGTTTATTTTTTGTTTATTCATAGTTTTTAGAAGATTTAAAAAGTGGGGTACCTGAATATTTTTTGGGGTACCTAAATGGGATACCTTTTTTTATTTTTAAGGTAATTATATAGTAATACTAGAACTGTTTAATAAATAGTGTAAAGTATTGTAAATAAAGGGTAAGTATAGTCCAATAAAAAAGCCCTACTAATTAAAGTAGAGCTTATAAGCGGAGAAAGAGGGATTCGAACCCCCGGAGGTGTGACCCTCAACAGTTTTCAAGACTGCCGCATTCGACCACTCTGCCATTTCTCCAAGTGTCTCATCAGGTATTTCCTGAATGCGGATGCAAATATAGAACCCTTTTTTAATTCTATCAAACCTTTTTTGAATTATTTTTCGCTTTTTTTACTTTTTAAATTAGGTATCTGTATTTTTGTGTTTTCAAAATTTATGACACAACTTCTTATCGATTTCGATGTCAATATTTTATGGTTAATTCTCGCAGGTTTTGCTGCAGGTTTTATAAATACCATTGCTGGTGGAGGAACTTTGTTAACACTTCCTGCGTTAATTTTTATGGGATTACCGCCTTCGGTTGCTAATGGTACCAATCGTATTGCGATTTTTTTACAAACAGCTACTGGAGTTGCTGGTTTTAAATCTAAGGGTGTTTCTACATTTCCTTTTAGTATTTACTGTGGAATATCTGCTTTGTTTGGATCTTTAATAGGAGCTAAAATAGCAGTAGATATTAAAGGAGATACTTTTAATAAGATTCTTGCTATTATAATGATAGCAGTAGTATTATTGATAATTTTTAAGCCTAAATTGAAAGAAAAAATCGTTACTGAGCGTACAACAGGTAAATATCTTTGGATATCAATTATTACTTTTTTCTTTTTAGGTATTTATGGAGGTTTTATCAATGCAGGTATTGGATTTTTAATGCTAATTTTTTTACCTTATGTAAATAAAATGAGCTTGGTTAGAGCTAATGCAGCTAAGGTTACTATAGTTTGTATTTATACACTTGGAGCTATAATTATGTTTTATTTAAATGATAAAATTAATTGGAAGTATGGCTTAATTTTATCTATTGGAAATGTAACAGGAGCTTGGATTTCAAGTCGATGGTCAGTAAAAAAAGGAGATAGAACTGTACAGATATTTTTAGTTGTAATGGTCATTATAATGGCTATCAAACTGTGGTTTTTTTAAATTGATAGTACTATTTAATTAATCTATAAGAAGGCATACTACGTTTTATAGATTGCTTTTAACTTTGTCAAAAAAATATAGATGAATATTATTGAAAGTTTACAATGGCGATATGCCACGAAAAAATTTGATAGAAATAAAATTATTCCTCAAGATAAAATTGAAGTATTAAAAGAAGCTTTTAATCTTACAGCAACTTCTTACGGTATGCAACCAGTAAAGCTTTTGGTGCTAAGCGATAAGAAACGTCAAGAAGATTTGTTGCCTCTCAGTATGAATCAACAACAAATAGCAACAGCATCTCATGTTTTAATTTTAGCAGGAGCAGATATAAATAATGTTAGCATTAACACCTATTTTGATAGTGTAAAGCAAGTAAGAGGTACTTCTGAAGAGATATTAAATCCATTTAGAACTTATTTATTGGACAACTTTAGCAATAAAACAGAAGCAGAAAAAGAAACATTTATAAAGAACCAAGCATATATAGCATTAGGAAACCTATTAACAGTTTGCGCTTTAGAAAGAATAGATGCTTGTCCAATGGAAGGATTTGAACCAAAAGCTTATGATGAGTTTTTTAATTTAGAAGAAAAGGGGGTAAAGTCTTTATTGGTAATACCAATAGGTTATAGAGCAGAAGACGATATGTTTTCAACTTTAAAAAAAGTAAGAAAAAGTATTGATGAAAGTGTTATAGATTTATAGCGTTATCTCAATTAATAATTGTTATAAAAATAGGCCTTAAGATTTGTTCTTAGGGCTTTTTTTTTGCTCATTATAATTGTAGATTTGGTAAAAAATAAAGAATAATACTATGCCTGGATTTGAATTGTTTGGAGATGCTGAACGTAAAGAATTAAATGATGTATTAGATAGTGGAGTTTTAATGCGTTATGGTTTTGATGGTATGCGTAAAGGACATTGGAAAGCTAAGGAATTAGAGCAGAAGCTTCAAGATAGTTTACAAGTTAAGCACGCACAGTTAGTATCTAGTGGAACTGCAGCAGTAACAATAGCTTTGGCCTCAGCTGGAATTGGAGCAGGAGACGAGGTTATTATGCCAAATTTTACATTTGTTGCAAGTTTTGAAGCTATTATGATGCTTGGTGCTGTACCAATTTTGGTAGACATTGATGATACATTAACTTTAGATCCAAAAGCTGTAAAAGAGTCTATTACTTCAAAAACGAAAGCAATTATGCCTGTACATATGTGTGGTAGTATGGCAAATTTAGAGGCACTGCAAGACATTTGTAAGGAACATGACTTATTGCTTATTGAAGATTCTTCGCAGGCAACAGGAGCTACTTATAAAGGCAAGCCACTAGGAAGTATTGGTGATTTAGGGTGTTTGTCATTAGATTTTGTTAAGATTATAACAGCTGGTGAAGGTGGGGCTGTTTTAACCAATAATGAAGCGTATTATAGACATGCCGACCATTATAGTGATCATGGACACGATCATGTTGGAAATGATAGAGGTGCTGAAACACATCCCTTTTTAGGTTATAATTTTAGAATTTCAGAATTGCATGCAGCTGTTGGTTTAGCGCAATTAAATAGATTGGAAGAATTTGTTGCTATCCAAAAAAAGAACTACACAATTATAAGAGAGGCATTATCTCAAATTCCAGAAGTGGTTTTTAGAACTGTTCCAGAAGGCGGAGAGGAAAGTTATTCTTTTTTAAGTTTCTTTTTACCAGATTTGGATATTGCAAGAAAGGTAAGTGCAGCTTTTAAAAATAATGGAGTTGATGCATGCTTTCACTATTATGATAATAATTGGCATTATATAAGAGAATGGCAACACTTAAAAGATTTAAAAACACTCTATCCTTTATCACAAGAAGTAAAGGATGGTTTGTCATATTTACAAACAAAATCTTTTGAACAATCCGACCATTATATTGGTAGAAATATATCTTGTTTAATCAAATTATCTTGGACTGAAGACGAAGTAAGAAATAGAGCTTCTAAAATGGTAGAAATAATTAAAAGCTATTTGTAAAATTAATAATTTACATAGTCCACAATCTCAAGACCATAACCAATCATACCAACACGTTTTGTTTGCTCAGAGTTAGAAATCAAACTTAACTTATGAATATTTAAATCATGTAAAATCTGAGCGCCAATACCAAAGTCTTTTGAATCCATTTCAATTCTAGGTGCTTTAGTAATAGTGTTAGGTTTTTGAGTTTCTTTTAAAATGTTTAAACGTTTTAAAAGATTCATTGATTGTGATTGTTGATTAATAAATATTATAGCTCCTTTTCCTGCATCGTTAACTACTTTAAACATATTGTCTAGCTTTTTGTCGGCATTATTAGTTAAAGTGCCTAAAATGTCATTATTTACAAGTGTAGAGTTGATACGTGTAAGAATTGGTTCATCATTAGACCAAGCCCCTTTGGTAAGTGCTATATGAATTTGATTATTAGTAGTTTGTTGATAAGCTCTTAGCCTATAACTACCAAATCGTGTTTCTATTTGAAAATCTTCTTTCTTTTCAATTAAAGAATCGTGCTCCATTCTATAAGCAACCAAATCTTCAATTGATACTATTTTTAAATCAAACTTTTTGGCAACTTCCATTAGTTGAGGTAAACGTGCCATTGTACCATCTTCATTCATGATTTCTACAATCACTCCTGCAGGTTTTAAACCAGCTAATCTAGCAAAGTCAATGGCAGCTTCAGTATGACCAGTACGACGTAATACACCTCCTTGTTTAGCAACAAGTGGAAATATATGACCAGGACGTGCTAATTCAAATGGTTTTGTGTCGTGATCTATTAAAGCTTGTACTGTTTTTGACCTGTCACTAGCCGAAATTCCAGTTGTAACACCATTACCTCTTAAATCTACAGAAACAGTAAAGGCTGTTTCCATTGGGTCAGTATTATTATTAACCATCATACCTAACTCTAATTCCCTACATCTGTTTTCTGTAAGAGGTGCGCAAATTAATCCACGACCATGCATAGCCATAAAATTAATAGTCTCTGGAGTTATTTTTTCAGCAGCAGCAACAAAATCTCCTTCATTTTCTCTGTTTTCATCATCTACTACAATGATTACTTTTCCTGCTCTTATGTCATTGATAGCTTCTTCAATGCTATTTAATTTTATAGTTGGTTTGCTTTGTGCTGTTTGCGTCGACATGTGTCCTTTTTTTTGCAAAGATAAATCTTATTTAGATTCTATCTAATTTGTTTTAAATCTTCTTTCATTTTCTTTGAGAAATAAATATTGTAAAGAAAATATAACGGAATGCCAAGTATTACAAAAGGAATAGCGTTAGCCATTACTTTTTTTCCGTGTATTTTATAGAAGTTTGATTGACTTGTAATTGTTTTTGTAAATGCTACAAAAAATAAAATTATAGCTATTATACCTATAGCAACTAATATAGGACCTAATGTAGGGAATCCATTATTGTTTAGTATAGCTCCACTAATTCCTAAAACTGCATATATTATGTATAATATTAGCGTAAGTTTTGAGTTTTCATCAAACTCTAATTTATAGCGTGCTGCATTTTCATAATTTTCATTGACAAGTTTACCTCCTAAGCGTAGTTCTTCTTCCGAAATACCTCTAGTAGCCAATATGTTTAAAGAAGTATTTCTAAAACTTTCGTCTATTCCATATTGTCTGTAGTTTTTTATAATGTCTACTAGTTTGTCATCAGAATAACTATTTAAACTAGCATAGTCGTCCGATGCTTTATCTAATATAGTTGTAGTGTCTTTTGTTTCAACTGCCTTTGAAGCTATTAATTTCTTTAAAGGAATAATTAAACTGTCTAAATCTAGTAATGCTCTATCTTTAGTTGCTCTACTCGTTAAATAAATACTTATAGGTAGCATAATAAGTGTGGATAACCACGTTGCTAGTATAGGATTTAAACTACTGTCTTCGGCACTGTTTTTTGCAAAAATACCTATAAAGTGATAGGTCAAGAAAATTACAATAGCAATTACTATTGGTAATCCCATACCACCTTTTTTAATAAGTGCTCCAAGAGGTGCTCCAACAAAAAATAGAATAATACATGCAAATCCTAAGGCAAATTTTTCGTAAAAAGAAATGATATGCTTATTGATGTTCTTTTCACTAGAGGCTAGAATCTTTGTTTTTGATTTAATTATTTGTTTGGTAGAGTTAACAGAGTTTAGTGCCAAATCGATTAACTGAACTTTTTTTCTAGGCTTGAATAGTGATAAAAAATCTGAGTTATTAAATACTGTATCCTTTTTTTGAAGTTTAATATTGGTATTTAAGTTTTTTGAGGTAGATCGATTTAACATATTTACAGATAAATCTTCTAATGATTTTTGTCTTACATCTACCAAAGAATCTATTGCTGTGTCTAAGGCTGTAATATCAAGCATTGTGTATTTAGTAGAAAATTCTTTTTTCTCAAAATCTACATTATTAATTTGAGATAAGTCTACATTAAGAATGTACTTTTCAAAATAACTTTTTACTTGAGGTTTGTTTTTAGTGCGTTTTTGATAGTCTTTAGGTTGTAAATCATCATAATAATTACCGTCAAATAGAATGAGTTGTAATATGTCAGATTCTTCGCTACTAACAAATTCTCCAGAGGTAGATTTAATTACTGTGTAGTTTCCAGCACGATTTCCTTTTTTTTGATGAATGGTTACATCGTGTAAAAACTGTCCTCTGTCACCACTTTTTTTAGCAACCTTAATATTAATGTCTGCTAATTGATTAAACTGTCCTTCAGCAATTGCTAAGGCAGGCTTTACTTTAGCTATATTTTTTCTAAGATTGTAAAAATTATATTCTGCCCAAGGGATTACATTGTTAGCAAAAAAGAATGTTGTAACTGCAAGTCCAATAATAAAAAGGCTTAAGCTTCTCATTGCACGTTGTAATGAAATTCCGGTTGATTTCATTGCTGCAAACTCATAATTCTCGGCAAAACTACCAAATACCATAATGGATGAGAGTAGTATTGTAAGTGGTAAAACAAGAACAATTAACCTAGGAGATACAAATAGTAAAAATTTACCAACTACTTCCATTTCTAAATCTTTACCAGCCAGTTCTGCTATATAAAGCCAAATAGATTGTAAAAGAAAAATCAGCATGAGAATTACAAACACGCTGAAAAAAGTCTTTAAATAAGTGGTTAGTATGTATTTATCTAATATTTTCAAGAGAAAATCTAGTCTAGTTTATTGATGTAATAATCGCTGTATTTCTTGGCATCAAAAGTAAACAAGCTTTTTGATAAAGGCTCATTTGTTTTAAAAGAATTAACAGTCAATGTAGTTTTTGTGTCATTACTACCAACTTCAATTAAATTATAGATGTGTTTAGTATTGATGTCAATACCTAATAACACATGGTTTATTTCAGAACTAGAATCCATAGGAACTAATTTTACATACTGAATTTTTCTGCCTTTTACATTTTGTACAATGTCCATACTGTAAGTATAACCATCTTCATAGAATGATAACATTTGGCTTGGTGTAATGGTATTTTCATCATCAGTATTTTCAGATGAAATTGTTACTTCTTCATCTTCTGGACTTATACTGTATAACGTTTTACCATCGTAAATTCTTGTAATTCCTAAGATGTTTAACACATATTTATCACCTTGCATGATAACATCACCACGTGTTTCTTGTCTAATGTCTTCTTCTGTATTAACTAAAACATATTTAAAATCTAAAGATATATTATCATAACTCTTTACTTTAGTTGAGACTTCATCTAAAAGTGCTTTTGCTTCTGAAGATGTATCTTGAGCAAAAAGAGTTGAGCTAAATACTAGTGCTAATGCTATTAATAAATTTTTCATTTTAAGTGTTCTTTTCATTTTCTAAAAGTTGCTCTAAGGCTAATAAATCAGGAACGAGAACTTGTCTAGCTTTACTACCTTCAAATTGTCCTACAATGCCTGCTGCTTCTAATTGATCTATTAAACGACCAGCTCTATTATAACCTAATTTTAATTTACGTTGTAATAATGATGCAGAGCCTTGTTGTGCTGTAACAATAATTTCGGCAGCTTCTCTAAACAGTTTATCTCTATCCGAAATGTCTATATCAAGACTTGTGCCACTTTCTTCTCCAACATATTCTGGCAGTAAATGAGCATCTGGATATGCTTTTTGCGAACCAATAAATTCAGTTATTTTTTCTACTTCAGGTGTGTCAACAAAGGCACATTGTATACGTATCATATCATTACCTTGAGTGTAAAGCATATCTCCACGACCAATTAATTGGTCTGCTCCAGCACCATCAAGAATGGTTCTAGAATCTATTTTTGAGGTTACTCTAAAGGCAATTCTAGCAGGGAAGTTGGCTTTAATAATACCTGTAATTACATTTACAGAAGGGCGTTGCGTGGCTATAATTAAGTGTATACCAATAGCACGTGCTAATTGAGCTAAACGCGCAATAGGAGTTTCTACTTCTTTACCAGCAGTCATAATTAAATCTGCAAATTCATCGACTACTAAAACGATATATGGTAAAAACTTGTGTCCATCATTAGGATTAAGTTTTCTTGCTTTAAATTTTTCGTTGTATTCTATAATGTTTCTACAAAATGCATTTTTTAGCATTTCGTAGCGATTATCCATTTCAATACAAAGTGAATTAAGTGTGTTAATTACTTTAGTGTTGTCTGTAATTATGGCATCTTCACTGTCAGGTAGTTTAGCTAAATAATGTCTTTCTATTTTGTTAAATAGCGTAAGTTCCACCTTTTTTGGGTCAACTAAAACAAATTTTACTTCGGCAGGATGTTTTTTGTAAAGTAAGGAGGTTAGTACTGCGTTTAAACCTACAGATTTACCTTGACCTGTAGCTCCTGCCATTAAAAGGTGAGGCATTTTGGCTAAATCAACAACAAAGGTTTCATTGCTAATAGTTTTACCAAGAGCAACTGGTAATTGCATTTCAGATTTTTGGAATTTTTGAGAGGCAATTACAGAGTGCATTGACACAATTGTTGCATTTTTATTAGGCACTTCAATACCAATAGTCCCTTTTCCTGGAATTGGTGCAATAATACGAATTCCTAAAGCAGCTAATGATAAAGCAATATCGTCTTCTAAATTTTTAATTTTAGAAATACGTACACCTGCTTCTGGTACAATTTCGTAAAGTGTAACTGTTGGACCAATTGTAGCTTTAATACTTGAAATACCAATTTTATAATTGCTGAGAGTTTCAACAATTTTATTTTTGTTTTCCTCTAATTCTTCCTGATTTATGGTAATGCCTTCAGTATCATATTTTTTTAGAAGATCTAGTGTTGGGAATTGATACTTTCCAAGTTCAAGGGTAGGGTCGAAGCGCCCAAAATCTTCAACTAGTTTATCTGCTAGATTATCTGTTTCTGATTTTTCTTCAGCTACAGTTTCGACCTTCATTTCAACCGCCTCTTTAACAATAGCTTCTTCTGGAGCAACTTCAACTTCTAGCTTTTTTTCTTCAACTTTTGGTTCTTTGGAAACCTTTTCTTTTGGTTTAGAATGGTTTTTTATAGTTGGTTCTAAGTTTTCTAGAGGAATTTCAAACGCAGATTTGATTTCTTCTGCTTCTGCACTCAAGTTGTTGTCAATAGGAATTGTAGGGTTTTCGTTTGCAACTTCTTTTTCTTCATTAAATTCAGCTTTCATTTCTTTTTTAGCTCTTTTAAAAGCGTTTCCAAAATGTTGAGGTGTTAGTTTAAATCTAATAGCTAGATAGCTTATTAAACCTAAAACTAATATAAGAGCTGTACCAATTCTACCAATGTAATCTTTTAAGAATAAATTGATTTCGTAACCAATAGTGCCTCCTAATAAAGGATTTTTAGACGATAAAAACCCAAAAGCAATAGAGGTCCAAATAACAATTAATGTACCCCAAAACCAATGCCTTTGAAGTCTAGCTTTATTAATGTTTAATAAAACATAAATTCCAGAAATAAATATTAGTCCAGAAAATATAAAAGATGCAATACCAAAGCCTTTGTAAATAAACAAATCACTTACCCAAGCACCAATTTTACTTAGCCAATTTTTTGCTTCGACATCTCTAGATGTAAATTCGCTTAAAATACTTTGATCTGCTTGACCAGTAAAAAAGTAAGATAGAAAAGAGATAAATAGTAGAATACCTAGAATAAGTAAAAAACTACCAAATACTAGCTTTTGCTGACTTGACAGATTTAGGCTAGGTTTTTTTAACTTCTTTTTAGTCTTAGTTTTGGTTGTTTTTTTCTTGGCCATTAATGATTGTTAGATTTAAACAAAAATACAAATTACAAACGTTTATCCTAAATGAATATTATTTTAAAAAATTTTAGGTAAATAAATTAATAAACCAATTATACTTGCAGCTATGGCTGCAATAAAAACAGCTCCTGCAGCAACATCTTTTATGAGTCCAATTTTTTCATGATGTTCAGGGTGAATAAAATCTGCTATGGCTTCTATAGCTGTGTTTACACCTTCAATACTCATAATTAACCCAATAGCAAAAATTTGCATAATCCATTCGGTAATAGATATATTGTAATAAAACCCAGCAATAGTAACCAATATGCCAATGAAAAATTGAATTTTAATACTAGCTTCGGTCTTTAAAAGTAACAAAGCACCTTTAAAAGCATAATTAACACTCTTTAATCTGTTAATTAGAAATGAATCTTTTTTAGTCATCTAAAAGGGCTTCTAAGGCTAATTTGTAATTTGGTTCGTCTACTATTTCAGATACTTGTTCCGTATGTTTAACAATACCATTTTCGTCGATTACAACAATACATCTAGAGTGTAGTGCTTCGAGAGGTCCATTTGTAAAAGTTAAACCATAATCTTTTCCAAATTCTCCAGTTTTAAAATCTGATAGATTTACAACATTAGTTAATCCTTCTGCTCCACAAAATCGTGCCTGAGCAAATGGTAAATCTTTAGAAATACAAAGTACTTTTGTGTTTTTAAGTTCACTAGCTTCCTTATTGAATTGTCTAACTGATTGAGCGCATGTTCCAGTGTCTATACTTGGAAAAATATTTAAAACCAATTTACTACCAATAAAATCAGATAAAGATTTAGTTGATAAATCTACTGCTGTAAGATTGAAGTTTGGTGCTTTACTGCCTGTTTTAGGTAGTTCACCAAGAGTTTGTATAGGATTTCCTTTTAAGGTTACTGTAGCCATGATTTTTAGTTTTATAGTGAAATTTAAAAATAGAGATATTAAATTTGAATTAATGCTTTTTTAGAAATTTTTAGCAATAAAAAAGCCGTTTTATTAAAAACGGCTTTTTAAAAATATTATAAGATATATCTTAGTTTTTTGCTAAGTACTCAGCAGTTGATTTGTGGTCTGCTTGCATACCTTCTTGACCTTTACTCCAGTTTGCTGGACAAACTTCTCCGTTTTCTTCAAAGAATTGTAAAGCATCTACCATTCTAATAGCTTCATCAACGTTACGACCTAATGGTAAATCGTTAACTAATTGGTGACGTACAGTTCCTTCTTTGTCAATTAAGAATAAACCTCTGTAAGCGATTAATTCACCTTCAGATTGTAACATGTCGTTATCATCATAATAAGTTTCACCAGCTAAAACATCGTAGTTAGCAGAAATAGTTTTGTTAGTATCAGCAACTAAAGGATAAGTTACACCTTTAATTCCACCTTGTCCTTTTTCAACTTGTAACCAACCAAAGTGAGATTGCTCAGTATCAGTAGATACACCAACAACAGCAACACCTCTTGATTCGAAATCTGCTAATTTACTTTGGAAAGCGTGTAATTCTGTTGGGCAAACAAATGTAAAATCTTTAGGGTAGAAAAATAATACTACATACTTTTCTCCTAAGTATTGATCAAGTGAGAAATTCTCAACAAATTCGCAGCCATTTACTACTGCTTGTGCGTTAAATTTAGGTGCTTTTTGTCCTACTAATACAGCCATTTTATTTATATTTTTAATTATTAAATTTCTATTGCAAATATAGTGTGAAGAACTAGTATTTAATAGTATTGTAATCTAAAAATTTTATTTAGCTATAAGTTATGCTGATTTGGTTGTAAGTTGTTTGATTTTTATAGAAAATGCAGCAAATAATAATGTTGTAAACGGACTTAGCCAATTAAAAATAGCATATGCAAAATAGCTTGCCACATCAACACCTAAAACACCACTTTGGTATGCAGCACATGTATTCCAAGGAACAAGCACAGAGGTAACAGTTCCGGAATCTTCTAAGGTTCTACTTAAGTTTTCTGGTGCTAATCCTTTATCTTCGTATGCTTTTTTAAACATTTTTCCAGGAATTACAATGGCTAGATATTGGTCGCTAGCAATAATGTTTAAACCTAAACAACTAATAACTGTACTTGCAAATAAACCAAATACTGAATCTGCAATAGATAAAAGAGATTTAGTAATTCTAGCTAAGGCACCAATGGCATCCATAACTCCACCAAATACCATAGCACAACAAATTAAGAAAATTGTCCAAAGCATTCCCTTCATACCTCCGGCAGTAAATAACTCATTTAGCTTCTCATTGTCTGTAGTAATTTCTGTATCGACAAAAATTGCATTTATAATTGATTTAAAACTAGAAGAAGAGATACTAGACAGTATTTCTGGTTGAAATATAAAAGCAAAAATTGCAGCTAAAATAACACCTACACCTAAAGCAATTAATGGTTTTGTTTTTGCTAAAATTAGACCAATTACAGCTAAGGGAACTAAGAATAGCCAAGGCGTGATATTGAAGGTAGTGTTTATTGTGCTTAGTAGGTTACTAACATCTGCATTACCGCTTACATCTAAATTGAATCCTAAAATAGTGAAAACTATAAGTGTTACAATAATTGTAGGTACAGTAGTTAAGGTCATGTATCTTATATGTGTAAACAAATCGGTTCCAGCCATTGCAGGAGCAAGGTTTGTTGTATCACTTAATGGCGACATTTTATCTCCAAAATAAGCTCCAGAAATAACTGCTCCAGCTATCATTCCAGGAGAAATACCTAATGCACTACCAATGCCAATCAAAGCAATACCTACTGTTGCTGAGGTTGTCCAAGAACTACCAGTAGCAATTGAGATAAGTGCAGCTATAATAACTGATGCTGGTAAAAATATTTCAGGACTTAAAACTTGTAAGCCGTAATATACCATAGCAGGTATAACACCACTAACAAGCCATGTGCCTGCTAAAGCACCAACAAGTAGCAAAATTAAAATTGGGACAAAAATACTTTTTAAGTTTTCCCAAACTTCCTGTAGCATTAAAGAGATAGAAACTTTATTGTAAAAACCAACAATAGCAGCAATGCCTCCACCCATTAATAGAATTATTTGATTGGTGTAAGTACCAAACCATTCTTGACCATCAACAAAAAATATGTTGTAAGCTAATAAAGCCATTAGCAATACAACAGGAATAAGGGCTTCCCAAATATTTAGTTCTTTATTTTCAACAATGCCTTGTTTGTCAATATCTATTTTGGATATATTTTTATCGCTCATTTTGCAAAATTTGTTCTGTAATGTTACGATTTTGTGAAGACCTTTGCAAATGAAATTAGTTATGTACATTTGTTTCAATTATTTATGGATTCACTTACTCAAATTGTTTTAGGTGCTGCTTGTGGAGAAGTAGCTTTAGGTAAAAAGATTGGTAACAAAGCACTGCTATTTGGAGCTATTGGAGGTACTATTCCAGATTTAGATGTATTTATTGGTAGCTGGTTGCATGGTAACGAGATTGATGCTATGGCTTTTCACAGAGGGTTTATGCACTCTATAGTCTTTTCTATAGTGTTTTCTCCTTTGATTGGATATTTGTTCCATTGGCTATATAATCGAGGAAAACGATTGGGGCAAACCACACATAAAGATTGGACTTGGTTGTTCTTTTTATCCATTTTCACACATCCTATTTTAGATAGTTTTACTCCTTATGGCACACAGTTATTAGCACCTTTTACAAATTATAGAGTAGCCTTTAATACAATATCTGTTGTTGATCCTATTTATACCATTCCATTTTTATTGTTATTGATAATAATGATGTTTTATAAACGTAATACATCAAAACGCAGTTTTTTAAATAAATTGGCATTATCTATCAGTACCTTTTATTTGCTGTTAACAGTAGGTAATAAATTATATATAAATTCTGTATATAAGGATTCGCTTAAAAAAGAAGCGATTGTTTACGAACGTTTCCAGACCCAACCAACTATTTTTAATAATGTACTTTGGTATGGAATTGCAGAAACCAAGAACGAGTTTTATGTTGGTATGTATTCTATTTTAGATAGAGACTCTATAGTTACAAATTGGCAAAAGTTGCCAAAGAATCATGATTTGGTTTCAACTGACTATAAAGATATTCAAACCTTATCATGGTTTAGTAATGGCTACTATAATTTAATTCCTTTGGAAGAAGAAAACACATTTAGATATAATGATTTGCGTTATCCTTTATTAAATGAAAGTGATCCAAATTCATCTGTATTTAGTTTTACTATAAAAAAAGAGGGAGAACGTTGGAATGCTCTCCCTTTTGAGGGTAAACCTCCATCAAGTGAAGATTTAAGTGTATTTTGGAAACGTATTAAAGGACGTTAAGCTAACTCTGGTTGTAAAATATCTAATTCTACCATACACGCTTTCATCATTTCATAAGTACGTTCAATGTCATCATCAAGACCAATAGAGAAACGAATTAAGCCATCGGTTAATCCCATTTCTGCTTGTTCGTCTTCAGGTATTTCTGAAGAAGTTGAAGTTCCAGGAGCACTAAATAAAGTTTTGTAGAAACCTAAACTTACTGCTAAGTACCCAAGGTTACGTTCTTGCATAAGCTCCATTAATGCATTGGCTTTATCTAATGAACCAACATCAATAGTAAGCATACCTCCAAAACCATACTCTTCATTCATCATTGATTTGAAGATTTCATGTGAAGGGTGAGATGCTAATCCAGGGTAAACTGTTTTTAAACCATCGTTTTCAAATTTGTTAGCTAAATACGTTGCGTTTTTACTGTGTTGCTTCATTCTAATATGAAGCGTTCTCATATTCTTTAAAATTGAAGACGAACGTAAACTATCCATAGATGCACCAAGTAACATACTTGCACCATCGATAACGCTTTTTAGAGATGTTACAAATTCAGATGTACCACAAACAACGCCTCCCATGGTGTCAGAAGACCCATTGATGAATTTTGTTAAACTGTGAATAACTACATCTGCTCCTAATTGTGCAGGAGAAATAGATAAAGGTGAAAAAGTATTGTCTACAACTAATTTTAAATTGTGTCTTTTTGCAATAGCAGCAAGTCCTCTAATATCAGCAACTTCTAATAATGGATTACTTACAGATTCGCAGTAGATTACTTTTGTGTTTTCGGTAATTGCAGCTTCAACTACATCAAGTTTAGTAATATCAACAAATGTTGTTTGGATATTCATTCTTGGTGTGAAGTTTTTTAAGAAAGCATATGTACCACCATAAATTGTTCTACTTGATACTATGTGGTCACCTGCACCACAAAGTTGTAGTAATGTTGGTGTAATTGCTCCCATTCCAGAACCTGCAACATTAGCACTTTCTGTTCCTTCCATAGCAGCTAATGCTTCGCCTAAATATAGGTTTGAAGGAGAGGTATGTCTAGAGTATAAGTAGCAACCATCTGTATTACCTTCAAAAGTATCAAACATAGTTTTAGCTTCTAAAAAAGTGTAAGTAGATGAGTCGGAAATAGAAGGGTTTACGCCTCCAAATTCACCAAAATATTGTAAGTCTTGAATGTTGTTTGCTGGTTTAAATTTCATTGTGTTAGTTTTTGTTATTGCAAATTTCAATAATAATGGAATATTAAACAATAGTATTTTGTTTATTTAGAATATAAAACTAAAATAGTTTAGTTTATTAGAATTAATAACTATATTTGAATGAGTTAGTAAGTGTAACTGAAAAAATTTTCTATTATGAAATTTGATGCAATTGATAAACGGTTATTAGAGTTGTTGCAAATAGATGCTAAGCAAACAAATAAAGAATTATCTGGTAAGCTTAATTTGTCTGTTACTGCTGTATATGAACGAATTAAAAAACTTGAAAAGGAAGGTGTTATAGATAAGTATGTAGCATTGGTTAATAAAGAAAAAATAAGAAAAGCATTTGTGGCTTTTTGTCATGTTAAATTGGTTAAGCATTCGCAGGAATATGTTGTGCAATTTGAAAAAGATGTTGCAGAAATTAATGAAGTATTAGAGTGTTATCATACTAGTGGTGATTACGACTATATATTAAAAGTGCATGTGGAAGATATGGAGTCTTTTAGAGAGTTTATGGTAAATAAGCTTACTACCATTAATCATATAGGTAGTACACACAGTATGTTTATGATTAATGAAGTAAAGCATACAACAGCATTAAACATTTAATATGCAATCAAAAATCTATAAACTAACAGAGTTGTTTTTACTTTTTGTACTTGTTCCAATTGTTTTTGCATTGAACATTGTCAATTGGTTAAAGGCATCAATTGGTGTTTTAGGTTTTATTTATGTAGTTATTGTTTTAATAAGAGTGCAAAAAAAGAAATTTAAAATCTCTAATAATATTAATTGGAAAAGCTTTTTAAAACAGTTAACCATAAAGTTTTTGTTTATAGCAGTTATAACTGCACTGTTTGTGTGGTTTTTTTATAACGAAAATTTCTTTATTGTTGTTAAAGAAAAACCATTATTATGGTTGGTTTTTGTTGGTGTATATAGTTTGTTTTCAGTATATCCGCAAGAATTGATTTATAGAACATTCTTTTTTGAAAGGTATGAGTTTTTAATTGAGAATAAGTACTTATTCATTTTTATTAATGCTATTCTATTTTCATTAGCTCATTTATTTTTTAAAAGTAGTATAGTTTTATTTATAACATTTATAGGAGGCTTGTTCTTTGCTTGTACCTATTATAAAACTAAATCAACGTTATTAGTGACAATTGAACATGCAATATATGGCAGTTGGTTGTTTACTGTTGGAATGGGGACAATGCTTGGTTTTCCTGTCTAGTTTTTATCCTTTTTAAAAAACGTTAATTGGTGTTCTTTATTCCAAAATCAATGTGTACTTTTGTATCTCATTTAAATAAAATAAACATCAAAATATAAATTTTATGAGTCAATATGATGTAGCGGTTATCGGTTCAGGACCTGGAGGTTATGTGACAGCAATTCGTTGTGCACAATTAGGTATGAAAACTGCAATTATTGAAAAGTATTCAACATTAGGTGGAACATGCTTAAATGTTGGTTGTATTCCAAGTAAAGCACTTTTAGATTCGTCACATCACTACGAAGATGCTGTAAAGCATTTTGAAGAGCACGGAATTGAAATTCCTGGTGATATCAAAGTGAATCTTGGAAAAATGATCGCGCGTAAGCAGTCTGTTGTAGATCAAACTACTGGTGGAATCGACTTCTTAATGAAGAAAAATAAAATTGATGTTTATCAAGGTTTAGGAAGCTTTAAAGACGCAACTCACATTACAATTACAGGTGAGGAAACTACCGAAATTGAAGCAAAAAATACAATTATTGCTACTGGAAGTAAACCATCTAGTTTACCATTTATTAATCTTGATAAAGAAAGAGTTATAACTTCTACTGAAGCTTTAAAACTTAAAGAAGTTCCAAAACACTTAATCGTTATTGGAGGTGGAGTTATTGGTTTAGAGCTTGGACAGGTTTATAAGCGTTTAGGTGCTGATGTTTCTGTAGTTGAGTACGCTGATAGAATAGTACCAACAATGGATGCAGGAGTTTCTAAAGAATTGAATAAAGTGCTTAAGAAGCAAAAATTCAAAATGAATGTGTCTCATAAAGTAAAATCTGTTGAGCGTGATGGAGATGAGGTTGTTGTAAAAGCAGATAACAAAAAAGGACAAGAAGTAGAATTTAGAGGTGATTACTGTTTAGTATCTGTTGGACGTCGTCCTTATACAGATGGTTTAAATGCTGAAGCTGCTGGTGTAAAGTTAAATGAAAGAGGACAAGTTGAAGTAAACGAACATTTACAAACTACTGCTCCAAATATTTATGCTATTGGTGATGTTATTAAAGGTGCAATGTTAGCACACAAAGCTGAAGAAGAAGGCGTGTTTGTTGCTGAAACTTTAGCAGGACAAAAACCACATATTGATTATAACTTAATTCCAGGTGTTGTATATACATGGCCGGAAGTTGCTGCTGTTGGTAAAACAGAAGAAGACTTAAAAGCTGCTGGAGTAGAATATAAAGTAGGACAATTTCCAATGCGTGCATTAGGAAGAAGTAGAGCGAGTATGGATTTAGATGGATTTGTAAAAATCTTAGCAGATAAATCTACTGATGAAATTCTTGGTGTACACATGGTAGGAGCACGTGCTGCAGATATGATTGCAGAAGCAGTTGTAGCTATGGAATACAGAGCTTCTGCTGAAGATATCTCTCGTATGTCTCATGCACATCCAACGTTTACTGAAGCAATTAAAGAAGCGGCTTTAGCTGCTACTGACGATAGAGCATTGCATATTTAATGTTATCTGAGCTGGATTCAGATTCCTAATAAAATATATTTAAAAAGGCGAACCAAATGGTTCGCCTTTTTTATTCAATTATATAATCAGCATCAATCCAACTCGTTTTAATGAGGTCTTCATAGTGTTTCGCTTTTTCAGTATTACCAAGCTTCTCGTATGCTTGCTTTAAGCCATGATGCGCCCAACCGTTTTTAGGAAGACGTTTTAAATCATCTTTAAAGGTTTTTATTGCATTTTCATAGTGTTTAGCTTTTAACTGTATATTCCCTAAATGATGACGAATGGAGAAAAACCAATCTGGCGGTTCATTATAATTAAGTGCATCTTCAATAGCTACTGCTTCTTTTAAGAGTATAATACTTGTGTCGAATTCGCCTTCAGAAGCCCAAATTTCTGCTTCTAAAACCTTTGCAGCTATACTCACTAAATCGTAAACTGTATTAATGTCCCAAATAGTCACTTCTTTTAAGCTTTCCTCTTTTGAGAGTTTTAGTAACTGTTGTAGTTCAAGTTTTGCTTTTTCTTGATCCCCTTTTCCTAAGTGAGCCATTCCCTCAGCATAATGTCTAATAGCCTTGATGTAATTTAAATCATAAGTTTCAAATTTCATAGCTAGTATGTCGTCCCATTTTTTGAACTTAACTGCAACATTGTATGGTGTGATGTAATAATGTTGAAGCGTTCCCCAACCAGGTTGTTTCATAATTTTTGGATGTACATGTTCAGATACTTTATTTGCTCCAATCATAGCCCAGTGACTATTACCTTCTAGTGTAGCAGTAGCTGCCATAAAATGATAATTATGAGGGTAATAACCTAGAGGATAAGCACCTTGCGCGTGACATTGTGTTACATAAGTACTATCTGCTTTTACTGCTGCTATGTTAGACAATGTGCCTTTGTGATATTCACCAGTTCTTATATAGATGTGAGATGGCATATGTAATAGATGTCCAGAGCCAGAAACTAAACCATCATCAAACATTTTAGCTGAATTATTTGCGCGTTCAGGAGTATTAGAAGCTTCTACAGCATGAATATAAAAATGATGTGCTCCTGGATGGTTGGGATACTTTTCTAGGTTTGATTCTAGTAATAACACAATTTCAGGAGTCCATTCTTTTGCATCTCCTTCTTTGTTATATAAATCCCAAGGATGTAAGTTCATAATGGATTCTGCATACAAAACAGAAATTTCAGAATCATCAGGATATGTATTATATAATGTCTTCATAGCTGTTGAATAATCTATATCTAGTTGATACCTGTCTTCTGGTGGTTCTTGAGCATATCTTATCGCCATAGTTTCGATTAATTCTTTTTCTTTTTGGGTGCTATTTTCAGATAATTCTTTTGCTGTTTGAATAGCTTCATAAGCACGTTGGTAATTATCGGGTTCCATTCCAGCGTTATAATTAGGACCTAATACATATGCATAACCCCAAAAAGCCATGGCACAATTTGGGTCTAGTTTAGTTGCGTAATAAAATGAGCGTGCTGCTTCAGCATGATTAAATCCATAAGCTAAAGTCATACCTTGATTAAAGTACTTTTGAACTAAAGTGTCTTTTGTTGTGATTTTGTAATTAACAACATCTAAGCCTTCTAATAAAGGGGCAATATTGTCTTTCTTATACCATTCAGCATCTGTTATTTGAGGTACGCAAGCGTACTTTGAGGTTCGAGGAGATTCTAATACAATAGTTTCTGGACTAGTGTTTTGTTTACAAGAATAGATGAATAGAATTATAAATAAAGGGAGGTATTTTTTTAACATTATTACTAATTGTTTGGTTGTTAGTATGTTAATATACGGCGCTTTAGCTGGTTTATAAAATGTTTAATGTTTTAAATGTTTAAAAATGAATAGTTTATATTGTTAAAGTGTAATAAAATGTTAATTAGCATTATTATTTTTGATTTGAAAATGTGTAATAATAGTTTTACAAATTATACGTTGTATATGCAGTTTTAAAAACACAAAATCAATAATCAAAAAATGAACAATCAAAAAATTAAACAGTTACTTCTACTGTTTATGATGTTTAGTGCAATTGTACATGCACAAGAAACATTTACAATTAATGGAACTGTTAAAGATGCTGCCAATGGTGAAACACTATTTGGAGCTTCAGTTTATCTAAAAGGGACTAATATTGGTGCTATTACTAATGAGTATGGTTTTTATTCGTTAACTGCGCCTAAAGGAACTTATGTGCTAGTTATATCCTATGTAGGTTATGGAAACATTGAAAAAAGTATCACTCTTGATAAAAATCAAAAGTTAGATATAGAGGCACAAGAGTCTTCCACACAATTAGAAGAGGTTGTGATTACTGCAGAAGAGTCTGAGCGTGTAAGTATTAAAAAACCTCAAATGAGTGTTTCTAAGCTTAAGATAAACTCTATTAAGCAAATGCCAGTTGTTTTAGGCGAGGTAGATATAGTGAAATCAATTCAGCTTTTACCAGGAGTTACAAATAATGGAGAAGGTTCAACAGGATTTAATGTTAGAGGAGGAGCAGTAGACCAAAATTTAGTACTCTTAGATGAAGCTATTATTTATAATACTTCACATTTATTAGGTTTTTTCTCCATTTTTAATGCAGATGCAATTAAGGATATTAAATTGTATAAAGGAGGAATTCCTGCAAAATTTGGAGGTAGAGTATCTTCTGTTCTTGATGTGAGGCAAAAAGATGGTAACAGTAAAGAGTTTCATTTAACAGGAGGAATAGGAGCAATTTCGAGTAGGTTAGCTGCAGAAGGACCAATGTTTAATAAAAAAGGTTCTTTTTTAGTAGCAGGAAGAGGTTCGTATGCTCATTTGTTTTTAAAAGCCGCAGGAGAAGATAATAGCGCATATTTCTACGATTTAAACTTAAAAACCAATTATAATATAGATGAAAACAATAAAATGTATTTGTCTGGTTATTTTGGTAGAGACGATTTTAATTTTGGTGGAAATTTTAAAAGTGGATATGGTAATTTGTCTGGAAACTTAAGATGGAACCATGTTTTTAATGATCGTTTATTTTCAAACCTTTCGTTAATTTATAGTAAGTATGATTATGAGTTAGAGTTTGATTCTTTTGAGTTTGATTGGGTGTCATCTATTAAAAATTATAATGTAAAATATGATTTAAGCTATTTTGTAAATAATAAACTAAAGTTTGATTTTGGAGTAAACGGAATTTTCTACGATTTTGATCCAGGAGAAATAAATCCAACCTCAGAAACTTCGGCAATAAATCCATTACAATTAGACCAAAAACGTGCTTTTGAAAGTGGTTTGTATGTTAGTGCAGAGCATAAATTATCTGAAAAATTAACAGCTACTTATGGATTACGCTATAGTGCTTTTTCTAGACTTGGAGGTCAAGCTTTAATGAATTATGAAAATGATCTTCCTGTAGTTTATAATGAGGTATTAGGGATTTATGAAGCAGGAGAGGCTATTGGAGAGACTTCTTATAAAAAGAGTGATGTTATTAAAAGTTTTGGTAACCTAGAACCTAGATTAGCTTTGGCGTATCAGTTAAATGAGTCGTCTTCTATAAAAGCTGGTTATTCAAGAACAGCTCAGTATATTCATTTGTTGTCTAACACAACATCTGTAACACCTTTAGATGTATGGACTCCAAGTGGTGAGTTTATAAAACCTCAGTTGTCTGATCAATATGCTATTGGATACTTTAAAAACTTTAAGGATAATATCTTTTCATTGGAAGTAGAAGCTTATTATAAAACAACAGACAATAGAATTGATTATATAGATGGTTCAGATTTAATAGGTCAAAACACCATTGAGACAGAGATATTAAATGGTGAAGCTAGAGCTTATGGTGTTGAATTTTTACTTAGAAAAACCAAGGGAAAGTATAGAGGTTGGTTAGCATATACTATTTCTAAGGCAGAACAACGTACACCTGGAGGAAAAGCTGGAGGCTTAGGAATTAATGATGGAAAATGGTATTATGCTTCACACGATAGGACACACGATGTTTCAATAACTAATAGTTATAAGTATAATGATAAATGGATATTTGGCGCTAATTTAATCTATCAAACTGGACGACCAGTAACCTATCCAAATGGTCAGTATCAATATGAAGACCTGACAATTGCAAGTTATACTGATAGAAATTCTGATAGATTAACATCATACCACAGAATTGATATTTCAGCCACTTATAGACCTAATAGAAAACCAGATGAAAAATGGAAAGGCGAATGGGTTTTTGGTATTTATAATATTTATAATCGTAAAAATGCAGCTTCAATTTCTTTTGGACAAAATAGAGAAACTGGAATTAACGAAGCTACACGTACAGCTATTTTTGGAATTGTGCCATCAGTAACTTATAACTTTAAATTTTAAACGCATGAAACAGTATATAAAACTAATATTTTTAGGATTAATGATTTCAGTAGTATCATGTACTGATGTTGTTGAAGTTGATGTGCCTGCAGCTGCACCTCGTTTGGTTATAGAGGCGTCTTTAGATTGGGAAAAAGGCACTTTAGGTAATGAGCAGACAATTAAATTAAGTGAGTCAGTACCTTACTTTGATGAATTGATAAATAACGAAGTAACTGGAGCTTCAGTAAAAGTTACTAATGATGATGATAATACTGAGTTTGTTTTTGTAGATCAAAATGATGGTACTTATACAACTGATGCGTTTTTGCCAATTATTGGACAATCGTACACTTTGGAAGTGATTTATAACGGTGAAGTTTATATTGCTCAGGAAACTTTAGTTCCAGTAGTAGATATAGCTGAGGTTAATCAGTCTATAGAAGATGGTTTTGATGATGAAGCTTTAGAGGTTAATGTGCTATTTGATGACCCAATTGATGAAGAGAATTTTTACCTTTTTAGATTTCAGGAAGCACAAGATTTATTGCCTGAGTTGTTAGATGTCTCTGATGAGTTTACCAATGGAAATCAAATGAAAGTATTTTACGAAAGAGAAGAAGATGATGATATAAACCAAGAAGAGTTACAACCTGGAGATGTTGTTTCTATTTCTTTTTATGGTATTTCAGAACGCTATTTTAATTATATCCGATTGCTAATAGAACAGTATGGGAGTGTTGGAGATCCATTTAGTACGTTACCAGCACCTTTAAGAGGTAATTGTACTAACCCAGCAAATCCAGATAATTATGCTTTTGGATATTTTAGGTTAACACAAGTAGTGAAGATCACATATACATTGGAGTAGTATTAAAAGTAATATGTATAATTTAAAAGATGCTAATGCAATGGGTTAGCATCTTTTTTTATTTGTATATTTCCTTAAATCTTTTTTTGATTATTTAGTGACCTTTTAGATAGAATGGTGTCTAAAACATAAATACCCTAACAAAACATTGAAAGTAAATCCTAATTATAAAGATTTATCAGACGAAGAATTAGTAAAAGCGATTGTGTCTAATAACGATACTTTGCTTTTCGAAATTCTGTACGATAGATATTCTAAGGTGGTTTATAACAAATGTTATGGTTTCTCAAAAAGTAGTCAAGAAGCAGAAGATTTAACTCAAGATGTATTTTTAAAACTATTTGTGAAATTGGCAACATTTAAAGGGAGATCAAAATTCTCGACGTGGTTGTATGCATTTACATATAATCACTGTGTGAATTATGTTAATAGAAATAATTCTAAAAAAATAGAGAAAAAAGCGGTTGACGCAGAAAATATAGGTGAAGAGTATTATAATACTGAAGAAGATGATAATGCAATTAACCAACTTAGAGTAGAAAAATTGAAGGAAGCTTTAGAAAAAATTTCTCCAGAAGAGAAAATGATTCTATTGCTTAAATATCAAGACTTCTTAAGTATAAAAGAACTTGTAGATATTTTTGATATTGGAGAAAGTGCTGTTAAAATGAGGCTTAAAAGAGCCAAGGAGAAACTAGTTAATGTATATAATGATGTAAATCATGGATAATCCATTCAATAAAATAGACAAACCTTTACAGGAAGTTCCTGAAGAGTTAAAAGGGAAAGTCATGAAAGATATAGCTACGGCTAAGCTTTTAATGGAATTAGCTAGTTTATTTTCATTAAACGTTGGCAGTGTTATAGAGCGAACAATTAAAGAACGAAAAAAATAATTTACCCTAACAAATTATACTAATGGAAAAGTTAGATGAGATAAAAAATATGGCTATTGATAGTTTTTCAACTACTGGAGTTACAGTTTTAAAAGCATTATTAGTGCTGTTAGTAGGTTGGATTTTTATCAAACTACTATTAAGAGTGCTAAAAAAATCTTTTAAATTTTTAAAAGTTGATAAGCTTAGTGAAAAAATAAATGACATTGAAGTTGTTGAAGGTAAAAAATTGAATGTAAATGTTGCAAAAGTTTTACTAACTGTGGTAAAATGGATGTTGCTGTTAACGTTGTTAGTAATTGTGTCAGAAATGATGGGAATTACCATGATTTCTGAAGGTATAGCTAGTTTAATTGGCTACTTGCCACAGGTGTTAAGTGCTACTGCAATTTTTGTAATTGGACTGTTTATAGCTAATGCAGTTAAGAAATCAATTCAAACATTTTTTAAATCTTTTGAATTATCTGGGTCAAAAATTGTTAGCCAATTGGTGTTTTTTATTATATTGATACTAGTTTCAGTAACTGCTTTAAATCAAGCTGGTGTTAATACCGATTTAATCACTAGTAACCTTAACCTAATTTTTGGTGCATTTCTTGCCGCATTTGCATTGGCTATAGGTCTAGGAGCTAAAGCAGTAGTAGCTGATTTATTAAGGACATTTTACACAAGACGTTTATACGAATTAGGACAAAAGATAAAATTTAATGATATTGAAGGAGAAATTGAGGCAATAGATGATATCTCTTTAACGTTAAAAACCAAGTCAGGTAAATTGATTGTACCTATTAAAGATATTGTGGAGAATCAAGTTGAAATTCTAGGCTAAACTTATGTTGTGGTATATATAAGTTATTGTTAGGGAAGGCCTGAAGACTATACTGGACTATCTGCATAAGCCCTTTTCATTAACTTGAAAGGGGTTTTTTATTTAAACTGTTCTAAGGTGTTTAAAGCATCTTTTTTATAGCTTCTACTAATAGTTAGTGCCTTGTTTAAAATATTAACATAATCATTGGTATAGGATTCTATATGGGAAATTGCTGTTATGTATGATCTATGGATTCTAACAAATCGATCTTTTGGGAGTTTAGCTTCAATAGCACTAATGGTTTCTCTCGTAACTATTGTTTTATGTCGTAAATGAATTTTTAAATAATCGCTGTAGCTTTCAATGTATATAATATCGGAGAACCTAATTTTTACCATTACTCTTTCCGATCTAACAAAGATGAAGTTGTTGTTATTCGTATTTTCTATAGTTGTTACGTTTGATGATTGATGAACATGAAAATAAGTATTTATGGCTTTTAGTAATCTATCAAAGCTAATTGGTTTTAGTAAGTAATCCACAGCTCTTAATTCAAATCCTTCAACAGCATAATCTCTATAAGCAGTTGTAAAAATAACCTTAATATTACTGTTTATAGATTTTGCAAACGATATACCAGAAATTTCAGGCATATTTATATCTAAAAAAACTAAATTAATATCATGAGTGTTTATATATTGAAAGGCTTCAATCGCGTTACTACAAGAAGCAACAATGGTTATGTTGTTTAATTTAGAAAGGTGTGTAGCAATAACTTCTCTAGCAATAGCTTCGTCATCAACAATTAAACAGGATATGTGTTTCTTGTTAGTCAAATTTTATTGTGAATTTAGGATTAAATGTACTTCAAAAAAAGAGTCAGCTTTGTTAATGTTAAGTGTGTATTTGTCTTTGTATAATAGCTCTAAGCGTTTTTTTATGTTTTTAAGTCCTATGCCTTGAGAGCTATTATTGTTATTGGAATAAGAATTTTTTATGTTGAAATCTACATTGCTTTCATAGCAGGAAATTTTAATTTCAATGTTTAATTTACCTTCCATTATAGTTCCATGTTTAAAACTGTTTTCTATAAATGGAAGTAATAACATTGGTGCAATATTAATAGTATTGGAGATGTTATTTTTTTCTAGTGATAAGCTTAAGGTGTCGCTAAAACGCATTTTTTCTAATTCAATATAATCTTCAATATGGTTAAGCTCGTCAGTTAAAAGCACTAAAGGTTTGTCAACTTTGTATAATAAATAATCCAGCAGATTTGACAGTTTTAGTATCATTTCTGGTGTTTCATTGGCCTTTTTTAAAGCAAAACCATACATGGTATTTAAGGTATTGAATAGAAAATGAGGATGGATTTGCATTTTTAAATAATTCAACTCTTGTTCTTTGAGTTTTAGCTGTGCTTCCAAAATTTTATGTTCTAATTGTCTTGTAGTTTCAACATGTTTTAAATGAAGAATAAGGAGTTTAAAGCTACTTACAATAATTACTACTAAGTAAACAGCAATGATTATAAAAAGTAGACTTCTACTTATAGGAGCCATTGTATTATAGTCAAGTTTTGAAAGGTAGATTAAACCATAAAAAATAGATATTACAATTAGATATGTAGATATGATAACTGTAAAAGCGCTATATATACCAAAACGAATAAACTGTTTTTTAAGTAAGTATTCTGGAATTAACTTATAGATAAATACATAAGTTGTTCCTATAGTAATAGGCATTAAAAACAAAGAAAACGAGAGTACATAGTTGAAGTTAGTGCTATTTATACCAAAAAAATAAGTGTAAAATAACAATACTAATGCCCAAAAAAATAAGTGTTTGATGCATTTTATTCCTAGATGTAAAATCACTTGCTTCATAGATTAAGGACACTCTTATAATACAATATTACAGTTTTTTTATGAGCCTTTTTTGTTTTGTAGATGAATGACCAATTTAGCACTGGTTTTGACGTTTTAGTTAAATCCTTACTTGGTAATGTCGTCTGTCGCATTTTTTAGTTTTTAAGTAAAAATGAAACTTATGTTTGCTGAAGTTCTAACTTAAAAATTGAAAATATGAAACAATTTCTTTCTTTAATCTTGTTATGCTGTACTTTGGGAATTGCTCAAAATCCTACTTATAACCAGTTTGATAGTTACCTTGAAACGCTTGACGAGAGTAATAAATTTATGGGAAGTGTAGCAATTTCTCAAAATAATGGATTGCTGCATAAAAAATCTGTAGGAGATTCTTATAGAAGCGAATCAAACAATCAAAAAATAAACAGTCAATCAAAATTTAGAATAGGATCTATAACAAAAACCTTTACAGCTACAATGATTTTTCAATTGATAGAAGAAGGCAAAATTAGCTTGGGAACCTATCTTTCAGAATTTTTTCCGCAGATTCCTAATGCATCAAAAATTACAATCGACCATTTGCTTACACATAGCAGTGGTTTATTTAACTTAACAAATGCCAATCAGTTTGGAGATTGGGTTTATAAGCCAACAACTAAAAAAGAGATGATTAGTCGTATGTTACTATTTGATGTTGACTTTCAACCAGGAGAAAAAAATGAATATAGTAATACTAACTATCTTCTTTTAGGTTACATTATAGAAGCTTTAGATGGTAGAACATATGGGCAATCTTTAGAAAAACGTATAGTAAAAAAACTAAAGCTTACCAATACGCTTTATGGTTCTAAAATTAATAATAAAAATAATGAATGTGTTTCTTTTGTGTTTTCTGGAAACGATTGGGAGCAAGCAGGGGAAACGCATATGAGTTTGCCTGGTGGAGCAGGAGCAATTATTTCAACTGCTGAAGAATTGACAATATTTATGGATGGTTTGTTTAATCATGAATTAATCAATGAATCTAGCTTAAAAGCTATGACTACTTATAATGAATTAGGCTACTGCAAAGGAATTTTTAGAATTGTTTTTCAAGAACAAGAAATTTATGTTCATGATGGTGGTATTGATGGATTTCAATCGCTATTAGCATATTTTCCACAGAATAAAGCATCAATAGCTTTAACATCCAATGCTTTAAATTATGATAAACGTGGTATTGTGATGAATGCTTTTAAAGCAACTATGGGTTTAACCTTTGATATCCCAAAATTTACAGAAATTACACTAACTGAAACTGAAGTGAAACAATATGAAGGTGTTTATGAAAGTGAGACATTGCCTTATGATTTAATATTTAAAGCAGATGGTATAATACTAACTGGAGCACCAGAAGGAGATAATTTAAAAGCGTTATTGGCAATTAGTAAAGATGAATTTACTTTCGATAAAATTGGCGTGCACTTAAAGTTCGACTTAACGGCTAACACATTAATTTTTACACATGGAGATAATCCATCTGTTTTATTCACTAAAAAACTATAAATTTATAATTATGAAGTTACTATCAATTATTTTGGCAATGAATCCTTTTGTAGATCGTTTTATAGAAGGTGGTCCACTTTTTATGTCTTTAATATTAATTAGTTTATTGCTATCGTTATTCTTTCTTGTAAGAGGATTTTTAAGTATGAATAAAAACTTAAGTATTTCTAAGAAAATGACACGACTAGCTTCTGATGCTAGCTTGTTAGGTCTTGTTTTAGGGTTTTTAGGTTCTATTATTGGAATGATAACTGCTTTTGATGCAATAGAAGCTTTTGATCAAATGAATTCAAATATTATTGCTAGTGGATTAAAAGTGTCATTCTTAACAACAGTGTTTGGAGCAATTACTTTTATTATCCCTAGAATAGGAATTTTAATATTAAGGAGTATGCAAAAAGCAGAATAAACTAACTATTCTATATAAAACTAAAAAGCCCTAATTGTATTGCAATTAGGGCTTTTATAGTTACTTACGTTTTTTCTTTTTATTGTAGTTTTTATCACCACGAGTTTTTGGTTTCTTGTATTTTTTTGCCATCTCTCGTCTGTATGAACCTCCAAGGTTTACTTTTTTATTCTTTTCTTTCTTTTCATGAAACGCTGGTCCTGGAGCGTCTTCATCACGACGTTTTAAAGGGTTGTTACGTTCTTTTATTTGTGGACGCTCTTCTTCAATTAATTCTGTAGAAATTTCAACTTCTTCAGGAAATTCTATTGTAGGAACTTCCATTTGCATTAATTGTTCTATGTTTTCTATTGCTTCAGTTTCTTTTTCAGTAGTAAAAACTAATGCTTGCCCTTCTCTTTCTGCACGACCAGTTCTACCTATTCTATGCATGTAATTTTCAGGATAATCTGGAGTGTCAAAATTGATGACATGAGAAATGTTGTCAATATCCAAACCTCTTGCCATAACATCTGTAGCAATTAATATACGGTTTTCGCCAGCTTCAAACTGATTGATACTTCTAAGTCTATAATTTTGTGTTTTATTGGAGTGAATAACACAACATTCGCCATAAAAGCTTTCTTCTAATTGCTCGAATAAACGATCTGCCATACGTTTATAAGCCACAAATATTAAGACCTTGTTGTAGGTCTCTTTATCGCTAAGTAAATAATTAACCAGATTTACTTTTGTGTAAAAATTAGGTGCTTTATAACGTAGTTGCTTTATGTTTTCAAGAGGTGTTCCAGAAACCGCAATGGAAATACGTGTTGGGTTGATAAAAAAGTCAGTGATTAATTCGTCAACATCTTTAGTCATAGTAGCAGAAAACATAATGTTTTGCCTGCGCTCAGGAAGGATGTCAAAAATATTTAAAAGTTGATGCCTAAATCCTAAATCTAGCATTACATCAACTTCATCAATCACTAATTTTTGAATAGATTTTAATTGTAAAACTCTACTCAAAGCTAAATCGTACAAGCGTCCAGGAGTAGCAACTAAAATATCAAGGCCTTCAGCAATTGCTCTTTTTTGAGTGTTTATGTTTGTGCCTCCATAAACACCTAAAATTCTAACATTAGTGTACTTAGCAATTTTTTCAAACTCATCTACTACTTGTACTACGAGTTCTCTTGTGGGAACAAGTACAAGTACTCTAGGGTTTTCTTGTCTAGAAAAAGGTAAATTTTTAAGAATAGGTAAGCCATAAGCAAATGTTTTACCTGTTCCGGTTTGTGCAATACCTACCACATCTTTGCCAGAACCAATAACATTAAAGGATTGCTCCTGTATTGGAGTTGGTTTTTCAAAGCCAAGATCTGCAATAGCATTTCTAAGTGGTGTTGTAAGATTTAGTTCTTGAAAAGTCACATCTAAAATTTAGAGGCAAAGGTAATGGTTTCTTTAGTAATTCGACTTTTAAATTATATTTATCTGATTAACTTTGCGTTCAATTATATTGATATTCATTGCGCACACATAAATCCCTTTTATTAAAAGATTCGCCTCATTTTAAGGAGCAATTATTGCTTTGGAGTCAACAGTTTGACGATGTGGTATGGTTAGATAGTAATAACTATCAGCAATTAAATGCTCAGTATGATGCTGTTTTAGCAGTAGATGCTATGACGAGTATTCAATCAGATTATCAAGATGCTTTTGATAAGTTAAAAGAATATCAAACACTTACTCAAGATTGGATTTTTGGTTATTTGTCATATGATTTAAAAAATGATGTAGAGCATTTAAAATCTGAAAATTTTGATGGTTTACAATTTCCCGAGATTTATTTTTTTCAACCAAAAAAAATATTCTTGTTAAAAGGAAATAGGTTAACAATGCATTACATGCGTATGGTGGATGATGAATTTGATGATGACTTATCTCAAATTAAATCACAACATGTTAATGGAGTACATGAGCCTAATGATGTTAAAATTCATTTGCGTATTCATAAGGATGAGTATTTTAATAAAATAAACGAAATGTTAGTACATATTCATCGTGGTGATATTTATGAAGCTAATTTTTGTCAAGAGTTTTATGCTGAAAATACAGTTATAAATCCAATAGAAACATATAATAAGCTTAATGCAATATCTAAACCTCCATTTGCAACATTCTTTAAACTGAGTGATAAGTATTTATTATCTGCATCACCAGAACGTTATATAAAAAAAGCTGGAAATACTATAATTTCTCAACCTATTAAGGGAACTGCTAAGCGTTCAGAAAACATTGAAGAGGATGAAGCTTTAAAAGAGGCTTTAAGAAATGATCAAAAAGAGCGTAGCGAGAATATTATGATTGTGGATTTGGTGAGAAATGATTTGTCTAAAACAGCCTTGAAAGGAAGTGTGGTTGTAAAGGAGTTGTGTGAAATTTATACGTTTGATCAAGTGCATCAAATGATTTCTACAGTAGAGTCAAAGGTTGATGAAGATATAAATCCTGTTGAGATTTTAAAATCAACATTTCCTATGGGAAGTATGACAGGAGCTCCAAAAATTTCAGCGATGAAAATTATTGAAGCATTGGAAGAAACCAAAAGAGGGCTGTATTCAGGTTCAGTTGGATATTTCACACCAAATGGCGATTTCGATTTTAATGTAGTCATACGAAGTATTTTGTTTAATGAAAGTAAAAAGTATGTGTCTTATTCGGTTGGAGGAGCAATTACTGCTAAAAGTGATCCTTTAAAAGAATACGAAGAATGTTTGGTGAAAGCTAAAGCAATGCGTGAAGTGTTGGAGAATTAGTTGTAGTTTTATAAAATGTTTAGTGAGTTTAAAAACCATATAAATAGTAATCTTCCTTTTTTAAAAAAGGCAAAAGTCTTACTTGCTGTTTCAGGAGGTGTTGACAGTATAGTGCTAGCTTATTTATGTAAGTTTTTAGGACTCGATTTTGCAATGGCGCATTGTAACTTTAAATTAAGAGGAGATGAAAGTGATAACGATGAAAAGTATGTTTTTGCTTTAGCTCAAAAGCTTAATGTGGAAGGTTTTTTTCAAGCTTTTGATACTTTAAATTATGCTCAAGAAAATAGCTTGTCAACTCAAATGGCTGCAAGGGAACTACGCTATAATTGGTTTAATGATTTATCACAACAATTAGAGTTTGATTATATTTTAACTGCTCATCATGCCGATGATAATCTTGAAACATTTTTAATAAACCTGTCAAGAGGAACTGGATTAGAAGGCTTGGTGGGAATTCCTGAGATTAACGGGAATATAGTTAGGCCACTTTTACCTTTCTCAAGAGCTGATATAGAGCGTTATGCTGTTAAGGAGTGTTTAGGTTGGCGTGAAGACGCAAGTAATGCTTCGGTAAAATATTTGCGTAATAAAATTCGTCATGAAGTTGTACCTGTTTTAAAAGGTATTAATCCTCAGCTGCTTCAAAATTTTACAAAAACAATTACATATCTAAAAGAATCTCAGAGTATTGTAGATGATAGATTAGATGAGGTATTAGACATTGTAGTTGATAGCGTTGATGAAAACTGTATTAGCTTTAATATTAAAGAGCTTAAAAAATTAAGTAATACAAAAGCTTATTTATATCAGTTGTTAAAAGCATATAATTTTACTGAATGGGATGACGTGTATAGCTTACTTGATGCGCAATCTGGTAAACAAGTGTTTTCAACTACACATCGTTTATTAAAGGATAGAGAATTGTTGTTGTTAGTTGACTTGTCAGAAGAGTCGAAAGATAAAATACTGATTAATAACATAGAAGAGCAGTTAGAAATAGAAAATAAAATGTTGTCTTTTAGTCGAGTAGATGAAATTGATAATAACTCTCAGTTTTCTGTTTTTATTGATAGTGATAACATTGAGTTCCCATTAACGCTAAGAAAATGGCAAGAAGGCGATTACTTTTTTCCTTTCGGTATGAAAGGGAAGAAAAAGCTAAGTAAATATTTCAAAGACGAGAAAATGTCTTTAGTAGAAAAAGAAAATGTTTGGTTGTTATGTGACGCTTCAGATGCTATTGTTTGGCTGGTTGGTAAAAGAATGGATAATAGATTTAGAGTTAAGAAAACTTCTAAAAATATTCTAAATATCACTTTGAGATAAATGCCATTAGTTAGTTCAAATTACAACCCTTCTTTTTTGTTTAAAAATGGCTTTTTTTCAACTGTATATTCTGGGTTGTATAGAAAAGTAAAAAATGTATCTCAAACTAGAGAGCGTATTACTTTAAGTGATGGTGATTTTGTTGATTTAGATTGGAGTTATGCTTCAAAACCAACATCTAAACTTATCATAGTACTTCATGGTTTAGAAGGAGATGCGCAACGACCATATATGCTGGGTGCTGCAAAAATATTTAACCAAAATGATGTGGATGCGGTTTGTGTCAACTTTAGAGGTTGTAGTGGCGAAGAAAATCTAAAATATCATTCATATCATTCGGGAGAAACTAACGATTTAAAAGAGATAATCGATAATATTTTAGCTTCTAAAAGTTATGATGAAATCTATCTTAAAGGATTTAGTTTAGGTGGAAATGTAGTGCTAAAATATCTTGGAGAGGGTAATGATATTCCAAATCAAGTAAAAGCAGGAATTGCAGTATCAGTACCTTGTTTTTTGTATGGTTCTATGTTGCAATTACATATGTTTAAAAATGTTCTGTATCATGATAGGTTTAAAAAACATTTAATGGGTAAGCTTAAGGTGAAACATAAACTTTTCCCAGAGGAAATATCAAAATCTGAAATAAAATCCATTAAGACGCTAAAAGACTTTGACGATGTGTATACATCAAAAGCTAATGGATTTATAGATGCTTTAGATTATTACGCCAAAAGTAGCAGCTTACAATTTTTGCAAAGTATAAACAGGCCTACGTTAATCATTAATTCGTTAAATGATTCTTTTCTTTCTAAAGAATGTTTTCCTTTTGATGTTGCTAAAACAAATAAAAATCTGTTTTTAGAAACTCCAAAATATGGAGGTCATGTTGGAATGTATGCTAAAAATGGAGTTTATTACAATGAAATGAGAGCTTTACAATTCATTAAAAATAAATTAGAATAATGTTTCCTATAGAGCAATAGATTGTTAAATTTGGTTTACCAACTTAAAACTAACAATGAATAGAAATTTAAAACTAATTACTCTTAAAAACAGTAATGGAGTTGAGGTAGATATCATCAATTTCGGTTGTATAATTACAAGTTTAAGAGTGCCTGATAAAGAAGGTGATTTGGTGAATGTTGTTGTTGGTTTAAGCTCTCCAGAAGATTATTTAAAAAAAGAATACCAAAGTAAAGCTATATATCTTGGAGCAACCATTGGTAGGTATGCAGGTAGGATTTCTAGTGGTAGCTTTAGTATAGATGAAAATAAATACAATCTTCAAAATGAAAATGGAGTACATCTTCATGGAGGAAAAGAAGGTTTTGATAAGAAAATATGGAATATCGAAGATTATAAAGAAAACAAATCTGTTACATTTTCTTATTTAAGCAAAGATGGAGAAGAGGGTTATCCTGGAAACCTTAAGGTAAAGGCTACCTTTGAGCTGCTTAAATCCAATTCTCTTAAAATAACATACAAAGCTGAAACAGATAAAGCTACTCCGGTAAATTTAACTACTCATCCATATTTTAACCTTAACGGTAGAGGTTCGATATTAAAACATGATTTAGAGATTTTAAGTGATGCTTATTTAGAAGTAGATAAACATTTAGTGCCATCAGGTAAAAAGATAGGCTCTAAAAACACAAGGTTCGATTTTAATGAAAAAAGTAAGATTGGAAGAAAAGACTTTAAGGGTTTAGATGATGCGTTTATATTAAGAGAGGATAAATTAAGAGTGGCAACATTATTTTCTGAAGAAAGTGGTATAAAAATGCAGGTGTTTACCAATCAACCAGCAATGGTAGTCTATACAAACCCTAAATTTCCTGAGTTTTCTTTTGCTGATAATGCTGAGTATTATGACTTTCCTTCTATATGTTTTGAGCCGCAAAATTATCCAGACGCTCCTAATCAGTCTAGTTTTCCTAATTCCATTTTAAAACCTGGAGAAACTTACCTTAACGAAATTATTTACAAGTTCGGTGTAAAATCATAGTTGCTTGATTATAAAAGTTTTAAGTAATTTTCTTACATTTAAGCAAATCAATGATTTATGCTTAAAAAAGTCTTCGCTAGTGCTGTATTCGGGGTAGAGGCCTCAACCATTACAGTCGAAGTAAATGTAGATAAAGGTATTGGATATCATCTCGTAGGATTGCCTGATAATGCTATTAAAGAAAGTAATTATCGAATAGCAGCTGCATTGCAAAATAATGGTTATAAAATACCTGGTAAGAAATTAACTATTAATATGGCTCCTGCCGATTTACGTAAAGAAGGATCTGCTTACGATTTAACTTTGGCTATCGGAATTCTTGCTGCATCCTCACAAATACAAGCAGCTAATTTGGAAGATTATCTTATTATGGGAGAATTGTCGCTGGATGGTAGTTTGCAACCAATTAAAGGTGCGTTGCCAATTGCTGTAAAAGCTAGAGAGGAAGGTTTTAAGGGGTTTATTCTGCCTAAACAAAATGCTAAAGAAGCAGCCATTGTTAATGACTTGAAGGTTTTTGGAGTAGAAAATATTTTAGAGGTTATTAATTTCTTTGATAAAGGTGAGGCTATAGAACAAACTATTATTGATACGAGACAGGAGTTTTATAAAAATCTTGATTTTCCTGAATTTGACTTTGCAGATGTAAAAGGGCAAGAAAGTATTAAACGTTGTATGGAAATTGCAGCAGCTGGAGGGCATAATATCATCCTTATTGGTCCACCAGGAGCAGGAAAAACTATGCTGGCAAAGCGTTTGCCTTCTATTTTACCACCAATGACCTTGCATGAAGCCTTGGAAACTACTAAAATCCACTCTGTAGTTGGTAGAGTTAAAGATTCTGGGCTCATGGCACAAAGACCGTTTAGAAGTCCACATCATACCATATCTAATGTAGCGTTAGTAGGAGGCGGAAGTTATCCACAACCTGGAGAAATTTCTTTATCACATAATGGGGTTTTGTTTTTAGATGAATTACCAGAATTTAAACGTGAGGTTTTGGAAGTAATGCGCCAACCCTTAGAAGACAGAGAGGTGACTATTTCTAGAGCGAAATTTACTGTGACATACCCTTCATCTTTTATGTTAGTGGCAAGTATGAATCCAAGTCCAGGAGGTTATTTTAACGATCCTGATGCACCTGTAACGAGCTCGCCAGCAGAGATGCAGCGTTATTTAGGTAAAATATCTGGACCGCTTTTAGATAGAATTGATATTCATATTGAAGTAACACCAGTGCCTTTTGAAAAACTTTCTGATGAAACCAAGGCAGAAACCTCTGTTGAGATTAGAAAACGTGTTACTGAGGCTAGAGAAATTCAAACAGAACGTTTTAAAGAACTTGATAAAGTGCATTATAATGCACAGATGAATACCAAGCAAATTCGTGAATATTGTAAACTAGATGAGGCTTCAAAGCAGTTGCTTAAAACAGCGATGGAACGATTGAATCTATCTGCTAGAGCTTACGATCGTATTTTAAAAGTTGCTCGTACTATTGCTGATTTAGAAAAAGCTGCATCAATTACAGGGAATCATATTTCTGAGGCAATTCAATATCGTAGTTTAGATAGAGAAGGTTGGTTGGGTTAAAAAGCTGTTAAGCTTAACTTTGTTTGTCATTCAGAATGTAGTTATGAATCTCAAAAAAATATAATACCTTAGGTGTCTACTAAATTTTTAGAGTAAACATCTATGAAAAAACTAACCATCCTCTCACTGCTAGCACTCAGTTTAAGTTGTAATACTTCAGATAAAAAAGAAGTTAAAAAAGTATCACTTCCAGAAGTAGAAATTGCGCCTATTCCAACTTTAGATTTAGTAGAGGCCAATCGTTTAGCGCAACTGCCTTTGCATTGTATGGATACGGAATATCCAAATAAACTTAATCAAACTATTGGTGGAGATGAAGACCTGCAATCACCTAAAGCATTGCATCCTGCGTTTTATGGATGTTTTGATTGGCATTCCGCAGTACATGGACATTGGAGTTTGGTATCCTTATTAAAACAGTTTCCAGAATTAGATAATAAGGAATTAATTATAGAGAAGCTAAAGGCTAATATATCTAAAGCAAATATTTTAGCTGAGGTCGAATATTTTTATGGAAAACACAATACATCCTATGAGCGTACCTATGGTTGGGCTTGGTTATTAAAACTAGCTGAAGAGTTGCATACTTGGGATGATCCATTGGCGAGAGAGTTGGAGACTAACTTGCAACCACTTACAGATTTGTTAGTTCAAAAGTATATTGAATTTTTACCGAAACTAAATTACCCAATTAGAGTAGGAGAGCATACCAATACAGCATTTGGGTTGACCTTTGCTTATGATTATGCAAAGACAGTAGGTCATACGCAGTTATTGCAAATGATTGAGCAACGTGCACGTGATTTTTATATGAACGATGAAGGTTGCCCAATATCTTGGGAACCAAGTGGGTTTGATTTTCTATCACCTTGTTTAGAAGAAGCAGCTATAATGAAGCGCGTTTTAGCAAAAGAAGAATTTAAAACTTGGGTGTCGAAGTTTTTACCACAGTTATCAGATAAGAATTTTGATATAGCAACAGGGAAAGTGTCGGATCGTACAGATGGAAAACTAGTGCATTTGGATGGTGTTAACTTTTCAAGAGCATGGAGTTTAAATATAATTGCCCAAGATATTGACGAATTAGGTCACTTGAAAAATATAGCAAACAAGCATATTAATTACTCTTTGCCAAGTATTGTAGATGATAATTATGAAGGAGGACATTGGTTAGGAAGCTTTGCTATTTATGCTTTAAATGCAGCATCTAATGATTAAGCAATGGTTTAAGAATATAGGTCCAGGTCCTTTAGTAGCAGCAGCTTTTATTGGTCCAGGAACGGTAACGTTGTGTACGATTGCAGGAGTGAGTTTTGGATTTGCATTGTTGTGGGCAATGGTACTTTCGGTAGTAGCAACGGTTGTATTGCAAGAGATGTCTGCGCGTTTAGGAATAATTTCTCAAAAGGGATTAGCTGAGACTATTCGATTAGAAATTAAACAACCAGCACTCAAGGTGCTTGCCATTATGTTGATTTTATCAGCAATTGTTATTGGAAATGCAGCTTATGAAGCCGGAAACATTAGTGGAGGAGTTCTAGGGTTGGAGGCAATTTTTGGCGTAAAACGTTTAGAGTTAGGTTTGTTTTCTTTGAATTATTTCAGTTTAGCTATTGGAATTGTGGCGTTTATATTGTTGTATATTGGAAATTATAAAGTCTTAGAAAAAGCATTGGTGTCTTTGGTGATTTTAATGAGTTTAGCCTTTTTGATTACTGCTATTATGACAAAACCAGATATTGGCGCAATTCTGAATGGTTTTATACCACGTTTTCCAGATGATAGTATTCTTACTATAGTTGGTTTGATAGGAACAACTGTAGTGCCGTATAATCTCTTTTTACATGCCTCATTGGTAAAGGAGAAATGGAAAGGTGAAAATGATCTAAAATATGCTCGAAAAGACACCTTGGTGGCAATTGTATTAGGAGGTATGGTATCCATGTGTATTATTGTTTCTGCAGCAGCTATTCAAACTTCAGAGGTGTCTAATGCAGCAGATTTAGCAAAGGGTTTAGAACCGCTTTTTGGAAGTTTTTCAAAGTATTTCTTAGCTATTGGATTATTTGCTGCTGGTATCACTAGTGCAATCACAGCGCCTTTAGCAGCAGCTTATGTCGCTAGTGGTTGTTTGGGTTGGTCGTCAAATATGAAGACGAAACAATTTAGAGCGGTTTGGATATTGATATTGGTTTTAGGTGTATTGTCTTCATCTTCAGGAATAAAATCAATAGAAATTATAAAATTTGCTCAGGTGGCTAATGGTATTCTGTTGCCAGTAATTGCAGGATTTTTAATTTGGATGGTAAATAAGCGTTCAATTTTAGGAGATTATAGAAATAACTTGAAGCAAAACATCTTAGGAATCATTATCTTAGCAATAACCATCTTTTTAGGGTTAAAAAGTATTCTAAAAGTATTTGAAGTCATATAATGGATGTTTTTACAATAGATATAAATGCAGATGTTGGCGAAGGTGTTGGTAATGAATCTGAATTATTACCAATCATTTCATCATGTAATATTGCTTGTGGTGGTCATGCAGGTGATGAGCGTTCTATGAGAGAGGCTGTTCAATTGGCTATTAAATATAACACCAAGATAGGGGCACATCCTTCATTTCCTGATACAGAGAACTTTGGTAGATCTATAGTAGAAATGTCTTGTACGTCATTATATCAAAGTATTAAGCAGCAAATAGAGCGTTTAAAACGTATTGTACGTGAGGAACAAGGGTTGCTGCATCATGTAAAGCCTCATGGCGCATTATATAATTTAGCAGCTAAGGATAAATCTACAGCTGAGGTTATTGTGGAGGTGATGAAACGTTTTCATCAGCCTTTAAAATTGTATGTGCCTTATGGTTCTGTGATTGCTAAAATTGCCCAAAAAGAAGATGTAGAAATTACTTATGAAGCATTTGCAGATAGAAATTATAATGAAGATTTATCTCTAGTTTCCCGAAAACAATCGGACGCTTTAATTACAAATTCAGATGCGATGTATGCGCATATTTATAACATGATTGTACATCAAAAAGTAAAGACAATAAGTGGTGCAGAAGTGGAGGTAAAAGCGCAAACTTTTTGTGTGCATGGAGACACACCAAATTCGGTAAAATTAGTCAGCGAATTGATTCAAAAACTAAACGCTTCAGGAATCCGAATTCAATAAGAAATTGCCGCAATATAAACTTACATATAAACCTTATGGAGCGCATTCAATTTTGATAGAATGGCCTACCGAAATTCATGGAGATATACTAAATGATGTGCTTTGTTTTAAGCAAATTATTGAAAATAAATATATTAAAGAAAAGGTTCAGGTGAAATCTGCATATAATTCGTTATTAGTAATTTATGTTTTAGGTATAAATAATATTTATGATAAAATTTCGACTTTAAAATCGGCATATAAAACCACGAGTGGTTTAAATAAACCTTCTTTCAGACGATGGAATATTCCAGTATGTTATGATGACGAATTTGGGATAGATTTAGATGAAATCTCAAGTCGAAATAACATTTCAAAATCAGATATAATTAGGCTACATTCAACTTCAATTTACATCGTTTATTTTATTGGTTTTTTGCCTGGGTTTTTATACTTGGGAGGCTTAAAAAAAGAACTTCATATACCACGAAAATCTACACCTAGATTAGCGGTTGAAAAAGGTGCAGTTGCTATTGGTGGAAATCAAACAGGAGTGTATCCAAATGCAAGTCCTGGAGGATGGAATATTATTGGGAATACACCAATTGATTTTTTTGATGTCAATTCAAATCCACCTTGTTTTGCAAAAGCAGGAGATCAAATTCAGTTTTATCCAATTTCTAGAAAAGAGTATAGTGTTGTTAAGAAGCTTGTCGATGCTGGCGTGTATCAATTAGAAAGTGAGGTGTTGGATGATTAAGGTTTTAAAAACTGGATTATATGATACTATTCAAGATATGGGACGATGGGATTTTCAAGAGTATGGTGTGCCAGTTTCAGGAGTTATGGATCGTTACAGTGCCAAAATAGCAAATGCTTTAGTTGGCAATGAAGACCATGCTGCGTTATTAGAAATCACTTTGATTGGTCCAAAATTAGAATTTCTACAAGATTGTTTGATTAGTATTACAGGAGCAGATTTATCTCCTAGTTTAAATGGCATTTCAATTCCGCTTAATACAACGATTCATATAAAGAGAGGAGATATATTATCTTTTGGTAAGCGAAAGCAAGGATGTAGAGCTTATTTAGCGGTTTCTGGTGGCTTTTTGACTCAGACTGTAATGAAGAGTCGTAGTATGTATAAAAACATCACAAATGCTTTTAAAATTGAAAAAGGAGAGATCTTGCCAAGTGCTTCATTCACTTTTAATGAGAGAACAAATGCCAATGCTAGTGTAAAAGTGAAGTCAGAACATTTTGCAGGTTTATCTTTGGACGTGTGTAAAGGACCAGAATTTGATTTGCTGTCAAATGAACAGCAAGATAGGTTGTTGAGTTCTGGTTTTAGTATAGCGAATGAGAACTCTCGTATGGCTTATCAATTGGAAGAAACTTTGCAAAATCAATTAGAGCCTATTATTACGTCTTTGGTACTTCCTGGTACAGTACAATTAACACCTTCTGGAAAGCTTATTGTTTTAATGCGAGATTGCCAAACTACAGGTGGTTATCCTCGGGTTTTGCAGTTATCAGTATTAGCAATTAATAGACTTTCTCAAAAGTTTACAGGAGACTTAATACATTTTAAGTTAAAAAATATGTAGTATTAGGTAGTCGCTTTCTTCTTTTTGTAATAAGTTTTGTCTAACTTAGACCTATTGATAATTAGATTCTTTTTTAAGAATAAATTAATAGCAAAAACTAATTATTCATTAACTAAATTTATTGATTATGGCAGAAATTAAAGGGATTGTATCTCCAAAGGAGTTACAAGAATTAAATGACAATTACACATCTCGTTGGGAGTTAATTACGAGAGACATTACTAAGCAAGATGATAATAGGTCTTCGTGGTGGTCTTTAGAAGATTTAAGAGCGTATTTAGATTATGCTGAAAACCAAGCTAAAGAATTAGGATATACTATGAATGGAATTAGAGTGTACTCTGGTGCTTATCCAGAGGTTGATGGTCAACCAGGATATACTACAGCTTTTATAGTACCTACAGCAGATATCCCTGAAGGGAAAGATGGTGGAGGTTCTGGTAATAATGATATAGGAGATGCAGATGGCTTTAATGGAGGTGGTAATGGAAAACCTCCAGGAGCAAATTATCCGCAGTAGTAATAATATATGAGAGAATTTCTTGCAGAATACGACTTTGTTTTAAACATAGGAATTGAGCTATTAGCAGCCCTTGTAGGGCTGCTAATGTATAATAAGTTCAAGAGTACCAAAGTAAAATATTTCATTTGGTTTTTGTGGTATGTGGTTTTTATTGATCTTATTGGTTGGATGCCGTATTTTAGTTATAAATATGAATCATTTAATTGGATAAATGACTATACTAAAGGTACTCTATTTTATAGAAGTTATTTCTGGTATACTTTGCTTTGGAGTATTGGGAGTGCACTTTTTGTGTCGCTTTATTTTAGGTCTATTATAGAGGATGAATATTTTAAGAAAGTAATTAAGCTTAGTACTTATTTATTTATAATACTATGTGTGATTTATTTGCCTGTTAATTATAGCGTCTATTATAATGGAGAATCTTATTTAATTAAATTTTCTGGAGTACTATTAACAGTTTTAAGTACATCATTATATCTTGCAGAAGTTTTAATGAGTCATAAGATTATCAACTTTTATAAATCAGTTCATTTTTATGTTGCCTCTGTTTTTTTTATCTTTTTTTTAATTAAAACACCTATCACTTTGTATGAATCATATTATACGCTTGAGGATGGTGATTATGTGTTTTTAAGAGATGTCATTATTTTATTATGTAATATGTTTATGTATATAACCTTCATTTTTTCTTTAGTTTTTTGCAAGCCTCAAAAAGTTGACACTTGAAAAATCATTTCTTATTAGTTTAGTAAAAAAAGCTATGACCAATTTATGTTAGATTTTTTAACAAAGAATAATGTATTTATTACTTATGGCGTAGAAATATTAGCAGCTATTGTGGGTTTATTATGTTTGAGAAAATATAAAAACACAACAGTTAAATATTTTATATGGTTTTTAGTATATGTTGTATTTGTTGAAGTAATAGGTTATTTACTAAGTTATTTTAGAAACTCTGAAGCATTGTTGTTTCTTAAAAACAATGGCTTTGGTAAGTTTAATTGGTGGTATACCATATTTTGGTCTATAGGTAGTATAATGTTTTATGTGTTTTATTATTCAAGAATATCAAAAATAGGTATGTTTAAGTTGTTGTATGATATTATTGGTATTGTATTTCTTGTTAGCTCAATAGCTTATATTGGTTTTAATTTTGAAGCATTTTTAAGCACATTTCCTTTTTATTTTCAAGTGGCTGGTGCTTTTGTTACTGTAACTTGTGTTGCAATTTATTTTATAGAATTATTATTGAGTGAGAAGCTGCTTAAGTTTTATAAATCCTTTAATTTTTATTTATCATTAACCATTCTTGTTTGGTGGATAATAATTACACCACTAGTTTTTTTTGATGAATATAATACTGTAAACGATTGGAATTATGTAAATTTAAAACGTCAAATCTTTTTGTTTGCAAATATTTTCATGTATTTAACCTTTACTTTTAATTTATTATGGTGCAAACCACAGAACGTTTAGTCAGTACTGATGCCGAAAGGTATTTATTGATATATATGATTGCTGTATTGGTAATTGTAACAACCTTAGTTATTTTGTTTTTTATTGTTTTTCAAAAGCGTAAGAATAAAATTTTGTTAGATAAGTACGAGCAGAAACGAAAGTTTGAAAGAGAGTTGGCAAATGTTCAAAATGAAATCCAAGAAGAAACATTAAAAAGTGTTGGGAGAGAGTTACACGATAATGTAGGACAACTTTTATCTTTTGCTAGCATGCAATTAAGCTTAGTATCTTCCTTGGCAACAGATAGTTTAAAGAGTAAGATAGATGATACTAAAGATGTTGTTAAGGATGCAATTCAAGAAGTACGATCTTTATCTAAGTCGTTAAATAATGATGTAATAAGTAATTTAGGGTTGCGCCAATCTGTTCAAAACGAAATTGACAGACTAGATAAGCTTAAGAAGATGAAATGTCAATTTGTTGTTTCAGGAGATGAGCAAGAAATTAATGCTAATGATAGTATTATTTTGTTTAGAACTTTTCAAGAGTTTATGTCAAACTCCATAAAATATTCAGAAGCAGAAAATTTTAGAGTGTCAATGGAATATACAGATACTCATCTAGAGTTTATAGCTGAAGATGATGGCAACGGATTTGATAAAGAAAAAACCAAACTTGGTTCTGGTTTGTTAAATATGAAAAATAGAGCTGCTCTTATAAATGCAAAGTACTCTTTGGTTTCTAAGCCAAAGGAAGGCGTTAAATTACATTTATTATATCCTTTACAAAAAGAAGATTAATCAAACCAATTAAACATGGATTTTAGTTGTTTTAGTTTTCCCTTATAAGGTGCGTATCGCATTGGAATATCTAGCCAATTACCTTTTTTTACTACTGCTTTTTGATGTGTAAAAGTATCAAAACCTAATCGTCCATGATATGCGCCAATACCACTATCGCCAACACCTCCAAAAGGCAATCTGTGATTTCCAAAATGAATCATTGTGTCATTAATAACACCACCTCCAAAACTATATTGTGACATTAGTTTTTTTACAAACTTTTTGTTGTTAGAAAACACATAAAAAGCTAAAGGCTTTTCATAATTATTAATTGTGTTTTTGATGTCTTCTTCAGTATTATATGTTAGTATAGGAAGAATTGGGCCAAAAATTTCATCTTTCATTACTTCACTATCCAAAGTTGGTTCGTCCATAATAGTAGGAGCGAGGAAGTTATCGTTATTGTTATAAGCACCACCATGAATAATTTTGTCATTATCAAGCATTTTAGTCAATCTGTCTAAATTTTTCTTATTAATGATTCTAGGGTAATCAGGCGAAGTTTCAGGATTAATAGTATATGCTTTCTCTATTTCAGTTTTTAAATTTTTAATGAGGCTATTTTTAAATTCCGATTTCACTAAAAGGTAATCAGGAGCAATACATGTTTGTCCAGCGTTTACAAATTTTCCCCAAACCAAACGTTTAGCGGTTAACTTTAAATTCATTGTACCGTCAATAATACAAGGGTTTTTGCCACCCAATTCTAATGTAACTGGAGTCATATGTACTGCAGCAGCTTTTGCAACTATTTTTCCAACAGGTACACTTCCAGTAAAAAAGATGTAATCCCATTTTTGTGCTAATAACTCTGTAGTTTCTGGAATACCACCTTGGACGATAGCAACATGCTCTTTTTGAAATACTTTAGTGATAATATCCTCAACTAAATTTGAAGTGTGAGGTGTCAATTCACTAGGTTTAATAATTGCCGTATTTCCTGCCGTAATAGCTGCTATCATTGGTGCTAATGTTAATTGAAAAGGATAATTCCAAGGACCAATGATTAAAACTGTTCCGTAAGGCTCTGAATAGATATAATCAGAGCTAGGGAAATTGAGTATAGAAGGAAAAACGCGCTTTGGTTTAGACCATTTATGAATATTCTTGATAGCTAAGTCTAACTCAGATAGAACAATTCCTATTTCACTTAAATAGGTTTCAAACTTTGACTTTTTAAAATCTCTTTCTAGAGCTTTATAAATATCTTCTTCACGATTAATAATTTCTTTTTTTAAAGATTTCAGTGAATTTTTTAGATATAAAATGTCTCTTGTTTTTTCAGTATTGAAAAAATTACGTTGAAGTTGAAGTAGTTCAGGAATGTTCATTTGCTAAATATAGCAAAAACTATGAACAAGCGTCCCAAATAACGTCATTTGGAGTAGGAGCTGTAATAGAAATGTTTTCTTTGCTTACAGGATGAATAAATTCAATCTTTCTTGAATGTAAATGAATACTTGCATCTTTATTGCTACGATCAAAACCATATTTTAAATCGCCTTTAATTGGTGAACCAATATTTGATAACTGACTACGAATTTGATGATGACGACCAGTTTCTAGATTTACTTCTAATAAATGGTAGTTATCTAACGATTTAATAACCTTATAATGAAGAATGGCCTTTTTACTGTCTTTTATCTCAGAGCTATATGCTGTAGATTTATTGTTTTTAGGGTTCTTTTTAAGCCAATTTATAAGCGTGTTGTTTGCTTTTTGAGGTTTATTTTTCACAACTGCCCAATATGTTTTTGAAACTTCTTTGTTTGCAAACATTTTGTTGAGTCTAGTGAGTGCTTTGGATGTGCGTGCAAAAACTACGATTCCTGTAGTTGGTCTATCTAGTCTATGTACTACGCCTAGATATACGTTTCCAGGTTTATTGTATTTGTTTTTAATATATTCTTTTACAACTTCACTTAAAGGAATATCACCAGTTCTGTCACCTTGTACAATATCGCCTGCACGTTTATTTACAATAATGATATGATTGTCTTCAAAAACAACTTGAAGGTTTTTAGGTGTTGATAATATTTTATTTGAAGATGACATTTAGTCTCTTGTTAAAGTGGTGATGATATTTTTATGTTGCGGAAACTCAGCTATAAGTTTGTTGCGCTCTGCTAATTCAAAATCTTGAAAATCAAACCCAGGAGCTACAGTACATCCAAGAAGTGCATAGCTTTCAGGTTTTTCCACTTTTGCAGCAAACCAATAACCTTTGGGAACTACAGCTTGAGGAGTTTCACCATTAGTAATATCATTTCCTATTTTAATGGTTGATAACTCCCCTTTATCAGAAATCATAGTTAAAATAAGTGTACTTCCTTTGTAGAAATGCCACATTTCATCTTGATTAATTCTATGAAACGCAGAAAAATCTTTAGACTCTAATAAATAATATATTCCAGTAGAATGATTTCTGTTACCATTAAATATTTTTGGTAGCGCATATTTAACAATAATATCTTTACTTCTATAGGTTTCCTTGTAATAACCACCTTCTGGGTGTGGTTGTAATTCAAGAGTTTCTATTAAAGCTTTTAATGAATCCATGCTTAGTATTGCTCAGACTCGTTAGGGAATGATATATCTTTTACATCGCTAACATATTGAGAAATGGCATTTGTCATATCTTCATATAAATTCATATAACGACGTAAAAAACGAGGGTTAAACTCATGAGTCATACCAATCATGTCATGAAGTACTAATACTTGTCCATCAACACCATTTCCAGCACCTATTCCAATTACAGGAATGCTTATGCTTTCTGCTACTTTTTGCGCTAAATTTGCAGGTATTTTTTCAAGTACTAAAGCAAAACAACCTAGTTTTTCTAACATTTTAGCATCACTAATTAGTTTTTTTGCTTCTTCCTCTTCTTTTGCTCTAACAGTATATGTTCCAAATTTATATATTGATTGAGGTGTTAATCCTAAATGTCCCATAACTGGAATTCCAGCATTAAGAATACGCTTTATAGATTCCTTAATCTCTTTGCCACCTTCTAGTTTTACAGCATGTCCACCACTTTCTTTCATAATTCTAATAGCAGAGCGTAAAGCTTCTTTAGGATCACTTTGGTAGCTTCCAAAAGGTAGGTCAACAACTACTAAAGCTCTATCTACAGCTCTAATTACTGAAGATGCATGATAAATCATTTGGTCTAAAGTAATTGGTAATGTGGTTTCATGACCAGCCATCACATTACTAGCAGAATCACCAACAAGTATAACATCAATTCCAGCACCATCTACAATTTTTGCCATGGTATAGTCGTAAGCAGTAAGCATAGAAATTTTTTCACCATGCTTTTTCATTTCTACTAATGATTTTGTAGTAACTTTTTTATATTCTTTTTTAGCAGTAGACATTTTTAATGTATTAAAATAAGGATGTAAAAATAACGAAAAGTTTTGTGTTAGTGGTGTTAACAGTCAGATAAACTTACCCTAACTGCTAAGCCACCTTCAGAGGTCTCCTTGTAAATAGTTTTCATGTTTTGAGCAGTTTCCCACATAGTGTCAACTACTTCGTCTAATGGTACTTTAGCGTGTTCAGGATTTGTTTCTAATGCTAACTCAGCTGCAGTAATAGCTTTAATTGCTCCCATTGAGTTGCGTTCAATACATGGTACTTGAACTAAACCTCCAACTGGATCGCAAGTTAAGCCTAAATGATGTTCCATAGCAATTTCTGCAGCAATCATAACTTGCTCTGGAGAACCTCCTAAAAGTTCGCAAAGCGCACCTGCAGCCATGGCAGATGATACGCCAATTTCCGCTTGACAGCCACCCATTGCAGCACTAATTGTAGCTCCTTTTTTAAAGATGCTTCCAATCTCACCAGCCACAAGTAAGAACTGTTTAATGTGGTTAAAATTAGCTTTGTGGTTTTCAATAACTAAATAATACATTAGAACAGATGGAATAACACCAGCACTTCCATTTGTTGGAGCTGTAACTACGCGACCTAATGAGGCGTTTACTTCGTTAACAGCTAAAGCAAAACAGCTTACCCATTTAAAAATTTGACGAAATTTTACTTCGGTTTGTCTGATAACTTCCAGCCATTCTTGAGGTGAATTGTAAGATAGTTCACCTTTAAGATTTTGATGCATATCATAAGCACGACGTCTTACATTTAAGCCACCAGGTAAAATACCTTCGGTATGACAACCAATATACATGCATTCAAGCATGGTGTCCCAAACACGTTTTAACTCATACTCAACTTCTTCTTCTGTTCTTAATGATAGTTCATTGATTAATACAATTTCAGAAATAGATTTTGAAGTATTATTACAATATTCAAGAAGTTCTGTCGCTTTTTGTATAGGATAAGGAAATGCTTTTAACTGCGCATCTTTTTCTTTATTCTCCGTTTGTTCTTCTTTTATTACAAAACCGCCACCAATAGAGTAGAAGGTAGATTTATATTCCTTATTGTTAGCAAAGGCAGTAAATGTTAACCCGTTAGCGTGAAATGGTAGAAATTCTCTATCAAAAATGATGTCTTCTTCAAAGTTAAAAGGAATCATTAATTCGCCATTAAAGTTTAATTGTTTGTCAGTTTTAATAGCATCAATTGTAGATTGGATTGAGTCTACAGGAATTGTTTCAGGATTGGCTCCAGTTAAACCTAACATTACTGCTAAGTCTGTAGCATGTCCTTTTCCTGTCAAACATAACGAACCATATAAGTCTATTGTAATGCGCTCTACATTTTCAAAAATATGGTCAGATTTTAATTCGTCTATCCAACGTTCTGCAGCGCGCCAAGGGCCTAAAGTATGAGAGCTAGAAGGACCTATGCCTATTTTTAACATATCGAAAACGGAGATACATTCCATTAGCTAAATAGATTTAGTGTTTTGGCAAAGATATATGCTTTTTAGTCAACAAAAATAAATATATGTTTAAAGTTTTAGGAGATATTGTGACACCTTGTCATATTTTTTGTCATGGCACAATGATTGACTATAGGAAGTTGTATAAAAATTGAAATTCAACACAATAAAAGAATAAAATAAAGTTATGAGTAAAATTATTGGAATCGATTTAGGAACAACAAACTCATGTGTTTCTGTAATGGAAGGTAACGAGCCAGTTGTGATTACAAATGCTGAAGGAAGACGTACTACACCTTCTGTAATCGCATTTGTTGAAGGAGGCGAGATAAAAGTAGGAGATCCTGCTAAGCGTCAAGCTGTAACAAATCCAACTAAAACCGTTTATTCTATTAAGCGTTTCATGGGTAACAAGTATTCTGAATCAAAAAACGAAGCAGAACGTGTTCCTTATAAAGTAATAAAAGGTGATAACGATACACCAAGAGTAGATATTGATGGTCGTTTATATACGCCTCAAGAATTATCTGCTATGGTTCTTCAAAAAATGAAGAAAACTGCTGAAGAATTCTTAGATCAAGAAGTAAGTGAAGCTGTAATTACAGTACCTGCTTATTTTAACGATGCACAACGTCAAGCAACTAAAGAAGCTGGTGAAATTGCTGGTTTAAAAGTAAGACGTATTATTAATGAGCCTACTGCTGCGGCATTAGCTTATGGAATGGATAAAAAAGGTGTTGACCAAAAAATTGTGGTATTTGATTTTGGTGGTGGTACACATGATGTATCTATCTTAGAATTAGGAGATGGTGTATTTGAAGTATTATCTACAGATGGTGATACACACTTAGGAGGTGACGATGTAGATGAAAAAATCATTAACTGGTTAGCAGAAGAGTTTAAAGCTGATGAAGGTATGGACTTACGTCAAGATCCAATGGCTTTACAACGTTTAAAAGAAGCTGCTGAAAAAGCTAAGATTGAGTTATCTTCTTCTTCTCAAACAGAAATCAACTTACCATATGTTACTGCTACTGCTAGTGGACCTAAGCACTTAGTACGTACATTAACAAGAGCTAAATTTGAGCAATTAATTGACGATTTAGTAAAGCGTACAATTGAGCCATGTCAAACAGCTTTAAAAGCTGCTGGATTATCAACTGGAGATATTGATGAAATTATTTTAGTAGGTGGTTCTACACGTATTCCTGCTGTACAAGAAGCAGTAGAAAAGTTTTTTGGAAAGAAGCCTAACAAAGGCGTGAATCCAGATGAGGTAGTTGCTGTAGGTGCTGCTATTCAAGGTGGTGTATTAACTGGAGATGTAAAGGATGTATTATTACTTGACGTGACACCATTATCATTAGGTATTGAAACAATGGGTAACGTAATGACTAAGTTAATTGATGCTAATACAACAATTCCAACTAAAAAGTCACAAGTATTCTCAACAGCTGCCGATAATCAACCGTCAGTAGAAATTCACGTATTACAAGGTGAGCGTCCAATGGCTGCAGATAACAAAACAATTGGTAGATTCCATTTAGATGGTATTCCACCAGCACAAAGAGGAGTGCCTCAAATTGAAGTAACTTTTGATATTGATGCAAACGGAATTATCCAAGTATCTGCTACTGATAAAGCGACAAATAAATCTCAAAATATTCGTATTGAAGCATCTTCAGGATTAACAGATGCTGAAATCGAAAAAATGAAGCAAGAGGCCGAAGCTAATGCTGAAGCTGATGCTAAAGCTAAAGAAGTAGCTGAAAAATTAAATGCTGCTGATGGTATGATTTTCCAAACAGAAAAGCAATTAAAAGAATTTGGTGATAAATTATCTGATGATAAAAAACAGCCAATTGAAGCAGCTTTAGAAGAATTAAAGAAAGCTTACGAAACTAAGGATATCGCTGTAATTGATCCTGCTTTAGAAAAAATTAATGAAGCATGGAAAGTTGCAAGTGAAGAAATGTACAAAGCACAACAAGAAGCTCAAGGTGGAGCAGCAGGACCAGAAGCACAAGCTGGAGCTAATGCAGAAGCAGAAGGTGATAATGTTGAAGACGTAGACTTCGAAGAAGTTAAATAAGCTTTTAGTATAAATTATTTTACATTTTATATAAAAAGCGCAACCAATTTGGTTGCGCTTTTTTAGTTACTTTTGACTCCAAATAATAATACATGTCTTTTTCTTCAAAAATTACTTCAAACTATCAACCAAAACGATTAGCAATAAAACTTAATGCTAAAGGAGAACAGCATGTTGTAAAAGGGCATCCTTGGGTGTTTTCAAATAGTATCGTTAAAATAAATGACGATGCACAAACAGGAGATTTGGCTATCATTTTTGCAAAGAATAAAAACAAGCTTATAGGCTTAGGACTTTATGATGCTAACTCACCAATTAGAATTAAAATACTTACCAATAAAAGCGCTAGTATTGATGCTTCGTATTTTAATTTAAAAATAAAAGAAGCTTATTCTAAAAGAAATGATTTATTAAAAACAAACACTAATAGCTATCGTTTATTATTTGGAGAAAATGATAGTTTTCCAGGTTTGATTGCAGATGTATATGCTTCCGTATTAGTAGTAAAGTTGTATTCTGAAATTTGGCTACCATATTTAGAGCTTATCTTAACAAGTTTACAAGAAGTGTCTAATGCTAAAACTGTTGTGTTACGTTTAAGTAGAGGGTTACAAAACTCAAACAACCATAATTTAGTAGATGGTGAAGTAGTGTATGGCACTTTAGAAAATGAAGTTGTTGAATTTGTTGAACATGATGTAAATTTTTCTGCCAATGTGATTAAAGGGCATAAAACAGGTTATTTTTTAGATCATCGCGCTAATAGAAAACAAGTAGGAGAATGGAGTAGTGGTAAAACTGTATTAGATGTATTTTCTTATGCTGGAGGATTTTCGGTACATGCTTTGGCAAATAATGCAACAGAGGTTACCAGTTTAGATATTAGTAAGCAAGCATTAGAGATTGCACAACAAAATGGAAGGTTAAATGATTACACTGGAATTCATAAAACTATAGCAGGTGATGCTTTTGACGAAATGCAGAAACTTATTAATCGAAAGAAGACATTTGATGTTGTAGTAATTGACCCTCCAAGTTTTGCAAAACAAGCTTCCGAAATTCCCTTAGCCAAAAAAAAGTATGCACAATTAGCAGCATTGGGAATTCAATTAACTTCCAAAAATGGATTGCTAGTTTTAGCGTCTTGTTCTTCTAGAGTTTTAAGTCAAGCTTTTTTTGATATCAATAAACAAGTGCTTAATGCTACTCAAAAGAAGTATAAAGTGATTCTTAAAACTGAACATGATTTAGACCATCCAGTAACTTTTCCAGAAGGTGCTTATTTAAAATGTGCCTATTATCGATTTGTTGAATAAATGTTATTTGGTATTTATTCCCTTTTATAGAGCTTAATTATATCTGAATCTGATTTATAAATTAAACTATCGTTAGTTAATTTTAATATTTCACTTTTGGATGTGTATTTATCAAAATAAATAACGAATTCATTGTTTATTAAATTTACTGGTAAAGGTGTATTTTGATGTTCAACAAAATATATAGAATCATTTTCTATATAAAAAAGAGCATTGTCATCTTTGTTTTCAGCCCAAACTCCAGTTAAAAGATTTTTGTTGTAAACTTTTTTGTCGTTTTGTCTTTCTTGATTAGTTTGAATATCGTTTTTTTTTACACGAAAAGCCTATTATGACTATTGTAATAGTTAACAAAATATGTTTAATTTTCATAATCTAAAATTACATATTCTAAATCATTAATAATCTATTTCAATAAGTGAAAATTATTTATTTGCTATGCATGCATAATATTTTTATATTTGTTCAAAACTTATAAATATGACTAAGCAATTAACAGATATATTAAATATTAAGCATCCAGTAATAATGGCACCAATGTTTTTAGTGTCAAATACTAAAATGGTGATAGAAGCTATGAATGCTGGTATTGCTGGTTGTATTCCTGCACTTAACTATCGTACATTAGAAGAACTTAGAGCAGCTATAAAAGAATTAAAAGCTGCAAAACCTGAAGGAGGTTCGTTTGGATTTAATCTTATTGTAAATAAATCTAATATAAAATATAAAGGACAACTTGAAGTACTATGTGAAGAAGGTTGCGATTTTATAATCACCTCTTTAGGAAGTCCAGAAGAAACTATTAAACAAGCACATAAAGTAGGAATTAAAGTGTTTTGTGATGTCGTAGATTTAAAGTTTGCTAAAAAGGTAGAAGGATTAAATGCTGATGCTGTAATTGCTGTAAATAATCAAGCTGGTGGACATCGAGGACCTCAAACACCTGAAGAGTTAATAAAGGAATTAAGTACAGCCTGTACTATTCCTGTAATTTCGGCTGGAGGTGTTGGTTGTAAAGAAGACATTGATAAAATGCTAAGTTATGGAGCAGTTGGTGTATCTGTTGGAAGTCCTTTTATTGCGTCTCTAGAGGCAAGTGTAACCGATGAGTATAAACAAGCATGTGTAGATTATGGAGCTGATGATATTGTAGTCACCGAACGTATTTCGGGAACACCTTGTACTGTAATTAACACACCTTATGTTCAAAAAATTGGTACTAAAGCTACATGGTTAGAAAACTTATTAAATAAGAATAGAAAGCTTAAAAAATGGGTGAAAATGATTCGTTTTTCAATAGGTATGAAAGCCACTGAAAAAGCGGCTAAAAAAGCGACTTACAAAACTGTTTGGGTAGCTGGACCTAGTATTGAATATACTAAAGAGATTTTGCCAACAAAGACAATTGTAGAACGCTTGGTGAATTAATATAGATTTGTGGATTAAGATTCATAAATTTATAGCATGAATGTTAAGAATACAGAACAACTCCGCGAACTTTACGATTACCCAAGTGGTAGAGCAAAAATCAAAACCTTATTTGAATTAGAAAAACACGCAATTAATTTTGTAGCTAAGTCACCTTTTGCAGTTATTTCAACAGTAAATAAAGATTATAAATTAGATGCATCTCCAAGAGGTGGTGCTCCTGGTTTTGTTAAGGTATTAGATAATAAAACGTTATTAATACCAGATGCTAAAGGAAATAATAGATTAGATAGTATTTCAAATATTTTAGAAACCCAACATATAGGAATGTTGTTTATGATTCCTGGAGTAGATGAAACATTGCGTGTAAATGGTAAAGCTTCTATTTCCGATGAGGCGAAATACCTTAATTTGTTTGATACAGAAAGAAATCCTCCTAAAGCATGTATAATTGTAGCTATTGAAGAGCTATTTTTGCACTGTGCTAAAGCATTTATGCGTTCTCAACTTTGGAGTGAAGTAGCAAAAATGGAGCGTTCACAGTTTCCTACAATGGGGCAAATGTTAAACGATCAATTAAAGACTAATAATCCACTTGAAACCCAAGAGGAAATGGTTGCACGATATCAAAAAGATTTATAAGAATATCTTAAGTTTAGTTTAAATAAGAAAAAGACAGTAGTAAACTGTCTTTTTTAAAATTATTTTATTGGAAGATAGAACTCTGTTTTTAGTTTATCTTCTGCAACACGGTCTGGATGACTAATATAACGTTCTCTTGTTGGTGCATCTCTTAGTTCATAATCGTTATTCATAAGCCATTCGTTAAAAATATAATCGTACACTTGAGCAAAATGTTTATAAGAGCCTTGATAAAGAAACATTGCAAATTTTCCGCCTTTTAATGTTTTTATACCAATGTCATTAGACGGCTTAGCTTCTTTATGAATAACTAAGCAAGCATCATAGCGTATTTTGTCATCATGAGTAACTTTTGGGTCATCATGTGGCAAACCAATAGATTGTATTCCTTTAGTGAATAATTTTTGCACTTTAATTTGTTCCCAAAGTTTCTCCCAAGCGTTTCCATAATCAAGAGTTTGATAAGGACCATGCATTCTGTAATAAATACAGTTCTGATTATCTAGTGTTAAAATTTTTGGCTTTTTAATGTTTAAGTCTACTTTCATAATGTTCATTTTTTTGATTGAATAATGTTTGTTTTTTCTATAAGAAGAGGGGGAAATTTTGAAATGATTTTTAAAAGATTTTGAAAATGATGATGGTGTTTCAAAACCTACGCTAAATCCTATTTCTTTTATGCTTAGATTTGTATATCGAATCATTTTAGCAGCAGTTTCCACGCGAGTTCTAGTTATATATATACCAATTGGTTCTCCTAATAATGCACGACTAATTCTATGAAAATGAAATTGAGAAAAATGAGAAATTTCAGCAAGTGTTTTAATTTCAATTTTTTCATCTAAATGATTGTGTATATATTCTATAACACGATTTAAATTTCTATTATAAACAATTCTATTATTTTCCTTTTGGGTCATAATTATGTTTTTGATGCTACAAATGTATAAGACATTTAAAATATAAACTTTTCCTAGATTGCTATGTTTAAATAATTTTGAAACTATTATTTTTATATAAATATCTTTTATGAAAACTACAGAACCACCAGTTATTGTTACTAAAATATTTGATAAATCAATTAATGATGTATGGAAAGCCATTACTATTAAAGAAGAAATGATACAATGGTTTTTTGATAATATTCCAGATTTTAAAGCTCAAGTTGGTTTTAAAACACAGTTTAATGTCCAAGCACCTAGTAGAGATTTTATGCACCTTTGGGAAGTTACAGAGGTAATTCCGCAAAAAAGACTTGTGACTAATTGGAAGTATGAAGGTTTGGGAGGAAATTCGTTTGTAACAATGGAATTAGAAGATTTAGGAATGCAAACAAAGTTTACGTTAACTACAAAGGTTATGGAAGACTTTGATGATAGTATTCCAGAGTTTAAGCGTGAAAGTTGTGTTGGTGGTTGGAATTATTTTATTAATGAAAGATTAGCAACATATTTAAAGTAAATGATAGAGTTATTATATTTTTCAGGAGAACATTGTGGTGTTTGTAAAGTTTTGAAACCAAAATTAATAGAGCAAGTATCTACGCATTTTCCAGAGGTTAAAATTAATATCATTGATGTGCAACAAGAACAAGCATTAGCAGCACAACATTTGGTTTTTACTTTGCCTGTAGTTTTAATAATGGTTGAAGGAAAAGAACAGTATAGGTTTGCACGAAGTTTTTCGGTAATGGAAGTGTTGGATAAGCTTGAACGACTAGAAAACTTGATTAACCAATAGAATATATGCTCAATGAATTTAAAGAAGTTATCAGTCTTATTATTCGTATTTCTAAGTGTTAGTTTCATTGGTTTTGCACAAGAAGAAAATTCTCAGAAAGTAATAGCTAATAATAAAGTTAAAGAAGCTTTTATAAAATATAGTAACAATAGTTCCAGTAGTAGTTGTAGAAGTATTGTAAAAAAATATGATAAAAAAGGGAATGAAATTGAATTTAATATGCAGCGATTGGGTTCTATCTATAAAACTGTTTACAACGACCAAAATGATAAGATTTTACACTTAAGAATTGAAAAGAACGATACTACAAAAGTCGATTCTTTATTTTATGCTTATGATAAGTTTCATCAGTTGATATTAGTTAATGGTGAGAAGTTTGAAAACACCTATAATGATAACAATCAATTGATAAGACAAGCCAATGTAGTAATTGGCGATAATGGATTTATTTATAAAAAAACAATAGAGAAAAGTTGGACTCCATTTAATCAGATTAAAACTGATTTAGAAACTTTAGAAAAAATTAAAGAGGTAGATGGTAGAACAGCTTATTCTAATTTAAAACTTACGTGTAAAGAGTATCAATATGATAGTGAGGAAAATTTAATTTCAGAAGTTCATTATGTTGATGATATTGCTATGAAAAGCATATTATTTGAATATGATAGTTTAAATAGGTTGGTAGAGAAAAAGGTAAAAGAGACAGTAAGAACATTTGATAATACTGAATATATTGAAGAATTTACAACAAAGCTATCATATAATAGAAACGGAAAAATTAGTAAAAAGTATAATTATTTTTCTGACCCATGTATGAGTGTTGAAGGTCACTTCTTATTCAAGCATCAATATCATAGTAATGGTTTGTTAAGAAAAGTACAAGCTTTTGAAGGAAATAATTTAGTTTTTGTAATAACTTATAAATATGAGTATTATGAATGATTTAAATTTAATTTTAAAAAGATTATTAATGTTTCTTAGCTAGTTTATAAAAATAACTCCAACTCTAGTAATTTGTAACAAATGCTCTCAACTTAAGACCTATAAGTAAAGTTTAATTAAAAAGTAATTGTTATGATACATAAAGGAGCTTTAGTTGCAGGTATTTTTATTGGAGCAGCAGCAGGAATATTATTCGCACCCGAAAAAGGTAGTGTTACAAGAGATAAACTAAAAAAAGAAGGTAAGGACATTAAAGATCAACTCTCTAATGATTTAAAAGAAGTTAAAGAGGATCTTACAAAAGCAGCGGCTTCTGGAAAAGAAAAGTTTAAAGAAGATTCTAAAATATTTAAGGCAAAAGCTAGTAAACAAGCTGAAAAGGCAATTACCTTTTTAGAAAAGCAATTAGCTATTTTAAAAGAAAAGAACAAGACGTATCAAACAAGTTAATAGTCTTTAAAAATAGTTTGTCTTATTTCTGGCCATTCTTCTTTTAAAATACCATAACAACAGGTACTACGTTTAAAGCCATCTAACATTAAAGTGTCTTTGCGTAAAATACCTTCTAAGGTAGCGCCTAATTTTTCAACTGCTTTTCGCGATGCTTTATTACGCTCGTCTATTCTAAATTCAACTTTATCAAATTCTAGAGTTTCAAAAGCGTATTGAAGCATCAAAAACTTCATATTAGTATTTAAACCAGTTCCTTGAAATTGTTTTCCAATCCAAGTCCAACCTATATGTAATACTTTGTTTTTCCAGTTAATTAAGCCAAAACGCGTACTGCCAGCATACGTTTGTGTTTGCTTATCAAAAATGATAAAAGGAATGATTGTTTTATGATAATAACCATCAACAGCTGTTTGTACATAAGCTTTTAAATCTTCTTGTGTACTAATTTTACTAGGAGAGTACTGTATAAGCTTGTCTTGATTTGCAATAGGAATTAAGTGTTCATAATTGCTTAAATCTAACAAGCTAAGTTTTACGCGATTGTTTTCTAAAGTTGGGGCTATCATACTAAACTGTTAATAATATCTGTGTTTACAATATGGTTACCTTCAAAAGAAATCACTTCTAAACGATTAGTAAATAACTCTTCAGCACGCGTTTTTTCATATACCATACGTTCGTCATTTAAATATTCATCGCTAGTACCATACACCAATTTTACTTTGGCAGTTAAAAAGCCAAAATCTGATGTAACAAATTCTTTAGGAATACCTCCAGACATTAATACAAGTTGATTACAGTTAAGTTGTCTTCTAGCTACATAACGACTCGCAATACTTACACCTTGCGAATAACCAGCTACAATTAGGTTGAGGTGTGTTGGTATTTGTTCTGCTTCTAAAACGGCATCTATGTAACGTAATATGTTTTCGGTGTCTTTTAGTGTATTTTCCTTAGTTAACCAATTAGCACCAACATGTTTAAAACCACCTTTAATATAAGATTTGCTTGGAGCTTGAGGTGCAATAATGTAATTCTCTTCAGGGTTTAAATGCTTGAAATATTTTAAAAAATAACGACTTAAATAGCTCATGCCATGACAAACTAACCATACATTTTTAGTAGCCTCTGTAAGTTTGTTTAAGGTAGAGTAGGAGTTTGTTGTTTGATATGATATTTCTTTTTCTTCAGAATTCATTTTTAACCTTGGTTTTGTACATTTACAAATCTAAATTAAATGTATGAATTTTTCTAAAGAAGAAATTTTAGCAAGAGCTAATTCTGTAAGTAAAAATACGCTTATGGAAACCTTAAATATTGAAATGGTAGATGTTGGAGAAGATTATTTAATTGCTAAAATGCCAGTTAATGAGCGTGTACACCAACCAGATGGTGTCCTTCATGGAGGCGCAACTGCTGCTTTAGCTGAAAGTGTTGGTAGTTTTGCTGCACATATTTTTATTGATACTGAGAAGTATTTTGTGAGAGGATTAGAAATTACTGCCAACCACTTAAAGAGTGTAACTTCTGGAACTATTTATGCTAAAGCAACTTTTATTCATAGAGGTAGAACAACACAGTTATTTGATATTAGAGTAACTGATGAAGAAGATAAACTTGTATCTTACTGTAAATTATCAACCATTGCATTACCAAAAGCAAAATAATTAATGGCTGTAAAAGACTTTTATTTAGAAATTTCAACGCAGTTTAATAAAGAACTGCCTTTTGTTGCTTATCGCAAGCCAGATGAATCTAAGATTCAAGCATTTTTACAAAAAGATGATGTTCTTTATAAAACCTTCGATTATTCCGAAAGTGGATTTGTTTTTGCGCCTTTCGATATTAGAAAGTCATCAATACTAATTCCATTTAGTAAATCTCGTAAAGTCACTACTTATGAAGTCCCTTTTGTAAATACAAGTGCAGAAAGTGTTTTAGATAGCGAATCACAAGAAGAAACACATGTAAATTTAGTTTCTAAAGGTATTAAAGCTATTCAAGATGGTAGTTATGAAAAGATTGTGCTTTCAAGAAGTGAAACTATTAATTTAAGAGATTTTGATTTAATAAAAGTATTCTCTAGTCTGCTAAAATTGTACGACAACGCATTAGTGTATTGTTGGTATCATCCAAAAGTTGGATTGTGGTTAGGAGCTACTCCAGAAACATTATTAAGCACCAATGGTACACGTTTTTCAACAATGGCATTGGCTGGTACACAAGTGTATAACGGAACTACTGATGTTAAATGGAACGATAAAGAAATTGAAGAGCAACAAATTGTAACCGATTATCTAAGTGAAGCCTTAAAAGATATTTCAGAAATGGTTTCATTTTCTGAAGTTAAAACAACTAGAGCAGGAAACTTACTGCATTTAAAAACAGATGTAAGTGGTTTATTAACTCAAAAAGAAAAAGGGTTACAAAAGTTAATTTTAGCATTACATCCAACACCAGCAGTTTGTGGATTACCTAAGCTAGATGCAATGCAATTTATATTAGATAACGAACAATATAATCGTGAATTTTATACTGGCTTTTTAGGTGAATTAAATTTAGAAGCTAAAATTCAACCACGTTCAGGAGCTAGAAACATAGAAAATCGTGCCTATGCATTCAATTCTCGAAATACGCATCTGTTTGTTAACTTAAGGTGTATGCAAGTTCAAGAGAAAAAAGCGCTAGTTTATGTAGGAGGAGGCATTACAAAGGACTCTGTTCCAGAGCATGAATACCAAGAGACCATAAATAAAACAAGAACGATGAAAAACGTGCTTAATTAATTATTCAAAAAACTATTATTTGAATAACTTTGCTTTTCATGAAGTTACCAAAAATTCCACTAGCACAAACTGTTATTAAGCTTTGCGAACTCAAAGAAGTTGAGCATATCGTAATTTCTCCAGGAAGTAGAAATGCACCTTTAACAATTGGTTTTACCAATCATCCATATTTTAAGTGCTATAGTGTTGTAGATGAGCGTTGTGCTGCTTTTTTTGCATTAGGAATGGCACAACAATTAGGCAAGCCTGTGGCGCTTGTTTGTACTTCTGGAAGTGCACTACTTAATTATTATCCTGCTATTGCTGAGGCATATTATAGCAATATACCTTTAGTGGTTTTATCGGCAGATAGACCAGCCCATTTAATTGGAGTTGGCGATGGACAAACCATAAATCAAAAAGGTGTTTATAGTAACCATATTCTTTACGAGGCTAATTTAGATGAGGTAGATTCAAAAAATAATAATGTTGCAGAAATAAACACTGCTATTAATTTATCCTTAACTCAACAAGGACCTGTTCATATTAATATTCCTTTTAATGAACCTTTGTACGACATGGTTGATGCTTTTTCGGTAACTCCTAAAAGTATTGAGGCATCTACCGAAGTGTTTGATGTTGCTGCTATAGAAACCTGTAAAACAATTTGGGAATCTTCTGCAAAAAAAATGGTTTTAGTAGGTGTAAATAAACCAAATAGTGTTGAGCAAAAATATTTAGAAGCTTTAGCAAATGACGAGAGTGTTTTGGTATTTACCGAGAGCACATCTAATTTACATCATGATAACTTTTTTCCGAGTATAGATAAAATAATTGCACCTTTAAACGACCAAGAGTTTGAAGCATTGCAACCAGAAATTTTGTTAACATTTGGAGGTTTAATAGTTTCTAAAAAGATAAAAGCATTTTTAAGAAAGTACCAGCCAAAACACCATTGGCATATAGATGAGAATAGAGCTAATGATACGTTTTTTTGTTTAGAGAAGCATTTTAAATGCACTCCTAATGTGTTTTTTGAAAACTTTTTTAGCGATCAAAGTTCTTCTAGTAATTATAGATTTGATTGGTCTAAGGTAAAGGCGTATAGAACTTTAAAACATAATGAATACGTTGCTAATATTCCATATTCAGATTTTACAGCATTTAACGATCTTTTAAAATCTATTCCAGATAACTCTATTGTTCATTCTAGCAACAGTTCTGCAATTAGATATATCCAACTATTTGATATTAATAAAACACTTAAAATTTATTGTAATCGAGGAACAAGTGGAATTGATGGAAGTTCTTCAACTGCTGTAGGAGCCTCTGCTGTGTCTAATAATCCTGTAGTGTTGATTACAGGAGATTTAAGTTTCTTTTACGATAGCAATGCATTTTGGAATAAATATATACCAAGTAGTTTTAGAATTATTTTAGTAAATAATTCTGGAGGTGGTATTTTTAGAATCTTACCTGGTCATAAAAACACTCAGAATTTTGAAGATTATTTTGAGACCACACATAATTTAAATGCATCTCATTTATGTGATATGTATAATATAAAGTATTGTTCAGCAAACTCTAAAGAAACGCTTACTAATGCTCTTCAAAGTTTTTATAGCAATAGTAACAAACCTAAACTTTTAGAAGTTTTTACTCCTAGGACAACAAATGATGATGTTTTGTTAAGCTATTTTAAAGGAATTAAATAAAAAAGATGTGACTTTTTTGTAACTTTAGTGTCTTATATTTAGTTAGCAAAACAAAACATTAATTTTTAACCTAAAACAAACAAAAATCATGAGTAAAAGAGATGAGTTAATCGCAAAATATGCAGCAGATTTAAAGGATAAATGTGGTGTAACTGCAGATATGGATTTATTAACTAAAGTAACTATTGGTTGTGGTCCATCTATTTATAATGCTGATGCTGCGACTGTTTCTGGAAGTGATGAGTCTGAACTTGAAACTGTAAAAAATAATTTCTTAATCAAAAAACTTGGTTTATCTGCAAGTGATGATTTAGATGGAGCTATTGATTCTGTAATGGAAACTTATGGACGTTCAAATCGTAATAAGTATAGAGCAGTAGTATATTACCTTTTAACTAAGCATTTTGGTAAAGAATCTATCTACTAGAAATTTTTCACCATATATAAAAAAGCGTCACAATTGTTGTGACGCTTTTTTTAATTTCTCATACTAATATGCTTACATTTGCAACATGATTAATATTGGAGAATACAATACACTAACAATACTTAGAGACACTGATCCTGGATTGTTTTTAGGAGATAATGAAGACAATGAAGTATTATTACCAAATAGATATGTACCTCAAGAATTTCATATTGGTGATGAGCTTGAAGTATTTGTGTATTTAGATAATGAGGAAAGACTTGTAGCAGTTACAGATAAACCTTATATCAAAAAAGGTGATTTTGCCCTTTTGAGATGTAATCAAGTGACTAAGTTTGGAGCTTTTTTGGATTGGGGAATGGTGAAAGAATTATTCTGTCCTTTTAAAGAGCAAGCTTTTAAAATGAAAAAGGGTGGTTGGTACTTAGTACATTGCTATCTGGATGAAGAATCTAATAGGTTAGTAGCTTCAAGTAAAACCAATAGATTTTTAGATAACAAAGAACTTACAGTACAAAAGTTTGATGAGGTTGATGTTATAGTGTCACATCCATCAGAAATTGGAATGAATGTTATTGTAAATAAGAAGCATTTAGGGTTAATTTTTACAGATGATATTTTTAAGGATATTAGTATTGGAGATAAACTTAAGGGTATTGTTAAGAAAGTTAGACACGATAATAAATTAGATATAGCTTTAGGGCAGATAGGTTATAGAAATATAGAGCCAAATGCCGAAGTTGTACTAAGAGAATTAGAAGATAATAGTGGTTATCTTCAAGTTACAGATAAATCTTCTCCAGAAGAGATAAAGGATATTTTTCAAATGAGTAAAAAGAGCTTTAAAAAAGCTGTTGGGAGCCTTTATAAACAAAGAATTATTACAATTAAAGAGGACGGAATTTATTTAAATAAAAACAACTAAATAATATTCTAAAATCTTATTTTTGATTTAAAACAAACAATTTATGAACCAAATTAATTGGGTAGAAGCGAAGCAATACGAAGATATTACTTATAAAAAATGTAATGGTGTTGCGCGTATAGCTTTTAATAGACCAAATGTTAGAAATGCATTTAGACCAAAAACAACTAGTGAATTATATGATGCTTTTTACGATGCTAATGAAGATACTTCAATTGGTGTTGTATTGTTAAGTGCAGAAGGGCCTTCAACAAAAGATGGTGTATATTCATTTTGTAGTGGAGGAGATCAAAAAGCGAGAGGTCATCAAGGATATGTTGGAGAAGATGGTTATCATCGTTTAAATATATTAGAAGTACAGCGTTTAATTCGTTTTATGCCAAAAGCAGTAATTGCTGTTGTACCTGGTTGGGCAGTAGGTGGAGGACACAGTTTGCATGTTGTTTGCGATTTAACTTTAGCAAGTAAAGAACACGCTATTTTTAAGCAAACAGATGCTGATGTAACTAGCTTTGATGGTGGTTATGGTTCTGCATACTTAGCAAAAATGGTTGGACAAAAGAAAGCAAGAGAAATCTTTTTCTTAGGAAGAAACTATTCTGCTCAAGAAGCTTATGAAATGGGAATGGTAAATGCTGTAATTCCGCATGAAGAATTAGAAGATACAGCTTACCAATGGGCTCAAGAAATTTTAGCTAAATCACCAACATCTATAAAAATGCTAAAATTCGCTATGAATTTGACTGATGATGGTATGGTTGGTCAACAGGTATTTGCTGGTGAAGCTACGCGTTTAGCTTATATGACAGACGAAGCTATTGAAGGTAGAAATGCTTTCTTAGAAAAACGTAAGCCTAATTTCCCTAAAAAATGGATACCATAATGATGAAAAGAGTTTTATTGGTTATTACCATTTGCTTTTGCGTTAGCTATTCTACAGCACAAGAAACTATAAATGACGATTCAAAATTTTCATTAGGAATTCACCATCCAATGTCTATTGGAGATAACTTTATCAAAAATGCTTACAATGGTATTTTAGGTTTAGATGTTGCTTATAAAGCTCATGAAGCAGAAAGTTTTGTTTTAAAGGCCGGATTAGGAGTTGATTATTTTAATTACAATTTTTTAGATGAAGCTGATGGTAATGCAATTATTTTAAAACCAAGAATTATTGGAGAGTTTAAAATAAATAGTATGCCAGCATTAAAACCTTATGCAATTTTAGGTTATAGCTTTTTTAATTCTAAAATAGACTTAGAGTCAGGTCTTAATACATTTGATCCAATGATAGCTCCAAATGCTACTGTTAAAACTGATTATAATGGAATTAATTATGGTGTAGGAGTATTGTACGATATCTCAACTAAAGTTTTTATTAATCTTTATTTAGATTTTATTAGTTTAAATGTAAAGGATGAAGTTCCTGATATATCATACAACAAAAACGTACAAACCCTTAATATTGGTTTAGGTATTAATCTATAATTTATGGATAAATTTAAACTTTGGCTTTCTGCATTTAGGTTAAGAACATTACCACTCTCTGTTTCAGGAATTATTGTAAGTTCTTGTTTTGCTTTTTATGATGGTATTTTTAAATGGTCTATTTTTATTTTAGCATTGTTAGCTACTATAAGTTTGCAAATACTATCAAACATTGCTAATGATTATGGTGATGGAGTTAAAGGAACTGATAACAATAATCGTATTGGACCAGAACGCGCTATTCAAAGCGGAAAAATAACTCCAAGTGAAATGTATACTGCCATTAAATTAAATGTTTTGGTAGTTATTATGTTTGTGTTCTTTCTAATTTATGCTGCCTTTGGAAGTCATAATTTTGTCTATTCTATTTTATTTATAACTCTTGGAGCAATTTCTATATCAGCAGCTATAAAGTATACTGTTGGGAAGTCTGCATATGGTTATCGTGCATTAGGTGATATAATGGTATTTCTCTTTTTTGGATTATTAAGTGTATTTGGGACTTACTTTTTGTATGCAAAAGATTTATCAACTGTATTAATATTACCAGCGAGTATTATAGGTATTTTAAGTGCTGGTGTGCTACATCTTAATAATATGCGTGATATAGTGTCTGATAAAGCTTCAAACAAAACTACAGTAGCTATATTGTTAGGGTTTAAGAACGCAAAGCGATACCATGTATTAATGATAGCAATTGCTATAGTATTAACTATTAGTTTTTGTTTGCTGTTTTATAGATCATGGGCTAATTTATTACCTCTTGTAATGTTAATCCCTTTAATTAAGCATATTATTTTTGTAGCAAATACTGAAGAACCAGTAAAATTAGATTCACAATTAAAAATAGTTGCATTAGCTACTTTTTTCCTTTCAATTTTAATGGGATTAGGGTTTGTGATTAATGGATTATAAGTAGTTTTTTTGTATTTTCATGACTTAAAATACAAATAACTAATTTGCATGAAAAAACTAATTCTAATTCTATCATTCTTAACCTTAAACCTCACATTTTCACAAAGCACAACAAAGCTATCAGTTATTGAAAGTGCTGAATATAAAGACAAAGTCAAGTCAACAGATATTTTAGCAATTCACACATCTAATGAAGGCTTAACAGGAATTGTAAGGAGTAGTAAAAAACATATTTTATTTGATGTTTTTAATACATCACTAGAGAAAGTATTTTCTCATGTTGTCGATAGTCATAAAAAAGAAAGATACGTAGGCGATTTATTTTATGGAGATGAAATAAAATTCTTCACAGTATATACTCCAAAGCATAATATTAGAGAAGTTAACTGTCATGTTTTTAACTTAAAAACTAAAAGTTATAAAAAAGTAAAAGTATTTGAAGTAACTGTTGCTAAGAGTAAGTTTTTGTTTCCAAGTAAAGATAATAGGCAAACAAGTTTTGCTATTTCACCCGACGGTAATTATATAGCTATCTCAACTGATAATATTAAGAAGAATATTAACTCTTATACTATAAGATTACTTAAAGCAAGTAATCTTGAAATAGTATTCCAAAAATCGTATCAAGAACATAAGGAGCGTTTCTTAGAGCCTAATGATTTAAGTGTAGATGATAATGGAACTGTTTTTGCCTTAGGAAAACTTTTTATAAAAGGTAAAAAACAAAAAAAGAAAGGAGATGCTAACTACGAATTTGTATTAAACAAAGTTACTAAAGATAGTAATGATGAGTTAAAAGTTTCACTTGATGAAGAACATATAAAATCCTTAACTATTTCTAATGTTGATAATAAATTACATTTACTAGGATTCTATTCTGAAAAGAATGTAAGTAGAATTAAAGGAGGTTGTAATTTTATAATTGATAAAGAAAATTTTTCAGTAACAAGTAAAAGAACTTACCAATTACCAACAGAGGTTTATGAAGATTTATATGGCTATAGAAAGGCAAATAAAAAGAAGAAAAAAGAATTATCTAGCTTTTACATAGATTATGTTATTTCAGACACTAATGGTAATACTTATATATTAGCTGAAGAGTTTTATATAACACAACAATACGTTAGTACAGGAATGAATGGAGGATATTGGACTACAACTTACCATTATGACGATATTTTAATCTTAAAATTTAATGCTCAAGGTGAATTAGATTGGGGAAGAAGTATTTTTAAAAGAGCAACCTCTCCATCTTATAATGCATTTTTAAAGAATGATGAGTTACATGTTGTTTTAAATTCAGGGAAAAATTTAACCGAGAAAAAGGATGGTCGTACTAAGGCTAGTAAAGGTTGGTTTGAATCTTCAGCATTATACGATTTTGTTTACTCAAGTAATGGAGATGTTTCATATGATAAAATTCAAAACAATAAAGGCAAAACCTTTTATTTACCTTATTATGGAACATTTTCAAACAATAAGTTTATCATGATGAGTTCTGCTCGTAAGAAAAAACAATTCATGATTTTAGAATAAAACAATATTAAAGTTAATTACAATGAAAATCACTTTTTTAGGACACGCAAGCTTACATATTCAAATAGATGATGTTAACTTATTAGTGGATCCTTTTATTTCTGGAAACCCAAAAGCATCACATATTGATGTTAATACCATCGAAGCTGATTATATTTTGGTTACACATGCACATCAAGATCATATTCTAGATGTAGAAGCTATAGCAAAACGTGCAGGAGCAACTGTTATTTCTAATTATGAAATTGTTACACATTACCAAGGAAAAGGTATAGAAGGTCATCCAATGAATCATGGAGGTACTTGGGAATTCGATTTTGGAAAAGTAAAATATGTAAATGCGATTCATACGTCATCATTCCCAGATGGTAGTTATGGAGGACAACCAGGAGGTTTTGTTATTGAAGGCGAACATAAAACCATTTACATTGCTGGAGATACTGCAGTAACGTTTGATATGAAGTTAATTCCAATGCAAACAAAATTGGATTTAGCAATTTTACCAGTTGGAGATAACTTTACTATGGGAGTTGAAGACGCTATTATTGCTAGTGATTTTGTACAATGCGATAAAATATTAGGTTACCACTTTGATACTTTTGGTTATATTGAAATTGACCATGAAGCAGCAAAAAAAGCTTTTTTTGATAAGGATAAAGATTTGATGTTGTTAGATATAGGAGAAAGTTTAGAATTGTAATTACCTTACTTTACTACGTAAAACAAGCTTATGTATGAGTTTTGGAGATAAGCGTTTAACATAAACGCCAAAAGCTTCAAAGCGCCCTATATAAGCTTCGTATTTTTCACGCTTAATAGCTTTTAGCATACGCTTTACAAAAGCAGTTACATGTAAGCCATTTTGAGTAGCATCATCTTGAACGCCTTGTTTGCTTCCATCTGCAGTTAAGGCATTTCGAGCTACATTGGTATTTACAAATCCAGGGCAAATCATAGTCACTTTAATATTGTCTTTATCATGCTCTAAACGCAAAGCATCAAAAAAACCATGTAGAGCATGTTTAGCACCACAGTATGCAGATCTATAAGAGGAGCTAAATTTCCCCATAACACTAGACACAACAACATAATGTCCCGATTGGTTGGTAACAAAATGTGGTAATATGGCTTTACTTAAAGCCACAGTACCTAAGTAATCTATTTCCATTAGTTTTTTGTCTACTTCAATATCAGTTTCAATAATTGGAGAGCGTTGGCTAATACCTCCATTATTTATTAGTATATCAATACGCCCAAATAACTCTATAGCTTTACTAGTAACATTTTGCATTGCTTTATAATTAGCCAAGTCTAAGGTCAATACTTCTATATTTTTATTATTACTGCAAGAGGCTTTAACTTGCTCTAATATTTCTTGTCTTCGTGAGGATAAAATAAGCTTACAATCAAATTTTGATAGCTGTAAAGCCAATTCTTTACCAATACCACTTGAAGCACCAGTAATCCAAATTACTTTGTTTTTAAATGTCATTGCTAGTTTTTTGTTTGGTAAGCCATTCTTTTCTTAAGTCATCCGATAGTTTTCCAGTACCATCATGTTTCCAACCTGGAGGTTTTAATAGGTATTGTAATCTGTCAGTAAAAGATTTTTTTCCTGTAAACACGTCTTTAAACATATAAAACCATTCTATAAATGCAATTTTAATTGGATTATAAGTATCAATGTTGCTCACTAATCCATAAACAACTTTTTCTTCTTTGAGTTCTGGTTGAAAAGTACCAAACAGCTTATCCCAAATAATTAAAATACCAGCATGATTTCTATCTAAATATAATGGATTACTTCCATGATGTACTCTATGATGAGATAGTGTATTCATAACAGCTTCAAACCATTTAGGTAGTTTGTCTATAGCTTCGGTGTGTATCCAAAATTGATATAATAAACTAATTGACATTTGCAGCATTATCATTGCTGGGTGAAAACCAAGTAAAGGCAACCATAACCAAAAAATAAAAGTGTAAAAACTTCCAGACCATGTTTGTCTTAAAGCAGTACTTAAATTATAATGCTGTGATGAATGATGTACCACATGCGAAGCCCAAAACAAACGACAACTGTGTGATATACGATGAAACCAATAATATGAAATATCATCAGCAAAAAAGAGTAGTATAAAGCTCCACCATACTACAGGTATTGTAAATAATCTAAAATTCTCATAAATAAATAAAAATACAAGCAGTACTAAAGCTTTACTTATAAATCCTAAAGCTACGTTTCCTAATCCCATGGCAATTGAAGAAAAAGCATCTTTAACCTCATAGGTTTTTATGTTTTTTCTAGTGGTTACTATTAATTCTAATAGCATTGAGACTACAAAAAAAGGAATTGCAAAGTGGATGATGTTTGGAAAATCTGGCATTTTTTGAATTTTGAGCATCACTAAAATAACAAAAATTAATGTGTATTTTTGAAATTATATATGATAGCACATTTTAAACATTACGTACTTAATTTTAAACAAGCAAGTGGTACGTCTAGAGGTATATTACGAACCAAAGATACATGGTTGTTAATAATTGAAAATCAGGATAAAAAGGGGATTGGTGAGTGCGGAATGTTTAAGGGCTTAAGTTGTGATGATAGACCAGACTTTGAAGCAAAGCTCCAGTGGACTTGTGATAACATTCATTTAGGACTAGAAGAGTTATTAGAAGCTTTAACCGAGTTTCCAAGCATTCAGTTTGGATTAGAAATGGCTTTTCAATCATTGAAAAGTATAACACCTTTTGAGCTGTTTCCTTCAAAATTTACTAGTGGAGAAGCAGCTATTGCTATAAATGGATTGATTTGGATGGGAAGTGAAGCTTTTATGAAACAACAAATCAAAGATAAATTAGCACAAGGCTTTAACTGTATTAAGATGAAAATTGGAGCTATTGACTTTGATACTGAAATGCAGTTGCTAAAATCTATTAGAAACGAATTTTCTGTAAGTGACATAGAATTGCGTGTAGATGCTAATGGTGCTTTTGCGTCTAATGAGGCGCTAGAAAAGCTTAAAGTGTTGTCTGATTTAGAGTTACATTCTATAGAACAGCCAATAAAGCAAGGTCAAATTGAAGAAATGGCAAGACTTTGTGAAGTAACACCTTTACCAATTGCACTCGATGAAGAATTAATTGGTGTATTTGGTGTAACAAATAAGACTACTTTGCTACAAACCATACAGCCACAATATATTATTTTGAAACCTACTTTAGTTGGTGGTTTTGAAGGTAGTAAAACGTGGATAGATATTGCAGAACAAAATAATATTGGTTGGTGGATTACAAGTGCTTTAGAGAGTAATGTTGGTTTAAACGCTATTGCACAATGGACATACAAATTGCAAAATCCAATGCCTCAAGGACTTGGTACAGGGAGTTTGTTTACCAATAATTTTGAATCACCATTACAAGTAAAAAATGGTACATTGCAATATCAAACAAAACATAATTGGAAATTTAATATTTAATATATGTATTTAAGACAAGCACTAAAAATTGAGCACGATTGGTGGCGTTATTTAGTAGGATTAATGATAATACTTTTTGCGTGGCAATTTATTGGCTCTGTACCATTAATTGTTGGTTTATTAATGAATGTATCTAGTTTTGCAGATATCCCAATGGATATTGGAGGAATGTCTGAAGCTTTAGGTAGCAACTCATTTTTATTTTTAATGTTGATATCCTTTGCTATTGGCTTTGTAGGTCTTATTGTAGTTATAAAGTTTATACATAAACAAAGTTTAAGACATCTCACTACATCAAGAGAAAAGGTTGACTGGAAGCGTATATTTTTTGCTTTTCTATTTTGGGGAATTATTTCTTCAGGAATGGTTTTAGCCGATTATTATTTTAATCCAGAAGGATATGTGTTTAATTTTAACCTAGAACCTTTCTTAATTTTATGTGCTATAGCAATTATTTTAGTACCAATACAAACAAGTTTTGAAGAGTATTTGTTTAGAGGTTATTTAATGCAAGGAATTGGAACCATGGTTAAAAACAAATGGTTGCCATTAGTAATAACATCTGTAGTTTTTGGATTGTTACATTTAGCAAACCCTGAAGTAGATAAACTAGGGTACGTAATCATGGTGTATTACATTGGTACTGGTTTCTTTTTAGGGATTATGACATTAATGGATGAAGGTTTAGAGCTTGCTATTGGTTTTCATGCTGCTAATAATTTGTTTACTGCGTTACTTGTAACAGCAGATTGGACTGCATTTCAAACGCACTCTGTATTTAAAGATATGTCTGATCCAACAGAAATGGGAGTTGCAGAAATATTTGTACCTGTATTTGTAGTATTTCCAATATTACTATTGATTTTTGCTAAAGTGTATAAATGGAAAAACTGGAAAGAAAAACTGTTTGGAGATATTAAAGAGTATCCTAAAGAAGATTATAAAATATTAGAAGATTAATAAAAAAGACCTTAAGGAATTAAGGTCTTTTTTTATGTTATTTTTTAAGGTTGTGTTACCTTTTACCAAGGACCATTCATTCTAATATTAAGGAACTGGTTGTTGTTTAACCTATAAGCACCTCCAAAACCAACAAACCAAAGTCTATCGTTTTGGTCTTTATAAATTTTAAAGACAACTGGACCTTTATTGTTTGCTGTTTTTTTGTATTCGATTAGCTTACCATTTTTATAAGTGTATAAGTAGTGTTGGTTGGATACAAACCATAAACTCCCATTCTTATCTTCAGCAATACTACCTATGCCTTTTCCGTTTTCAATTTTACCTTCGGTAATATTAATTGCCTTATTTTCGTTTAAGTTATAAAGTCCTTTTTTTGTAGAAATCCACAATTTACCTTTGCTGTCTTCAAATACTTCGTTTACAAAATTTGTTTGAATACCTGTTTTTTCAGAAACATTGGTTAGTACGTTGTTAGCATACGAAAATAAACCAGCATTGGTACTAAACCATAGAGTACCTTTGCTGTCTTCTTTTATATTATGAACTATTTTGGTGCTTGATATACCTTTGGTTGAGTCTTTTTCACCTTCAGGAAGTGGAAACTTAGAAAATTCTTTTCCGTTAAAAGTACAAACACCTTCTAAAGTTCCAATCCATATTGTGTCATTGCTGTCAGCAGTAATACACCATACATCGTTGCTAATTAAACCATTAGATTTGTAGTAGTTAGTAACTGTATTTCCGTTAACGCTACTTATACCATTTGTATGGCCAATCCATATGTTACCATCTTTACTTTCGGTAATGTCTTTTATTGTAACACCTTTTCCTGTTTCACTTTTAATTTGGTCTATAAAAACCAAGCTATTATCAACAAGTTTATAAAGTCCACTTTCGGTACCAAACCAAAAAGTGCCCTTACTATCCTGAAAAACGGTTCTCACAACTTGATCTATTTGCTCATTTGAACCAGAAGCAAACATTGGGTTGTCATAAACTATTTCATTTTTTTGATTATTCTCTACCTCACTTTTTGGAATTGTAACTGGTACATCTTTTTTGCTTTTTTGTCCGCTACATGAGGAGATGGTAAATATTAAGATAGTAGTTATAAATAGTTTAATATATTTCATTCGATTTTTGAATGTTCGTTTAATGTATTTATATAAACACGTTTTAATGGTTTATATAAATTGTTAAACGAAGTTAGCCTTTTCAGGTCAAAAAATCAATACGTAGAAATACGTACAATTTAACAAGTTCTTGCTGTTAAAGTTTTCTAGATATGTTTGTTAAAAGCATCTGTATCTTTTAGTTTTGGGTTCTTAAAATTTTAACTTACTTATGAAAATAGTATATAGCCTAATATTTACGTTGTGTTTTTCGGTATCATTATTTGCGCAAGATCAAGTACCAACCGATTTTCTTTCTAAAGAGTTTCATAAAGAACGTCGTGATGTATTAAGAAGTAAAATGCCAGCAAACTCGGTTGCTGTGGTGTTTGCTAACCCTTTACGTAATCGTGCTAATGATGTGGATTATGTATTTCATCAAGATCCAAATTTTTACTACCTCACTGGTTACAGAGAGCCTAATGGTGTATTGGTATTGTTTTCAGACGAGCAAACAGATGCTAATGGTAATACTTATACCGAAATACTATATGTGCAAGAAAAAAATGCTACTAAAGAAATGTGGGATGGTAAGCGTTTAGGTAAAGAAGAAGCTATAAAAACATTAGGCGTTTCAAAAGCTAAAAATGCTATTGAATTTATTATTTCGTCAATTAATTTTAGTAAGTTTTCGCAAGTGTTTATTGATGGAAAATTTAAAGACGATTATCGAAATACAAGTAATAAAGCAGAGATATTTGATTTGGTAGAAAGTTTTAAGCTTGCTACAAATTATAACCCTAAAGATTATCCTTCTAAAGCCAAAGTGTATCTTTATAATGCTATAGCTAAGGCTACTATAGAAGAGCAATCTAATATCGTTAGTACCATAAAAAAGTACCAAGCATATTACCCAGAATTACTTGAGGATGCTATTATTCAAAATTACTTACAAGCAAACGATAAAACTAAAATTGAAGATGCACAGCAACAAGTGTCTTTAGTATTAGGTGTTAAGCAGCTTGTAGATGTGTCGTTTTTACCTGAGCAATTGGCAGCAATGAGAGAAATAAAAACTGCCGAAGAATTAAAGCTATTAACTAAAGCTATTAGAATTTCTGCCATAGGACAAATAGAAGTAATGAAAGCAATGCAGCCACATATGTCTGAAGCAGAATTACAAGGGATTCATGAGTTTGTATATAAAAAATATGGCGTAGCTTATGAAGGGTATCCATCTATAGTAGGAGCAGGGAATAATGGTTGTATTTTACATTACATTGAAAATGATAGAACGAAGGTTGGTAACGATTTAGTGCTAATGGATTTAGGAGCAGAGTATCGTGCTTATACAGCAGATGTTACGCGTACTATTCCAGCAAATGGAAAATTCACTAAAGAACAAAAGCTAATTTACGATTTGGTATTTAAAGCACAAGAAGCAGGTATAAAGGCAACAGTTGTTGGAGCTCCTTTTAGAGCGCCAAATAATATTACCAAAGAAATTATTAATAAAGGCTTATTTGAATTAGGTATCATAGATGCTGTAGATGCACGTCATAATTATTATCCACATGGATCTTCGCATTATTTAGGGTTAGATGTACACGATCCTGGAACACGAGGAAATTTACAAGCAAATTCGGTGATAACAGTGGAGCCTGGTATTTATATTCCAGATGGAAGCCCTTGTGATGAAAAATGGTGGGGAATTGCTGTACGTATTGAAGACGATATTTTAATTACAGAAAATGGACCTGTCAACTTATCTGCTGAAGCTCCTAGAACTTCTGAAGCTATCGAGGAAATGATGGCACAACCTAGTGTGTTAAATAGTTTTGTATTGCCTAGTTTAGACGATTAAGGTTTTAGTAAGGTATTTTTCTTATTAGTTGTTTTAATTAAAAATAGTAGCAATTAGTGGTAAAATAGATATGCTATTGTAATGTGCTATTATATTTAGTATCTTTCTTAGGAATACTGGTTTATGAAAAAAATTACTTTCATTTTTCTATTAATTATTAATCTTTCTAATGGTCAAGAACCAGTAGATGTTCTTATAGATAGCTTAAATTTTGAAAGTAATTTAAAGCAAAGAGTAGAATTAATCACAAGTATTTCAAGTGAGTTAGTAGAAAGTGATTGGGATAAGGCAATCTCATATTTAGAGCTTGCAGAAAGAGAAGTAGAAAGTTCTGAAAACGCTCAGGAAGAGTTAGCTTTAATTTACAAGTCATATGGTAATATTTTTTATTCCAAAGACATTTTAGATATTACACTTGAGTATTATTTAAAGGCTTATAATTTATATAAGGAATTAGGTAATGAAACAGAGTCCACCTTATTAGAGAATGATTTAGCAATAATATATGCAAGGCTAAATAATAATGAGAAAGCACTTGAATATTTCAATAACGTGTATGAGTACCAATTGAAGCATAAAGATTCATTACGATTGGCACAAATACTAAACAACATTGGAAACTTATTCTTAAAAAAAAATGTTGATTCTTCATTACACTACTTTAATAAATCGTTAGAAATTTCTAAAAGGTTAAATAATAAAGAATTGTATGGATATGTTTATGCTAATTTAGGTCGAGCATATAGCATAAATAATGACTTGCAAAATGCAAAGATTAATTTTGATAGTGCATTAAGCTTTTCAAAGAATTCCGATAATGACATATTAAAAAACCTTGTAAATAATTCTATTGCTGAGTTTTTTTTAAAGGTAGAAGAAAACGATTCATCCATTGTTTATGCAAAGAGAACAATGGATTTAAATACTTCCAGCTTTTATAGTTTTAGAAATCAAAATGCAGCAAATACCTTATATCAAGCCTATAAAAATAAGAACGATTATCAAAATGCTGTTTATTATTTTGAAACGTACAATAAAATAAGAGATAGTATTAATGTTGAAGAGAAAGCACTAAATGTAGAGCGTTTAAAACTACAGCAAGAGTTTAGAGTGAAAGAGAAAATTCAAGAATTTGAAAAAGAAAAAGAACGCTCTAAATACATTATGATTGGATTGAGTTTAGTGGCAAGTATATTACTTTTAATTATTATAGTATTTAGATATAAGGCTACAATAACTAAAAATAATCTTGAAAAAAAGTTACTTATTGCTGAACAAAATGAGCTAAGACAAAACTTAGAAAGTAAAAATAAAACGCTTATTAGTAAAGCAATGGCAGAAATGCATAGAACAGACATAATAAATAGTATTTTGACTGATCTTAAGCAAGTAAAAAGAAAAGCTGTAAAAAAAGAAACACAACAAGCTATTGATTATATTCTGGTAAGTCTTCAGCGCGATTTAAACTCTAATGTCTGGAAAGAGTTTGAAGTAAGTTTTGAACAAGTTCACGAATCATTTTGTAAAGCACTTAATTTAAAACATCCAGATTTATCTCCAAAGGACAGAAGACTCTGTTCTCTTTTATATTTAGATCTTACCTCCAAAGAAATTGCTCTTATTACTGGACAGTCTTTTAAGTCCATTGAAAATGCAAGAACTAGACTTCGCAAAAAGCTAAATCTAACCAATGAAAAAGTAAACTTGTCTAACTATATGAATAGTTTGTAATATAAGTAAAAATTCATTAACTATTTGTAGGTCAATTTGTTAAGGCGGATTGAGTGTTCTTTGTTGGGTGGTTTTTTCGCTTCGAGTGTTTTTGCGTGGTTGTAATTTTTTATATCATTTAATTAAGTATTTAGTTTTGGTGGGAATCAAGATAAACCGTCAAAAAGTATGTCGTCATTATCAAAAAAAGAACATAATAAATCTTTAGAAGAGCTTATTGAAGAATCAAATCTTAAAAGAAAAGTTCTAGAGAAAATTATAGATAAATCCACAACTAATACACAAAACAAATTCAAGAAATCATGAAAAAAATTACCTTGTTAATAGCATTGTTTGCAATTTTTAACGTTAATGCGCAATGGACAACGGACACAGCTGCTAATACTTTGGTAGCAAGTTCAAACTCTAGTGATATGATGTCTATTGGGACTTCTGATGGACAAACATATGTCGTTTTTTGGAAAGAAGTAGCAGCTCCAGTTAATTATGAACTTAGAGTGCAACTTATGGATGCTTCTGGAAATCAGCAATTCGGAGCAGATGGAATGTTAATTAGTAATACCATTCCAATGAGCTCTTATACATTATTTTGGTCAGTAAGTATTGATACCAACGATAATCTTTATGTTGGAGTAACTGGCACTGGAGATGAAACTGGATTTGCATATAAGGTAGATACAAGTGGTAATATACTTTGGACAATCTCAAATCCTGATGCATATTTAGTAAAGGTGTTGCCTTTGTCTTCGGGAGACGTTATTGTTTCTTGGTTAAGTGTATCTACTTATAGTGCTACAATGAGAAAGTATGATAGCAATGGAAATGCTGTTTGGCCATCTGAACAATCTGTGGCTTCTCCAAGCCCAAGTTCACCTGCTAACTTATACGAAATTTCGTCTGGTAATCTTATAATGGTATTTCATGAACTAGGCTCTGGAGTTAGTTCAACATTATACGCTCAACGTTTTGATACTGATGGAAATGAAGTTTGGTCAAATCCAACTCAACTATCAAATAAAACTACAGCTTATAATTCTTTTTATAGTGGCGCTCAAGATAATGATGTGATATATTATGGTTATAGTGCTGCTACAGCTACAAGGTTCGATTCTTTTGTACAACGTATTAATCCGGATGGAACTTTGCCTTGGGGAATTAATGGAGCAGATTTTGACACCAATGAAACTAACTTCGAAAAAGGAACTAAAATAGCTTTTGCTTCAGGATCTAACTATGTATGGGCAATTTGTACCTACTCTGATACTTCTCAAAATAATATTGGAGAATATGTGCAAAAATTTGATAAAGTAACTGGAGCAAGACAGCTTACAGAAACAGCAAAAGAAGTGTATGCAATAGGTACAGATAATGTGCATGCTGGAGATTTAAGACTTATAGATGATCAACCATTATTTATAATAAAATCAGGAGCTGATAATGGAGCCACACCTACAGCATTAAATGCTTGTTATTTAGATGCTAATGGTGATTTTGTTTGGCCAGAAGAAACAAAGCCAATAGCAACTTATTCGGCTAATAAAGGTGATATTCATTTTAATATGCCAGTAAATGGAGACGTAGTAACAGCATTTGTTGAAGATAGAGGTGCAGGAGATAATATGTATGTACAACGATTTACAGATGCTTCACTTTCTGTAGAAGAATTTAATTTAACAAATACCTTAGAGTATCAAAATCCTATTAAAGACGAATTAAAGATTAAAAGTAATGAGTTAATCAATGAGGTTCAAGTTTACAGTGCAATAGGACAACAATTAGGAATATATAAAATGAACTCTAATAACATAACTATAAATTCTCAAGATTGGAGCTCAGGACTTTATATTGTGAAGGTTATTACACAAAACGGAAAAGGAGAAAGCTTTAAGATTTTAAAAAAATAAAATCAACTAACTAACTATTTTTAAAAGCCTCTCTGAATTTTTAGAGAGGCTTTTTATTTGCTTTAAAATTATAAAGCTGCTTTATTTTTCCTGGTAATAAATGAGTCCATCTTGATTAGCATAGCAAAAAAGTTTCCCTTCACTATCAAATAATTTTAATAAGTGAAATCCCTTTTTTCTAAAGTTTTTACGAGCTAATAAAGGTATCATATCAAATTTAGGTTCAATAAAAATATGGTCTTTGTATAGGTAAGCATATAAGCCATATTTATTATCCTTTTTTAAAATATATCCAGTAAAAAGAGAAAAACTAGCATAGTATAATTCGTCGTATTTGGCTTCAAGAGTTATGGATTTATCTCTGTCTCTTTTAATGCCCAATTTACCATCTTTAATGTAAACATAAGCAAAGGATCTATCAAGCTCTTTAGTGTCGTACGTTAATGTTTCTATTTTTCGGCTTAGCTTATAGGAGTATCCTTTAATATCTATTCTAGGTATCGTTAAGGATATACTGTCATTTTTATTTATAGCATATTTGTTCTTTGTTTCTACTTCTTCAACTGCTTGTAAACTATAGTCATAATTAGTGTTGTTATCAGCGTATTTATCTTCTTTAAGTGTTATAAGTTTATCAGATTGTAGAATAATGTTTTTGTCTTTATCATAAACAAAGAAAAGCTTATGTGCTTGCCCTTTTTCATCTTTATAGATAATTGTCAGTCCGTTGTAATTAAGCTCACTAAACTTATGTGCGAAATGTGAACTTTTTTTGAAGTAGGTTTTAGTTATTTTCTTTAATTTTTTATCGTATAATGAGAGTGTAAATTTATCATCCATGGTTGCAGATGCTATTAGTATTTCGTTACTAGTATCGTAATCTCTAATAGGTGTTAGCGTCATAAACCAAATGTATTCTTCATCAAAAATAGGATGACCTTCATTGGTAAATAATACACTTGTATCAACATAATGATCTCCCCAATAATCTTTAACTTTAGAATAGGTGTATCTTTTACCTTCTATCATTTCATTATTATAGTAGTAGGTGTTAAAATCTTTATCCTTAAGAATGATTTTATCATTGATAATAAATGAGGATAGATTTGTAGAGTCATTTAAAATTTTATGACCAACGTAATAGGTCTCGTTTTTTGACTTATCAAAACTAAAAAGCGTTGCAAAATTGATAATATCAAATTGCGGTTCTAATACCAAGTTTCCCTGCTCATCAGACATACCAAATTTATCACCAACACGATATGGCACATAAATGCTTTGACAATAAAAATTGGTAAACGATAAAGAAAAGACTATAAATAAGAAGTATTTCATGTTAATTGTAGCATTGGTCGTTTTGGGTTGTTTATAGTAAGTTTTGTTTTTTGAATGTTCGTTTAACGGTTGGTGTATGGTTAGTTGCGTGTTTAAGCAACTAATTTAGCAAACAATCACAAGCCAGAGGAATTTCCGAAGGAAATTCCGAGTAGGAACTTGCCAAAGCAATTAATTATACACAGTGTTGTAAAACGTATTTATTTATTCATAAGTTGAGTAGCTTCCCAAACGTAATCTAAAGTAAATTCACCAAATCGACTTATGTAGTCTCCGTTTTTTGAAATTACAACAAAACTTAACCAAGGATATTTATGCTTAAAAAATAATTCTGAAATTTGATTTTCAAAGTCTTTTTTCCAAGGAATAATTCCCTCATGTTTTTTTAATCCGTTATAGTTTTTATAAAGATAAATAGGTTTAATTTCTGCTATTTGATTTAGTCCTTTTTCAAGGTCATTTTTCCAATTTTTCATCCATTGTCTATCTACAAACCCACCTCCAGAATTATATGGGTCTTTACCAATGTAATAAATTATTACAGTCGGTTTTGTACTGTCAACATTTATATTTACTGACTTGTTAAGTAGGTTGTCGAATAACTTCTTATTCTTGATTTTACCTCGAACTTCTCTATTGGTCAGGATTTTTATATTCAAAGAGTCATTTTGAACTTCAATTAACTTTCTATTTGAACGAGATTCATTAAATTCAGATTTGCTTATTTCTATATTGTTCTCATTGAAGTATTTAGTTTTATTATTTTCAACTTTTGAGGAAGAACAAGAATAAAATAAAATTCCAATTATTAATTTCAGCAGTAGTTCTTTCATATGTTTTACAATGTATTTATATAAACATGTTTTAATTGTTTATATAAATTGTTAAACGAAGTTAGCGTTTTCAAGTAAGAAAATCAATACGTAGAAATACGTATGTTAATTAAAAGTCCAAGCAATAAAACGGCTTTGTTTGTTGCCTTGAGTCATGTCTATTATTTTAACCTCAGTTGGGTGTGTTTTATTAATAGCACGTTTTATGTTTTTTAAATGCTCTTTTTGAGATACTAATGAGGTAAACCACTGTACTTGGGTTTTAAATAAAGCACTTTCGGTAGCCATTTTTTTTACAAAAGCTTCTTCGCCACCTTTATACCATAACTCGTTAGAGCGTCCTCCAAAATTAAGGTTGTCCTGTTCTTTTAATCCTAGGTTTTTTACTTTACGTTGGTTTTTTTGTTGGGCTTCAAAACGATGCTTAAAAAATGGTGGATTACAAACAACCACATCAAAGTAATCATCTGGTTGTATAATATGCTCTAGAATACTGTTTTTATATTGTTGTTTGCGAACTTCAATAGGTTGTAGTGCCTCGTTATTTTGTATTAATAACGCTGTATTTTTTAATGAGTCACGATCTACTTCGCTAGCTGTACATTGCCAATTAAAATGACAGGTTCCTAAAATTGGATAGATAAGGTTAGCTCCTGTACCAATGTCTAGTAGTTTTAAATTTTCTTTTTGTACTAGGTCTGAAACATATAACAAATAATCCAAACGACCAGGAATAGGAGGGCAGAGGTTACTGTCTGGAATATGCCAATCAATATTATAATATGTTTTTAATAAAGCTGTATTTAAAGCTTTAACAGCATGTTTGTCTGCAAATTTTATGGTTTGTGTATTGTACTCATTGGTAAAAACAAAATCCTTTAAAGGTTTGTAATGTTTGATTAGTAAATCAAAATCGTAATTATTTGAAAAAGGATTTTTTGGATGCATTATTTAAGTGTTAAATAAAAAATAAACCATGACTTCCAGCTACAGCACCAATAGTTGTAATAATACTTAAAATAAGTAAAATCCAATGAAATCGATGCATAAAAGCAAAGGTTTTAGCTGGATTTTTTTCAGCGTAACGCTTAAAGAGTTTGTGTAGCACTAAAGGTTCTAAAATATAAAGTACGATGGTAAAAATTATCCAAACCACTGTCATAGCATGTATCCACCAATATTTTATATCTAAATAACGATCCCAAGCATCTAAAACATATAACATATAAAAGCCTGATAAACCAGTTAGGAGTGTTGTGATTTTTGCTTGTAGTGCAAATCTACCTTCAATTTGTTCGAAGGTTTTTATTTGTTCTTCTTTAGACTTTAGTTTTTTTACAGCAGGTATTATTACAGTAGTTACCATAGCAACACCACCAATCCATAAAATAACTGCAACTACGTGTATAACTCGAGCTATAGTATAGCTTTCCATTTAGTATTGTTTTATAATACGAAATTAGTCTTTTTTGTATAAAAAAGAGGTTTCACTATTAAAGTATATACTAACGATTTTGATAACCTTTTTTAAAAGCTAAAGGCGTCATGTTGGTTTTTAACTTAAAGACCTTTGAAAAATATGCGTAGTCATTATAACCTAATAATTCTGAAATTTGAGATAAAGAGTTTGTGGAGTGTACCATTAAGCGTTTAGACTCTAATAATACACGTTCGGTGATTAAATCAGTAGTGGTTTTACCAAGTGTTGACTTAGTAATTCTATTAAGATGTTTTGGTGTAATATGAAGTAAATTGGCATAAAAACTAGCCGACTTTTCTTGTTTATAATGCTTGTCTATTGCTTTTTCTAAGTCATTTAAAGTATTTAGGTAGGTTACTGATGCAATTTTTTGAATAGGTTTTGTTTGCGTGTAATAGCGTGCTAAATCTATATAAGTACTATGAATTAAACTAGCTATTTTTTGTTTTACATAAGTTAAGCTTGAATAATACTCTTTGTTAATTTCTTTAAACTTAGCTTCTATAAATAAAGTCTCATCATTGGTTAAATGTAATGATGGTGAGTTTTCTTGAGTAAAGTAAAAAGGAAATTGTTCCAGTTTACTTTTTGTAAAATGAAGCTCGTAAAAATCTCGTGTGTGGAAAAAGATATAGCCTTCAGGTTGTTTAGTAAATGTCCAATAGTGTGTTTGTCCTGGTTTTAAGAAAAAAACACTACCAGCTTTTACAGGATAACTGTTAAAATCAATTTCATGAGTACCAATACCTTTAGTAAACATAACGCACAAGTAAAAATCATGACTGTGTGGCTTGTTAAACAGGTTTTTGTTTTTGTGTAAATGCGTTTTAAAGTCGTTACTATAAAAGTTTGACATTTCAACTTCAGGTTCAAACTCCTGAATATTTAATACTGATATTGTGTTCATTCTACTTGTTAATGTCCTAAAAGTACAAAAAATAGCGAATTATATATGAGTTTAATAATTCTTTAAGAGCTTAAATTTGTAGTCTTAATTGAATTGATCTATCATGGATATAATAAATGTTTTTAAAGCTAAGTGTCCTAAATGTAAAGAAGGAGATGTTTTTAGTTCTAAAGGGAATTTACTTTTATTGAAATCTCCTAAAATGAACGAAACGTGTGAAAAGTGCAACTTTAAGTTTGAACGTGAACCAGGATTTTTCTTTGGTGCTATGTTTGTGAGTTATGCTTTAGGAGTGGCTGAGTTTGTTGCCTTTTTTATTATATCACATTTTATATTTAATATATCTCCACTCTATACTTTTTTTGGAATTATAGCTGTTGCCTTACTATGTAGTACATTTAATTTTAGATTATCACGAATGATTTGGATGCAACTATTTGTAAAAAAAGAGCAGTAATAAATTGTTTTATTAACGATTTGTCCAAAAGAAATGTAAATCGCTATCGCTTTCAAAGCCTAAGCGTTGGTACAAATGTTGCGCAGGATTATCATGTGCAGTTTGTATAGCAATGCCTTTATAGTTATTAGTTTTACATAATAGTTTTGTAGCATCAATTAGCATTTTTCCAACACCTTTACTTCTATAATTCGCGTCTACATACAAATCGTTAAGTAGATACATACGTTCCATACTAACTGAGCTAAATAGAGGATATAATTGTGTAAATCCAATTGCTTTGTCATTATCATAACATAAGTAAATAGTGGATTCTTTATTTTCTATACGTGATTTTAAAAAAGCTTTAGCAGCATCTAAATTAGATGTTTGCTTATAAAATATGCGATACGCATCAAATAAAGGCGCTAAATCATTAATATGGTTTAAAGTGGCTTGTACAATGTTCATAAACAAAAAAATCTGTAATCGAAATTACAGATTTTAATTGTATTATTTAAATAGCTAAGTAGTTACTAGCTATTATTTTTATGCTTATTTATTTCGTCTTGTAATTGACGACGCACTTTTTGTTCACGCTCTAAAGCTACACGTCTATGCTCTTCAAACTCTAATTCAGTTTCAGCTAATGACTTTTTAGCAGCTTTTGTAACTGCATTGCTACTCTTAAACTTATAGATAAATAACATAAGTAAAGCTAATAGGCCAGCTATTATAGACCACATTAAGGTATTATAACCACCTTTACTCATTTGCATACCAAATAAAGCCATACTATCTTTTTCTTTATTAGTATTGTCTAAAGTAGTTTGTGTAGTGCTTAAGTTGTTTTTTAAAGTGTCTATTTCTTCTTGTTGCGTAGTTACAACAGCTTTGGTATCGTTAAGTTGCTTTTTAATAGCTTTTAAAGAATCTAATGTATGTGCTTTAAGTGTGTGTAACCAAGTTTGTTTAACAACTTTAAATTCTTGATAACGATTAGATTTTTTAATTACGTAGTCAAATTGATTGTCAATAGTCCCTTCATTAAGAGATAATTTATCGGTTTCACTAGCTGTATTTTGAGCTTGAATCGATGTATGTAATGTTACTGTAAGTAGTAATAAAACAGATAACTTAAAGAATTTCATTTTGGTAGCGTTTATTGTTAGCGTATTAATCTTAGCAAGATATATATTAAATTTTTAGCCTCACAATTGTGAGGCTAAAATTATATACGTGAAAAATAAAAATCTGGATTTTTATACCTACTAATAATAAGTAAAGCGTCTTACTTTAGCAATGTATTTAGCTAAACGAATTACTTGGTGGCTATAACCATACTCGTTATCGTACCAAATGTATAAAATTACATTTTTACCATCTTCTCTAACAATCGTTGCTTTACTATCGTAAATAGCAGGAGCAGAGCTTCCAACAATATCGCTAGATACTAATTCGTCGCTTAATTCATATTTAATTTGCTCCACTAAATCACCTTCTAATGCATATTTTTTCATCATTGCATTAATGCCATCAAGTGATGTTTCATTTTCTAATTCTAAGTTAAGAATTGCTAATGAACCATTAGGAACAGGAACACGAATAGCGTTAGATGTTAATTTACCTTCTAAACTTGGTAATGCTTTACTAACTGCTTTTCCAGCACCAGTTTCAGTAATTACCATATTTAATCCAGCAGCTCTACCACGACGGTATTTCTTGTGCATGTTATCTACAAGATTTTGGTCATTAGTATATGCGTGAATTGTTTCTAAATGTCCGCTTTTTACACCAAACGAATCTTCCATTACTTTTAATACAGGAGTAATGGCATTTGTTGTACAAGAAGCAGCAGAGAAAATATCAATCTCATCTGGATTGTTTTCTAATTGGTTAACACCATGAACAATGTTTGGAATCCCTTTTCCTGGAGCAGTTAATAATACTTTATCAACTCCTTTTGATGCCATATGTCTGCTTAATGCTTCTTTATCTCTAAAAGCACCAGTATTATCAATAACTAAAGCGTTATCAATTCCATATTGCGTATAATCGATATCTTCTGGAGCGTTAGCTGAAATAATGTTTACAGTAGTTCCATTGATTAATAAAGCACTATTTGCTTCATCAATTTGAACAGTTCCTGAAAAATCACCATGAACAGAATCGTTACGTAATAAAGAGGCACGTTTTTCTAAAACAGTAGCATCAACCTTACCACGAGTAACAATAGCTCTTAAACGTAATTGACTACCTTTTCCAGTTTTTGTCATTAATTCGCGAGCTACTAAACGACCAATACGACCAAAACCGTAAAGGATAACGTCTTTAGGTGTAATGCTTTCATTCTTTTTTGCTTCTTTTAATTTTTCAGCAACAAAAGCAGTAGCGTTATTGTACTTACTATCTTCTAAGTGATATTCGTAAGTAAGTTTTCCGATATCTAATTTTGAAGGAGGGAAATCAAAATCTTTAATAGCTTGTGCAATTTCTACAGAATCAAAAATTGAAATTGGTTTTTGAACAAACTCACCAGCATATTCATGCAGGTTAAGAATTTCGCTTACATTTTTGTCGATAAGCTGATTTCTAAAAAGTACTAACTCAATAGAGTTGTCGTACCATAAATCGCTAACTGTTTTAATAAATTCTACAGTAGCTCTTCTACGATCAGCTTGAAAAGCCAACTCTTTCTCATAAGTTTCGTTAAAACTCATTGTTTTTGGTTTAAGTGTGTTGTTTAATTTACGTTTGAAAGCTTTTAATGGCTTTCTTAAATATAGTGGCTAAATGACTAAAAAGTCAATAATTAGCTTTTTATATTTTCGGCAAAAGTAATATATTTCAAACGTTTTCGTAGCGTATTTTAACAAAAAAATAAACCCTTAAATCTTAAGTAAGAAATAAGGGTTAAATTATATATTGAAATAAAATTTTATTTAAACCTATAGCGCTCGCGTTCACCATCACTGTTTATAAGCTCTATACTTAATGCATCATAAGGAGAACGCTCACTTTTAATGCGTTCAACATCATCTACAGATTTTATTTTAATACCATTAATAGCTGTAACTATAGTGCCTTCTTCAACTCCATATTGTTGCCAGTAAGATTTGTTTCTTCCAGTAAAAGCTGAAATTTTTACACCATAATCTAAATTGTATTTTTTTAAATCGTTTGTAGTGGCATTCTTTAAAATACCTATGGTTGGAAACGTTGTTGAATTATTTTTAGCAAGTGTAACAGGAATAGTTTCAGTATTACCATCTCTTAACAATGTTACATATACTACATCTTCAGGGCTTTTAGTACCTAAAAATCCTTTTAAATCTGCGAATTTAGATATTTTAATACCATCAATTTCTTTTATAATATCACCAGATTTTAGACCTGCTTTTGCTGCACCAGAATCCTCATCTACATTGTTAATATAAAAGCCTTCAGTTTCGGTTACTCCTAAATCTTCTGCATTAATACTGTTTAAAGAGCCACCAGAAACTCCTAAAACACCATTTTGAACATTTCCAAATTCCATAATATCCTCCACAACTTTTCTGGCAATATTGCTAGGAACAGCAAAAGAATAACCAATATAAGATCCTGTTTGTGATGAGATAGCAGTATTAATACCTATTAAATCTCCATTAGTATTTACTAAGGCACCACCTGAATTTCCTGGATTTACTGCAGCATCTGTTTGGATAAAAGATTGCGTGTTTTTACCTGATAAATCTCGTGCTTTAGCACTAATAATTCCAGCAGTAACTGTAGATGTTAAGTTAAAAGGGTTACCAACTGCTAAAACCCATTCTCCAATTTTTGCTGAATCACTATCACCAAAAGTAGTGTATGGTAAATCATTATTTGCATCAATTTTTAGAAGTGCGATATCAGTAGTTGGGTCTGTGCCAACTAGCTGTGCTTCAAAGGTCTTATTGTCATTCATAGTAATGGCAATAGATTGAGCGCCTTCAATAACATGGTTATTAGTAATAATATAACCATCTGGTGAAATAATCACTCCAGAACCAGTACCAACTTGAGCGCGTTGGCTAGGTCTTCCCATGAATAAATCTTCAAATGAGGTGTAGCCTTTGCTAATAGTTGTGTTTTTTACGTGTACAACTGAATGAATTGTTTTTTCTGCAGCTACAGAAAAATCAACATTTGTAGTTGTTAATTTTGTATTAGTAGTGTTTAAATTTACAGGAACAGTAATAGGTAAATCTGTATTCTCGTTTAAAACTACACTATTTTCTTTTTCGATAAATAACTTGTAAGTTCCAAGGGTTAGTGCTCCACCTAAAGCTGATACAAGCATAAGAGATAAAATCTTTTTCATATTCATTTTAAGTTTTAAAAGTGAAATAATAACGATTAAAATTAACTAATTATTGAGCTGAAAAATCAACTTTAACGACTATTTAACAGCATGAAAAACGGTTTAATATTTATATATTTGCTCACGTATTATGAAGTATACTTTCTATAAATATCAAGGAACAGGAAATGATTTTGTCATGATTGATAATCGTGATGAACATTTTGATAAAACGAACACAAAACTTGTTGCACAGTTTTGTGACAGACGTTTTGGAATAGGAGCAGATGGTCTAATTCTGTTAGAGAACGATGCTGATGTAGATTTTAAAATGGTATACTATAATGCTGATGGTAATGAAAGCTCTATGTGTGGTAATGGAGGACGCTGTTTAGTGGCTTTTGCGAAACAACTAGGAGTAATTGCTAATCAAGCAACTTTTATGGCTATAGACGGTTTACATCATGCAGTTATTGAAAATGGTATAGTAGAACTACAAATGCAAGATGTAACAGATGTTAAAATAAACAAAGACTATGTTTTTTTAGATACAGGATCGCCACATTATGTACAATTTAAAGAAGGTTTAACGTCTTTAGAAGTAAAAGAAGAAGGTGCAAAAATTAGATATAATGATGTCTTTAAAGAAAATGGTACAAATGTAAATTTTGTTCAAAAAGATTCTGATTCACAATTCTCAGTAAGAACCTATGAACGTGGAGTAGAAGACGAAACACTATCTTGTGGTACTGGAGTAACTGCAGTAGCTTTGGCAATGCATTACATAGGTGAAACCGAAAAAAATAATGTTGCATTACAAACACAAGGTGGCTTACTTAATGTTAAGTTTGTAAAAACAGATGATGTTTATAAAGACGTTTGGTTAATTGGTCCTGCAACATTTGTATTTAAAGGAGAGATAGAATGGTAACTCTTAAAGGCGAACATATATATTTAAGAGCTTTAGAGCCAGAAGATTTAGAGTTTGTTTATGCCATTGAAAATGATGAGACTGTTTGGGAAATAAGTAATACGCAAACACCTTATTCAAAATTTTTAATAAAGCAATACCTAGAACAAGCTCATAAAGATATTTTTGAGGTAAAGCAATTACGATTAGTAATTTCAAGTTATAATAATGAAGCCTTGGGCTTAATAGATATTTTTGACTTTGATTTTTCTAATGGTAGAGCAGGAGTAGGCTTACTAATAAAGGATACTGAAAACAGAGCTAAAGGTTTTGGAAGCGAAGCTTTAAAACTATTAGTTAACTATAGTTTTAAAAAATTACAATTGCATCAATTGTATTGTAATATTTCTGAAGAAAACACAGCAAGCATCAAGCTTTTTGAAAACGAAGGATTTAAGCAAGTTGGTTTGAAAAAGGATTGGAACTTTGTTGAAGGACATTATAAAAATGAATATTTATATCAACTTATAAACGCGTAAATGTATTTTAAAAAGATTTTTCTTGCCATAGCACTTATTGGCTTAGTAGTAGCTGCATATTTTGCATATTTTGTGTATTCGGCAATGTTTGTGCCTAATACTAACTTTAATAATAGTGAAGCATATGTATTTATTGAATCTGGAGCAACTTATGAAGAGGTGAGAGCAGATTTAGAGCCACTACTTAAAGATATAGAGACTTTTGATGCTTTGGCAAATAGAAAGAAATACACAACTAATATAAAAGCAGGAAAGTTTCGTATTGCTAAGGATATGAATAATAATGATATTATTAATTCAATTAGAAGTAATAATATTCCAATTAAAGTTGCATTTAATAATCAACATTCAATACCTCATTTAGCTGGAAGAATAGCTACGCAAATTGAAGCAGACAGTACCTCTTTAGTAAAAGCAATGTTGGATGAAACATTCATGACACAAAACGGTTTTAGTGAACAAACAGTTTTAGGAATGTATTTGCCTAATAGTTATGAAGTGTTTTGGAATACAACTGCTGATGGGTTTAGAGATAGAATGCTAAAAGAATATAATCGTTATTGGAATGATACGAGATTAGAAAAGGCAAGAAAAATAGGGTTGACGCCAGAAAAGGTGATGGCATTAGCGTCAATAGTTCATGAAGAATCTAAACAAAGAACAGAACAACCAAGGATTGCAGGAGTTTATATTAATAGATTAAATAATAAATGGCCACTTCAAGCAGATCCAACATTAAAGTTTGCAGCTTATCAATTACCAAAGTATAAGAATACAGTTATTAAAAGAGTGCTGAATGTGCATAAGGAAATTGATTCGCCATATAATACATATAAAAACTTAGGATTACCTCCAGGTTTAATTGCGATGCCTGATATTTCTGCTATAGATGCTGTGTTAAACTATGAAACTCATAAGTACTTTTATTTTGCAGCCGATGCTAATAAGCCAGGGTTTCATAAGTTTGCAAAAACATTATCTCAGCATAATCAAAACGCAAGAGAATATCAACGTTACTTAACCAATAAAGGGATAAGACGTTAATATTGAAAAATAGACATATATATTGTTTGCTGTTTTTGGTATTTAGTACCTATGGTTTTTCGCAATCTAAGTTTAATGATTTTTTAAAACCTAGTGATACTTTAAATACTTCTAGAAAGAAAGCAGTTATAATTTCTGAAACTTCTTTGGCTGGATTAAGTTTAATTGGTTTAAACCAATTATGGTATAAAGACTATGAAAAGTCAAACTTTCATACGCTTGATGATACTAATGAATGGTTACAAATGGACAAGCTTGGTCATGCATTTTCTTCGTATCAATTAACAAAGCTTGGAAGTGAAACATTGCAATGGAGTGGAGTAGATGACAAGAAAAGTCTTTTGTATGGCGCAGCTTTAAGTATGTCCTATCTTACTACAATTGAGATTTTTGATGGATTTTCTAAGGAATGGGGTTTTTCTTGGTCAGATATTGCAGCTAATACATTAGGAACAGGATTGTATGTTGGACAAGAGTTGTTGTGGGATGAGCAACGCTTATTGATGAAGTATTCTTTTCATCAAACAAAATATGCTAATCAACGTCCAGATAAGTTAGGTGAAAACTTATTAGAACAAATGCTTAAAGATTATAACGGACAAACCTATTGGTTAAGTGCTAATATGCGTTCATTTCTTAAGACCAATAAGATACCAAAATGGTTGAATTTGGCTATTGGTTATGGTGCTCATGGTATGTTGACTGGTGATAATGAACCTAATAGTATTGATTTTCCAAATCAAAACAGACAACGACAATTTTATTTAAGTTTAGATATTGATTTAACAAAGATTAAAACACAATCACATACTTTAAAAACACTTTTTTCGTTATTAAATACAATTAAGATACCTATGCCAACTATAGAGTTTAATAACAAAAAAAAGGCTGTTTTTCATCTATTATACTTCTAAAAAATACACTTAAACGATTAATTTTGAATTATTTAAAAAAATGTGTAATTTTGCACGCTGAAATTTAAAGTGTATTTAATGCGCTTAAAAATTCAAATTATGAATAAGCATATTGTAGTATATTCGATTATTCCTGTAGTACTTATGGTAACTTTGTTTACAGCATTTAGTACTAAAACTGAAATAGATTACAACCTATATTCAGTGGATTGTTTAACTTTAGATTATAGCGTATCTAATGATATCGCTTTAAATTCTAACCAAGAAACAACATTACTTTCTGATCAATGTTTTGATTCACCAGTTTTAGGTAAAACTTTTGTGGGTTTTAAAGAAGCGCTTGCTTTTAAAGAATCGAGAGGAGATTATTTTACTGTAAATACACTAGGTTACCTAGGGAAATACCAATTTGGAAGAAGTACTTTAAAACTTCTAGGAATCCATAATACAAATCAGTTTTTAAACACACCTGAACTTCAAGAAAAGGCTTTTATAGCAAATGCCGAAAGAAATAAATGGGTGTTACGTAGAGATATCAAACGTTTTGTTGGAAAAAAGATTGATGGTGTTTTAGTAACTGAGTCTGGAATTTTAGCAGCAGCACATCTAGCTGGTCCAGGTAGTGTAAAGAAGTACTTAAGAAGTTATGGAGCAATTGGTTTTACAGATGCTTATGGAACTAACATAAGATCGTATATGAAAAAATTCTCTGGTTACGATACATCTTTTATTACTCCAAACAAAAAGGCAAAAGCGTCTTTACTTTAATCTTTTTGAATTATAAATATAGCAGGTCTTTTATGAAAGTCCTCTTTATTGTGTTTCCAGTCTTTTATAGATTTTGTTTTGATGTATTCTGTTGGTAAAGTTATATCGCAGGCCACACATAGTCTAGTGTTTGGTTGTAATACTGAACAAATGTCTTCTAGCATTTTATTATTTCTATATGGTGTTTCTATAAAAATTTGAGCTTGGTTATTATCGAAAGAAATACGTTCTAACTTTTTTAAAGTTGATTTACGTTCACCTTTATCAATAGGTAAGTAGCCATTAAAAGTAAAACTTTGACCATTCATACCTGAGCTCATTAATGCAAGTAAAATTGATGATGGTCCAACCAATGGTACTACTTGAATATCTTTTTCATGAGCAATTTTCACAATATCTGCTCCAGGATCTGCAACACCTGGACATCCAGCTTCAGAAAGTAAACCTACAGGTTTTCCTTCCAGACATGCATCAAGATAACTGGGTAATTCACTTTCTTGTGTGAATTTATTTAATAAATGAATTTTTAATGAAGGCTGAGACTTGCTAGAACTGACTTTTTTTATAAATCGTCGTGCTGTTTTTTCATTTTCAACAATATAGTCGTCAACCATTTCAATGATTTTTTTAACTGAAATTGGTAAAACCTCTAAAGGAGCATTATCTCCTAATCTTGTTGGTATTAAATATAGTTTACCTTTGGTTATCATTTATTTTATAATCAGTTTTTTACGTGTTACTTCTCCAGTTTGAGTTTTGAAACTTACAATGTATAACCCCTTATTAATATCTTTAATAGATACATTAAGTAGGTTTTCTTCTATTGTTTCTATTTGTTTTACAAGTTTTCCTTGAATATCAAAGATAGAGATAGTTTCTGGTAAGCTGCTATTAAAATTTATGATTACTTCATCTTTAGCTGGGTTTGGATACATTTTTACAGCTGTATTTTCTTCAAAGTCGTTCGTGCTTAAGTCACCATCAACAATTTTATAAATTGTTCCAGAAACAATACCAGCAATATACAATTCACCTTGATTGTCTTCTCCAAAAGCAACCCAGTTGTTGCCACTATATACTTCTGATAAATGCATATTCCAGTTACTACCATCTTCTTCAAGAGTGCCTATTTCGTTACTGCAGTAATCTGCAAAAAAGTAATAACCATTCAAGCCAGTATTTTCAGTTCCTCTGTGCCTATAGCCTCCAGTTATGGAACATTTAAAGTTTCCACTATTAGAATGTGAATATTCAGCTACTGGAAAAGTAAGTGTGTTCATTGGAGGGCAGCCAGAAGTATCATAGGCATGATCACCTTCATAGCATCTCCAGCCGTAATTTAACCCAGAGGCTGAAGTGTTTACTTTGTTTATTTCTTCGTATTGGTTTTGACCAACGTCTGCAATCCATAAGTCGCCATTTGCTGAGTCGAATGAAAATTTCCAAGCATTTCTAAGTCCGTAAGCCCAAATTTCATCTAGAGTAGCATTATTACCATCTGCGGCAAATGGATTATCACTAGGTATAGCGTAATTATTTCCATTACTAGTGTTGTCTACGTCAATTCTAAGCATTTTTCCTAATAACGTGTTTATATTTTGACCATTACCTTGAGGATCGCCAGCACTACCTCCATCACCTACGCTAATATAAAGGTAGCCATCTGGTCCAAAGTTCATGTCGCCACCATTATGGTTTGAAAAAGGTTGTGTGATTGTTAATATATTCAATTCTGAACTAGCATTTGCAGTGTTAGGATCTCCAGCACTAACCGTAAATCTAGAAACAACAGTATTGCCACTATTGTTAATGTAGTTTACATAAAAATAGCCATTGCTACTATAGTTTGGATGGAAGGCTAAACCCAATAGACCACGTTCGTCTCCTATACCAAAATTGTCAAAAACCAATGTGTTAATGTCTAAAAATGAAGTAGCATTAACAGAGCCATCGCTATTAATGATTTTTATTCTCCCATCTTGTTCTACTACAAAAAGTCTTGAATCACCAGCATTTTTTATACTTACTGGCATATCAAATCCTGATGCAACAGAACTTAGTTCTATATTAGGTTGAGAAAATGAGATAAGTGATATACAGAAACTGCATATGTAAAAAGTAATCTTTTTCATGCTAATTAGTTTAGGGTTCTTTTTTACGGAAATTACAAAAAAAAATGGAAATCAGTATTTTTTAATTGATTAGTAGTGTTTTATGCTAATTTTTCAGCAATGCTATCGCAGGCTTTATCAAGCATTTGGAAAACAGTTTCAAAACCATCATTACCTCCATAATATGGGTCTGGAACATCAATTTTATCAAGCGTAGCAACTTCTTCAAGAATCATTTTTACTTTGGCTATATCAGAGTTGTTTCTGGCTAATGCTATTATATTTTGATAATTGGAACTATCCATTGCATAGATATAATCAAACTCATCAAAATCTGTGATAGAGAACTTTTTGCTTCTTTGGTCAGATATATCAATGCCATATTTTCTTGCAACAGCAATAGATCGAGTATCTGGTTTTTCACCAACATGATATCCAGCTGTTCCTGCAGAATCTATAAAATAGTTTTGTTGAGGTAGTTTTGATTTTAAAATACCCTCAGCTAATGGTGAGCGACAAATGTTGCCTAAGCAAACCATTAAAATTTTAGTCATTTTATGAGTATTAAAGAGAGAGCTTCTTTGTTAAGTCTTCTACGTATTTTCTAAACTGCTTATCAGTAGATGATAAGTTATCTACCGTCTTGCAAGCATGTAGTACAGTAGCATGATCACGTTTACCAATTTGAGAACCAATACTAGCTAAAGAGGCTTTAGTGAATTTTTTAGCAAAGAACATAGCTAATTGTCTAGCTTGTACAATGTGTCTCTTTCTAGTTTTAGATTGAAGTGTATCCACGTCCATTTGGAAGTAATCTGACACTACTTTTTGGATATAATCGATAGATACTTCTCGCTTAGTGTTTTTTACAAACTTCTCAACGATATCCTTAGCTAAATTGATGGTAATCTCTTTTTTATTGAAAGAAGATTGAGCAATCAAAGAAATAATAGCACCTTCAAGTTCTCTAACATTAGTTTTTATGTTTTTTGCAACATAATCAATAATGTCTTCTGGCATTTCAACACCATCTCTATATAGCTTATTTTTTAATATAGAAACTCTAGTTTCAAAATCTGGATTTTGTAACTCAGCTGAAAGTCCCCATTTAAAACGAGATAATAAACGTTGCTCGATATCTTGCATATCAACAGGTGCCTTGTCGCTTGTTAATATTACTTGCTTTCCATTTTGGTGTAAATGGTTAAAGATATGGAAGAATACATCTTGTGTTCCTGACTTACCTGATAAAAACTGTACATCATCAATAATTAAAACATCAATAATTTGATAAAAATGAATAAAATCATTTCTATTATTCTTTTTTACTGAGTCAATATATTGTTGTGTGAATTTTTCTGCAGAGATATATAAAACTGTCTTTTCAGGGTATTTATCTTTTATATCTACACCAATAGCGTGAGCTAAATGTGTTTTACCAAGACCAACACCACCAAAAATTAACAGTGGATTAAAAGAAGTTCCTCCTGGTTTATTCGCAACAGCGATACCTGCGTTTCTCGCTAAACGGTTAGAGTCTCCTTCTAAGAAATTTTCAAAATTATAATTTGGATTCAGTTGAGATTCAATCTTAACATTTCTAATTCCAGGAATGATAAAAGGATTTTTTAATTCTGGGTTTTTATTGTTTAGAGGAATATCAACATCTTGAGCTTTTACAGCAGTTCTATTTGAACTTGGAATTTTTTCTGTGAAAGGTTGTTTGTTACCATAAGTATTTTCCATCTTAATGATATAAACTAGCTTTGCTGTTTCACCAAGTTCTTTTGTAAGTGCAACTTTTAAAATTTTAACATAGTGCTCTTCAAGCCATTCGTAGAAAAATTTACTAGGTACTTGAATGCTTAAAGCTGTTTCAGTTAGCTTTACTGCTACAATTGGTTCAAACCAGGTTTTATAGGCTTGCGGCTGAATATTATCTTTTATGAATTCAAGACAGTTATTCCATACCGATTGCGCAGTTTTATTCAT